>CALDSD010000002.1 GCA_937911325.1 uncultured Neomegalonema sp.
CTCTGCGACAATCCGCGTTGATCATTTAGGCATAATACCTGATAAAATTACTCGGAAATTACAATCCTGAAATTGGTCCGATGCTGCAACTCATTTGCTTGATACCTGTCGTCGCAGCGCTGATTTCCGTCAAAGCCGCTGCAGAGACCCATTTGCCAATCGTTCCGCGGACCGACGCCGAGCGTGCGCGCATTGCAAAGGTCGTCAAGCCCACCACTGACTTTTCCCAGCCTGAAAGTTTTGAGGAGCGCCCTGGAGGCGCTGCGACGAGTTTCAAGCGGGTCAATCGCGACGCTTTCTCGCATGCATCTGCGAACATGCCCTTTGAACGCGAGCTGCTGTTTAAGGTCGGCAACGGCCTCTTCAAGAAGATCTGGGTCGCCGCGCCGGCCTCGACGATCGCCTCGGACGGCTTGGGTCCGCTCTACAACGCCCGCTCGTGTCAGCGTTGTCACTTGAAAGACGGGCGCGGTCACCCGCCCGAAGGACCGGAGGATACAGCCGTCTCGATGTTCTTGCGGGTCTCCGTTCCGCTAGAGCCGGTAGATCCGACGAAGGCGATGGCTGACTACCTCTTCGCGACAGCGCCAGAGCCGACCTATGGTGAGCAGTTGCAGGATTTCGCGATCCCTGGCCACCCTGCGGAGGCGCGCATGACGATCTCCTATGAAGAAATCGAGGTTTTGCTGTCGGATGGTGAAACAGCCGCGCTGCGCAAGCCCACCTATGGGGTCGCCGACCTGGGCTACGGTCCGATGCGAAAAGACGCGTTGCTATCCCCGCGCGTCGCGCCGCAGATGATCGGTCTTGGTCTGCTAGAGGCGATCCCACAAGAAGAGCTCTTGACGCGCGCTGATCCCGATGACGCGGACGGCGACGGGATCTCTGGACGCGCGCGAATGGTCGACAGCGCGGAAACAGGTGAGCGCCTCATGGGGCGTTTCGGCCTCAAGGCTGGGGCTGCGACCGTGCGCGAGCAATCCGCCGGCGCGTTTGCCGGAGACATGGGGCTGTCCAACGCGCATGCGCCGGCGGGTTGGGGCGAGTGTACGGAAAATCAATCCGACTGCCGGGCGGCCAAAGACGGCGCCTCCGAACAGCATCAGGGACTGGAAGTCGGCGCTGAAGCGATGGATCTCGTGACTTTCTACGCGCAAAACCTGGCGGTTCCGGCGCGGCGCGATGTCGATGATCCTCAAGTACTGCGCGGCAAGGAACTATTCTATGAGGTTGGGTGCGTCGCCTGCCATACGCCGAAGCATGTGACCCATCGTCTCCGCAAGACGGGGGATGATGGGCAACCAGAACAGAGCTTCCAGTTGATCTGGCCCTACACGGATCTGCTGCTGCACGACATGGGCGAGGGCCTCGCCGATGGTCGACCAGAAGGTCAACCGCCCGATGGAGCCTCTGGTAGAGAGTGGCGAACGGCTCCGCTTTGGGGAGTTGGCCTGACCGAGAAGGTCAATGGCCACACATACTTTCTCCATGACGGGCGAGCGCGGAACCTGCTCGAAGCCGTTTTGTGGCATGGCGGCGAAGCGCAACTGTCGCGGGATGCAGTGGTCGAGATGTCCAAAGAAGATCGCGCCGCGCTCATCCGCTTTCTGGAGAGCCTCTGATGCGTATTTTGCTGAGTATCGTTGCGATTGCTTGCGCCGTGACGCCCGCTGCCGTTGCCGCTGAAGTTGATCGAAAGGCGATCGCCGAGGCAGCGGTCAGTTCGCATATCCTACCGGCTTACGAGACGTTCTCTGGCGCGGCGACCAATCTGGTCGGGCCCGCCCAGGCCTGTAACGCCGAGGAGTTGCGGGTTTCCTATCATACCGCTTTCGACGCGTGGATGGGTGTGCAGCATATCGCCATGGGACCCGTGGAGGGCGACATGCAGCGTTTCGCAATCGCCTTCTGGCCCGACACGAAGGGGTTTGTGAAGAAAGGGGTGGATCGGCTGATCAAAGCCAAGGACCCTGTCGTCGACGACGCTGTCGCTTTCGCCAAAGTGTCTGTGGCGGCGCGCGGGCTAACGGCTCTGGAGAGACTGCTCTACGACGTTGAGGGTGAAGTGGGCTTTGACCGCGAGGACGGAGCTTATCGCTGTCGGTTGGCGCAAGCGATCGCGCGGGATCTCGCGACGACAGCACAGAGTGTGATCGACGGATGGCGTGGTGAGACCGGTCACGCGAAGACGCTTTTGACCGCAGGTGCGCCAGGCAACGCGATCTATCTTAAGCCGCAGGACGCCGTCCGGGATCTCTTCAAAAGCCTCGATGGCGGCGTCCAAGCGGCGATGGAGCTCCGTCTGGGACGACCGCTTGGAACTTTTGAGAAACCGCGCCCCAAGCGGGCGGAGACATGGCGTTCGAACCGAACGATGCGCAATGTCCGGATCTCGATCGTGAGTCTACAAGACTTCTACGAGACGGTTTTCGCGCAGTCTCTCGAACCCGACGCGCGAGAAAAAGTCAGCTCTGACTTTGCTCGCGCGATTGAGTTGGCGGAACGCGCGCCGGATGCGATCGACAAAGCTGTGACGGACCCGGCACAGCGTTTCAAGGTTGAGTCGCTTCATACGCAGCTGCGCGAGCTGCAAAAATCACTGCGTCTCGTCCTGGCCCCTTCGATCGGCGTGACGATCGGATTCAACTCGTTGGATGGCGACTAGTGAGCGTCCGGCGCCGCAATGACCGCAGACGGTTTCTGCAGTCGACTGGCGCGCTCGTCGCGACCGGCGCTCTCCCGACGGTTGGCTGGGCGGATGCAGGGTCGCCTGCGTACTTGTCCGCTGCGCGTCGTCCCGACGGCGACTATGTGTTGTGCGGACTTGGTCCGACAGGCGCCATTCGGTTCGAGGTTCCCTTGCCGGATCGAGGGCACGCGGCGGCTGCGCATCCGAAACGGCCGCTGGCTGTGGCCTTCGCCCGTCGACCTGGCAGGTTCGCCCTCGTAATCGACTGCGCTCTGGGTCTTGAGACCGCACGACTTCAAGCGCCAACCGGGCGGCATTTCTACGGTCATGGCGCCTTTGATCCAGCTGGTCGCTATCTCTACACCGGCGAGAATGCATACGAGACCGGAGATGGCGTCATCGGCGTCTGGGACGCCGCGCATGCTTTCGAGCGCATCGGAGAGTTCGCCTCGGGCGGCGTCGGACCGCATGAGCTGCTTTTCGACGTCTCAGCTCCGCGGCTTGTCGTCGCCAACGGGGGTGTTCAAACTCACCCCGATAGCGGTCGGGCGAAACTCAATCTGCCGACGATGCGGCCCAACCTTGCCTATTTGGATGCTTCGAGCGGTGCGCTCATAAGGCGTGTCGAGCCGCCTGCGGAGCTGACCTTGAACAGCGTCCGCCACTTGACGCAGCGCGACGACGGTTTGGTCGGCATCGCGATGCAATGGCAAGGCGACCCGGCCGATGCGCCGCCATTGCTGGCGACCCATGACTTCGGCGATGGAACGCTGCGTCTGCTTACGGCGATCCACGAAGTGCAAATCCAGTTGCGTGGCTACGGCGGCAGCGTCGCGTTTTCCAGCGATGGGCGATCGCTCGCGCTGACTTCGCCCAGAGGCGGGCGACTGCATGTGTACGATGTCGCGAACGGATCGCTGATGAAGGCCCATGCGATAACGGACGTATGCGGCGTCGCGGCGTCCTCGGAAGGTTTGATCGCGACTGATGGCGCCGGCCGCATAACGAAGCTCCGAGGCGCCAATCCGCCTTCACAGCTCAAGAGTCATTTGCTGTCTTGGGACAACCATCTTGTAAAACTATAGCCAAGCTTGGGACGTCAGCTTTTACCCCGAGGCGGTCATGCGCATCGTTGCGGCGGATGTCCGCTTTCAACGAGGTCGCATAGCCCGTTCGCACTCGCTGCGAATGGTCGCTTTCCGCCCGAAGTCGCCAACTGATCAAGCTGCCAGAGCGTTACGAGAGTTCCGCTCTTGGGATAAAGTCGACATCGGCCCTTTCTTCGGGCATGTCCGCTTAATCCCAAGAGCTGTCTTTCGGCGCAGCCGAGAACTCAGCTCCACCGAAAGTTCAGTCTGACCCACTCATCGCCGCCATAGTCCGACGGTCAGCTCTCGCCCTTCAAAGACGTCATCAGTGTCAAGAGGTTATGTCTAAACATGGCCACGTAACTTGTGGCTGGACCACCGCGCTCGGAGAGCGCATCCGAGAAGAGCCGGCCTCCGATCTCAATTCCTGTCTCGTCGGAGATCTGCTTAATCAACGCAGGGCTTGTGATGTTTTCGACAAAGAGGGCTGCGACCTCTTTCTCCTTCAGTTGCTGAACGAGTGTCGCTAGTTCCTGTGCGGATGGCTCCGCCTCGGTGTCGATGCCAACGGGGGCCAGGAACTCGAGGCCGTAGGCGTTGGCCAGATATCCAAAGGCGTCATGTGCGGTGACCACGGTCCGGCGGTTTTCAGGCAATTCCCCCAGGTTGGCCTTGGCTTCGGCGTCCAGTGCTGTCAGCTCGGCGATATAAGCCTCGGCGTTCGCCTTGTAGGCTGCGGCGTTCGCCGGATCGGCCGCGGCGAGACCGTCCGCGATGTTGGTCACGTAGATCACGCCATTGGTCAGCGCATTCCAGGCGTGCGGATCAACCTCGCCGTCGACAAGCAGCGGTTCGACGCCTTCCGTCGCCACCAGAACCGTCGCTTCGGTCCCAGAGTTTTCGATCAACGTGTCCGACCAGGTCTCAAAGCCCATCCCGTTGACGAAGACGACATCCGCACCGGCGACCGCTTTGGCGTCGGCGACGTTCGGGCTGTAGAGGTGCGCATCGGCGTCCGGCCCGACGATCGTTTCGACAATCGCACTGTCGCCGGCCACCTGCTCAACCATGTCACCCAGGATCGAGAAGCTGGCGACGACCTGAAGCTTGTCCTCAGCCTGCGCCGCGATCGGCGCCAGAGCCGTTGCCGCAAGAACAGCGGCTATAAATCCATACTTCTTCATTCTTTTAAGCCTCCTTCAGTAGTCGTGGTGGGAACAGCGCCGGATCCCCCACGTCCGCGGGCCCGCAGGCCCAAGGGCGAGAACACAACGCTGAGCAGGAAGATGACGCCGGCGACCAGCACAATGCTGGGTCCCGACGGTGTTTCCGGCGCGAGGAACGAGACCGCCAGGCCAATCCAGCAGCTCGCCAAAGCGAACAGAAATCCAACGAACAATTGCCCGGTGATGGTCGAGGACCAGTAGCGCGCGGCGGTGGCGGGCAAGATCATCAATCCGACCGCCATGAGCGTTCCGAGCGTCTTGAAGGCCGCCAGCAAGTTGAGAACGACCAGCAACATGAACAGCTGTTCGACCAGAACCGGGTTGCGTGACTGCGCCTCAAAGAAGGTCGGGTCGAGCGTGCTGACGATCAGTGGTCGGATGAGGAGCGCGAAACTGATCAGCGTGAAGGTCGCCACGCCACCGATCAGGATCATCGTCTCGTCGTCGATCCCTAGTATAGACCCGAAAAGGAAGCTCTTCAGCGGCACCGCGGACCCGGCAGCCGACAGAATGAATATCCCGAGCGCCAAGGCGATCAGATAGAGCGACGCCAGGCTGGCGTCCGTTCTCAAGATCGTGACGCGAGACACCAGACTCGTTAGCACAGCCACCAGAACGCCGGCGGCGAGCCCGCCGACCAGCAACGACACAACCGACAATCCGTAGCCGACAAAGGCGATGACGATACCGGGCGTGATCGCGTGCGCCATCGCCTCTCCAGCGAGAGACAGCCGCCGAAGCACCAGGAAAGCTCCAACCGGCGCCACTGAGACCGACAGCACTGTTGTTGCGACAAAGGCTCGGCGCATGAACGCGAAGGACCACATCTCCTCGATCCAGCCAAAGAGCGAGTCAAACATCGACACCCCCCTTCGCTTTCGCAGAATGTCGAGCGCTGGCGCGCTCAAACCAGGCGGCCTGGCTCGCTGAGTAATAGCCGTACTGAACGAGGTTTTCCGGAGTGACGACCTCTTCAACGGTTCCAAAGAGGCCGCTTCCATCGCCCAGCAGCAGCGCGTGACTGCAGCTCTCGAGAACGGAGGAGAGGTCGTGCACGACCAGGATCACGGCGCGGCCCTCCGCCGCCCATTGGCTGATCAGCTCCAAGAGCTGGGCTTCGGTGGTTTGATCGACGGCTGCAAATGGCTCATCCAGCAGCACCACCGGAGCATTCTGGACAATGACGCGGGCGAACAACGCTCTTTGAAGCTGGCCGCCAGAGAGCTGATGCAGAGGTTTTTCAGCGATCGCCTCAACGCCAGTAGCCTTGAGCGCGGCCGTGATCCGAACCCGAGCTGCTTCGTCGACCCCTCCCCAGAAGCCCAGACCTCGCCACGCGCCCATCGCCGCAAGCTCGCGTACACGGATTGGAAAGCGACGGTCGAATTCGGTCAATTGAGCGAGGTATCCAATCTCGCGCGGCCGAGGGTCTGTCCAGTACAGCGATCCCGCCGCCGGCGCGTTGACGCCCAGCACGGTCTTGATCAGCGTCGTCTTGCCAGACCCGTTATGGCCAATGACCGCCGTGACCTCTCCGGGATGAAGGGAGAAGCTGAGATCACGAGCAACCACATGTCCGGGGTAGCCGAGCGACAGCCCGGCGCAAGACAGCACCATCGACGCACTCCACTAGGATCGCACTGCGCTAGAGAACCAGAAGGATCATCGCCCAGAGTCCTGTGCTCGCCGCTCCGCTGAGCAACAGCAACCGCAACGTCGAACAGTCTGTGATTGAGAGAGGCGATCTAACGTCGCCGGAGAACAGCTTAGACATGACCACTCCGTCCAGGGTCCACCGCCCCAAAGCGTTGAAACATCGCCGGGCAGGTCTCCTGGCTCGCGGTCATCGGTCTGGCGCTCGCCTTCCCAGGTCAAAACCTAGTGGCAAGGAGCGCGACCTCGCGCTTACAGTTGCGGGGACAGCTTCGGAGTTGCGCCCTAATGGGTACGTCGCACCGAATTCCCTTTTAAGCCGCCGCTGTTCATGTCGGCATGCACCTAGCAGTCAGTAATCTGCGCGAGGCGCGACGGATGATTCAAGTAAATTTCTGCCGCGGCGGCGCGAAGTTCTCCTTTGAGCTGGGTCCTGCTCGTTCGACGGCAGAGTCAGCTTGTGCCGCAGAACGGACAGATCGCTCTCGCGCGGGTGGGGCCGCTTGAGCGCAAAAAGCTGACGATTGCGACGAGTGGCCTCTGTGTCCACTCCGAGTGGGCAAGGGGAGATCCAGCAAGCACCCCGGTGCGATCTCGACGGTTTTCCGCCTTAGACCCTTCGCCGTTCTGCAAGCATTTCGATTTTGAGGTGTTGCACAGTGGTGCGACACAACGCGCCCAACAGGAGGCGCGGCGGACCGCCGGCTCCACGCAGAAAGGGCGCCGCCACCGCCAGCCCGGCTCGGCCGAGGTCTCACGCAAGCACCGCCAGACCTGCGAGAACAAAGACCGCGATGAAGAGCGTCTCGGCGACGATCAGCACGATCGCAGGCCCGCCGACGTCGAGGATTTTCTTCAGCGATGTCTTCATGCCGACGGCGGCGATCGAGATCAGAAGCGCCCAGCGCGACAGATCGCCGAGCGCGTTGGCGACGCCTGTCGGGATTGCGCCGGCCGAGTTCAGGGCCGCGAAGCCGAGGAAAAACAGCACGAAGCCCGGGATCAGCGGCGGGCGCGCGCTCTGGCCCGCCTCCTCGGCGCCCATCGATCGGATCGCCAAGGCGAAAACCAGAACCACCGGCGCCAACATGGTCACGCGGATCAGCTTCACCAGCGTCGCCGTCTCGCCAGTCGCATCGCTCACCGAGAATCCGGCGCCGACGACTTGGGCGACGTCGTGGATCGTTCCGCCGAGGAAGACGCCGCTCGCACGGGCGTCGAGGTCGAAGAGGTCGGTGACGATCGGGTATGCGATCATCGCGATCGTGGAGAGCACCGTCACGCTCAGCACGGTAAAGATCAGGTTCCGCTCGGAGTGCTCGTTCTTGGGCAGCACCGCGGCGATCGCCATCGCCGCCGACGCCCCGCAGATCGCCACCGAGCCCCCGGTTATCAGCGCAAGCCTCCAGCCGCGACCCAGCAACCTCGCGCCGATCAAGCCGACGCCGATGGTCGCGATCACCGCCAGCACGACGAGCCCGATCAGCTCGATGCCCAGACCAACGAGCAGTTCGACGCTGATCCGTGCGCCGAGAAGGGCGACGCCGATGCGCAGCACGATCTTCGCGGTGAACTCGATCCCTGGCGCGCATCGACCTTCCTCGGCGAGAAAATGGAAGGCGATGCCCAGCAAAAGCGCCATCAGCATCGCCGGCGCGCCGTAGTGCTCGGACAAGAACTGCGCAGCGATGCCGATCACGACCGACACCAGCAAACCCGGCGCAAGCGTCTCACCTTGCGATCGCAGACGGGTCCAGGCCTTTTCGGCGAAATCGGCGCCTGCCGACATCTCCTTACCTCGCGCTCAAAGAATTCGTGTCAGGCCGCCGCGACGACGCGCGCCCGGTTCGGGGAAAACCTATCGGCGACAGCCGGCTCAGAGAGCCGGCTGCTGCGGACGCATGTCGGAAGGGTCGATGCCGGCGACCGCGACGGGTTTTTTCATTGCGTCGCGACGGAACGGCTCGCCGAGTTCCTGATTTAGAACGACCTCGATCAACGTCGTGACGTTGTCCTCCATCTGTGCGTGGATCGCATCACGCAGCGCGACGGTGGTCTCCTCCATGCTTCGCACCTGCACGCCCCTCAGGCCGCACGCCTCCGCGACCTTCGCGTAGTCCACACCGAGATTGAGCTCGGTTCCCACGAAGTTGTCGTCAAACCAAAGCGTGGAGTTTCGCTTCTCTGCGCCCCACTGGTAGTTGCGGAACACGACCATGGTGACCGCAGGCCAGTCGCCTCGGCCGCATGCTGTCAGCTCGTTCATGGAGATACCGAATGCGCCGTCGCCGGCGAAGCCGACGCAAGGGACGTCCGGGCGGCCGATCTTCGCGCCGAGGATCGACGGGAGACCATAGCCGCAAGGGCCGAAAAGGCCGGGCGCCAGGTACTTTCGGCCTTCCTCGAAACTCGGATAAGCGTTGCCAATCGCGCAGTTGTTGCCGATGTCGGTCGAAATGATCGCGTCTTTCGGCATCGCCGCGCCGATCGCGCGCCACGCCTGGCGCGGGCTCATACGATCCGGTTCGCGATCGCGCGCGCGCTGGTTCCAGGTGACGCCTTCGTCGCTGTCGTCCTCATGGTCCATCGAGGAAAGCTCCTGCGCCCATCGCGACTTCGACTGTGCGATCATGCCCAGACGTTCGTCGCGACCCCGCTCGCCCGCGTCCGGCGTGAGCTTCCTCAGCAGCTGTTCGGCGACCTTCTTCGCGTCGCCCTGAATGCCGACCGCGACGCGCTTGGTCAGACCGATCCGGTCGGGGTTGATGTCGACCTGGATGATCTTCGCGTCCTTCGGCCAATACTCGGTCTGATAGGCCGGCAACGAGGAGAACGGATTGAGGCGCGTGCCGAGCGCAAGGATGACGTCAGCCTTGGCGATCATCTCCATGCCTGCTTTGGAGCCGTTGTAGCCAAGCGGTCCGCAACTGAGCGGATGCGATCCCGGGAAAGCGTCGTTGTGCTGATAGTTGCAGCAGACCGGCGCCGACAGACGCTCCGCCAGCGCCGCTGTGGTCGGGATTGCGCCAGACAGGATCACGCCGGCGCCGTTCAGGATCACCGGGAAGTTCGCGTTCGACAGCAGGTCGGCGGCCGCATCGATCGCCTCGATGTCGCCCGGCGGGTGGCCGATGTTGACGACCTGAGGCAGATCGATGTCGATCACCTGAGTCCACATGTCTCGCGGGACGTTGATCTGGGCTGGCGCCGACCCGCGGAAGGCCTTCAGGATCACCCGATTCAAGACTTCCGCGATGCGGGAGGGGTCGCGAACCTCCTCCTGGTAGCAAACGCAGTCCTCGAACATCGCCATTTGCTTGACCTCCTGAAAGCCGCCCT
The DNA here is from genome assembly GCA_937911325.1 of uncultured Neomegalonema sp. GTDB lineage: Bacteria > Pseudomonadota > Alphaproteobacteria > Rhodobacterales > Rhodobacteraceae > CALDSD01. The sequence continues at coordinate 9,996 of CALDSD010000002.1, forward strand.
GACCGATGGTCTTGTTAGCGGCCTGCGGCGTCACCAGCAGCAAAGGCGTATGGTTCCAGTAGGCGGTGATGATCGGCGTCACGATATTGGTGATGCCAGGTCCGTTCTGCGCGATCGCCATGGACATCTTTCCGGTGGCGCGCGTGTAGCCGTCGGCGCTCATCCCGGCGTTGACCTCATGCGCGCAGTCCCAGAACTTGATCCCAGCTTTCGGGAACAGGTCGGAGATCGGCATCATCGCCGAACCGATGATCCCAAAGGCGTGCTCGACGCCATGCATCTGCAGTACTTTCACAAAGGCTTCTTCAGTCGTCATTCTCATTGCGGCGGTCCCTCCCTCAGGTGGCGGTTTCGGTTTCCTGCGCTTTCAAGCGCGTGCGTCTTCAAGGATCATGTCGCTGGCTTTTTCACCGATCATGACCGTCGGAGCGTTGGTGTTGCCGCTGACGATCGCGGGCATGATCGAGGCGTCTGCGACGCGCAGCCCACGCACGCCGCGCACGCGCAAGCGATCGTCGACGACCGCCATTGGATCGTTTCCCATCCGGCAGGTGCTGGTCGGGTGGTAGATCGTCTGGCTGATGTTTCGCGCCGTTTCGAGCAGTTCTTCGTCTGTCTCAGGCGAGCCTTCGGGCACATGCTCGCGCACGATGAAGGGGCTGAGCGCGCTGGTCTTGGTCATGGCCCGAGCGAAACGGATCGACCGCACTGCGCACAGCTGGTCGGCCACCGCCGATAGTTAGTTCGGCGAGAGCGGCTGGCGTCCAGCCGCGTTCGGCGTGAAGATGTGTTTGATCCCCCTGCGCTCTGGACGGAGCTGACAGACCGAAGAGGTGATGCCCGAGAACGGGTGCATCTCGATGCCTGGCTTGTCGGCGCTCAGCGGTTGGAAATGGAACTGGATGTCCGGCGTTTCGAGCCCTTCCATCGACTTCGCGAAGACTGCGACCTGGCTTGCGCCGAGGCTCATGGGCCCGGTGCGGAAGAAGACGTATTCGAGCCCGATCCCCATCCGCGGCGCGAAACGGTTGATCGCGTCGTTCAGGGTCTGGACGTTGACCTCATAGACGAGACGGATCTGCAGGTGGTCCTGCAGGTTCTCGCCGACGCCGGGCAACTCGTGGCGCACCTCCACTCCTGCTTTTGCGAGAACATCGCCCTGGCCGACGCCTGACAGCTCGAGGATCTGCGGCGAACCGATCGCTCCAGCGCTCAACACGACCTCGCCTCCGAGCGCGAGTTTCGCGACCTCCGGCGCGCCGTCGCGCAGGTATCTGACCCCGGCGACGCGCTTGGGGTCTGACGCGTCGAAGGTCAACGACTGCACATGGGCGTGGGTGATGATGGTCAGGTTCGGCCGCTTGCGGACTGGATGGAGAAAGGCGCGGGCGCTCGAGCAGCGCAGGCCGCCGCGCGCCGTCTGATGGAAGTAGCCGACGCCTTCCTGATCTTCGCCGTTGTAGTCCTCGGTGCGTGGGACGCCCATCTCCTCGGCTGCGGCGATGAAGGCTTCGGCGATCCGGCTTTTCGCGCGGATGCGCGAGACGCTGAGACCGCCGCCAGCGCCATGATAGTCCGACGCGCCATCCTCGTGCTGTTCCGAACGCTTGAAGAGCGGCAGCACGTCGTCATACCCCCAGCCCCGGTTCCCCAGCTGGGCCCAGTGGTCGTAGTCCTCTTTCTGCCCGCGCACATAGAGGAGGCCGTTGATCGCGCTCGACCCGCCCAGCGTCTTGCCGCGGGGCCAGTCGATCGACCGGCCGTTCAGGCCGGGGTCCTTGACGGTCTTGTAGCACCAGTCGGTGGACGGATTGTGCAGCGTCTTGAAGTACCCGACCGGGACGTGAATCCAAGGGTTCCAGTCGCGACCACCGGCCTCGAGCAGGATCACGCGCTTGTTTGGATCGGCCGACAGGCGATTCGCGAGAACACAACCTGCTGAGCCCGCCCCCACGATCACAAAGTCTGCTTCGAGTTCTTTCATTTCCCAAGCCTCCCAGGACCCGGAATTTTCTTGCTTGCGAGACTCCATAAAACATGCTTTTTGAAACTACAAGTCTCAAAAATGGAGATGTCAGGGAGGACGCTACATGAGTATCTCTAAAAAACTCTCGGGGATTTCGCGCCGCGATCTGTTCAAGCTCAGCGGCCAGTACGGCCTCAGCTCGGTCATGCTCGCCGCCGGTGGGATCGGAGGCGTGATCACGCTGCCGTCGCTCGCGAAAGCCGCCGAGTCGACCTACAACAAACGCTTCAGCAAAGCCGCCAAGCACACCCTCAAGTTTGGCGCGTCTGGCCTGAACGCCCGCAACCTGCTGATTGAACGCGCCGGCTCACTGGAGTTCGCTCGTGACCTCGAGGAGCGGACAGACGGGGAGATCCGCATCGAGTTCATCGGCGACAACCAAATCTGTGGTCAGCTTTCCTGTGTCGAGAAGACCCAGAACGACATTGTCCAGATCTACTCGGCCTCGACACAGAACTCCGCCGGCGGCGCGCCGTATCTGAACGTGCTCGACTACGCCTATATGTTCCCGAGCCGCGCTGCGCAGTACCACTTCCTCTACAGCCCGGAGAGCATGAAGGTCCTCCGCGATCCGCTTGAGAAGCGCCACGGCTTGAAGTTCCTGTTCTCGCACTGCGAACTCCGGGGCATTCAGCTCGGTCTCGGATGGAAAGACAAACCGACGGTCACCACGATCGAGGAGATGTTCGGCACCAAGAACCGCGTGACCGGCACGCAGCTGGGCCGCATCGCCATGCAGCTGCTGAACCTCAATCCGGTGCCGGTGGCCTGGGAAGAGACGCTTGACGGCCTGAAGCAAGGCCTGCTCGACGGGGCCGAGGCCTGGG
>CALDSD010000003.1 GCA_937911325.1 uncultured Neomegalonema sp.
TTGAGCGGTATTATCTTCATTAATCGCAATGGCTTGCGGTGGCGCGATGCCCCCTCTGCCTACGGACCCCATAAGACGCTGTACAACCGTTGGAAGCGGTGGAGCGACAAGGGTATCTTCGCTCTGATGATGGCCGGTCTGGCTGCCAAGCACGGGGAAGAAAAGACTGTGATGATCGACGCCACCTACCTCAAGGCACACCGCACTGCGACCAGTCTGGGCGCCAAAAAGGGGGGCGTGGACGCTTGATTGGCCGCACCAAGGGCGGCATGAACACCAAACTCCATGCCATCTGCGACAGCCAAGGCCGACCTATCAACCTCTTTGTCTCCGCCGGTCAGGTCAGCGATTACATCGGCGCGCGGGCACTGCTCAGCAGCCTGTCGAATGTCGATTGGTTGCTCGGGGATCGCGGATATGACGCAGATTGGTTCAGAGAAGCGTTGAAAGACAGAGGGATACGCGCTTGCATCCCCGGTCGGAAACGGCGAAACACAGCGGTCAAATACGACAAGCGCCGCTACAAGCGCCGCAATCGGATCGAGATCATGTTCGGCAGGCTCAAGGATTGGCGGCGTGTGGCGACCCGATACCATAGGTGTCCGAAGGTCTTCCTATCAGCCATCGCCCTGGCCGCTCTCGTCATCTACTGGCTATGAGTCCTGACCCTAGGGGGCCAGCGTCAACGATCTGCATGTGTGGAGCAATGACCAGCTCCATTTCTCCCAAAAATCCTGCCGTAACGTACTCCCTAAGTTCAGATAGAATTTGAGGAACAAACACTCTCGTCCCATCAGAGTGTCGGGGCTCAGCGTATCGATGCATGGAGTTGCCCGCGTTTGGCCGGACACCTAGGCGGTTTGTTGGGCGCGTCTGAACTCGCGGGGCGAGCGCATCCTTAGCCCGGAATGGGGATGGTTGTCGTTGTAGTCCTCAAACCATCCGGCGATCTCGTCAAGCGCGGTTGCGGCGTCCGGGATCGGATGGACGCGGACATAGTCACGCTTGAAGGTCTTCACAAAAGCTTCGCTCATCCCATTGCTCTCCGGGCTAGCCACGGGCGTGAAGCACGGGATCAGATTGAGCTGGGCGGCGAAGCGGCGGGTCTCGGTCGCGGTGTAGGGCGAACCGTTGTCTGACAGCCACTCGATTGGCGCAGGTGCGCGCAGGTCGTCAAAGCGTGCCTCGACGGCCTCGAGCATCAAGTCGCGCACGTCCGATCCGCTGATGCCGCCGCTGGTGACAGCGCGCCAGGCGATGATCTCACGATCATGAGCGTCCAGGACGAAGGCACCACGGACCACTTCGCCGTTCCAGCAGGTGAACCGCTGACCGGCAGGCGATGCTTGCATCGACGAGAGGGACGAGCCCGTCGGAGCACCATCTGAGGTTCGACCGCATCACCATGACGGTGCCGTCATGAACCCGGCCAGGCCGCTTGCCGGTATGCTTCTCGAGAAGAAGGCCGTGGATTTTCATGAGCCTGTAGATGCGTTTGTGGTTCGCAGGGGGATCGCCCCTGGCCACCAACGCACGGTTCACCAGAGCGTCGCCAGTGGTCGCTCGGACCAGTGGCGCAACCACTGGCAACTCCGCCGGTAGCCGTAGGTCGGCCGCGCATCGACCAGCCGTTGCACGAGCGGCAAGATCGCCTCGTCTTGCGCTTTATGATAGCGCCGCCGAGGCTTCGCTCTGCCGTTCAACCGCTCGACCAGGTTGGACCGTGCCACGCCGATCGTCTCCGCCACGGCCTTCACCGGGAACCGCCCGTCAGCGGCGACCGCGCGAGCAATGTCGGTTTTTTTGCCCCCGACTTGACGAGAGCTTCCTGGAGGATCTCGGCCTCGAGTGTCTTACGGCCGAGCTGACGCTCCAGTTCGCGAACGCGCTCCTCGAGATGGCGAACCAGGCGATTGCTGGTGACATTGTCGTCGTCGGTCACAGCCACTGCCCCTCCCTCCAGCATCAGCCTGCGCCAACGAAAAAGCAGGTTCGGGGCAACGCCATTGCGTCGCGCGACGGATGACACGCTCTCCTGAGCATCCAGCGTTTCTTCGACGATCCGCAGCTTCTCAGCCGCAGACCAACGCCGACGACGCCCGCCATCGCTAATGATCTCTACCTCGGACATAAGCATATGCTCAGGGACATCCCTAAGCCTACTGGCTCAGGCCAAGGTGTCCGGTTCAAACGGGGGCCAGTTCACTGCAGTACAACCGGTTGTTCCGCTGGTTCGCCGGGCTCGTGATCGACGATCCGGTCTGGGTCCCTACCGTGTTTAGCAAGAACCGCGATCGGCTGCTGACGATCCTCCCACCGATGCCAATCCAGAGACCGATCCGCTGCCCCACCTCAGTCGCCAGAACCGCAACATCGAAATCGACTTCCGGAGTGAGAAACAGTCGCACGCCACCTATGCCTCGACCACGGGCCCTGACGTTCGGCTCTACAAGCAATCGCCCGGCGCGGGCGCGGTGCTCTGC
>CALDSD010000004.1 GCA_937911325.1 uncultured Neomegalonema sp.
TCTGATCCCCGGCGAGGAACCCTGTGGGATCCACCGCCACGACCGTGTCGCCGACAACGGCGACGCCCCCTGCCGGCGCGATGATGGTGTCGGGGATCTGACCGAGGGGGTCGAGCACGATCACCGCATTCAATCCCGGGCCAAAGGTGAGCTTGTTCTCAGCTCCGAATACAACCCGCCCCACCAGCACCGAACCGGCGCGCAGGTCGACGGTGTTGCCGTCGCCAAACACAACGAGCGCGAAGGAATCGCCTGTCCGGCCAAGCGTCGCGATCGCGCCCCTGTTGATGAAGGTATTGCCGTCGCCCTCGATCAGCACGCCAATCTCAAAATCGCCGCCGCCGATGATGACGCTTCCGCTGTTATGCACCGTGTTGTTGTCGTCATCGACGAGGACCCCGAACGCTTGCCCGCCTGCTGTTACGAGAACGTCGCCGGAGTTCTTTATCGTGTTACTGCCGCCGTCGATATCAAAGCCCCAGGCGTCATTGCCGACCTGTTGGAAGGTGATGTCGCCGGAATTGGTCACGGTGGCGTTGTCACCTTCGACGTCAAAGCCCCAGGCGTCGTCATCCGCATTGACACGAATGTCGCCGGAATTGGTCACGGTCGCATTGTCGCCGTCCACGTCGAAAACGGTGGCGTCGGTCAAGCCACTCGTTGCGAAGGTTAAAGCGCCCGTATTGTTCACCGCTGCGTTGTTCCCATCGATGCGAAAACCGATCGCGTCGGCGAAGCTCGTGAGGTTAGCCGGGACGATCGTCGCTAGTGTGACGGCGCCGGAGTTGAACACTGTCGCGTTGTCGGCGGCGTTGCCGATATCGAAGCCGACAGCGTTGGCGGTACCGTCGCCTGTCGCGGTGATGGGGCCGGTGCTCTCGATCGTGGAATCGGCGCCCTCGACGCGAAGGCCGGCGGCGGTAGCGCCAAAAAAATCAGTGTCGTCCGCCGTGACGTCGATGTCGCCGTTGTGGATCAGGGTGACGCCTTGGGCGGCGCTGAACAGGCCGTTCACGTCTTCACCGATCTGGCCGCTCACCGTGACGTCGCCGTCTTCAGTGACGATGATCGTGTCGCCGTCGTTCAGGGTCGCGCCGCCATTGGTCTCGGTCACCGACCCGTCGATGACGACCGTGTCCTGCGCCCAGGCTGGCGCGCCAATGGGCGACAAAGCCGTTGCGCCCAACAGGGCGCAGAGGGCGGCCGCGCTCCGACCCCTCGGGTTGGATTGACCAATGTGTGCTTTCGACGACGTCTTGAACCCACGCAACATGCGCTTGCCCCCGGAAAAGGAAATGTCCTAGGGTTATTTCCGGGGATCGTTTACGGATCGATAATCCCTCGCACCAACAAAGTGGTTTTATCCTAATTGTTGCGTTGGAGCCACTGCCAAAAGGAACGTCGACCGGCGGGTTGGTCAGCGGTGAGCTAAACCGCGGTCAATCCACCATCCAGCGCGATGGCTTGCCCGGTCATGAAGCTGTTGGCGTCAGAGCAAAGCCAGAGCATCGCCTCGACGACCTCCTCCGGCTGGGCGATGCGACGCATTGGAATGCGTGCGGCCAACTTGGCCTCGGCTTCCGCGCGGTCGGGCGCCAGGCGATCGGTCATCTCGTTGATCATGCCGGTCGCCGCAAACGCGGGGCAAAGCGCGTTCACCCGGACGCCCATGCGGGCGTATTCATCCGCCGCCGAGCGGGTCAATCCGATCACCGCATGTTTCGAAGCAGCGTAGGCCGACAGGGTCGGCGCGCCGACAAGGCCCGCTGCGGACGCGATGTTGAGGATCGCGCCGCCCCCCGCCGCCGCCATCGCGGGGAGTTGGTGCTTGAGGCACAGGAACACGCCGCGCGCATTCACCGTCATCGCGTGATCAAACGCCTCAACCGACAGCTCGGCGAGCTGCGCCGGCGCGTGCAGAACGCCAGCGCAATTCACCGCGACGTCGATGCGTCCGAACCGCTCCAGGACGGCGGTGATCAGGGTCGCGACTTCGGGCTCAGAGGCGACGTCGCACGGCAGCGCCAAGGCGTCGTCGGGGGTGATGATCTCGGCCGAAGAGAGGTCCGACAGCGCCAGACGCGCGCCCTCTGCGGCAAAGCGCTCGGCCGCCAGGCGGCCAAAACCTCCCGCGGCTCCGGTGATCAACACCACCTTGTCACGATAGCGCGTCATGCGATTTCAGCCGCTTCGAGGCCCTTGCGGACATAGGTCGGCGCTAATGCCCCAAGGCGCAGCGCTTTTTCGGGGTTGGAGGCGTTGCCGTCGAGCGCGCGCCGCTTCACCCCTTCCAGGATCGCGGCCATGCGGAAGAAATTGAACGCCAGCAGAAAGTCGAAATGCGCGATCTCCGCGACGCCCATCCGGGCGCAATAGGCTGCGACGTACTCGGCCTCCGTTGGAATGCCCTGCGCGGCGCGGTCGACGCCCTCCAGCCCGCGCGCGTCGACGCCGGTCGGCATCCGCAATTGCATGCATTGATAGGCGATGTCGTTGAACGGATGCCCAAGGGTGGAGAGCTCCCAGTCCAGCACCGCCAAAAGCTCCGGCCGATCGGAAGCGTAGATCAGGTTGTCGAGCCGGTAGTCGCCGTGGACAATCGACACGCGCCCGTCATCCGCAATCATCTCGCGGTCGAGCCAGCCGATGAGCCGGTCCATCGCGGGATCGTCTTCGTCGCGCGCCGCCTCATACTGCCGACGCCACCGGCCAAACTGCCGCTCGTAATAGTTGCCGGGGCGGCCGAAGTCCGACAGCCCTACGCTCGAGGGCTCCACCTTGTGCAAGGCGGCGAGCGCGGCGTTCATCTGGTCGTAGATCTCCGTGCGCTCGGCGGGCGCGAGGCCGGGCAGGGCGGGGTCTTCGAAGTTTCGACCGGGGATGAAACCCATCACGAAGAAGACCGCGCCCAAAACGCCCTCATCCTCGCAAAGGGATAAAACCGGCGGAACGGGAACGTTTGTTGGGGCGAGCGCTTTCATCACCCGATACTCGCGGTCGACGGCATGTGCGGATTTGAGCAGCTCGCCCGGCGGCTTGCGGCGTAAAACATAGGCGCCGGACGGCGCGTCCAGACGGAAAGTCGGGTTGGACTGACCCGTCTCGAACTTTGTCGCGGTCAGCGGCCCTGAATAGCCGGGAGCGTGCGTCGCCATCCAGGCGTCAAGGGCGGCGAGGTCGAGGAGGTTGGTCGCATCTGTCATCGCGTCCAGCGTCGGGCGCCGCGGACAAGCGCGTCAAGCGTCTCCGACGGCGCGACGCGCCAGGGTCCGCGCATGTCCGATCGCCGACGCCGGATCACGCAACCCGGACCAGTCGATCGGCGCAGCGGCGCGCTCGGCCAAAATGTCGAAGAGATGCCGGCCCGAGGTCGCGGCCTCGGCGCAGGCGGCCTTCACCAGATCCGCCGCTTGTGGTCGCGGCATGTGCTCGGCAAGGGCGAAGGTGGCGTGCTCGGCCAGGATCAGACCGTTGCTGGCGTCGAGATTGGCGCGCATCCGCTCTGGACGCGGCTCAAGCCCCTCAATCAGTTCAATGGAGCGCGCAAGGGCCGTTCCGGACGCAACCGCGAGGATCGGCAGCGAAACCCACTCCACCATCCAGCTCGCGCCGCCGCGTTCGTGCAATGGCATGGCCGCATGCTGAAGGTCGGACAGCCGGCCAAAGGCGACGTGCGCCAGGGTCACGATCGCTTCGGGCGCGACGGGGTTGATCTTGTTCGGCATCGTCGACGAGCCGCCGCCCGGGATCGTCACTTCGCCGACATCAGAGGAGGCGAGGTTGGCGACGTCCTTGGCGATCTTGCCGAGCGACGCCGCCACCTGCGCCATCCATCCGGCGACCTCCAGCACGCCGTCGCGGGCGGCGTGCCAGGGAACAGGCGTGACGGACAGATCGAGTTGCTGCGCCATCGCAGCCTCGAGTTCCAGCGCTTTGGGGCCGAGCGCCGCCATGGTTCCGGTCGCGCCGCCCACCGAGAGGCAAAGCGCGCGGTCGCGCAGATCCTCAAGACGCGACAGATGTCGCATCAGGGGCGCGCGCCAGACGGCGCATTTCAGACCAAAGGTCGTCGGTGTCGCGTGCATGCCGCGCGTCCGGCCGGGCATCGGCAAAGCTTCATGGGTTCGGGTCAGATCGGCGAGCAGGCTGGACAGGGTCAACAGCCGCGCTTCGAAGATCTCCAGCGCGTCCGCGACGCGACAGATCATCGCCGAATCGACGACGCATTGGCTGGTCAGTCCCCAGTGCACATAGGGGGCCGCGTCTGCGCCGACCGCGGCCCGGAGCTCGGCGACGAAGGATGGGATCGCCACTCCGTCGCGCCGCGCCCCTTCGCGCAGCGGGTTCGGGTCGAACGCCGCCTCGCCGCTGGCGATATGTCGGCAGACCTCTTCAATCCTTGCAGCGGCTTGCGGAGGGATGACGCCGAGCGCGCCCTGGGCCCGCGCAAGCGCGCCTTCGACATAGGCGAACGCCCGCATTTCCGCGGCGTCGTCAAACAACGCCGACAGATCCGGGTCCGAAAACAGCCCTCCGTAGATGGCGGAGTCGAAACAACTGACCGTCATGGGCCGCAAAATATCTGGAGTCGATCGACAGGCAAGAGAGTTGTCGTATCTGTGGATAACCTACCAGCGCGCGGGTTTGCGCGGCGCCCGGCCCGCGCTGACGACAGCCGGGGACTCGATGAAGCCTGCCACCCGGCCGGTGAGGAACGGCGGCTCGTGCATCGTGCCCGGGATCGGCGCGCCGATGCGAGACAGGATGGTCGGCGCGACCGCAAGTTGCTCGAGAACCTGATCCTCCCGCGGGCCGGCCGCGTCCGAGAACGCGTAGAAAGCGACGTCGCGCATGCCGGCTTCCGCGCCGCCGTGCGAACCTTTTGAGCTCATCCCGTGATCGGCGGTGACGAACACGTCGTAGCCGGCTTCGACCCAGCTCGGGATCACGCGAGCCAACGCGTTGTCGATGCGCCAGGCCTGTTTGAGATATTCGGCGGAATCGCCTCCGAACGTGTGCCCCAGCGTGTCGGCGGAGCAGGTGTGCAACAACAGGTAGGAAGGATCGGTTCGGCGGATCAGAAGGTTCGCCTGGGCGCAGAGGTCGATCTCCGCCGGGGCTGCGGCGTTTGCAGCGCCGTAGCCTTCCATCGAGTAGAACCGTCCGTATTGAATGGCCTCGCCCGGCTCGTCGCATTCAACGTCGAGCAGCGGGTCGTAGGGACGACTTTGGTAGAGCGTGAAAAAGAACGATTGGGCGACGGCGGCAGTGCGCAGTCCGTGCTGACGACAGGTTGAAAAAGTGTTGGGCCGCGTCGACCGCCTCAGCGCCTCATTGCCCGTGACGCCGTGGTCGATCGGCGACAGCCCCGTATGAAGCGTCTCATAGATCGCGGCTGAAACGGTCGGCAGCGCAGCGCGCATTTTCCATCGACGGGCGCGCCCGAGCTCGACACAGCCTTCAAGAAAGCCGCATTGCGTGACCGCGGCGTCATGGCCGACGCCATCCATGATCACAAGGATGACTTTTCCGTTCATCTTCGACCCCAATACCCCTCTTGCCCCCGCAAGAAGTCCCGTTTTGGGAGGAGTCGCATGGAACCGCCGCCGTCTCAAGAACGTTCTGCGCTTTGCCGGCATGGCGGGGGTCACGGGAGCCAACCGTTGCGTTGTCGCTAGGACAACCTACGTCACGGGCATGACCTCAGGGAAAACCGGAGACTGTTTCCGATGAACTACGTGAAAACCGCCATGCTTCTGGCGGCGATGACGGCGTTGTTTATGGGCGTCGGTTTTCTCATTGGCGGGACCGCCGGCATGGCGATCGCTTTTGTCGTCGCACTGGGGATGAACCTCTTCGCCTTTTGGAATTCCGACAGTCTCGCGCTGTCGGCCCATGGCGCTCAACCCGTCACGCGGGCCGGCAATCCCGAGCTGTATGCGATGGTCGAAGAGCTCTCCCGCAACGCCGACCTACCGACGCCGAAGATCTACATCATCAACGAAGACCAACCGAACGCCTTCGCGACTGGGCGCAGTCCGGAAAAGGGCGCCGTCGCCGTTACGACCGGTTTGATGCGCATTCTGGATCGCGGAGAGTTGGCGGGCGTGATCGCGCATGAACTCGCGCATATCAAGAACCGCGACACGTTGATCATGACGATCGCCGCGACGGTCGCCGGCGCGATCTCGATGCTGGCGCAGTTTGGACTGTTCTTCGGCGGGAACAACAACGACCGAAATCCATTGGGCTTCGTCGGCGTGCTGGTCGCCGTGATCCTCGCGCCGATCGCCGCCTCGTTGGTGCAGATGATGATCAGTCGGACGCGCGAATATGCGGCTGACCGAATGGGTGCTGAAATCTGCGGACAGCCGATGTGGCTTGCATCGGCGCTCAACAAGATTTCCGGGCGCGCGGCTCAGAACGAGATGATGAGCGTCGAGCGCAACCCAACCACGGCTCATCTGTTCATCGTCAATCCGCTGTCTGGGCGACGCATGGACAACCTGTTCGCAACCCACCCCAATGTCGACAACCGCATCGCCGCGCTGAAGGCGATGACGGACATCGCGCCGACAAGCGAGCTTGCGGTCGCGGCCAAAAGATCTGGGGGCGGCCCCCCGGTCACCCGTCCACGCGGTCGCGATCATGGGAACTCGGGACCCTGGGGTTAGCGAGCAGTCGACGGAACTGAAAGGACGCCAGGATGAGTGACTTTGCGCAAAGCTATCTTTGGGTGGTTGGCGGACTCATCGCCGTCTTCGCGCTGGCTTGGCTCGGCAATCGGGTTTTCGGCAACGGCGGCCGACACCGCGACGACAGTTTCTTTGGGAACGATCGCGACTGAAGTCCGATCGCCCGCCCTTCGACCTTATCGTTTCGAGCGTTTCGATGCGGCTTCCATCGTTGGCGAAATCGTCGACGTCGCGGCGTTCGACATCTCCGTCATCATCCCGATCCAACTCTCCATCGCCTTTCGCGAGCACTCGGTGTTCACCTCGGCGACCTCAGGCATGGACTTGCAGTTCAGCAGACGTTGGGTCCATTCCGCGCTGAGCTCCATCGAGTCGCGCATCATTCCCATATACGCTTCGCCAATGTGAGCGGCCTGCGCCGTCGCGCCAGCCCCGTTCGTGGTTGCGCCAAAACGACCGTCTTTTGTCGAAAACGCCGACATCGAATTCCTCCGAAGTGATTCGTGGTTATAGGGTTAACCAAATCATGCCACATTCGACGGCTGTTTGACGCCGATCAATCGCACGCGGGCCGTGACAGAATGAAGCGACCGCCCCTAGGCGACCGCTCGAGCCAGCGCACACTGACGCCACAGCATCTCAAGCGAGCCGACCAGATGGTCGATATCCTCATCCGAATGCAGCGGCGACGGGGTGATCCGAAGCCGCTCAGTTCCCTTTGGAACCGTCGGGTAGTTGATCGGCTGAATATAGATCCCGCAGGAGTCCAGCAGGATATCGGAGAGCTGTTTGCATTTCACCGCGTCCTTCACCATCACCGGGACGATATGGCTTGGGTTCGGCAGGTGCGGGATGCCGATCGCATCCAGTTTCGCCCGCACCTTGGCGACGCGTTCTTGGTGACGCGCGCGCTCCATCTCGCTGACCTTCAAGTGACGGATCGAGGCGCAAGCGCCGGCCGCCACCGCCGGCGGCAGAGCCGTCGTGAAAATGAACCCGCTCGCAAAGCTGCGCACAAAATCACAAAGGGCCTTGGATGCGGCGATATAGCCTCCCATGACCCCGAAGGCTTTGCCGAGCGTGCCTTCGATCACTGTGAGGCGGTCCATCAGGCCTTCGCGCTCGGCGACGCCTCCGCCCCGCGGACCGTAAAGGCCGACAGCGTGCACCTCGTCGAGATAGGTCAGCGCGCCATGTTTCTCCGCCACGTCGCAGATGTCGGCGATCGGTGCGATATCCCCATCCATTGAGTAGACGGACTCAAACGCCACGATCTTTGGCCGCCCCGGCTCGAGCTCCGACAGCAGCTGGTCCAAATGCGCGACGTCGTTGTGGCGCCAAATGCGCTTTTCCGCCCGGGAATGGCGCATGCCTTCGATCATCGAGGCATGGTTCAGCTCGTCGGAAAGAATGACCGCATTCGGAAGCTTGGCGGCCAGGGTGCCCAGCGCAGCCCAGTTCGAGACGTAGCCCGATGTGAACAGGAGCGCGTCTTCTTTCGCGTGGAGATCGGCGAGCTCCTCTTCGAGCGCGACATGGTAGACGTTGGTGCCGGAGATGTTCCGCGTGCCGCCAGCCCCTGCGCCGCAGCGATCAAGGGCCTCGTGCATCGCGTTGAGGACCGTCGGGTGTTGGCCCATGCCGAGATAGTCGTTCGAACACCAGACCGTGACCGGTTTGGCCGCCCCGTCTGAACGGCGGGTCGCGCGTGGGAAGTCGCCGCGGTGACGCTCGAGATTGGCGAACACACGGTAGCGACCCTCGTCCTTCAGCCCATCGAGCTGTCTCCGGAAGAAGGTTTCGTAGTCCAATTCAGCCTCCCACTTGGGTTCGCTGTCATCTTTCAGTTGCATTCGCAGACCGTTCTTTGACCCAAGTCAACGTCTTCGGAGCAAAACCGCGGCGCTGGCGATGTTCCGCATTCCACTCTCAGATTTATGTCTTCTGTGCACAACGGACATCACCGCACATGCGGCAAATGATCCCGATGTCGCGCGCGCCCCGGCTTGGCCCTGCCGCACATCGCGACTTGATCCGCGAGGCGTCCTGAGGTCCGCTCTGATCCGCAAGAGTTTTACGGGAACGCCAACAAGAGTTTAGGGGAACGCCAAGATGCGATGGTCCAAAGTTCTCCATCTGGTCGACGCGCATTGCGAAGGTGAAGCCGGCCGCGTCGTCGTGGGCGGCTTCCTGGGCCCTCCGGGCGAGACCATCGCGGCGAAGCTCGCGCATTTGAATGCCGGCGATGACGCAATCCGTCGCCTCTTGTGCTCAGAGCCGCGCGGCGCGCCGGCGGGCTCCGGCATCCTTCTTCCGCCCTCGACGCGGCCGGAGGCCGACACCGGCTTCATCGTGCTGCAGCCGGATCAGTCTCACGCGATGTCGGGATCGAATGCGATTTGCGCCACCACGGTGCTTTTGGAAACCGGCATGGTCACGATGCGCGAGCCCGAGACAAAGGTGGTGCTCGACACCGCCGCAGGACTTGTGGAGGCCGTTGCGACCTGCGCTGACGGCGTCTGTGAGCGCGTCAGCCTCGACATGCCGCCGGCCTATGTTGACGCGCTGGATGTCGAAATCGAGACGAAAGAGTGGGGGCCCCTTCGATACGATCTGTGTTTCGGCGGCGTCTTCTACGCGCTGGTCGACGTGAACCAGCTCGGTCTGCGGATCGAGCCGGGCGCGGCGCGCCAGCTGGCGACGATCGGCGTCGCTCTGCGGGAGCAAATCAACGCGGCGCGCCATGTTCGCCATCCGCGCATTCCTGAGATCTCGGGCGTCGCCTATGTCATGTTTCTCGACAGGGAGCCCGACGGCGCGCTTCGAACTTGTACTTGCATGTGGCCGGGGCGGGTCGATCGTTCGCCCTGTGGAACGGGGACGACCGCGGCGGTGGCGGCGCTGCAGGCTCGTGGCCAGATCAAAGCGGGAGAGCGCGTGACGTCGCGTTCGATCATCAACGGCGAATTTGAAGCCCGCCTGAAGGCTGTCAATCAGGTTGACGGCGTTGTTTTTTCGAGTGTTTCGGTCTCAGGCCGGGCCTGGATCTATGGCGCCCGTCAGGTCGGGCTCGATCCCAGAGATCCGTTTCCGCGTGGTTTCACCCTCAGCGACGTTTGGGGCGAGACATCTGCGGAATGAAAAAGGCCGCGCAGAAAACGGCGCGGCCTTTGTTTCAAAGTGGGACGGTGACGACTAAGCGCCGATTCCCAACGCCTGCAGCGTTTCAAAGGTGATCCCGCCGGTCGCGAGACCCTGGTCCAACTGATAGTCGTTGACTGCGGCGTCCAATGACGGCGACTGACGCCCGTTGATCGGGCCAGTGTAATAGCCGCGCTTAAACAGCTCCGACTGCAGCGATCTGACGGTCTGCGGATTGGCGTCCTTACACAGGATCTCCGCCCAGACGGCTTTGGGCCCTTCGATCAGCTCTTCGCGGTCGACGGTTTCGAAGACGGGGTCGAGTTCTATGACCTGCTGCGATCCCGGCGTCACCAGAACACGGCGTTCGACCTCCTGGAAAACCGCCTCGGTCGGAACCCGTTTGACGGTCCCCGGCTGATCAATCACCCAACGCGCCACGTTTTTGGTTTTCGCCGGCACGGCGACCACTCGCGTGCGCTCGGGCTCGACCAATTCGCGGCGCGTGATCTTCCGTTTCGTCAGCGGCTCTTCACCGACGAGGACCCGTTGCTTCACCAGCCGGGTTCCGCCTTTCCGCACGACCAGACGGAAGCCGTCGTCTCGATTGGCGATCACGCGATCGCCTTCCCGAACATCCTCGGGTTTGACCCAAAGCGTTCTTTCACCGCCACTTACGCGGCGTGTGACCGTGCGGTAGCCCAATTGTTCGGCGGTCAGATCAACGCCTGGAGGCCGTACGACAATCTCTTCTGTGATGGTTCGGTACTTCGCAGGGATGACAATTGTCTTCTCGGTCGCCGGCTCGACGACCACCTCCTCTTCAACCTGCTTGTAGGTTGGCGGTATGCTCACCTCGCGCTCGCCCGCGTCCTGGACCAGATCGCGTTCGTCCTCCGTCTTGTAGACTGGCGGCGTCGATACGATTTCTCGGCGGGTGTCTTCGACGAGGATCTCTTCCTGGACAGTCCGGTACTTCGCGGGGATCACAACTTTTGCGTAGCAGCTGTTGGGCAATGCGTACGGCGGCGCGTCTCCTAACGCTTCGAACTGATCCTGCAGATCGACCAGCTGCAAGCCGCCGCCGTCGACGCCCGGCTGTTTGCACGCTGCAACGCTGAGGGCCAATCCCAACGACGCCACAGAAAGATAAATCTTGCGCATCACCTACCCCTCACCCGCCGAAACGAAGCTCTCCGCCCACTTCATGTTTCAGCGCCCTTACGAGCCGCCCCCAGTCCGCTGCGAGGATCGCAACGTTGGAACCATAAACCCATTTCGCCGCTCTGTCGCCCGACTTTCAACGACGATTCGCAATGACGATACCGTTTTGGGTCATGTCAGAAAAGCAACCGAGCCGTCTTGGCGCTAAATCGACGGCGGGTATGGACGTTCTGCATCGGTGTGAACGTCTGTTAAGGTTAACTCTCTGAAAAACATCAGCTGTCTTGGACTCTGGGCTTTCTTTGCGCGAGCCAGATCCCGCTCAGAACAAGCGTGAGCGCCGTTGCGTGGTAGAGCGCGAAGGTCTCCTCGAGAAAGAGCACGGCGAGAAGCGCGGCGAAGACCGGGACCAGATTGATGAAGACGCCTGCGCGCGCAGGGCCGATCAGGTCGACGCCGCGCAAGAAGAACAGCTGCGCCAGGCAGGACGGAAAGATCGCGACCAGCACGGCGAGCGTCCAACCAAAAACCGTCGGAGCTTCAACATCCCACCACACGGTTTCGACGATTGCGAGAGGGGCTGCGGTTATGGCTGCGATCGGCGTCATCAGTGTAAAGAAAGCGCGTCCCGGGATGTTGGGACGGTTTCGCAGCGCGACCGTGTAGCAGGCGTAAAAGACGCAGGCGAGCAGCATCAGAAGGTCGCCTTCGTTGAACTCCAGGTCGAACACGTCAAGCAGCGCGCCCCGGGTCGCGACGACGAGCACGCCGACGAAGGTCACGGCGACGCCCAACGACTGCACAAAGCTGACCGGGGTGTTGTGGAGCGCAACTGCTCCGAGCAGCACAAAAACCGGCATCGACCCTTGCAGGATGCCGATGTTGACGGCCGTAGTGTGCTCGGCGGCGATATAAAAGAGTGTATTGAACGCGGTGAAGCCGAAGAACGCCATCAGAACGATCTGGCCGAGCTTCGGCCGTATCGTCTCCCAATGCGCGCGCACTTCATGCCCGAACAGAAGCCAGAGCGCGGCGGAGACCAGCACCCAACGCATGAGTGTCAGCTGAAAGGGCGAAATCTCGCCAACGGCGGCTCGGCCCATGACCGCGTTCATGCCCCAAAACAACGTTGTGAGCGTCAAAAGCAGAACCGGCGCATCGTAAAGCCAGGAAGCGGCGCCTGCGCCTCGCGTTGGTTTCGCGGCCGGATCGGCGTCGGGCGCGGTCATTGGTCCTCTGCTGTCATTTGTCGCCTGCGGCTCTGCGGGCCTGCCAGAACTCGCCGCCGCTGAAGTAGACCCCGAACCTTTGTTCTCGGTGCTCGATCTCAAAACGCCTGAGCATATCCGTGAGGGGCTGCGACGGCAGGCGGCTCCAGGGGATCTCGTCCAACGCGATAAACCGCCCTTCGTCGGCCGACGCCGCGCTGGCCGCCGCGCGATAATAGATCGATTGCACGCCTGTCTTGTCGTTTTCATAGACGGCGTAAAGCGGCCCCAAACGCGCGTCGACGCCCATCTGGAAGAGTTTGTTCTTCAGACGCGCGACCGACCCCCTCTCGCCGTCTCTGCCCGTCGAGGGAGGCCGCAGTCCGCCGGTTTCGTCCTCGACCAGAAGCACCTTGCCTTCGTGTTCGACGATCGCACCGACCACCACATGCGCTTCGCCGGCCGCCGCCGCGACGGCTTTCTGCTCAAGACCGAGCGTGAAGTAGCCGCCTCTGGCGTAGCCGAGGCCGTTCGCATCCGTTGCGTCGAAGGCCTTCACTTCCCCGATGAGGATGACGTGGTCGCCGGCATCGATCATTTGATGCGGGGCGCAGTCGAACCAAGCCGCGGCGCCCTCGAGGATCGGCGCGCCGCCCGCGGGCCCGTCGCGCCACGCGATCTGAGCGAAGCGATCCGAGACCTTCGAGGCGAAGGTGTTCGCGATCTCCTGCTGGGTCTCGGCCAACACATTGACGGCAAAGGCGTTCGCGCCGCGAAAAGTCGCGAGCGTCGACGACGTCTTCGACAAGCACACCAACAAAAGAGGCGGATCCAACGACACGGATGTGAACGAGTTCGCGGTGAAGCCGCGGGGGGTGCCATCGACGTCTTTCGTCGTCGTGACGGTCACGCCGGTCATGAACGCCCCGAACGCGCCGCGCAGGGCGCGTACGTCAAACTGTGTTGGGTCAATCGCCATAACAGGCTCTTTCATCGCGAGGTCGCGCGGATGCGCTTCGGCTCCGTCCATATAGATGCGAGGGGTGTTCGGTCGAGAGCGGAGATCTTTCGATCACGTCCCTCGATCAGCGCCTCCGTCGTTTCGGGTGCAGCGGGCGCGCGCGTTTTATCGGCCGTGCGAGCGCCGGGTCGGTCTGGCGCCAGGCGCGCCCGAACCACTCCGACATCGCGGCGTCGAGCTCAACGAACAAACGGTTTGAAACATCGCCGCGTCGCTCGAGGATCGCAGATAGCGGGAGCACCGATGTGCTGGGAAGCAAGAGCCAGCAAGCGCGTTCCACGCCCCGGTCCGGATCCGCGGCGACGGCGATGCGCCCGGCCTGGTTGGTGCGGACAGTGGTCATCGGCGTGGCCACGACCCCGGCGGCTCGCCCGTCCTCGTCAATGACGCGAACGACGACCCCGGGGCGCGCCTTTCCCATCATCCTGGGAAAGACGGCAGTTATCACCTCCCCGTCTCGCAAAGGCGACCCAAACGCCGGATCTGAGCGGGCCGGAGGCGATGTCATGACGCTTGCAGGAGCGACATTCGCCGCCTAGGCCCGACGGGCGATCTTCTCGATCGCGCGCAGGCAGTCGTCGGGATGCGTGTGGTGCACCATGTGACCTGCTCCGGCGACGACGGTCAGGCTCGCGTGATCTACCAGCTTCTGGACGGCGCGGCCCTGCTCGTCCACCGACACGATCGCGTCCTGATCGCCGTAAACGAGCTCAAGCGGCGGGGCGAAATCAGCGTAACGTTGCTTCTGCATCGACAGCGCGCCGCTCACCGTCGCGACGTCGGCGGCCATTGCGACCGCTGGTCCTGACAGCGGCGACATGTCGGTCTGCACATGTTCGACATACCCGTCCGGGATTGCTTCCGGTGAGAACGATTCAACGATGCCGTCGAGCGCGGCTTGCCTGAGGCCGCCTGGACGAAACGCCGCTGCAGCCGCGCTGCGGATCCGTCGCGAATGCGCCATCGAGGTGTTGAGGCTCCACGGCATGACAGCGCCGGCGAGGCTGACCACGCCGCTGACGGTTTCCGGCGCGTCGAGCGCCCACGCCGTAACGACGGCGCCGCCCCAGCTGTGTCCGACGAGCACTGCGCGTTCCACGCCCATGGCCTTGATCGCCGCGCGCATCAGACGCGCTTGCGTCGCGGGCAGCGCCCCGCCCAGCGTTGGTCGCTCAGATCCTCCGAACCCGGGTCGGTCGAAGGCCAAGATCCGCCATGTCGGCGCGATCCGATCAATGAACCCGAACGTCCAGTCGCGGTGGTCGAGACCAGCCCCGTGAACGAGGACGACCGCGAGATCGTCGGTCTTGCCGGGTCGCTCCATCGCATGAAGGCTGAGGTCTTCGACCTGAACGAAACGGCTTTGCAGCGGTTTGGAGGGCCAGGTTTTTCGGTCGGGCGTGCTAAGGCGTCGCCTGTGCGGAGGAAAGATCCGTGTTCTAATAGAGCGCGCGGCGTCTTCGCCCCGCGCGGCACGCGCAAAAGGCGCTTTAGCAAAAGCGGTTCGGGGCAATCCATCCCCTCCCTCATGCGCCGGCGCATGCGTATCGTCGGTCCGGTCAGCGGCGGCGTCCAGATCTGCGGCGCGGTTGCGCCGCCGACCCTCCATGCCTTCAGGCGCGGTGCGGCCGCCGGGACCTTCAGCCGTTTGGGCGGCCTTGGTCTCAACGCGTCCGACGAGACGGCGCAGAAATCGTCCGAGCCGGTTTCCGAGACGCCGCAAGGCGCTTCGGCGCTCCATTCTCGGTTCTGCTTGCTCGACGGCCATCCTCGCTCCCATCGGGCGGTGTGAAGGCGCCAAGATAGGCGATCCCACCCGCTGTTAACCGTTTTCACCCCCGTCGATCGCGCATAGCGGCTTTTCAGTCACGCGCCATTTTAGGAAAACACTTCAAAAAGAGGCGGATAACCGATCCAGTGCGGCTTCGCATGCCTCCGGCGCCACATGATGCGGCATGTGACCAACCCCTTCGAGCAGGTTCAACCGCGCGTTCGGGGCCTTTTGGGACAAGGGAATCGAGTGCACGTCAGGCGGCACGATCGTGTCGAGGGCGCCGTGCACGATCTCGATCGGCGTCGCCAGGTTGGCGTATTCCGGGCTCCGGCGCTTCAAATACGGTTTCAGCAGGCCAATATCGAGGTTGTTGTACCGGAACGTGGCGGCGCGCAGGGCCAGCGCCACGCCAACATAGTCGGCGTAGCCGTCGGGCGCCGCCTGCGGGCGAAAAATGGCTTCGATACCGCTCTTTGCGCGACGTTCGCTGACAAACGCGGCGACGGCGCCGGCGAGCATGTGCCCGACGCCTGGAACCGAGCCAACGTCGTAAACGTGCCCCGCGGTGCCCTTCCAAGGGTGAGACACGCCTCCGAGGACCAAGACGCCGGCGACGGTTTCCGGCGCATCCAAAGCCCATGACAACGCAGAAGCGGATCCCAATGAGTGGCCTGCGATGATCGCGCGGTTCACCCCGAGCGCTTCGGCGGCCGCACGCATCGCGGCCGCCTGATTGTCGGGCAGATGCGCGTTCCCATCGCCGCGATCGGAATACCCGAATCCGGGGCGGTCGATTGCGATGACCCGAAACCGGTCCGAGATCCGATCGATGAATCCAAAGGTGAAGTCACGCAGGTTTCCACTTGCGCCATGGATCAGCACAACGGGCGGCGCGGTTCTCGGGCCTGCTTGGAAAACGTGGATCTTCTGACCGGCGAAGTCGGCGCCCAGATCGATGCGGTCGCCCAAGGGCGGGTAGGAGGCTTCCATTCGGTGCTCGCGTCGCTTGGCTGCAGCTGCGGTCGCCGCGATCATACCCCCGGCCGCAACGAGACCCAGCGCGCGTCGTCTAGTTAATCGCATAAGCTAACGGCCAGCTTCTTTTATCTTCCGCCGGCCTCCTTCTTAAGGCCGCTGTGAGTGTCTACGTGTTAGAGTGGCGTGACAGATCATGTCGCGCGCTAGGTCTTAAGTTACGCAGTCTCGACGCAATCGCTGGACAAAAAGGACAGCTTAGCTTACCTTTTTGGCGTGAGAGAACAAAAAAGCCGCGTCGGCTAATCGGGAGGATCTGCAATGGACGGTTCCGAGCTGATGTCCGCAAGCGAGCGGGGGCAGGCGACGCCACTGCGCGACGTCTCCCTCGGCGATCGCTTCGATCTGTCCAAGAACGACGTTCTGCTTTCGGGCGTGCAGGCGATGATTCGCGCCGCTCTTGCGCAAAAGGTGCGCGACAGAACGGTTGGATGGAACACGGCTGGATACATCACCGGCTATCGTGGTTCGCCGCTGGGCGGGGTCGATATGACCGCCTGGAAAGCGACGAGCGCATTGGCCGCCCATGAAGTCACGTTTGAGCCGGGCTTGAACGAAGATATCGCGGCCACCGCGATTTGGGGCGCGCAACAGGCGCATCTGCGCGGTCAGGGCACGCATGAGGGCGTCTTCGCCATGTGGTATGGCAAGGGACCCGGTCTCGACCGTTCCGGCGACGTGTTTCGGCACGCCAACCTCGCCGGCGTCGCGCCGAAAGGCGGCGTTCTCGTCGCGATGGGCGATGATCACACCTGCGAGAGCTCGACCTCCTGCCACCAGACCGAAATCACCCTGACGGACGCGCATATTCCCGTGCTGCACCCGGCCGGTCCGCAAGAGATCCTCGACTATACCCATCTCGGCTGGGCGATGAGCCGTTTCACCGGCTGCTGGGTCGGCTTCAAATGCGTCAAAGACACCGTCGAGGCGACGACGGTCGTCGACGGCGACCCGCACCGCATTTCGGTGATCCTGCCGGACTACGAGGCGCCGCCGCAGGGGCTCAACATCATTCTGGGCGAAACCCCGCATCAGCAGGAAGACCGACTGGTCAACTGGCGGTTGCCGGCCGTGACCGCCTTCGCCCGCGCCAACAAGCTCGACCGTCGCATGATCGGCGCGCCAGGCGCGCGGATCGGCGTCATCTCTTCAGGCAAGAGCTGGCTGGATGTGTTGCAGGCGTTCGCCTATCTCGGCATCGACGAGGCTGAGGCGCAGCGCCTTGGCGTCACCGCCTACAAGATCGGGATGGCCTACCCGCTCGAGCAGGAGGGCGTGCGCGAGTTCGCCCACGGGCTAGAGACGATCGCTGTGGTCGAAGAGAAGCGCGCTTTCATTGAAACACAGGTGAAAGAAGCGCTCTATTCGCTGCCCAATCGCCCGACGGTCGTCGGCAAGAAGGATGAGCAGGGCCAGACGCTGTTCCGTCAGACGCTGGACCTCAATCCGCTTGAAATCGCCTTGTCGCTGGGGCGCGAGCTGCTTTCGCGATCGCCGAACGAGCCTCGGATCCAGGCCGCCATGCACGAGCTGGAGGCGATGGCCAAGGAGGCCGGCGCGCCAGCATTGGCGGAGCGGCTGCCGTATTTCTGCTCAGGCTGCCCGCACAACACCTCGACGCGCGTGCCGGAAGGGTCGCGCGCCTCGGCCGGCATCGGCTGCCATTACATGGTCCAGTGGATGGACCGCGAGACCACCGGCTTTACCCATATGGGTGGGGAAGGCGCCAACTGGATCGGCGAGGCGAAGTTCTCCAAGGAAGACCACATCTTCCAGAACATTGGCGACGGCACCTACAATCACTCGGGCTTGATGTCGATCCGGGCGGCGTCCGACAGCGGCGTCAACATCACATACAAGGTGCTGTACAACGACGCGGTCGCCATGACCGGCGGTCAAATGAACGACGGCGGCCTCACGCCCTATCAAGTCGCCGACGAGTTGCTGGCGGCGCGCGTTCGCAAACTGGTTGTGGTCGTCGATCCCAAAGAAGACCTCGAGGTCTCTCAGTTCCCGGCGGCTGCGTCGATCCGCAAACGCGACGAGTTGGACGCCGTTCAGCGCGAGCTGCGCGAGATCCCGGGCTGCACCGCGATCCTCTACATTCAGACCTGCGCCGCGGAAAAACGCCGTCGCCGCAAGCGTGGAACGTTTCCGGTGCTCGACCAAAAGGTCTTTATCAACGAGCTCGTCTGCGAGGGCTGCGGCGATTGCGGCCGCAAGTCGAACTGCGTGTCGATCCTGCCGAGAGAGACAGAGTTCGGGCGCAAGCGGCAGATCGATCAATCAAGCTGCAACAAGGATCTCAGCTGCATCGACGGCTTTTGCCCCAGCTTTGTGACGCTGCACGGCGCCGAGGTGAAAAAGCAGGCGCGCGCGGACTTCCGCGTGCCTGATCTTCCGGATCCTGACATTCCCTCGATCGACGGCACATACAATCTGCTTGTCACCGGCGTCGGCGGCACCGGCGTCGTCACCGTCGGAGCGTTGCTGGGAATGGCTGCGCATCTGGAAGGCAAAGGCTCCGGCGTCATGGAGATGGCCGGCCTCGCCCAAAAGGGCGGCGCGGTGATGATTCACTGCCGGATCGGCGAAACCCCTGGCGACGTCGCCTCGATCCGGGTCCAGCCAGGAGAGGCGGACGCCGTCATCGGCGGCGATCTGGTTGTCGCAGCCGCTGGAAAGGCGCTCGACGTCATGCGTAGAGGCCGCACCGGCGTTGTGGCCAACGATTTTGAAATCATCACGGGCGACTTCACCCGCGACATCGACTTTAGCCTGCCGATGCGCGGTCTGAAGCACGCGATTGCAACCAAGGTCGGCGCAGAGCGCACGCAGTTCTTCAACGCGACAAAACTCGCCGAGAAGCTGCTTGGCGATGCGATTTACTCCAACGTGCTGATGCTCGGCGCGGCCTGGCAGGCGGGTCTGGTGCCGCTGAGTAAAGCGGCGCTGGTGCGCGCCATCGAGCTGAACGGCGCCGGCGTAACCGGCAATCTCGCAGCGTTCGAGATCGGGCGCTGGGCGATCGCCGACCCGGCCGTGGCGCTCGCGCAGATCGTCGAGCCTCAACCCGAAGTTCTGACGCTGGACGCGCTGGTTGAAAAGCGCGCGGCTTACCTGACCGACTACCAAGACGCGGCTTGGGCGGATCGCTACCGCGAAGCCGTCGGGCTCGTGCGTCGGGCGGAGAAGGCCGTCGCGCCGGACGAGGAGCGCCTCTCTATCGCAGCTGCGAAAAGCCTTTTCAAACTCATGTCCTACAAGGACGAGTACGAGGTCGCTCGTCTCCACTCGGAGACGTTGGAGAAAGCTGTGGCCGACCGCTTCGAGGGGGTTCGCAAGATCGAGTTCCACCTTGCGCCGCCGCTGATCGCCCGGAAGGGCTCGGACGGAAAGCCGAGAAAGATCGCGTTTGGTCCCTGGATGATGGGCGGGTTCAAAATGCTGCGGCGCGCGAAGGTTTTACGCGGCACGCCCCTGGACCCGTTCGGCTGGACGGCGGAACGACGGATGGAGCGGGCGCTGATCGATCGGTTCGAGCGGGATCTTGAAGAGGTCGCGCGAGAGTTGCGACCGGGCAATCACGATCTTGCGGTCCAGTTGGCCGAGATCCCGATGGAGATCCGCGGGTTTGGCCATGTGAAGGAGGCCAACGCAGCCGAAGCGGCGATCCGGCGGGCGGGGGTTATGGCCCGGTTCCGCGGCGGTTTGACGACTGAGGCTGGACCGGCCGTCAAGCTCGCAGCGGAGTGAAGCTGCGCCGCGGCTAACCGGCGCCGCCCAGGATCGCAAGCCATACCGAAATGGTGACGACGCCCAGCGCCGTCGACAGCAATACTGCGCTCGCCGCGATCCCTTCGGCGCGTCGGTACATTGCGGCGAAAACGTAGGCGTTGATCCCGGACGGCATCGCGGCCGTAAGAACAGCCGCGCGCACGAATGCGTCGGGCAGGGCGAAGAGCTGCGTCGTCATCGCCCAGACGATCGCCGGATGAAGAACCAAGGCGCAAGCGGACGTCACGACAGCCACGCCGATTTCATCTTGCAAGCGGTAGCGCGTCAGAACGGCGCCGAGAGCGAACAGCGCGGTCGGCAATGTCGCGGAGGCCAGCATGTCGAACGCATCGGCCATCGGCGCCGGCAGCGGAACGGCGAGCAGGTTCAGCGCGAGACCAGAGAGGATGCCCAACATGAGCGCGTTCGAGAGAATGCTGCGGGCGGCGCGCCGGGCTCCTGCGAGCGGTCCCAGACCATCGCGGCGCGTCATCTCCATCGCGACCATTCCAAAAGACAAAAGCACCGACGCGTGAAACGCGATGACGCCAAACATGTTCTGGGTGACCTCGTCGCCGTAGGCGCGCGTGGCGATGGGCAAACCGACCAGGATGGTGTTGGAGAAGAATGCGCTGAAGCCGATCACCACCGCCTCGCCCGGGCGGCGGCCGAACCACCGGGCGAGCCCGGCGGCGACAAAGAAACAGGCGAAGGCCCCCAGGTAGAACGAGATGAGCATGCGCCATTCGAAGACTGCGCCCACATCAAGTCGGTACATGGCGATGAACAGCAGGCTCGGCGTCGCGATCCGTGTGACGAAGGCGATCAGCCCGTCTATGCCTGCGTCTGGGAACGCCCGCGTGCGCGCGGCTACGTAACCAGCGCCGATGAGCAGAAAGACGGGCAGGACGACGGACAGGATTGTCAGCATTTCGGCGTTAAAGGCGATAAGGCTTGGGAACGCCAATGAAAAAAGGGACCAGCGGATGGCGGTGTTTGATCATTTGGCGGTGGGCGCGGCCGATCTGACGCAAGGAGCGGCCTGGGCGCGCGAGAGCTTCGGGGTCGATGTTCCAACCGGCGGCTCGCATCCCTTGATGTCGACCCACAACCTGTTGGCGCGATTGTCCGCCGGCTATTTCGAGATCATCGCAGTCGACCCTGGCGCCCCCTCTCCGGCGCGCCCGCGTTGGTACGGGCTCGACGCTCCCGAGATCCGGGCCTCGCTGAAAGTCGCGCCGCACCCTGTCGCATGGGTCGTTGAAGGCAGCGATCTCCACGCGGCGATGGCGGCGGCGTCGTGGGATCCAGGCGAAGCGCTGAGCGTCACGCGAGGCGACTTGTCGTGGCGTCTGACTGTTCCAAAAGACGGCAGCGCGCCCGAACGGGTGCTGCCGACGCTGATCGAATGGCCCGCAGGTCCGCCAGTCGATCGAATGTCGCGGATCGGCCTGTCTCTCGAGCGGCTGATCTTGCGCCATCCGCAGCCGTCCATGATCCGTGACGCGCTCGCGTCTGTCGATGCGTTGGATCTGGCGGTGGAGGTGGCGATCGAACAAGGCTCGCCGAAGCTCCTCGCGACCTTGAGCGGCCCAGACGGTTCTCTCACGGTCTAGGCGCTAGGTCTCGATCACCATGCCGTCATAGGCCGGGACGACGTGCGCCGGCGTTTCCGCCGCCACCCGGTCGTAATCGAGTTCGATGTTCATGTTGGTCAGCACCGCCTTCTTGGGGCGCGCCTTTTCGATCCATCGCAGCGCCGTCTCAAGGTTCGCGTGACTGGGATGCGGATCGTATCGCAAAGCGTCGAGCAGCCAGTACTCCAGGTCCTCGACGGCCTCCCACGCGGCATCGGACATGTCGCTCACATCGGGCAGGTAGGCGACGTCTCCGCCATGGTTCCTGAAACGGAATCCCAGAGCATCCATAGAGCCATGGGCGGTTGCAAACGGCAGCGCTTCGATTTCGCCTCCGGCGCCCGCGATCCGGATCGGCGAAAAGCGGTGCGGACAGTGCTGCGTCGCCTGCGCGATAAGATTGAAATTCAAGATCGCCGGGTAGTTTGAGCCGGGCGGTGTTTCAAAAGCATAGCCGAAGCGGTCGAAGAGAATGTCGCGGGTCCGCGCATCGGCCCAGCTCTCCAACTTCCGGCGCATCAGGAAGAACACCAGACGAAGATCATCGAGCCCGTGCGTGTGGTCGGCGTGATCATGGGTGAAAAGCACCGCATCGAGATGGGTGACCCTGGCGTCCAAAAGTTGCTGGCGGATGTCCGGACCGGCATCGACCAAGATCCGCGTCACGCCGTTTGCGCCGATCCGTTCAACGAGCAACGCGCAGCGCTTTCTGTGGTTTTTCGGGTTCGCTGGGTCGCAGTTGCCCCAGTTCCCCGACCCATCGAGCCCGCCGAGACGTGGAACGCCGCCGGACGCGCCGCTGCCAAGCAACGTGTAGCGGAGCTTTGGTCCGTTGGGCGATAGGGGCATGCCGTCCTCTGTCACGCGGCCTCCGCCACGTCGGCGCGCGGCACCTTGGTGAAGAGCCGATGGAAATTGTCCGTCGTCGCTTGGGCGAACGCCTCGAGCGGCAGGTCGAACAGCTCAGCCCCGACCTGAGCGGTCTTTGCGACATAAGCCGGTTCGTTGCGCTTTCCGCGAAACGGCGGCGGCGCGAGATATGGCGCATCGGTCTCCACCAGGATCCGATCAAGCGGCGCGCGCCGGAAGATGTCGCGCAGCTCATCGGCTTTCTTGAACGTGGCGACGCCCGACATCGACAGATAAAACCCAAGGTCCAGGGCCGCCTCCGCCAGCTCCGGGCCGGAGCTGAAGCAGTGCATCACGCATGTGAAGGCGCCCGCAGCATGCTCGCGGCGCAAGATGTCGATCATATCCACGTCCGCGTCTCGCGCATGGATGATCAAGGGCAGACCGGTGCGCCGCGCGGCTTCGATCTGAGGTTCAAACGAGGCCTTCTGCTGCGGCTCGGTCTCGCGCTGGTAATGGTAGTCGAGGCCCGCCTCGCCGATCCCGACCATTTTCGGATGCTCGGCCATCGAAAGCAGGTCGGCGACTGTCGGATGGGGCTCTTCGTGCGCGTTGAGAGGGTGCAGCCCCGCGGCGAAGTAGATCGGCTCGTGCGCTTCCGCGATGGCGCGCACCTGGTCGAACTGGCGCGGCCGGGTGCAGATCGACACCATTCGGCGCACGCCCGCCGCGTCTGCGCGCTCGACAACTTCACCGAGGTCGTCGGCGAAGTCCGGGAAGTCCAAATGACAATGGCTATCGACCAGCATCGACCTGTCTCTTTTGAGGCGCAGCTCTCGGACAAGAGAACCGCCGAGAAGTTGATATAGGGCGTATCGAAGATCGGCCGAGGGGCGTCAACCAGTTGCGCCGAGGTTTAACGCTGTTGTGGCGCCCCCTGCGATGTTGCGTCTGGACGGATACGGAATTGACGGGCATTGTCTCTGCGGGAACTGGGAGGGTGAAATGTGGGTGAACCTGTCTCGTTTTAAGCCGATTTTCCCGGTGTTTGTGGCTGTCACAGGCGCGTTTGCGGCGGTTGTCGCGTCCGAGGTCCCCGCCTACGCGGTTGATTGCCAGAACCCCCAATGTCGGGTGATGGTCACGGACAGCTGCCTGGCGCGGCGCGCGTCGGTTGAAACAAACTTCGACCGGTTCCAGCGATCGAAATGCGGACGGCAGTACCAGCGCTATCGCAACTGCGTCGAGCTTGTTGTAAGCGAATGCGGGTCGAACCCCAAGACCGGCGCTGGTCAGATATGTTCGGCGCCCGACGCGTCGCGACGTTGGCAGAGCCTTCTTCGCAGCGAAGATACGATGAGTTTGCTGGTCTTCGCGGAAGAGTGTCGGAAACACCCTGAAGCCCGGCCCGCGCGGGAGCGGGTGGAGCTGCTGGAGACAAACCGGATCAAGGCGGAAGGGTATGACGCGCAGGCGAAAGCCGAGCGCCGCGCCAAGACCGAGCGGGCGATGCAAGACGCGGCGGACTACATTCCCGCGACCGTCGGCGCCCGGGACCGGCTCGAGACGCGATTGATTGAAGGCTGGAAGGTCGGACATGCCGTTGTCGACGCGTTCGGGCCGCGCTTTGTCTATCGTGAAGAAGCGACGCGCGCGCTGTGTGACGAGCTATTTGAGGAAACCTGCCCTGGTTTTGTGACGACCGCGCCGCCCGTCACGTTCGCGCCGGTCGTCGAGGGCGATGCGGCGGTCGAGGACGGCGGCTCGCAAGATGCGCCGGCGGCGCCCGTCGTCGACGCCGAAACGGCAACGGCTCCCGCCGTGCAACCAGAGCAAGACGCCGACACGGTTGTGGCGCCGCCTGCGGAAGTCGAAGAAAGCCCATTGTCGCGGACCCGCCGCCTGTTCGGCGACTGACGTTTCGCGGGCTATCGACGCGCCGCGCTTTCGAGATAGCGCGCGAGATCCAGCAGCGTTCTATGGGGGTCGAGGTTCAGCCCGACCGCGGCGCCGAACCGGTCCGCGATCTCACTCGAAATCTCCGCCCATCTTTGCGCCGAGCGCGCGTCGGGCGAAAGGCGGGTCAGGATCTCGCTTTCTTTGGGCGTCGCGAGATCTGCAGGAGGACCTTCCACCCCCGCTCGCGCCAGTCGTTCCGCCGCCAGGCGCATCAGGCGACCTGCAGCTGGAAACCGATCCGCGCTGTCGCGGCTCGACACGACTTGCGAAAACTTCTGAAGGCGGCGTCGATCAATGTTAGGCAGATCACTGAATAAGTCCAACACCTCTAGGTAGAGGTCCGCGCCGCCCATCGACCAAAGCGTCGCCGCATCCCCTGGCGCGCCGTCCGAAAGGACGCAGAGAACGCGGGCTTCGGCGTCGGACAGCTCGGGACAGGCCGTGGTGAGCGCCGACACGCAGTCCGAAATCTCCAAGGGGCGAAAATCAAGGCGACGGCAACGCGAGCGGATTGTCGCGGGCAGCTTTCCCGCAGCATGTGCGACGAGGAGAAACATCGCCTTCTCAGGCGGTTCTTCGAGGACCTTGAGCAAGGCGTTTGCAGCAGCGGTGTTGAGCTCGTCGGCTGGGTCGACGATCGCGACGCGCCACCCGCCATCGGCCGAGGACAGCTGGAAAAACTCGATCAGGCGGCGCACCTGGTCGACGCTGATTTCTTTCTTGAACCGCTTCGCCCGTTCATCCCAGGGGCGTCGCACCTCCAGCAAACCAGGATGTCCCCCGGCGGCGATGCGCGCCAGAACCGCCGTGGGATCGGCAAAATGACCTGGGTCCGGATCCAGTGTCGCGGCGGCGGGCGCAGGCGATGATTCAGCAAACAGCCCGCCGCCGTCGGCATTCGGTTGGGTGAGAAGAAATCGCGCGACGCGGTAGGCGAAGCTCGCCTTGCCGACGCCACGAGGCCCTCGCAGCAGCCAGGCGTGATGTGGACGACCGCTTCGCCACGCGTCCAGAAAGCGGGCCTCGGGCGCCGAATGTCCCAGCAGGCACCCGGTTTCTCGCGGATGCGCGACCCCTTCAATACGATCGGCGTCAAGTCGAACGTCGTTTTCCTGCGCCACTCGGACTCCTTAAGGACTGGCCTCGTCAAGAACTCTGCGAATGGCGGCGATCGCATCTGCTGCGACATCTTCGATCTGACGACCCGCGTCAATGACGCGGCACCGCTCCGGATTGGCGGCGGCGATGTCCAGGAACGCGCGCCGCAGCGTCGCCTGGAAGCCCTCTCCTAGCTGCTCATAGCGATCTTCCTCTCCGGCGCCGCCCCGGACGCCGGCGGTTTTGGGGTCGAGGTCGAAAATCAAGGTCAGGTCGGCCTCCCGGTCGATGGTCAACGCATGGATCCGCTCAACCAGCTCCGCGTCGGCGCCGCGTCCCGCCGCTTGATAGGCGCGCGTCGAGTCGACAAAGCGGTCGCACAAGACGATTTCGCCGCGGACCAGAGCCGGCTCGATCGTGCGTTCAAGATGATCCCGGCGCGCGGCGTTGAACAGCAGAAGCTCGGTCATGGCGGACCAGCGCTGGGGCGCGCCCGACACAAGCAACGAGCGGATCTCCTCGGCGCCGGGGGAGCCGCCAGGTTCTCGCGTCGTCGTCACCGTACGTCCGGCTTGCTCGCGGAGGAACTCTGCCGCCAGTCGGAGTTGGGTCGACTTGCCGGCGCCGTCGACGCCCTCGAAGGTAACGAACAGGCCAGGAGGCTTTGGGCTTTGATCGGCCATGTCAGCTGGAGATCTCCGCCATGAGCTTATTGAGCAGGAACTGGGCGCCGGCCCCAAGTCGGCTCATATAGCCGCCTTCGGCGACGTCTTCGGCGGCGACGACGTCGGTCTCGACCGGACCAACGCCAGGAATTGAGATCCGCAGCACGCCGATGGGATCGCCCTTTCGGACCGGCGCCGAGATCGGCCCGTCATAGATCAGCACGGCTTTCGTGTCCTCTTCGCCGACCCAGGGCATCGCCACTGTCAGGTCTTGTGTAATGGCCAGCGGCACGGTCGACGCCGCGCCGATCCAGACCTCGGCCTCGCCGACGATGTCGCCCTCCTTCGCCAGCGTCTGCAGCCGGAATTCCCGGAACGCCCAGGAGAGCAGGCGCTCCATTTCTTGCGTGCGCTCGCGCGCCGTGTCCAGACCCGCGACGACGGCGATGATGCGACGGCCCTCGCGCTCCGCAGAGGTGACGATCCCGTATCCGGCGTCCTCGGTATGTCCGGTTTTCAACCCGTCCACGCCGGAACCCGACCGAAACAGAAGCTGGTTGCGGTTCTTCTGAGCGGCCGGCGCACCCCATTTGAAGTCCGGCTCGGCGAAGTAGAAGTAGTGCTCGGGGTATTCGCGGATGAGATGCGCGCCCAGCGTCGCAAGATCACGAACGGTCATACGATGACCCTCAGCCGGTAGCCCCGTCGAGTTGAGGAACACCGAGTCGGTGAGCCCAATGTCGGCGCCGCGTTCGGTCATCCGGCGGGAGAAGGCTTCTTCGGTGCCCGCCAACGCTTCGGCCAAGACGATGCAAGCGTCATTTCCGGAAACAACGATGATCCCGCGCAAAAGGTCTTCAACGGTCGGACGGTCCCGGAGGTCGAGAAACATCGTCGACCCTTCCTTCTGGTAGGCCGCTTCGCTCACCGGGAAGGTCTCATCCAACTGGAGCCGCCCTTGCGACAGCGCATGAAACGCCATCTCGACGGTCATGAGTTTGGACATGGAGGCTGGGTGGATCGCCTCGTCCGAGCCTTTCTCGAACAAGACGGCGCCGGTCGTGTAGTCAACGACAATCGCATTCTTGGCGCGGGTGTCGATCTCTTGGGCCACGGCTGAAACGTTTGGCGCGACCGAGAACGCAGCCGCGGTGAGCGCAAGGACGGCAGCGATGGTTCTGGCGAATGGTCGTGCGTCTGTTTTCGGGCGCAAGGCTCTTGAACACGGATTTCCCTCAGGTGGAATACCCTGTAGCTCAATTCCTGGCTGCCGTGCTTCTGGCGACAAAGCTCGTCTCAACATGGGCGATCCTCTTGTGAGCCGCCCATGCGCCGCTAAGAGCCTGCGACTATGGGCGAACCATCATCGCGTCTATATGGCCGAGCGTTTGGGCCAGGCGCAAGGCGTCCACGGCTTCGGCTTCTGTCGCGAAGGGGCCCAGACGCACGCGTTGGAAGACGCCGTTGATGGATTGGTACTGCGAGACGGTGACCCGTCCGCCGCTCCATGTGTCGGCGAGCAGCCGCAGCTCTTCGGCGTGCATCGGATCCAAGAACGCGCCGATCTGCACGAAATGTCCGTCCAAAAGCGGCGCCGCTGCCGTTTCGTAACCGGTGAGAGGCTCTGTCAAAGCGGAGTCTTCGTAACCGTAGTTCGGCGATCCCTGCGTCCAGGGGGCGCCGGCGGTTTCCGCCGTGGGAAGGTCCGGAGCCGCGTAGAGCGTATCGTAGTCGTCGCTGTCATTGCGCTGGCCGACCACAGGGTCGGCGGGCTGCGCGTCCCCGTAGCGCCAGCCATCCGCGCCGCCGTTTAGGCCCGCTTGCTGCTGACCGAGGTTTGGATGCCGAGCCGGCTCGTTGGCCTGAGCGCGACGCGCGTCATACTGTTCGAACGTCTCATAGGGGTATGGCGCGTTCTGGTAAGTCGCCGGCTGACGGGTCTGGTAAGCGTCGCGAGGTTGGTTGCGAGACCAGCTTTCCTGTCGTTGATAAGCGGGTTGCGCTTCGTGGGATCGCGTCGCTCCGCGCTGCTCATACTGGCGATAGGGGTCGGCTGCGCTGTCGTCGTATCGCGTTGTGCGATCGGACCGCCAATCCGCCTGCGCCGGCTCTGCGCCATTGTATTGAGATCCGTCGGCGTAAGCCGTCTCGTAGGTTGTCTCGTAAGGATTGACGGCCCAATCCTCGGTTTCTTCCTCATCCTGCGTCTCGGCCTCGCCTTTCTCGTGCAAAGCGTCGCTGTAGGTGATCTGGCCGTTTTGATCGGCGTGATAGACCGCTTTCGCCAGGTGGGCGACCAGTCCAACTTCGGCGCAAGCGCTCAATGACGCCGCGACGAAACAGCCGGTCGCCAATTTGAAGAATGTATGTTTGTCAGCCAGTTGGCGCGCGCGCTCGGACATAGGATCGCTCTCGGAACGGGCTCGAAAGGAGCTCTGCTAACGCGAGCGTCTTAGCCCGCTTACAGCATCACAGTACGGAATCTTGGTTGAATCGCGGTTAACGACGTTCTATTTGCCGGCGGTTCGAGATGCGGAGGCTGGACGTCGGTCGCGAGAGCCGTTAGCAAAGCCGCGCATTTGGAGGGGTGGCAGAGTGGTCGATTGCGGCGGTCTTGAAAACCGTTGATGTGAGAGCATCCGTGGGTTCGAATCCCACCCCCTCCGCCACCCACGCTCGGGGTTTTTACGTCCTGCTATCTTCGCCCAAATTCCTCCGCGTTTTCCAAGAGTTACGTGAGCTATCCGCCCGTGCCGCGCGTCTCCATGACCCGAGCGCACGGATTTGAGCCGAGGGTCTCTAGGAGGGGTTTTCAGGTGTGCGTTTTGTCGGATTTCCCTGTTTGCAGGGAATTTAGTGGGCGTTTCGGCGAATTTCGCCGTATTTTACCCTGGGTCAGCCTGTTTATTTTCGTAAAAACAGTTCGTTAGGCCTAGCTGGCGCGCAGGGATAACAGGGAAATTAAATTCCCTGTTAGGTGTTTTTTGCGCGGTTTTACGTTCGTCGTCCGATGTTAGCGCTCGAAGCCGAGCAATTTCGCCTGGGCGCGCCAGCAGAGCGGGATATCTGTCTGCAGGAGTTTCTTGACTGTGAGTTCGGGCGGTTGGCGCCCTTCGAGGATCGCTTGGGTGATCTCGGGCGAGAGCAGCGCGAGCGGCGCGCGTTGACGAAGCACCGCTGCGGTCCGCCCAAAGCGCCGAGCCGTCTGGGCCATAGAAACGCCAGCGCGGAGTGCGTCGAGCCAATGGTGGGCTGCGGCGATGGTCCTGATCAGGTTTTCGTCCGGCGCGCGCTGGAACCGGCCGAGGATGATCTTTTGCTCCACGCCCCGGCGGCGGGTCTGGAACGCCGTTTCAAACTCGAGATGTTCAGGTGCGATCTCGTCGAAGGCGACCTCGAGCGCCTCCGCAACGGCTTCGGGGTCGAGCCTGACGGTCATTGCTCCGGGCGCGATCTCGATCTTCGCCGCCAGCTTTTGGAGCGGCGTACCTCTAGTTCGTACGAGAGTGGTCACGAGAGCTGCTAAGTCGCTCTCAAGACGTGCGGCAAGGTCAGGCGTCGGTGTGACGAACAGGCGATCTTGGAGGCTCTGAAGATGCTTGGCGATCGCCGAGGCGACGGCGCGCTCAAGCGCCTCTGCAGGCAGTCGCCATCCTCCGCGCGCGCTCTCGGATCCCTTAAGACTGATCAGGCGGTGCGAGTGGGTCGGCGTAAGCCGATCGCCACTCGCGTCGAAGACGCGTCCCGCCAGCGGCGAGCGGGTTCGGGGCTCACGCAGCGCGCCGGTGCTCTTGTCTCTGACCCGCCGGCGTCGGCTGCGCGCCTGAAGCTTCTCCTGGACCCGCGCGAACAGCGCCTCTTCCAGGATCGGCTGATGCTGACCGGGGTAATCCTGGTCCTTGTGGCGAATGCGACCGACATAGATCGGATTGCAGAGCAGATAGTGGATCTGGCCGGCGGTCATCACCGATCCGCCGACGATCCGACCGCTCTCGAACCGGCGCAGTTTGGATCGGAGCCCTTTGCGCGCCGCCGCATCGCGAACCTCCCGCAGCGTCTCATGGCTGTCGTAGAGTTGGAACAGCAGCTTGACCGCCTCCGCCTCGATTGGATTGACGACCAAAGCGCGCTCAACACCATCGCGCTTCACATCGTAGCCCAGCGGCGGCAGGCCGCCCATCCAGAGTCCTCTCTTCTTCGAGGCGGCGATCTTGTCGCGGATCCGCTCGCCCGTAACCTCCCGCTCGAACTGTGCGAAGGAAAGCAGAATGTTGAGGGTCAGGCGCCCCATGGATGTGGCGGTGTTGAAGGCTTGGGTCACCGAGACGAAGGAGCATCCGGCGCGATCGAAGCGATCGACGAGCTGCGCGAAGTCGGCGAGCGATCGGGTCAATCGGTCGATCTTGTAGACGACCACCATCTCAACCCGGCCAGCGTCGATTTCGCTGAGCAGACGCTGTATCGCGGGGCGGTCGAGCGTGCCGCCAGAGACGCCGCCGTCGTCAAAGCGCGCCGGCAGCTCGCGCCAGCCTTCGTGCCTCTGGCTGGCGATGTAGGCGGCGCACGCTTCGCGTTGCGCGTCGAGCGAATTGAAAGCCTGATCGAGCCCTTCATCCGAAGATTTACGCGTGTAAATTGCTGCTCGGATCGCGCGACGCTGGGATACGACCGTGTCGTCTTTCATCGCGAACTGGTCCTCGATCTTAGACCGAAGAAGCGTGGGCCAGACCATTTCACGCCGGTGATCTCCCGCGCGACCGCCGTCAACGACGGGTAGCGCGCGCCGCGATAGAGAACCCCATCCTCGACGATCTCAACAACATGGCTGACGCCGTTCCACTCGCGCACGAGCCGACCGCCAGGTTTGAGCTGAGGCGACCTGCGTGCGGGCGCCTCGCCCGAAGCAATCCGGAGCAGACGTTTCTTCATGCGCAGTTTGAGACCGCCTTCGATACAGACCTGCTGCTCATAGGCGATGATGCGGGCCAGCATGACCCGGCTCGCGCCTTTTGGTGGCGCACAGTCGAGCTGTTTGCGCCAAAGGGCGAGCAGTTCTTCGCGTGGAAGCTCTCGAAGAGCTTCGAGGTCGTCGTCGGTCATTGCATCGCCAGACAATACCGCCGCGCGCCGAGCTCCCCTTCGAGCATGATGCGATATCCGCGCTGACGCAGCCGCGTGATGGCCGCCCGGATGGTGTGCGGTCGCCAGCCGAGTGCGTGTTCGAGCTCGCTGATCGCCGCACCGCCAGCCTCGATCTCATGCAGCAGTCGGCCGAGCTTCCCGGTCGGGCGGGGGTCGCCAGGGGCCGCCCTGGCTCGGCCGGCCGCAGTAAGCACGACGCGCTCGTGGCCCTTTCGACCGGTTTTCCGCGCGAGGCCCGCATCGATCAATCGGTTCAGCGAGGCTTCGAGCGTCGCGCCGCGGGCGCGCACCTGCGCCGGCGGTGGCAGCAGATCGCATTTCGGCCGCTGAGCGGCGGCTAAGATCAAACGCTTCTGGTTGGAAGTGAGAGTGATGTCGGACATAGTCGGCGCTCCTTGACGTGAGCGCCTGATCCCTAGCGTCAGGCGCCCGCATCGCCCTCAGGCCCGGCGATTCCGCGCCCGGCCGCGTCGCCCGGCGCACCGGGGACGACGCCAGTACCGCTCTTTGAGACGGACAAGTCCAGTCGTTTCGGAGCCCGGTTTGAGGGCGCGGCGCGCGGCGACGTTGCGCGCGTTAATCCAGTTCCGGATACTCAGGAGGTGGACGAAGGTGCGCGTTTCTGATCTCGGCCTGTCTGACCCACTCCTCGGCGCTCAGCGTCTCAGGAACAAGGAGGTAACCGCCCTCCTCGGCGTCGGGCGCAAACCGCTCCCGCAGGCGGTCGAGTAGCTTGTCGGCGCGCACGTCGCCGGCCATCGCTTTTCTGCGGATCAGCGTGATCATGAGCTCGGCCGTCGTCACATAGACCTGCCGACCGCCATCGGATATCGCATGCCGTATAAGAGAAGAAAACTGAAAGAGAGTGATTTGGTGTGGGGAGACGTTAGGCGGCGAGCG
>CALDSD010000005.1 GCA_937911325.1 uncultured Neomegalonema sp.
GCGTTCAATCCTGTGGTGTTGTGTGTGTGCTGTCGGATCTGGTTATCTTCGAACTGCGTTTATATTTTGTTGTGTCTGTTAGCTTTTCTCTTGTGGTCTCGGTGGGGATGCTCGAGCATGTGGGGATCACGAGCCTGACGGGCTATCATCTGTCCGTCCGAGATCGGTTGAAGCCGGGCGGCGCCGCGCTGATCCACTCGATCTCGACCAAGGCGCCCCCGGGGGTCACCGGCCCCTTCATTCGTAAGTACATCTTCCCGGGCGGCTATGCGCCGAGCGTTTCGGAGTCGGTGCAGGCCGTCGAGAAATCGGGTCTCTGGATCACCGACATGGAAGTCTGGCGGGTGCACTACGCCAAGACGCTCCGGGAGTGGCGGCGCCGCTTTGAAGCCGAGCGTCCGCAGATCGAGGCGATGTACGACGAGCGTTTCGCGCGGATGTGGGAGTTCTACCTCGCCGCCTGCGAGGGCGTCTTCGAGTACGGCGCATCCATGGTCTATCAGATGCAGCTGACACGGGAGCGGGACGACGTGCCGCTTCACCGCGACTACATTCAGGAGGAAGAGGCGCGCTTTGCCGCCAAGGAGCCCGCTTTCATGGAAGCCCTGATGGCGAGCGCGGAAACGGCCCTCGGCGACCCGGCGCGCGGCGAGGCTGCGGCCTAAACCCCGTCGCCGCGAAGGCGCGTCATCAATTCAGCGACTTTTGGATGATCGAGCAAGGCCGGGTCGAGCCCGGCCTCGCGCATTACGGTCTCGGCCTGATCGCGAGGCGCCGCGGCCAGCGCCCCGAGGTTGAGGCCGCTATCCGCCAGCGCCTGGGCGATATCGCCGAAATCCGCGTGGTTCCGTTGATCAGGTCCGCCGACCATTTCGGTCGCGTCCTTCAAGAGATCGTCAAACGAGAACATCGCGCGCTCCGTTGCGTTCTAGCCCTTCTTCAGGATCCGCTGTCCCAGCAACTCTGCGATCTGCACTGCGTTCAGCGCCGCGCCCTTGCGCAGGTTGTCCGACACGACCCACATCGACAGCCCATTTTCGACCGTGATGTCCTCTCGGATCCGGCTGATGAAGGTAGCGTAGTCGCCGGCGCATTCCACTGGCGTGATGTAGCCGCCGTCCTCACGCTTATCGACAACGAGACAGCCTGGGGCCTCGCGCAGGATCTCCCGCGCTTCTTCGGCCGACAGATCTTCTTCGAACTCGATGTTCACGGCCTCGGAATGGCCGACGAAGACCGGCACGCGCACGCATGTCGCAGAGACCTTGATCGAGGTGTCCACGATCTTCTTGGTCTCGACCACCATCTTCCATTCCTCTTTGGTCGACCCGTCCTCCATGAACACGTCGATTTGAGGGATCACGTTGAAGGCGATCTGCTTTTGAAACTTGTTCGGCGTCGGTTCGTCGGTGACGAACAGGCCCTTGGTTTGGTTCCAGAGCTCGTCCATGCCGTCTTTTCCGGCGCCCGAGACCGACTGATAGGTCGAGACAACGACACGCTTGATCTTGGCGCGGTCGTGCAGCGGCTTGAGCGCCACGACCATCTGCGCCGTCGAGCAGTTCGGATTGGCGATGATATTGCGGTTCTTGACCTGCTCAATCGCGTCCGGGTTCACTTCCGGCACGATCTGCGGGATGACCGGCTCGTAGCGGTAGAGCGACGAATTGTCGATCACCACGCTGCCGGCTATCGCCGCGCGAGGGCCGTATGTCTTCGTCGGTCCCGACCCGATTGCGAAGAGAGCGATATCCCAACCTGAGAAGTCGAACTCCTCGATGTCCTTGGTCTTGAGCGTCGTGTCGCCAAAGCTGACCTCTGTGCCGAGCGAGCGGCGCGACGCCAGGGCCGCGATCTCGTCGACAGGGAACCCGCGCTCGGCGAGAATGTTCAGCATTTCGCGGCCCACACTGCCAGTGGCGCCCGCGACGGCGACCCGATAACCCATCTCCTCAGTCCTTTCAGGGAATGTCCAACGGGCGCGAGATATACCTTTGATCTCTTAATGAAAAGAGCGTCCGGCGTTTGTCACCTGTCGGAAGGATGGTTCATCCCGTCCCTTGTGGCGATTTCGCCAAGGTCGTACGGGTTCACGCCTTCCAGACAACCGACGTTGTAGCCGTATTGCTCGGGGTTTGAGCGGCGTTGATGATGGGTGTAGATCCCACAGCGCGTGCAAAAATAGTGCTTCGCCGTCATCGTGTTGAACTGGTAGCAACCCAGAGCGTCTTCGCCCTCGACAACCTCGAGGTCCGAGAGTGGAACCGAGGCCACGATCGCGCCGCGGCGTCGGCACATCGAACAATCGCACCGGCGGGGATCAACGATCCCGTCAGGCAGCCTCAGTCGAAGACGCACGGCGCCGCAATGACAGGTGGCGTCATGCACGGGCGTCACGTGAAGCGTTCTTGAGTTCGTCAAAGCGCGGCTCCAATTCTCTGCTCGTTGAAACGTGACAGCACGACCTTCGCACGGTCGGGTAAGGTGACGGACGCCCTCACTATCAGGAGCTTGGAATGCGATCGATGTTTGTTGCGCTTGTCTTGTCGTTGGGTCTGCCGCATCTGGCGGCGGCCGGAGAGGCCGACGTCATCGAGGTCGCGGCGACGCGGATGGGTGAAACCTGGCGGTTTGACGTGACGGTGCGACACGCGGATACCGGGTGGGACCACTATGCCGACGCCTGGGAGATCGTCGCGCCGGATGGGACGGTTCTGGGAACGCGGACGCTGTTTCATCCGCATGTGGCCGAGCAGCCGTTCACGCGGTCATTGAGCGGCGTTTCGATCCCTGACGGCGTCACGGAAGTGACGATCCGAGCGCACGACTCCGTCGACGGGTACGGCGGCGCTGAAAAGACGGTGACGTTGGAGCGCTAGTCACGCCTCTTCCGGCGGAGGGAGCGCGATGGCTTTCTCGCCACGTGCGAAGGCTTCGAGATCCGCTTCCTCGACCCGGTAGTAGATCTTGCTGGTCAATTGGTCTGAGCCGAGGCGCGAATAGAAGCGCTGGGCCCCTTCGTTGTCCTCGTCCGCAGTCCAGTCGAGACGGACGCAGCCGTGCTCCGCCGCTCGCGCCGCCAGCGTCCGCATCAGGGCGTCCCCAACCCGAGCGCCGCGCGCCGGCTCGGAGACGAAAACCTCTTTCACGAACATCGCGCCCTTCAATGGCGGGACCATAATCGTGTAGGTCGCGTAGCCGACCGGACGATCGCCGTCATAGACCACGAGGCATCCCAGATCGCCCGGTTGTACCAGTCGGTCAATCACCCGTTCGCGCAGGTCGACACGCGATAGCGGTTGCCGGTAGAAGCGTTCGGTCTCGTGGAAGAGGGCGCGAAGCGCCGCGCGATCGGCGTCTGACGCGTCACGAATCTGGAACCCAAAGTCTTCGACCATGCCAAGCAATCCTACCGAGCCGAGGCAAAGCGCCGCTGATTAGGCGGCGGCCAACTCGGCAAGCACTGCATCTCCCATGCCGCTGGTCGAGAGGTGCTCGCCGCCTTGTGCGATATCCTTTGTCCGCGCCCCTTTGGCCAATGCGTCGGCGACAGCGCCTTCAAGCAGATCCGCCTCGGCGCCGAGGTCGAACGAGTAGCGCAGCGCCATAGCGAAGCTCAGGATACAGGCGAGGGGATTGGCCAGGCCCTGACCGGTAATATCAGGCGCCGAGCCATGCACCGGCTCGTAGAGCGCTTTGGGACGCCCTGTCGCCGGATCTGGCGCGCCGAGCGAAGCGGACGGCAGCATCCCGAGCGAGCCCGTCAGCATCGCCGCGACATCCGACAGCAGGTCGCCGAACAGGTTATCGGTGACGATCACGTCGAACTGTGTGGGCCAGCGCACCAGCTGCATGCCGCCGGCGTCGGCGTACATGTGGCTCAGGTCGATGTCCGGGAATTCGTTGTCGCCGACCCACTGCACCTCTTCCCGCCAGAGAATGCCGGACTCCATGACATTCGCTTTCTCCATCGAACACAGGCGTCCGTCGCGCTTTTGCGCGAGATCGAAAGCGACCCGCGCCACGCGTCGGATCTCGTTGGTGGTGTAGCGCTGGGTGTTCACGCCCATGCGTTGCCCGTCGTTCATCTCGGTGATGCCGCGCGGCTCGCCGAAATAGACGCCGCCGGTCAGTTCGCGGACGATCATCAGGTCGAGCCCTGCGATGACGTCGTGCTTGAGCGAACTGTCTTCGGCCAGCGCGTCGAAGCATTGGGCAGGGCGCAGATTGGCGAAAAGGTCCATCTCCTTGCGCAGCCGCAACAGGCCGCGTTCCGGCTTCACCGAAAAATCAAGCGCATCGTATTGCGGCCCGCCCACTGCGCCCAGAAGCACGGCGTCGGCGGATTGCGCTTTGGACATGGTCTCGTCCGCCAAGGGAACGCCATGCGCGTCATAGGCGGCGCCGCCGACAAGGTCTTCCGTCACTTGGAAGCCGAGAGCGCGATTGGCGTTGAACCAATCGATGACACGGCGAACCTCGGCCATGACTTCAGGACCGATACCGTCTCCGGCCAGGATCATCAGCGTGCGGGCGTCAGCGCTCATTTTTTTGGCGTCCTCTATGCGATTTCTTCTGATTTCGCACTCGCTTAGGCGGCGCGGGCGGTTCGGTCAATCGGACGGGCGGATTTCTAGCGCAATATCGACCCAGACAAGGCGATGGTCCGAGCTGATGATCGGTTTTCCATCGCCCGTCAGCCGCCACAGCGGATCGACCAGCGACGGCCAGAAAACGCCGTCTCCGAGCACTTTCAGATCAGACGATGGCAGCACGTAGTCGACGCGGAGGTTGCCGGGGCCTTTGCCGGTCTCGTCGCGCCAGTCGGCCGTATCGAGCGCCGGATCTGTTTGATGCGTCGCGTTGACGCCGGCTTGCAGCGCCGCCGCTTCAGAGCCGCCGAGACTGATAGGGCTTGGGTCTTGAACACGGGCGTGGTCGAGCAACGCCCAGAGAGCGCCGCTGACGCCGTCTCCGTCGGCCGGGTCGTTGTTCAGATCGCCCAGGATCACGAATGACGCGTTAGCTTGCAGGCCGCCGACCTCGCCAACGTCGTCCTCGATCCAATCTGCGCCGTCGACATAGTCGCGCCAGAACAGGATCTCCGCGGCGTTGCGCAGTCCATTGCGGTCCTCCGGCCCGTCGAAGACAGGCGGCGTGGGGTGGCTCGCCAACAGATGCAATTGGCGGCCGTCGGGCAGCGCCACGGCGACGTCCCAATGGTTCTTCGAGGACAGCCGCAGCGCCTCCCAGACGTTCGGCGCGTAGTAGCCGCCGCCGTCTGACGTGAGGGGCGGGTCCGCGAACGGCGCCGCGGACCATGGCGTTTTTTGAAACGTCCGCGTCGACACGATCGGATAGGCCGACAGCAGCGCCATTCCGAACTGTCCTTCAAACAGACCCCATCCATGCGCGTCTTCGGGGGCGCGGATCCTGCCATCGCCGTCGAGGTCGCGACCTGTGATCACGCCTGTGTTCACCGGAGCTGTAAACGAATGTTCAAAGAGGCTCGGCTGTGCGCCGTTGCGAGAAACCTTCAGCGTCTCGAGGAAGAGCGTCAGCGCCTCGCGGCGGGGATCGTGATCGAGTTCATTGATCAGAAGAATGTCCGGCTGAACCCGCTGGATGATCTCGGCGACGGCGTCAACCTGCGGCGCGCCGCCGGCGCGCAGTTCGCTGATCAGCTTGCCGGCTTGTCCCCGCGCCAGGGAAACGTTGAA
Source organism: uncultured Neomegalonema sp. (assembly GCA_937911325.1). Classification (GTDB taxonomy): domain Bacteria; phylum Pseudomonadota; class Alphaproteobacteria; order Rhodobacterales; family Rhodobacteraceae; genus CALDSD01. The sequence goes on from CALDSD010000005.1 coordinate 5,721, forward strand.
CGTGGCGATCCTGACCGCGTCGGCGGGTTTGGCGAGATCCTGGGCCCAAGGCGATGCGGGAAAGGCGGCGATCGCCAGGCAAAGCGCCGCCAAAACCCTCATCTCAGGCCGATGAGTAAAGCCACGGTTGGGCGGTCTTCTGCTTCTCTTCGAAGGTGTCGATGCTATCGACCTTCTCCATGCTCAGGCCGATATCGTCGAGCCCGTTGAGCAGGCAGTGCTTCTTGAATGGGTCGACGTCGAACTTGACCACGCCGCCGTCAGGGCCGCGGATCTCCTGCGCTTCAAGATCGACCGTGACGGTGGCGTTCGCACCGCGCTTTGCGTCGTCCATCAGCTTGTCGACGTCTTCTTGCGGGAGGGCGATCGGCAGAATGCCGTTCTTGAAACAGTTGTTGTAGAAGATGTCGGCGAAGCTCGGCGCGATGACGCAGCGGATGCCGAAGTCGAGCAACGCCCACGGCGCATGCTCGCGGCTTGAACCGCAGCCGAAGTTGTCGCCCGCGACCAGTATCTCGGCATTGCGATAGGCCGGCTGGTTCAGGACGAAATCCGGTTTTTCCGCGCCAGTTTCGTCGTACCGCATCTCGTCGAAGAGGTTCTTGCCCAGACCTGTGCGCTGAATGGTTTTCAGGAACTGCTTTGGGATGATCATGTCCGTGTCGACATTGATCTGCGGCAGCGGCGCGGCGACGCCGGTCAGGGTCGTGAATTTGTCCATCAGGAAACCTCCGTTGCCGCGATAAAGCACACCGGCCCGCCCAAAGCCAAGAGGGGTTTCGCGATAATGAGGCCCTGGATGGGACGAGATTTGCATAGTCCTTGAAGGCTTCATCCAGAAAGGCTTGGCCCATGCGTTTCGCCGCTCTGATCGCAATTCTGGGGTGTCTGTGCGCCGGTCACGCAAGCGCCGGCGGACAGGAGCCCCTGGCGTCGTCGCCGCAGGCGGAACGCTCGCCGGTTCCCAGAACGCCAGGCAAGACGCGCAGCGCCTCTAGCCGAGACAGTGCTTACAGCGACGAATGGGAGGCGACGCGCGGTGCGGATCTGTACGCGCGGACGCCGTTCATCATCGATCCCCATGTCGATGTGTTCATTGCGCCGTCCCCCCGCAAAGAGCGGCGCCATGAGCGGCGGCACAAGCACGGAAAGCGCTGACCGAGCCGCTTCGTCGCGCCGAGAAAACCGTCCGGCGCCGCAAAAACGATAGCCGCCGCGCGATTCTCCTATAGCGTCGCGAGCATGTCCTCTCCCGCGGCCGGATCTGCGCAGATCCCAACCTCTCGCTTCGTTCTGGAGAACGGCCGCTGGCTCGCCGCGGGGTTCCTGCTCGCGCTGGCGTCGAGCTTTGGACAAACGTTTTTCATCGCGCTGTCGGCCGAGCCGATCCGAACCGACTTCGGGCTGACCCACGGCGAGTTCGGCATGATCTACATGATCGGAACGCTGACGAGCGCGCTGGCGTTGATCCAGTTCGGCAAGCTGGTCGACTTCTACTCGGCGCGGGTGCTGGCCCTGGTGATCCTCGCCGCGCTGGCGCTGGTCTGCCTCGGGATGGCCACGGCGTCGCACAGCTGGATGCTGTTTGTTCTGATCTTTGGCCTGCGGTTTTGCGGCCAGGGAATGCTGAGCCATATCGCGATGACCGCGATGGCGCGCTGGTTTTCCGCAAGTCGAGGCCGGGCCTTGGCCATCGCCGCCTTGGGTTACCCGGTCGGGGAGGCCTTGGCGCCGCAGTTCTTTCGCTTGCTCGCCATCGACCTGGGCCTGAGTTGGCGAGAGGTCTGGCTGGCCGCGATCGCCATCCTGCTGGTCGGTTTCGCGCCCGCTGTCTGGGCGTTGCTTCGCCGCGAGCGCTCGCCCCGAGGTCAGATCGAAGCGGAGACGAGCACGGGGTTGCATGGCCGACATTGGACCCGTGCGGAAGTGCTGCGCACGCGGCTCTTCTGGTTGCTCGCGCTTGGCGTGATCGGCCCAAGTTTTTACGGCACCGTCCTGTTCTTCCTGCCGGCTCACATCGCCGAGATCAAAGGTTGGGAGCTTGGCGACTGGTTGGCGGGCTATTCATTCTACGCCGTTGTCTCCGTCTTTTCGGCGATGGGGACGGGCATCCTGATCGACTGCTTCAGCGCCCGCGCGCTGCTGGGCTTTTACCAGTTGCCGATGGCGGTGGGCATGGCCTTGTTCGTCATCGCCGAGCCGTCCTGGATGATCGTGCCCCTGATGGCCGCGTTCGGCGTGTCGGCCGGCGCGGTGTCGACCGTCCATTCGGCCTTGTGGGCGGAACTCTATGGAACGCGGCATCTCGGCGCGATCAAGGCCTTTGCGCATGCGCTGATGGTGTTCGGCTCTGCGGCTGGACCGGGCGTCGCCGGCTTGCTGATCGACGCCGGCGTTGATTTCGAGGGTCAGGCGGTCTGGTACGCCGTCTATGTCTTGGCGATCTCGACGCTGTTTGCGGTTCTCTCCGTTCGACTTCGAGCGCCGCACCTCACGGATGTATGACATCCCGATCGCGCAAGCGTGCGGAGCGCGTTGGTTGAGGCCAGAGCCTACGGCGCCCAGCTCTCGATCATGAACGCAGCGCCCAACAGGAGGCGACCACGATCAAACCATCCATCCTATTGCTGGCGGCGGCTTTCGCCGCGATGTCGCTCGCGAGCCCGCCGGCGAAAGCGAATGCCGCTGGTCCGAAGCGGTTCTCGATCGAGACGCAGATCCTCAGCAAGGCGCCAGTCGCCTTGATCGATCACAAGCGGCACAAGCACCGCAAGGTCTATCGTCATCGCCATTACGAGCACGGCAAGTCGTATCGGCATAGCCATGCAGGCAAACGCGGACACAAACACTTTCACCGTCACGACGGCTACGGACGCCATGCCGAACATCGCGACCATCACCACCGCAAGTATGGCGGTAATTCGCACTACAACAAGAAACACGACCGTCATTACGATTCGAAGCACCACCGTAAAGACCGCAAACGCGAACGCCGGAAGGAAGCGCTGAAGCTCTTTGGCGCGTTCCTGGACGGTGTTGGCCGGCGCTAACGAGCGTGTGGCGAACGCAAAGGCGCCGGATCCGCCTCCAAACCGCTGCGCTGCGTCCCTATCTATATTTAACGCGGGGACGCCCGGCCTTTGGGAGATTGGAATGAAACGGTTGCTTTTGGCGGCGCTTGTCGCCGTTTTCGCGACGTCTGCTATCGTCGAGCCGACCCCGGCCAAAGCACAGAACAACGATCTGCTGTCCGCTTTGGGTTCTCTGGTTCAGGGGCAACGGGATCGGAAATCGGATGAGGAGATCGAGCGCGAGGCGCGGGATCGCGCCTTGTCCCAAGCCCTGAGCAGCGGCGAGATTTCGCCCGGCGCGATCGTCGGCGGCTTTGTGACCTACCGCGAGGAGAAGCGCCGCCTCGAAGAGGAAGAGCGCCGCCGCCGCGATGAAGACCGCGACCGCGTTCTACGGGCCTTGCTCGGGGGGCTTGGCGGCTAGCCGGCGCGTTTAGGTCAAGTCCCGAACATCCGTCAGACGACCCGTGATCGCCGCTGCGGCGGCCATGGCCGGCGACATCAGATGCGTCCGGCCTTTGTACCCCTGCCGACCCTCGAAGTTCCGGTTCGACGTCGAGGCGCAGCGCTCGCCCGGCTTGAGCTGATCAGGGTTCATGCCGAGGCACATCGAGCAGCCCGCGAAGCGCCATTCAAACCCGGCTTCAATCAGCTGCTCGGCGATCCCTTCCTCTTCCGCCTGTGCGCGGACGAGGCCCGAACCCGGCACGATCATCGCCCTTAGCCCGTCTTTCACCCTGCGGCCCTGCATGACTTTCGCGACTTCGCGCAGGTCTTCGATGCGGCCATTGGTGCAGGATCCGATAAAGACCGTGTCGACCTCGACATCCTGCAGGCGAGCGCCGGGCGTCAGGCCCATGTAGTCAAGCGCGCGTTGCGCCGCCGCTTGCTTGCCGGCATCGCTGAAATCGCCAGGGGACGGGACGGCGGCGTCGATCGGCAGAACGTCTTCCGGGCTGGTTCCCCATGTGACGACCGGCGCGATCTTCGCGCCGTCGAGCGTCACGACCTTGTCGAAATGCGCGCCCTCTTCGGTATAGAGCGAACGCCAATGCGTCTCGGCCATTTCCCACGCGGCGCCTTTTGGCGCGCGGGGTTTCCCCTTGAGATACTGGTACGTCTTCTCGTCAGGCGCGATCAGACCTGCGCGCGCGCCGCCTTCGATGGCCATGTTGCAGACCGTCATCCGGCCTTCCATCGACAGCGACTTGATCGCGTCGCCGCAATACTCGATCACGTGTCCCGTGCCGCCCGCGGTGCCGGTTTCGCCGATCACCGACAGGGTGATGTCCTTTGCGGTCACGCCGATCGGCAGCTCGCCGGTCACCTCGACTTTCATGTTCTTGGATTTCTTCTGGATCAGGGTCTGGGTCGCGAGCACGTGCTCGACCTCAGACGTTCCGATCCCATGCGCCAGCGAGCCGAACGCGCCGTGGGTGGCCGTGTGGCTGTCGCCGCAAACAATGGTCATGCCCGGTTGGGTGATCCCCTGTTCGGGGCCGATGATGTGCACGATGCCTTGACGGACGTCGTCGATGTCGAAGATCTCGACGCCGAAGTCCTTGGCGTTCTGACGCAACGCCTCGACCTGGATGCGCGACTGCTCGTCCTTGATCTCTCCGAGGCGATCTGCGGTCGTCGGAACGTTGTGATCGGGAACCGCGATCGTGGCTTCCGGCCGACGCACCTGCCGACCCGCCATACGCAGCCCTTCAAACGCCTGCGGCGAGGTCACCTCGTGCACGAGATGCATGTCGATGTAGAGCAGGCAGGTGCCGTCCTCCTGCTCGTGCGCCACATGGGCGTCCCAGATCTTGTCGTACAGGGTTTTCGGCGCAGCGCTCATGTCGGCAATCTCGTCATGCTCGTGAAGATCGGCTCTTTTAGAACCAGCGCGCCGCTGGGATCAAGCCGAGGCTTACTGAACGGCGCCGAGTCCCTCGAACCAGTCGAGCGTCATCGCCGTCCATCCGCGGGGGGAGGCGTGTGCGCCGGGATGGAGCGCCAGTTCGAGCGCCGAGCCTGGCGCGCAATCCGTCCAGATCCGCCGCCAGATCGTTTCGCCCATCTCATAGGCGTCGGGATCATCCTTCCGGCAGCCGTTGGCGCGCCGGATCAAGTCGAGCCCTTCGAACAGGTCGCCCTGGGTGATGCGTCCGCCCGCCACTGAACGACCTTCGATCGGGACGACCTTGTCCGACCATCCATGCGTGTGGAGCATGCGGATCGGACCAGCGCAGGCGTCGGGCAGGGGCCGCCACAGCAATCCAGAGACCGGAGCATAGGCTGCGAAGCTCTCGGGCATGTCGCAGGCGCCGCGCCAGGTCATCATCCCGCCGCCGGAGAACCCAGCCAGCACCATTAGGCAGCGGTCGAGCTCAAATCGCTTGGTCGCGTCGTCGGCGATCTCGCGGAGAAACGTCACGTCGTCCCGCATCGCATCCGTCCCGAACGCGTTCCACCGATAGCCGCCGCGGCCGCCGCCGCGCGGTTGACCGGTCGGAGCAACCACGGCGTAGCCACGGGCTAGAAGCGCTTTGACCAACCCGCGGTTCTTCATCTGACCTTCGCCCGAACCGCCCCAGCCGTGCAGATAGATCACCGCCGGGTGCGGGGCGTCGCCCTCTGGAAGTTCAATGTGATAAAGGCCGCCTCCCGCCTCGCAGGGCGCCGGGCCGCCGCACCCTTGCGCGGTCGCGGCGCTCGACGCGGCCGCGGTCATCAGGAAAGCCAGAGCTGCCACGACTCGAAGCATTCGGGGCCTCTGAACTAACGCCATCGAGAACAGGACATAAGCCGTAATCGCCGATGGTCTCACCGCACGTTGCCGTGAGCACGAAAAAACGCGCCCGCCGGAGCGAGCGCGTCGCAATCGCGTAGAGGCGACGCCGAGACTATTCGGCTGCCGGACGCTGTTCTTTCTTCGGCTTGTAGTTGGCGTCCTCGGCGATCCGAGCCGATTTGCCGCGGCGCGAGCGCAGATAGTAGAGCTTGCCGCGACGCACCCGGCCGCGACGCACGACGTCGACCGACTCGACCACTGGCGAGTAGAGCGGGAACACGCGCTCGACGCCTTCGCCAAAGCTGATTTTGCGAACCGTGAAGCTGGCGTTCAGACCACCGCCGTTCCGGGCGATGCAGACGCCTTCATAGTTCTGCACACGGGTCTTGTTGCCTTCCTGGATGCGCACGCCGACACGGATTGTGTCGCCCGCCTTGAAATCCGGGATCTTCTTTTTCGAGGCGAGTTCCGCCTGATGCTCGGCCTCGAGCTGCTGAAGCAAGTTCATGACGCGTCGTCCTGTTTTGTCTTGTCCGCATCCGATTGCTCTGCCGGAGCCTGGCCATCTTCCTGCCGAGACAGGTGGGCCTTCCAGAGGTCGGGACGCCGTTCTTTGGTCAGGGCTTCCGAACGGGCGCGCCGCCATGCGTTTACGTTCGCATGATGACCCGAAAGCAGAACTTCCGGGATCGCGCGGCCTTCCCACTCGGTGGGCCGTGTGTACTGCGGATGCTCCAACAGGCCCGCAGCAAAACTCTCCTCCTCAAGCGATTCCGGGTCGCCAAGCACGCCGGGTAAAAGGCGCAGCACGGCATCCAAAACCGCCATCGCCGGGATCTCGCCGCCTGTATAGACCGCGTCCCCGACACAAATCTCCTCGACGCCGCGCGCTTCCAGCGCCCTTTCGTCGATCCCTTCGAACCGGCCGCAGAGCAGGGTGACCCCGTCTCCCGCCGCCAGTTCCCGCGCGCGCGCTTGGGTGAAAGGCGCGCCCCGCGGGGACAAATAAATAACAGGCCAACGCGTTCGCCCGATCGGAGATCCGACCAGAGCTTCCGCATCCGCCTGAGCTTTGTCGATCGCTCCCGCAGCGATATCAGGCCTCATCACAAGTCCTGGACCGCCGCCTGCGGGAGGCGCGTCGACAGAGCGGTGCTTATCGGTGGAAAAGTCGCGGAAGTCCAGCGTTTTTAGGGTCCAGATCCCGTCGTTCAGGGCCGTCCCGAGCAAGGAGCGCCCCAGTGGGCCGGGGAACATCTCCGGGAACAGGGTGCCGACGATCGCGTGAAACGGACGGCGCGGCGTCATTGTTGACCTTTCGCCTGCTTATCCTGACGATCGCCCGCCTCGGTTTCCTCGGGCGGATCCACCAGAATGCGCCCGGCTTGCAGGTCGATTTCCGGCACAGCCGCCTTGGTGAACGGCACCAGCAGCGTGGGGCCTTTGGGGCGAGCGACCTCGACGAAGTCTCCCGCGCCGTAGTTTTGCACCGATCGCACGCGGCCCAAAGCCCCGCCGTCAATCCCCACGACGTCCAACCCGATCAGATCGGCGTGGTAGAACTCTTCCTCTTCGGGTTCCGGCAACGCGGCGCGGGGGGCGTAGAGGCGCACGCCTTTCAGGGCTTCGGCCTCTTCGCGCGTGCGAACGCCGGAGAGCCGCGCGGCCCAGCCGCCTTTGACGGGTCGGGTGAGCTTGACCTCGAATTCACGCCGACCGTCCTCTGAACTCAAAGGCCCATAGGCGGCGATCGCCTCTGGATCATCGGTGAACGGTTTGATCCGCGCCTCGCCCCGTACGCCGAAAGCGCCGGCGATGGCGCCGACGCAAACACGTTCGACCTCGGGGTCGTTTGCTCCGAGTGGTTTGTGTGCAGCCGCCATCGACGCCGTCCCAGAGGTAGAAGGTTACCCTTTCGGAGCCTCTTCAGCCGCGGCTTCCTCCGCCGGAGCTTCTTCGGCCGGGGCTTCTTCGGCCGGAGTTTCTTCCGCAGGAGCCTCCTCAGCCGGCGCCTCGGCAGCGGCCTTGGCGGCCTCTTCAGCTTCGGCGAGCTTGGCCGCTTTCTCTTCCGCGCGCTCTTGAGCTTTCTTGCCCGGCTGCGCTTTCTCCATGTTGGCGCGTTCTTTTTTCTCGATTTCGCCGGCCGCCTCGAGGAAGCGGGAGATGCGATCGGTGGGCTGCGCGCCTTTCGAGATCCAGTCCTTGATCTTCTCGACATCCATCACGATGCGCTTCTCGTGGTCTTTCGGAAGCTGCGGGTTGTAGGTGCCGAGCTTCTCGATGAACCGGCCGTCGCGGGGCATGCGGCTGTCGGCGGCGACGATCGAATAGAAGGGGCGTTTCTTTGACCCGCCGCGGGCGAGCCGGATTTTGATAGCCATTTTAGTCTCTCCGTTTGGAACTCAGCAAAAGGTGTCAGCCGCGAGCGGCTTGGTGATGTTTGATGACTTCTTGGATGATGAAGTTGATGAACTTCTCCGCGAAATCGGGGTCCAGACCAGCGTCTTCGGCCAGGGTGCGCAGTCGCGCGATCTGGCGTTCCTCGCGGGCGGGATCGGAGGGCGGCAGGTTATGCGCCGCTTTGAGCGCGCCGACCGCCTGGGTCTGTTTGAACCGCTCGGCCAGCGTGTGCAGCAAAACGGCGTCGAGATTGTCGATACTTGCGCGGTGACGCAGCAGCTGCGCCATCGCTTCTTCGTTCGAGGTGGTCATTGGAGCGCCTCCGGGGGCGGATGACGAAAAACGATGTCTTCAGGATCGGGGCGAGCGGCATCCGCGTCGCGTGTCGCGTTCAGGCGCTCGGCGACGGCGATCGAGGCGGCGTTCCTGGCGTCGACGTAAGAGACCAAAGTCGCAAGCCCGAGGGTCTCATACGCAAACCGTCTCGCCTGGTGGGCGGCTTCGGTCGCGTAGCCCTGACCACGCGCCGCGGGCGCCAGCATCCAACCCAGTTCGGTCTCGGGAAAGTGCGGCGGCTTGTCGATGCCGACCATCCCGATAAACGCGTCCGAGCCGGAACGGCAGAGCGTCCACGAGCCAAAACCAAGCAGCGCCCAGGTTCCGACTTCGGCGCCGAAGGCCATCCACGAGGTTTCGGCGTCATAGGGGCCGCCCATCATTTCCGCCGCAGGCGCCGCCATAAGCGCGTGATAGGCCGGGTAATCCGAAGGTTTTGGCGCGCGAAGAACCAATCGATCTGTTTGAAGGGTCGGTATCTGCGTCATGCCGCCCCCTGCGCCGCGAGGCTGTCCGGAGACGGGTGCCTGTAAATCCCCATCAGCCCATAGCGCACGTGCTGGTAGTCGCTTTCGTAGACCGCTCCCAAGCGCTCCGCCAATGCGATCGAGCGCAGGTTCTGCGGGTCGATGAGGCTGATTGCGGTTGTCCAGCCCAGCTCTTCGTAGACGTATCGGCGCGCGCGCGCCGCCGCCTCCCGCGCGATGCCTCGTCCTTCGGCGCGGGCGTGTATCGACCATCCGATCTCGGGCTCTGGCCAGCCTTCCGGGAACCACGGACCCACAAGTCCGCAGTAGAGGCCGGTGTCGCGCTCCTCCACCGCAAAATGCCCAAAGCCGCGAAGCGACCAATGGCCGATCATCGTCGCGAAAACACGCCATGCCTGGTCGCGCTCAAGCGGTCCGCCAACAAACCCGGACCGCGCCGATGCGTAGAACTCGGCTTCCGCGTCGAAATCCGACTGGCTGGGCGCTCGCAGGATCAGGCGCTCGGTTTCCAGGGTCGGGATCATGCGGCGATCCCCGCGCGCACGGCGTCCGGCGAGGGGTGCCGGTAGGTCTCGCAAGGCTCGCCTTGAGGCCACGCGGCATCCTCATCAAGGTGCGCGCCGAGGCGCTTTGCGAGGGCGATCGACCGATGGTTGTCGGGGTGGATGTAGCTGACGGCGGTATCCCAGCCAAGCGTGTCGTATGCGTGCTGACGCGCGGCGAGCGACGCCTCGTACGCAAGGCCTCGACCTTCATACTCGGTTCGCCAAATCGTCCAGCCGATCTCGCGCTCTGGCCAGTCGAACGGATGCCAGGGACCGACCATGCCGATCGCCTGGTCCGAGCCCTTGAGCGTGAAGATGAACGAACCGTATCCGCGCAGCGCCCAGTGACCGATCGCGTGCCCGAACGCCCGCCAGGCCATTCCGTCATCCATGGCGCCGCCGATAAACCGTGCGCGGTTCGAAACAGCGAACGCGCGCCACGAGTCCCAGTCCGCGCCTTGGGGGGCGCGGAGCACGAGGCGCTCGGTCTCGATGGACGATATGCCGGCGAGCGAAATCACTTCTTCTTGCCAAGCCCTGAGAGGCCGCCGGGGAGATTGGGCGGAAGACCCGGCGCGGCGCCCGGCAGACCTGGGAAGCCGCCCGGAGGCGCGACAGGCGCCTGACCCGGCATTTGACCTGGCGCCTGACCCGGCATGGGACCGGATGGGCCGAGACCGCCCTTGCCGCCGAGCATTTGCGCCAGGCCCCCCCGCATCAGGCCCTTTTTGCCCATCTTGCCCATCTTCTTCATCATGTCCTGCATCTGCCGATGCATCTTGATGAGCTTGTTGACCTCCGGCACCTCGACGCCAGATCCCGCGGCGATGCGCTTCTTGCGGCTGGCCTGCAGGAGCTCTGGCTTGCGGCGCTCGTCCTTTGTCATCGACTGGATGATCGCGACCTGACGCTTGAGGACCTTGTCATCCATGTTCGCGCCTTCGAGCTGCTTGGTCAGCTTGCCCATGCCCGGCAGCATGCCCATGACGCCCGACATGCCGCCCAGCTTCATCATCTGCTCGAGCTGCTGGCGCAGATCGTTCATGTCGAAGCGGCCTTTCATCATCCGCTTCGCCTGACGTTCCGCCGCCTCGCGCTCCATCGTCTCGGCGGCTTTCTCGACCAGGGTGACGATGTCGCCCATGCCGAGGATCCGACCGGCCACGCGTTCGGCGTGGAACTCTTCGAGCTGGTCGATCTTCTCGCCGACGCCGACGAACTTGATCGGCTTTCCGGTGACAGCGCGCATCGAGAGCGCCGCGCCGCCGCGGCCGTCGCCGTCCATCCGCGTCAGGACGACGCCAGAGACGCCGACACGCTCGTTGAATTCCTTGGCGACGTTCACCGCGTCCTGACCGGTCAGGCTGTCCACGACCAGCAGGGTCTCATGCGGTTTTGCTTCGTCTCGCACCGCCTCGACCTCGGCCATCAGCTCTTCATTGACATGGAGCCGGCCGGCGGTGTCGAGCATGTAGACGTCGTAACCGCCCAGGCTCGCCTGCTGCTTGGCGCGCTTGGCGATCTGCACAGGGGTCTGTCCGGGAACGATCGGCAACGTGTCGACGCCGACCTGCGCGCCAAGGATCTGCAGCTGCTCCATCGCCGCGGGACGGTTGGTGTCGAGCGAGGCCATGAGGATCTTCTTGCCGTCGCGTTCCTTCAAACGCTTGGCGAGCTTCGCCGTCGTCGTCGTCTTGCCCGAACCTTGCAGTCCGACCATCATGACCGGGGCGGGCGGGCTATCGATTTTCAGTTTCGGGCCTTCATCGGCATCGCCCTCGCCCGCGAGCGTCGTCTTGAGCTCGTCATGGACGATCTTGATGACCATCTGGCCCGGCGTCACCGACTTCAACACGGCTGCGCCGACCGCTTGCGACTTGACCCGGCCGATGAAGTCCCGTGCGACGGGCAGGGCGACGTCAGCCTCCAGCAACGCGGTGCGCACTTCGCGCAACGCCGCTTGGACGTCGGCTTCGGTCAGCGCGCCCTGTTTGGTCAGCTTGTCGAAGACGCCTGAGAGGCGATCTGACAGAGCTTCAAACATGTCGTTTCCTTCCTCGCGCTGTGTGGCCAAGCGCATAAAACAAAAAGCGCCGGTGGGCGAATCCTCGCTGACCGGCGGAGCCCCGTGGGGCCGTTAGCGGTGCGTTTAAGCGCGCGACGCCAGACTGTCAACGACGAGACTGCGGTCAGCGCTCAACTCTCAGGCGAACAATCGCTCTGATTGTCGCAACGTCATGCTTTACGCGAGCGTCAAGCATAAGCATTGTGCGGTCATTAACGATATAAGTGGGAGGACCGATCATGTTCAGAAGAAGCATCGCTTTTTTCGCGTTGGGGGCGTTTGCGTTGGCGGGCCAGGCCGTCGCCGCGGATGACCCGGTCTTTGGCTATTGGCTCATCGAATCCAAGCGGGCCATCGTTCAGATCGCGCCATGTGGCGAGAAGGCTTGTGGCGAGATTGTTTGGCTGCTGGAGCCCAACGACGAGAGCGGCCAGCCCAAGACCGATGTGAAGAACGAGGATGAAAGCCAACGTTCACGGTCGGTATGCGGCCTCGAGATGCTTGGCGATTTCGCCAAGGAAGACGAAGGCTCGTGGGAAGACGGCACGATCTACAACGGCGAAGACGGCAAGACCTACAACGCCTTCATGGAAATGCAGGACGGCGGCGACCTGAAGGTGCGCGGCTATGTCGGCATTTCCCTGATCGGCAAGAGCCAGATCTGGACGCGGGAAACGACCGATCGGGGCGGGTGCTGAGCGTTGGCTTGCTGAGCCTCGAGACTTCGCGGCGCGGCGTCGAAAAACGCGAATTGCGGCTCGGCGACTACAAGAGCCGCCGAGCGGCGGCGATAAGTTCAGCTTGTCGCCGCGCGAGCTCTTCCGGTTCATAGCCGATCAGCAGAACGGCGCGGCGCCCCTGTTCATCCCGAACCCCAATCTGCGTCGCGATGCGGCCGCGTCGATAGCCTTCGGAGTCCCAGCGCCCGGTATATGTCTTCACGGTCTGCAACGCGTCGCTTGGTCCCGTGAGAATGATGAGCGACGCATCGCCGTCCGGCGAGAGCTCCACCGCCGCGGCGGGCCCGCTCGGGCCCAGCAGCCAAACCGTTTCGCCGACGCCCCGCTCCAGGTCGGCGGCGGGGCGTTCTTCAAGCTTTTGTTCTGCGACCAGCGTGACGTCGAAGGCCCCTTCCAGTGAAATCAGCCGCGCATTCACGCCGCGCGCATGGGCGAACTCTTCGCGCTCGCCGAACAGGATCGATCCAGCGGCGAGCAGGCGACATCCACACCGATCCGCGGTGTCCGCCGCCCGGTTCGCAAGGCAGCGGTTCAAAGCTTCCTGCGCGGCGGCTTCAGGGCTGATCTGTTGCAAAGCGACGCCAAAAGCCGGACAGGATTCAGAGGGTTCGCCGCGGGCGATGGCCCTGCCTGCTCCAGCGGTGAGATACGCGCGCCCGATCTCGGACTCGAAGAAAAACGGCAGCTCGGCCCCGGAGAACGTTTCGGCCCTGCGGCGCGTCGCCAGGGCGGACAGACGCTCGGCCGTCGCCCCTCGGCTCAGCGCCGCCGCGTCGCTCGGCGAGTTCGCGACCAGCACCGGCGGGTTCGGTGGTTGAACCAGTTCTCGAAGGCTCCTATCACCTTCGCTAATGGATACCCGAACGGGAGTCTGCGCTGCGGAGCACCCCATGAGCGCCGCGCATACGACCGCCGAGAACGCCGCACGACGTCTGCTGATGCGCCTAACGGCTGCTGGTGTCGCGGGGTGAGGTGAGAAGAGCGAAAGCGAGCGAACAATCATGCCGCCCAGAATACCCATCGTCTTGTTGTTTGTCGCGATCTACTTCGCGGCCGTGGTCGGCGGCGGCTCTGGCGCGCCGTCTCGCCAAATGTTCGAGATCCCGCTCGAGGCGCTTGGCGTGACAGGCGCTGGCGAGGTCTTGCGATTGACGTTCGGCGAAGCGCTCGCGCTGGTCGCTGCGAGTGCGGCGCTCCTCGATGCGACGTGGCGGCCGGCGCGCACGCGGTGGGATGCGTTGTTCTCGGTCGGGACGGCCGCGATCGCCGTCACCTGCCTTTGGACTGAAGCCTACGCGGCGACGTCGGCTTACGGGTTGATCACCGCGCTGGCGATTGGAGACGCTCTGGCGAGCCTGCGCGCAGCGTTCATCCAAGCCAAAGCACGGCCAACGTCAGCGCAAGCATGACCCCGATCAGAGCCGGTTGCCACAAGTCGGGACCGACGCCGTCCGGCTCTGCGCGGTCCATGTCCTCCGGCTTGTCGGGTTGGTCCTCGATTTGAGGCGCGTCGGCCATCACTTCCCCCTCCCAAGCGGATCCTGCGCCACGTCATCGCCGCGGTTGCCGCCTAGCGTTGAACGGGCTTTGGCGGACGTCGCGAAAATTGACGAGCGGTAGATGAACACTTCAGAGACTTTTGCTTCGTTGCGCCGCGCGGTTCTTGTGGCGGCCCTGTCGTCGCTCATCCTGTGTCTTTGGTCCGGTCTTGCCCTGGCGCAGAGCCCAGAGCCACAGAGACTGCCGTCCGAAATCGTTACGATCGAAACGGCCGCTGGGGAGATCCACGTGTTCGCGGCGGAGATCGCCGACGACGCGGATGAGCGCGCGAAAGGCTTGATGTTTCGACAAGACCTTGGCGTCGACGAGGGGATGCTCTTCATCTACGAGCGGCCGGGTCAGGTCGGGTTCTGGATGCGCAACACGCTGATCCCGCTCGACATGATCTTTGTCGCGCCGGGGGGGCGGATCGTCCATATCCACGAGAACGCGATCCCCGGCGACGAGACGGGGATATCGTCGCAGGGCGTCGTGCGCTCGGTTCTGGAGATCCGAGGCGGGCTGAGCCGGCGATTAGGCTTGGCCGTCGGCGACTATCTCTCGTCCCCCGCGTTGACGCGATACGGCGATTAATTCGGCAATCGCGCCGGAACGACTAGACGCGGCGGACGGGACTAGCTAAATGGGCCGCTGGTCCCGGGCGTAGCGCAGCCTGGTAGCGCGTCGGTTTTGGGTACCGAAGGTCGGGTGTTCGAATCACCCCGCCCGGACCAGTTTTCACCCTCAGTGTCGGCGACGGCTCTTTTCGATGATCGGAGCTGGATCCGCGCCGCCGCGCGGGGTCAGGTTGATTTCCACTTGATCGAGCATCCCATCGAGGGGATCTGCGCCTCTGGACCGTGGCCGGTCTCGGCGACCTGTTTCATCGCCTCAAAGAGATCTCGCCGCAGATCCGCGGGGCCGGGCTGAGCCCGCGACACGTCGAGACGCCCACGATATTGGAGCCCACCGTCCTTGTCGAAGCCGAAAAAGTCGGGTGTGCACACGGCGTCATACGACCGGGCGACCTCTTGGCTCTCGTCGTGAAGATACGGGAACGGGAAGGCCATCTCTCGCGCCAACTCGCGCATCTTCTCGAAACTGTCGGCCGGGTAGGCGTCCGCGTCGTTCGAGCATATGCCGGCGACCCCGATCCCGAGCGTCCGCAGGTCGTTTGCGTCGCGAATGATCCGGTCGAGGATCGCCTTCACGTATGGGCAGTGGTTGCACATGAAGATGATCAGCGTTCCGTTCGCGCCAGCGACGTCGGCGAACGACGCGCGTCGCCCATCCGTGCCGGGAAGGCTGAAGTCAGGAGCCCTCCAGCCAAAGTCGCACAGAGGTGGGGTCGCAGCCATTTTCGTCTCCTACAGGGGCAAACAGTTTTCTGGTTTTGGACCGTTGAGCGGGATCGCTGTTCGGGCGCGGCCAGATTATTTGGAACGGCCGTCCGACTTGGATCTCAGCGGATTGCCTCGGCCGCGAACTCAGCTTAGCTCACCGATCGGTTCATGGGAAAGGAGCCTGTCCGATGCGCTCAATGTCACTCACCCTCGCTCTGGTCGGCGCCGTATCGATGGCGACGCCCACGCTCGCTTCGAACGAAACGCCGATCCCGATCGCCAGCAGCGTCGTTGAGGCGGAGCTCGCCAAGGGCAAGCGGACGAAGCTAGGGCTCTATGTGACGGCTGCGGACGCGCATCTTGCGTTGGAGGCGTCGCCTGACATCATCTTCATCGACGTTCGGAGCCGGCCGGAGTTTACCTTCGTTGGCCATGCCGCTTCGGTCGACAGCAACATTCCCTATCGGGTGATCGGCGAAGACTACGAGATCGACGAAGAGCGCGCGCAATACGCGTTCGAGCCCAACATCGACTTTCCAAAGGCGGTGGAGAACTTGCTGGAGCGCGAAGGCGCGACCAAGGATTCGATCATCTTTGTGACCTGCCGGTCGGGGCTTCGCTCGAAAGGCGCCGCGGACCTTCTCGCCGACAGCGGATACACGCGCGTCTACTCGGTAGTCGACGGGTTCGAAGGGGATCGCGATCCAGCGACGGGACATCCCACCATCAACGGTTGGAGAAACGCCGGTCTGCCGTGGACCTATCAGCTGACCGAAGCGAAAGCCTACGAGAGCCCGAGCTTCTAGGAGGCGCCATATACGCCCGCCGCGGTGCGCTTCGCCGTCATCGCTTTCGCCGCGGCGGCGTCGAAATCCCCAAAGTCCGAGAAGCGCGCGTCATGCGGCATGTCGTCGACAGCCACATGGCGGTAGCCCTCGGTGAAGAGAAGAAATGGCGCGTTGGCGCTGTCCGCCGTCTCTGCGTCGACCTCGCTGTCGCCGACATAGAGGAGTTCGCCGCCCGGGATGGAGGCGCCGAGGCGCTCCGCACAGCGAAGGAGCGGGAGTGGATCGGGCTTTTTCTCCGCGTAGGTGTCGCCGGCGACGACGACGTCGAAGTAACCCCGCCAGCCCAGCCCGTCGACGACCTTCAACGTCGGCGCTTCTGGCTTGTTGGTGCAAAGTCCCAGCCGGACGCCGCGGTCTGTCAACGCCGCAAGCGTCGCCTCCGCCCTCGGGAACGGGGTGTTGGCTCGGGCGGGCGCGTCCGCATAGAGGATCTGAAAGCGGCCGTAGAGCGTGTCCAACTCTTCTTCTTTCGGCGTCTGGTTTCGAGCTTCAAGGGCGCGTTCGAGGAACCGTTTGGCGCCGCGGCCGACATAGGCCTTCGCCTCGTCCGAGCTGAGCGGGGCCAGGCCGAGCTCGCCCATCATCTCGCTTCCGATCGCGGCGATGGCGTGTACGCTGTCGATCAGCGTTCCGTCGAGATCAAATACAACCGCTTTCAAAGCGCCGCTTCCGCCGCGCTGCGGATCGCACGGATATTGGCGCCGTAAGGCGCGGGATCAGAAACCGAGCCGCCTTTGAAAACAGCCGAGCCCGCCACAAGCACATCTGCGCCCGCGGCGGCGACGAGCGGGGCGGACTGCGCCGTCACTCCGCCGTCGATCTCAATATGAATAGGGCGATCGCCGACCATATCACGGAGGCGCGCGACCTTTGGAACGACCGCTTCGATGAAGCTTTGACCGCCGAAACCCGGGTTCACGGTCATCACGCAGATCAGGTCGATCTGATCCAGAACGTAGGCGATGGCGTCGGCGGGCGTGGCCGGGTTGAGCGCGACGCCGGCTTTGCAGCCCGCCGCCCGGATGGCTTGCAGGGTGCGATGCAGGTGGGGCCCCGCCTCGACATGCGCCGTGAGGATGTCGGCGCCCGCCGCGGCGAACGCCTCGATATAAGGATCGACCGGCGCGATCATCAGATGGACGTCCATCACCGTCTTCACATGCGGCCGGATCGCCTTGCAGGTCTGAGGTCCGAACGTGACGTTCGGCACGAAATGCCCGTCCATCACGTCCACGTGGATCCAGTCCGCGCCTTGCGCCTCGACGGTTTCGCATTCCGCCCCGAAGGCGGCGAAATCGGCCGCCAGGATGGAGGGGGCGATCTTGATGGCGCGGGAGAACGGGGCGTCGGGGGTCATCGTTCACTCTGTGTGTTTGCAGGTATGCGTCGCGCTGCTGATCTCGCGGGATGGCCTTCGCGTCAAGCGTTGCGGCGCCTATTGTACTCCGTAGACGCCTTGATCTTCCAGTTGGCGGACGCCTGGATCAGGAGCGCGAAGGAGAATTTGAATGAATCTTGGCGCCGCTGAGGTCATGCCTGCTGGGCCGAAGGGAGTTGGACGCGACCGTGATGGCGGAGCGGCGTTTGAGCCCGACCTTGAGGCCGGACCGCCGCCGACCGATCCCGACACCGAGTTCGTCGACTTTTCGAACCGGCTTTGGGTCGCGGGTCCTCTCGCGGCGATCTTGTTCGTTCTGGAGATGGGGTCCCAGCTCGATCTGCCGTTTCGAGAGACCTTTGGCGCGGGCGCATGGTCTTTGTTGCAGCTGGCCTTGGCGGCGCCGGTCGTGCTCTGGGCGGGCGCGCCGCTTCTCAAACGGGCCGTGTCCTCGATCCGCAACCTCAGTCCGAACCGGTGGACGTTGATCGGGATCGGCGTCGGCGTCGCCTTCGTCTACAGCGCCGCAGCCGCGCTGTCGCCGTCGGCTTTCCCGGACGGGTTTCGGATGCAGGATGGATCCGTTCCGATCCATTTCGCGGCCGCCGCGGTGATCGTCGCGTTGGCGTTGGTCGGTCAGTTGTTCGAATTGATCGCACGCGAGAGAGCCGGCGAGGCGCTCCGCGCGTTGCGCGATCTGTCTCCTCAGACCGCGCGACGGAGTGCTGCGGATGGCGCGGAAGCGGAGGCGCCCGTCGATGAGAGCATGCTCACGGGCGAACAGCCGCCGGTCGAGAAGTCGAGAGGCGACGCCGTCATAGGAGGTTCGGTTACGGCCGGTTCCGGGTTCACAATGCAGGCGGAACGTGTCGGCGCTGAGACCCGGATCGCGCAGACCCTGTCGATGCTCGCTCAGGCGACACGGAGCCGAAGCCCGCTGCAAGCCGTGGCGGACAGGGTTGAAAGATGGTTCGCGCTCTCGGTGGTGGGTGTCGCGATCGCTACCTTTGTCTTGTGGGCGATGTGGGGACCAGCGCCGGCCTTGGATTTTGGTCTGCTCGCCGTGGTGTCGGTGCTGATCATCGCGAGCCCGTACGCTTTGAGCGTGGCGGGGCCGATGTCGATTACGGCCGCCATCGCCCGTCTGCAGCGACAGGACATGGTGGTCATGATCGCGACCGGAGATGCGGCCGCAACCGAGGAGAGCGTTGGCGGGGCGGTGGGTGTGGCAGAGGTTTTCTCCGATCAGAGCCCTGAGGACAAAGCCTCGCTGGTCGGTCGTCTCCAGGGCCAGGGTTACACCGTGGCGGTGGCTGGCGACGGTGTGACTGACGCGCCGGCGCTCGCGAAAGCCGACGTCGGCGTCGCGATGGCGGCGGGCGCCGGCATGGCCATCGAGAGCGCCGGGCTGACGGTGCTGATCCGCGATCTCCACGCTTTGGCGCGCGCTCGCGCCCTCGCCAAAGCGACACAGCGCACCATGCGTCAGAACCTGACCTTCGCCCTTGTTTACAATGGGCTCGGCGTGCCGATCGCCGCTGGCGCGCTCTACCCGTTCTTCGGGCTGGTCCTGTCGCCGATGATCGCGGCGGTGGCCCTCAACGCGTCGTCCGTATTCCTCATCGGCAACGCGTTGCGGCTGCGGAACGCAAATCTGTCGGCGGACCCGTCATGAAAGTGAACCGCCGGACTTTCCTGGGGGGCGCGGCGGCGCTGGCGTCTCTTTCCGCGTCCTCGGCGCATGCGAGCCGTCAGGTCGATGTCGTTCTTGACGTCGACCTCGCCCCCGGCGAAACGGCGAAAGTGATCGACGAAGCCGATGGCGCCGATCGGGCCTTCGAGGTCATGACATGGACTGTCGGTGATGCGGCGCCGATCCGGACCGAGAGCTTGCCGCCGCCGCAGATCTTGCAGCCCAATCCGATCCGGCGTCCGGATCAGTCGACGGCGGCCGAGCACCGCCTGGCGCTCGAAGGCGGCGCCATGCACGGTATGACGGTCGCCAGGATGGGCGGTAAGATGATCGGCATGCGCGAACTCGCTCAAGCCGGCAAGATGCGGGCGCTCAACGGCGCTGTTCCCGCCGCAAGAAAGCGCGCGGATTGCGTTCGTCGCCGACAACCCCGGCTAGTGGATGCTCCATGGCCACGTGCTGGAGCGCCAGGTCTCCGGCATGATGGGCGTGGTGCAGGCCTTCTAAGCTTCTCTTTGCGCCAGCGACTGTTCAATTTAGATATGTTCGATCTATGTGTCGGTCTCAGCCGCTTGGCCGCGACGCCCAATGTCCAGCTGGGTGAAGCGTTTGGTTCTCAGCGCGGCGCGTTTGAGCGTCGCCGTTTCCGATAAAGACCTTTAGATTAAAGGATTTCGAGATGGAGCGGACGCTCTTCGCTTTCATTTGGAAGCACAGCATGCCGCAGCAGATCCGTCTGCTGATGGTCACTGTGGCCACCTTCCCGTTGCTCTACATCAGTCTTGAGCTGCCCAAGATCATCGTCAACGACGCGATCGGCGGAACCTCCGAGCAGATCCCGCTTTGGGGATACGAGCTGACGCGGATCGAGTATCTCGGCGTCTTGTGCGCCGGTTTCCTTTTGGCGGTTCTCGCATCCGGGCTGCTGAAAATGCAGCTCAATACGATGAAAGGCGTCGTCGCGGAGCGCTTGCTGCGTCGGTTTCGCTACGAGCTGATCTCTCGGATCCTGCGATTTCCGCCCGTCTATTTTCGCCGGACCTCGCAGGGCGAGCTGATCTCGATCGTCACTGGTGAAGCGGAGCCGCTCGGCGGGGTCATGGGCGACGCGCTGGCGCAACCGGTTTTCCAAGCCGGACAGATGCTGACGATCATGATTTTCCTGTTCGTTCAGAACGTTTGGCTTGGGCTGGCCGCGGTGGCGCTGATCCCCCTTCAGGCCTGGCTGATCCCGTATCTGCAGCGGCGCATCAATCAGCTTCAAAAGAAGCGGGTCTTTGAAGTTCGCAAGCTGTCGGAATCGCTTGGCGAAAGCATTCAGGGCGTCGAGGATATCCGGGCCAATGGCGGCGCGCCGTACACGCTCGCCAGCTTTTCCAATCGTCTGGGGCGGCTGTTCGACATCCGGTACCGGATCTATCAGCAAAAGTTCTTTTTGAAGTTCATCAACAACTTCATCACTCAGTTGACGCCGTTCTTCTTCTTCTCGATCGGCGGCTATCTGGCGATCATGGGCGACCTGACCGTCGGCGCGCTGGTCGCCGCGCTGGCCGCCTACAAGGATCTGACCTCCCCCTGGAAGGAACTGCTCAATTACTACAACCGCGTTCAGGAAATGACCCTGCGCCACGAGACGATCGTCGAGCGCTTCGCGCCGCAGGGAATGATCGAAGCCGACCTGTTTGAGGGCCGTCCAGACGAGATCCCGTCGCTGTCAGGCGATATCGTCTTCGACAATGTTTCGGTGCGAGAGTTGGACGGGCGCGTCTTGCTCGAAGACTTCAGCGCCACGTTTCCGAAGGGCGCGACTGTTGCGATCAAGACCGGAAACGCCGTCGAGAGACGGGTGATGCTTCAGCTTCTCTCGCGCAGCTTTGCGCCGACGAGCGGGACGCTGACGGTCGCTGGGCATGACCTTTCGAAGATGCATCAGGTCGCCATCGCGTCGCGGGTCGGCGTCGTGCCGTCCATGCCGCGGCTCTTCAACCGGACGATCGGAGAGAACGTGCAGATGGCGCTGCGGACCTCTCCGTTGTTGTCGGCCGAGCGACCGGACCCTGAGGCTCTGCGCGCGATCGAAGAAGCCCGAAGCTCCGGCAACAGCGACGACCCGTTGGAGGCCGAGTGGCTCAATCTCGACGCGGCCGGGGTCGGTTCGACACAGGAACTCCGGGCCTGGTGGCTCAAGATCGTGGAAACCGCAGGAACCGACGATTTTCTGTTCCGAAGCGGGCTGGACGCGAAGTTCGATGCGGAGCGAAACCCGGATCTGACTGAGGCGATCCTGAAAATGCGCCCGGCCATCGAACAGCGCTTGAATGAGGCGGGGCTGTCGAAAGCCTATCACCGCTTCCACGAAAAGCAGTTCAACCCGGGTCTGGCGATTGGCGGCAACCTGCTGTTCGCTGCAGCCTATAACGAGCCCGACCCGATCGCCATGGCGGCGGACCCGCGTTTTCTGCAGTCGATCCGCGAGGTTGGGCTGGAAGACGACATCCTGGATCTGTCGGCGCGCTTGGCGTCGATCATCGTCGAGGCGTTCGGAGCGGTGGGCGCCGACCACCCGCTTTATCGGCGCGCAGGTTTGCCGGTCGAATTGTTCGATGTGATCGTGGATGTGGCGCGCGCCAAACGGCTTGGGAAGCTGCAAGAGCTGGATGACGCGACGCGCGCGTCGATGATGGCGGTGCCGTTCCGAATATCCGCCGAACAGATCGGCGAGACGTTTCCGGTTCCGCTCAAACGCAAGATCCTTGAACTCCGCGAGGCGCGTGGCGCGGAGCTGCGCGACCAAGCTCGGGACACGTTTCTCGGCCTGGACGAGAGCAAGGTTCATCCAGGGCTGACCGTTCTGGAAAACCTGATCTTCGGTCGCCTGTCCCGGACCCGGGAAGGCGAGGGCGAGCAAGTCCGCAAGATCGTTGGCGACGCCTTGATCGACGCCGGCCTGAAAGGAGCTGTGGCGATCTTGATCCTGGATGTCGAGGCTGGCGTCGGCGGCGCCAACCTTCCGCCGTTGGCGCTTGAACGGATCGCTTTTGTGAGAGCGGTGATCAAACGTCCGGACGTCCTTGTGCTCGATCAGGCGCTGGCGAGCCATGACGCGGATTCTCGGCTGCGAACGCGCGAGAGACTGCGCACGCTTCTGCCGGAGGCGACGTTGATCTTCCTCGAGCCGAATTTTCATCGGCCTGACGAATACGATGTTTTCCTGGAGATCATGGATGGTCAGTTGGTGCGCAAAGTCGAAGCTATGGCCGAGCCTGCCGTGTCAAAACCCGAGCGCTCCGATCTGGAGAAAAAACTGCGAGCCATCGAGATGGCCGAGCTGTTTGCGGATCTGCCGCGCGCCCAGCAGCGTTTGCTCGCCTTCGCCTCGGAATGGGTCGAGGCGGCCCCGGGCGAGGTGTTGTTCAATTCCGGGGATCCGACCGACGGCGCTTACCTGGCGGTGAAGGGAACCGCGGATCTCGTCAGAAACGATCTGCCAGAAGAGCACCGGGCCATCTCGGAGGTCAATCCGGGACGCGTTGTGGGCGACCTGTCCGTGATCCGGGGAACCGATCGCGAAGTCGGGATGGTCGCACGAACCGACTTCGTCGGTTTGCGCATCGGCGCGCGGGAACTCCTAGACGTGCTGCGCAGCGATCCCGGCGCGTCGATGATCATGATGAAGTCGATCGCGGACAATCTGATCGAGGTCGCCGGGCGCCTGTTCGACGTGCGCAACGAACTCGACAGCGCGATAAGGCCTTCAGATCCAGACGCCCGGAAAGAGACGGAGAAGGTTTAAGAGCCCGATCGGGAAAGGCGGGCCGAGCGCCGCTATTCTATCTGTGGGAAAGCCGCCCGTATCCGCCTTTCCTGATCTGTGGTCAGGTAATTGGGTTCGTGCGTCGCCAGGATCGTTCGGGCCTCTTCCCGGGCGCGGGTCCAGATATCTGCGGCGCCTTTCTCCTCCCACGCGCTTGGCGGTTCGCGATCGGCCAGCTTTGGGTAGTAGTAGTCGCGCTCCATCGCGGCGTAGGTCTGAGAATGACCCAGGAAGTGACCTTCGCCCAGCACGGCGTCGCAGATCGCCTCGAAGCCGAGCGTCTCTTCGCTGACTTCAACGCCGCGCAGCGCTCGGTAAATCGCGCCGTGCATCTCGTTGTCGAGAACGAACGCCTCAAAGCTCGCGCCCAGCAACGAGGCCGTCATGCCGGAGCTCTCGTAGACGAGGTTGCCGCCCGCGAGCCCGGCGGCCAGAGCGGTGATCCCTTTCTCGACGCCGTATTGCGCATCGATCGCTTTCGCGTCGGTCATTGACGCTGCGACGCCGGACGGAAGACCAAGCCAGTTCGAGATCTGCGCCGAGGCCGCGTTCATCACCGCGATCTCGCCCCCTCCGCCAGCGAAGGCGCCGGTGCGCAGATCGATCACCAGGGGCCAGTTCGAGAAGATCATCGGAAATCCGGGACGGATCGCGTGGACCATCAACAGGCTGGCGAGCGTCTCGGCCAGCGACTGCGCCAGAAATCCTGCCAGTGTCGCCGGCGCGGTGGCTCCCGACTGCGCCGCGGTGATGCAGGACATCGGAATGTTGTGCTCGACGCAGGCATAGATGACGTCGACCGCATCCTCGCCAAAGCGCATCGGCGAGATAATCGGACTGATATGCGCCTTGAGAAACGGCCTCTTGGAGAACTCGCCCGGTCCGCCAGCGACGATGTCGAGCATCTCGACGATCGGCGCGACATGTTCGGCGATGGTGAAAGAGGTCGCGACGGGTTTCGTCGTGTTCTTCATCAAGGCGAACGCCGTGTTGACGTCCAGATCGAAGTTGTCCGCAAGGTCGGTCGCGACGCAACAGCGCGTGAACCAGCTGACATTCTCCAGCGTGTCCTGCAGCCGGGTGAAGTCGTGCAGATCGCGGAGCGTCGACGGACGGTAGAGACCCGTGTCGAGATCAAGGGTCTGGACCGCCGCGCCGCCTGTGCCGAAGTAGACCCGATCGCCGCCGACCTCGATGGACCGGTCTTCATCGCGGCCGTGAAACACGAAGGTCTTCGCCGCCGCTGCGATCGCATCCTCGACGAGGGGTCTGGGGAACAAGATCCGACCTCGCGCATCCAGCTCGGCGCCGGCTCGGACGAGATCTTTGGTCAGGCGTTCCGGCGACTCTCCAAGTCCCAGTTCCGCCAACAGCCTTATCGCCATCTCGTAGATCGCTTCGATCTCAGCTGTGCTCAGCGGATGGTATTGACCACCCTGTTGTCCGGGCGGGCAGGGGTTTGCCGGCCCGGCGGCGCGTTGAAGGATGCGGTCGCGCCGCCCGCCGGAGCGGCGGCTCTTTCTTGGTTCCGGCAACGGCGCGCTCCTTCCATTCGGGACGTTCAGGCTCACCCTTTGCGACATCCATTCGCAAGCCGGTTGCAATTGATCAGGAAAAACCGAATCTATGATCCTTAAATGGAGAACTCAGAACCGCCATTCACTTTCAGGGCTGTGCAGATCTTCGTCAGCGCTGTTGACGCCCAGTCCGTCACCAAGGCCGCGGGGCGTCTCGGGATCAGCGCATCGACCGTCTCTCAGCAACTCGCCGCGCTGGAAGCGGCGCTCGGCGCGCGGCTGATTGAACGGTCGGCGCGACGGTTCCGGCTGACAGGCGCCGGCGATCTCTTCTTGGCGCGCGCGAAACGTTTGCTCGACGACGTCGGTGCGGCGAAGGCGGAGTTGGCGCTCGCCGAGCAGGCGCCTCAGATGGCGTTGAACATCGCATCGGTCGAAGAACTCGACGCCAGCGTGACGGCGCCGTGGCTCCGCCGATTGACCGAGCGGTTTCCGAACACGTCCTTCACGCTGACCAGCGGGGCCAGCCACGAAAACCATGACGCGCTGGCGTCACGCGCCGCCGATCTGATCGTCGCGGTCGATACGGTCGCCGCGGTGCATTGGGTCGAACAGCATCTGTTTTTGCGAGATCCTTTCATCCTTGTGGCGGCTCATGCGGTTGATCCGGCCTCAAAGCTCGCGGACTTGGCGGCCCGACCGTTCATCCGGTACGCCCCTGAGTTGCTGATCGGGCGCCGGATCGAGGCTCAACTCCGGCGCACCGGGACGATACCGGCGCGCGGTTTCGAGTTCACAACCAATCGAGCGCTGTTTGCGATGACCGCCGAACTCGACGGCTGGGCCTTGACCACAGCGCTCGCCTTCTTGGGAACGCCCGGGGCCGAAAAGCTGGTGCGACCGCATCCGCTGCCTCTGCCCAGGTTCGCGCGCCAACTGGGCTTGCATGCGCGGAAAGGGGCGCTCGGCGGGCTGCCGCGACTGCTTGCGTCAGAACTGGCGGACTGCATCGACCGCCACGTGATCCCTGCGGCGAGAGACCGTCTCGGCTTTCTCGACACCGAGCTGCGGGTGATCCTTGATGATCCGCAGAATATGAATGATTGATTTGGATATTGCGGAATAAAGCGCGGCGGATTGCGCCGCTCAAGGGCTTCTGCTGCAGTTCAGGTCGAACGTCCTCGTTGAAAAGCAGACAGTCATGAAAACCAGAACACGGGTCGTGGTCATCGGCGGCGGCATCGCCGGTTGTTCAACGCTCTTTCATCTAACGCAAGAAGGGTGGAGCGACGTGATGCTTCTAGAGCGGGACGAGCTGACCTCCGGCACGACCTGGCATTCGGCTGCTCAGGTGACGAACTTCGGCATGAACCAGACGATGGTGGGCCTGAAGTCGCACTCGATCGCGCTCTACAAGGAACTCTCCGAGGATCCAGAGTATCCGATCAACTATCACCATGGCGATGGCGGGATTCGTCTGGCGAACACCGAAGCGCAAATGGACGGGTACAGGCACTTCGCGTCGATGGCGCGTGGGATGGGGGTCGAGTTCGAAGTGATCGACGCCGAGGAATGCGCGCGTCGTCACCCGCTGATGTCGACCGAAAACCTGATCGGCGGACTTTGGGATCCGCTGGATGGCGATATCGATCCGGCCCAGCTGTGTCAGGCGCTGGCGCGTCGCGCGCGCCAAGCAGGCGCCGAGGTGCACCGCCAAACGCCGGTGACCGCGCTGAAGCAGCTTTCCGACGACACCTGGGAAGTCGAGACGCCGAAAGGGAGCATCCACGCCGATATCGTCGTCAACGCCTGCGGGTACCGGGTCAACGAGGTCGGCGCGATGATGGGCGTGCACCATCCGGTCGCGTCGATGGAGCACCAGTACTTCGTCACGGAAGAGATCCCGGCGATCCGCGAGGCCGGACATCGGATGCCGCTCATTCGCTGCCCGATCAGCGACTACTATTCGCGCCAGGAGAAGTACGGGCTGCTGGTCGGGTTCTACGAACAGGACTGCCGCACCTGGGGCATGGACGGCATTGATCCGAAATTCTCAAACGATCTGTGCCCCGACGACCTTGATCGCGTGACGGACGTGCTCGAGGGCGCGTTCATGCGCATGCCGGCGCTGACCGAGGTCGGCATCCACACGATCGTCAACGGCCCGATCACCTACACGATCGATGGCGCGCCGTTGGTCGGGCCGATCCCGGGCAAGCGCAACGCCTATTGCATCATCGGACTGCGCGCGGGCCTCGGCGAGGGCGGCGGGCATGGCTGGCTTCTCGCCCAGCAGATTGTTCATGGCGACGCGTGTTACGACACATGGGTCCTCGATCCGCGTCGCTTTACGGGGCACGGGAATGTGGAGCTGACTGCTCTGAAGGCGATCGAGGACTACCAGAACGAGTTCCGGTTCCACTTCCCACACGAGCACCGCCCGGCGGGCCGGCCGATCAAGACGACGCCGCTGACGCCGGTGCTGGCGGCGGAAGGCGCGGAATTCGGCGTCGTGAACGGATGGGAGCGCGTGGACTACATCAAACCCTCCGCCGAGTTCCACGAAACGCACAGCTTCCGGTTCAACGAGGTCCACGCCGTCGTCGCTGAGGAAGTGGCTGCGGTTCAGAACGGCGTCGGCCTTACCGAGGTCAACGGGTTCAACCGCTTCGAGATCACCGGCGCCGATCGCCACAGCTTCCTCGATCGGATGATGTGCGGCCGGTTTCCGAAGAAAGAGGGGCGCGTCGGTCTCGGCTACCTCCTGAACCACCAGGGCATGCTCAAGTCCGAGGCGACGGTCGCAAACCTGTCGGGAGACCGTGTCTGGTACGGCTCCGCCGCGGCGTCGGAGTTCCATGATATGGATTGGCTTCAGATGCACGTGCGGTCTGGCGAGGACGTTGGGATCCGCTCGCTCACCAACGAGGCGACGATCCTGGTGCTGGCCGGACCAAAGTCGCGCGAAGTGCTGTCGGCGGCGTCGCGCGGAGATTGGTCGGCGCAGGCCTTTCCGTGGTTGTCGGTCCGCGAGTGCTTCATCGGCGTCGCGCCTGCGGTTGTGATGGGCGTCAGTTTCTCGGGCGAGCTCGCCTACGAGATCCATGTGCCGAACAACCAGCTCTACGCCGCCTATCTCGCGCTTCGCACAGCCGGCGAGCCGCATGGTCTCCGCCTGTTCGGCAGCCGCGCGGTGGAGTCGATGCGGCTCGAGAAAGGATACCTGCACTGGAAGAGCGACATCCTGACCGAGTTCGACCCGTTCGAGACGGGTCTGCAGCGGTTTGTGAAGCTTGATAAGGGCGATTTCATTGGCCGCGAGGCGCTGGTTGAACGCCAGTCCGCCGGGCCGCGGCGACGGTTGGTCACCTTCTCGGTCGCCAGCGAGGATCGGCCCGCTCATCCCGGCTCTTCGGTGGTGAAGGGCGACAAAGTCGTCGGCACCGTCACTTCGGGCGACTGGGGGCATAGAACCGGACTGAACCTGGCCTTGGCCTTTGTCGACGCCGATGAGGCCGTCGACGGCGCTCGACTCGAGGTCGATCTTTTGGGCGACATTGTCACCGCCGTGATTATCCCGCCTGGTCCCTACGACCCGGACAATGCCCGAGTGCGCATGTAGCCCAGTCGCCAAGAGCGCCGTCTGGGTCTATCCAAGAGTGTTGGAGCGAACGTCCAGCGGCGTTCCCACGCCAGCGTAGGAGGCCCATTTCATGAAGGTGGCGGTGATCAAGGGCGACGGCATCGGCGTTGACGTGACCGAGGCGGCGATCGCCGTGGCGGACGCGGCGGTCGAGCGCGTGGGCGGCGCGGCGCTATCCTATCAGGAGCTGCAAGGGGGCGCGGGCTATTTCGGCGAGACCGGTCAGGACATGGCGCCTGGCGCGGAAGACGCCGCGGCCGGCGCTGACGCCATTTTCCTTGGCGCCATTGGATTGCCGTCGGTTCGCCATCCGGACGGCACTGAGATCTCACCACATCTTCGGCTGCGGGATCGTTTCCAGCTTTACGCCGGCGTTCGGCCCATCAAAGCCTATCCCAACGCGCCGATCCGGCTGGCCGATCCGCGCGCGCAGGGGATCGATCTCATCGTGTTGCGGGAGTCGACGGAAGGGTTGTTCTACTCTGCGGCCGCGCATGGGCGAGACACCGTCGCCAACGACGCTGAGGTGCAGGACATTCTGCGCATCACGCGCTCGACGACCGAGAAGCTGCACGACTTCGCCTTCCGTCTCGCCCGCAAGCGAAAGGACCGCGGCGGCAAGGGCAAAGTCACCTGCGTCGACAAGGCCAACGTGTTTCGGTCGATGGCGTTCTTCCGGAAGATCTTCGACGAGCGCGCCGTACGCTTCCCGGACGTCGAGCGCGGATACAATTACGTCGACGCCCAGGCGCTGGATCTGATCCGCAAACCCTGGGAGTTCGACGTCCTCGTCACGGAAAACATGTTCGGCGACATTCTCTCGGATCTCGCGGGAGGGCTGGTCGGCGGCATGGGGTTGGCGAGTTGCGCCGAGATCGGCGATGCGCACGCCCTGTTTCAGCCGGCCCATGGCAGCGCGCCGGACATCATGGGGCGCGACCTTGCGAACCCGCTCGCCGCGATCCTGAGCGGCGCGCTGATGCTCGACTATCTCGCGGAGCGCTCAGGCGTGCAGGCTTATGCGGACGCCGCGCATTTGATCGAGGGCGCCGTCGACGCCGGATTTGCGGCGAACCGGCTGCGTCCGGCGGAGTTCGGTGGGGAGATGGGGACCCGCGCCGTGACGACGGAAGTCATCTCGCTGCTGGCGGAGAGCTAAACCACTCGGCGGCGACGGTCGCTACCCGCCGATGCTCTGGGTGATTTCGCCGAAGTTCTCGATGATCGCTAACAGCAGGCAAACGCCGGCGATCATCATCGCCAGCAAGAACAGGAACTGCAGAACGATCGCGGCGACCCCAAGCGTCGCCCCATACGCCGCCAGCCGCCATGGGTCGCGCTTGATCGAGGAAATGATCGCCGAGACGATCGCGAAAACGCCGAGAATGGGGGCGGCGACCAGCAGGATGCGATCGATGTCCCAGTTTTGTGGAGCGGGCGCTGGTTGTGCTTGGCCATTGATGGATCGCATCGCCGAAGCGCGGATGTCCGCTGCGATTTCGCCGATGGTCGTTCCGATGCTGGCTTGAGGCGCGAACGGTCCGCCGAAGACATGCAATACGGCGACGCTTAGGCTGAGCGCGCCGGCGATGAGCGCAAGATAGCCCCAGGAATGCTTGTTGAACGCTGGCAAGGGCGTGGACATGTCGGCGGCCTCCGTGTGCGCGCGACCCTTACCACTCTGGGTGCATGATCTGTTAAGGAGGCGACAAGACACGGGGGCGACGGCGCATCTACTGGTCGCTGTCGATGATGTCCAAACGCTCGAGAGAGGACGGCGCGTCGCGCCACGGATAGCCGTTGCGGGCTAGGTCTTCTCCCACCGCGTAAAGGGTGCGCATGTATTCAGGGTCGAAGTCGTCGCCGCCTGGCATGTTGAAGCTGCGCGGCACCGCTGCGAGCCGGTAGTTGAAACGCTCTCGCTCGGCGATGAAATAGAGACGCGCCTGATCACCGCGCGACTGGGCGCGGATCAACTCGCTCACCGTGTCGCTCAGGATCCCCCGCAGGCTCGCCTCGGCCGGGCCGTAGGACGCGCGCAGCTTGTTGTTCTGGATGATCCACATCGTTGGCGTGATGTCGCCGAACGTCGCCAGCCGCATCTCTTCGGTGACGGTTGGCACGGCGAGAAACAACGAGTGCATGACGCCGCCGTCCACATGCATCTCCTGGTAGATGCGCCCATCGAGCTCGACGTTGATGAACACAGGCTGCGACAGGCCGGGAACCGCCGAAGAAGCTCTGAGCACGTCGCGAAACAGGGTCAGACGATTGGGGCTGGAGCTCGCGGCGATCGCGCCCATGTTCCAGACGATCGGCCGCCGTGCATCCAGATTGGTCGTCCCAACGAAAAGGCGGCGTCCTTTCAGATGCTCCGCAGCTATGGCGTCGAGCAGGGGATCGTCGACGTACTGCTCGATGAGTTTGGCCAAGGGCGTGCTGTCTCCCACGGCGAGCGCGCCAGTCAGAGCTTCGAAGACGCGCAGTCGTATGATGTCGTCAATGCCGTTCCGGCTTAGGAACATGTCGCGCAGCGGCGCGTCATAGTCAGCGCCGAGAAAGGCGAACGGCGCCATCAACGCGCCGATGCTGACGCCGGTGACGATCTCGAACTCTGGACGGTCGCCAAAGGCCGTCCATCCATTGAGCACGCCCGCGCCGAACGCGCCGTCCGCGCCGCCGCCGCTGAGCAAGAGCAGATGCGCCTGCAGCGGCTGCCCCGGGCCGGCGACGCGCTTCAAGACGTCAAGCCGGAACTGCTTCCAAAGCTCCACGTCGAAGGCGTGGTCGGGCAGCGGTTTGTCGCCGAAGAAACGCGCGTCGGGATAGTCCGGAACCCGCGCTTTGAAATACAACTCAGGTTCCAGCGGCGTCCGCGTGATTGACGTTGAGCACCCCGCGAGGACGGACAGCATGACGAGCGTGAGCAGCAACCGGCGCAGTGGCGGACCGAGCCCATCCATTTGTATTGGGCGAGTGAAAAATGAAGCGGCGCTCATGGAACTCCAAGGCTTCGTATCGCGTTCGGCTGCTCCATAAACCTTTTTGAGGCGCACAAAACAAGCAGGGGCTTTGGCGGCCTGCGCGCCATGGGCTCGCGAGCGCCGGCTCGCGGGCTGGTCTCAATCGTGAGTGGCGCGCGTGTCCAACTCGTTATACCGCTGAACCCGAACAAGTGCTGGGAACGGGCGAGGGAGAGCGCCATGAACAGGAGCTGGACGCCCGGTGGGTCTAAACCTCCGATCTGGGGCATGCTGGTCCTTTGGGTGTTCATCGCCGCCGCTGTCATTCCAGGCGCGGCCCAGGCTCAGTTCATCCCTGGAACCGGAGGCGCGGCCGAACCGGCGCCGCCGACGCTCCCCGAAGAACTGACGCCGGAGACGGTCGATTCCGCGCTTGCGCGCCTGACCGACAGCCAGATCCGCGAACTGCTGCGCGACGAGCTTCAGCGCCGCGCAAGCGAAACCGCTGAGGAGGAGGGGCCGTCGCTCAGCTTCGCCACCGTGCGGACCGACTTCGAGGATATCGCCAGAAAACACAAGGAGCGGGATGCGCGCCTTCTGAACGCCGTCGGCACGCTCGAAAGCCGCGCCGAACGGGTGGCGGAGCTAAGGGCGACGGCCTCGAACGGAATGTTGGGCATGGTCGGCGCGTTCCTGGTCGTGATAGGCGCCGCGGCGGCGGCAGCCTACGTGATCATGCGATTGACTGGACCTTGGCGTGATTGGCTGTTGGCGACGGACGGCGCCAGCTATTGGGAGCGACTCGTACGCTCGATCGCGTTTGGAGCGTTGCAGGTTGCGCCGATCATCGCATTCTCGACGATGGTCTACGCGGTCGAGCCGTTGTGGCGAGACGAGCTTGGTCCGATGGTGCGCGACGGCTTCAGCTACATCTGGATCTTTGAAGCCGGCGTCGTGAATGTGTGGGTCGCGTTGATGTTGTTTCGGAGAGTGTTCGCTCCGACTGCGCCTCAGCTCCGCCTTGCCAATGCGACCGACGCAGGCGCTCGGCACATGTATAAGCTCGTCGTCGCCGGTGCGATCATTGGCATGGGCGGCTGGCTGCTCGCCGGCCTCTGGCCGATGCTGGGCTACGGTTTTCCGCCGGCGATCCTGACGATGGCGACCGCCGGAACGCTTGTTTACTTGTATTTCTTCCTGGACGTGGCGCGCGGCTTTTCTGACATGCGCGAGGCGATGGGACGGCTTTTCGGGGCGCAGGGTCCAGACGGCGCGGAGGGCGGCGCGACCCGCACGATTGTCCAGGCTGCGGCCCCTTGGGTTGTGATCGTCTACTTCACGTTCGGGTACCTCTATTGGCTGGCGCATTGGCTCGCGACGGGCCAGCAGCAACTCGCCGGTCCCGTCGGCACGCTGCTTGTCGGTCTGGCGCTGCCGGCGTTCGACCGGCTGGGCGACGAGCTTGCGTGGTCGATCCTGCGAGACCGCGAAAGCGCCAGAGCGCAGCGCCTCCATCTCGTGCTGCGCGGCGCGTGGCGCGTGATCCTGGGGCTGGCGGCGACCGTTGCGATCGCAAGCCTTTGGGGGTTCGACTTGCTGGCGCTGGCGAAGGGCGACAACGCCCCCGGCTGGCTGAGCGCCGCCTTCGACATCGCGCTGACGCTGCTGATCGGGCAGTTGGTCTGGCGGCTTATTCAGGCGGCGCTCTATCAGGAACGGCTGGTCGACAGCGGCGATATGGAAGAGGTCGACGAGGAAGTCGGAGGGCCCTCGCGGCTGCAGACCCTCATCCCGATGTTCCGGATCCTGCTGCTGATCGTGCTGACGGTCGTTGTGCTGATGATCATCCTGTCCTCGCTTGGGGTGAGCATCGGCCCGCTGCTGGCGTCGGCCGGCATTGTCGGCATCGCCGTTGGCTTTGGCGCCCAAACCCTGGTTCGGGACATCTTCTCGGGGATGTTCTTCCTCATCGATGATGCGTTCCGGGTGGGCGAGTACATCGAGCTCGATCCGGAGACCCGCGGACAGGTCGAGGCGATCTCGATCCGCTCCTTGCAGTTGCGGCATCACCGCGGGTCGGTGATCACGATCCCCTTCGGCGAGATGAAGAGCGTCACGAACCACAACAGGGATTGGGTGATCTACAAGATGCCCTTCCGATTGGAGCCCGACACGGACCCGTTGAAGGTCAAGAAGATCGTCAAACGCATTGGGTTCGAGCTGCTGGAGGATCCCGAGCACGGACCCAAGTTCTTGGAGCCGCTCAAAAGCCAGGGCGTGTTCCAGATCGATGACGACAGCGCGCTGATCATGCGCGTGAAATTCAAGTGCAAGCCTCGGATGCAGTTCGTTCTGCGCCGTGAGGTGTATCACCGCCTGCAAGCCGCATTTGACGAGGCGGGCATTAAATTCGCCCGGAAAAAGGTGGAGGTCATCTCGTCTGACCCTGTCGCTGCAGGAGCGGCGGCGGCGCTGGAGGCGGAGAAGAACCAGCCGGGTGGGTTGGCGGGAGCGGGCGACAGCCAATAGCCAATAGCGGCCTCATGGCGATGGCGATGGTCCTGAAACGACGTGAGCAAACGGTGCGCGTCGCGATGTTCTCCGCAACCACAGGTCGGGGTATAAGAGCGCCGTCTTTCATGGCGCGTCGGTTCGCTGACGCTGCAAACATCGGGTGATTTAGTCGGATGCAGTCGCTAAGGACGCTCGCCTACAACACGTTTTGTGTTTTGTGGACGCTGCTGTTCGGTCTGCCGATCATCACCTATTTTCAGGTCCGGCGAGATCCGGTGGAATTCAGACGGGGCTCGCGCGTTTGGGCGAGAGGCATGCTCTGGGGGTTGAGAGTGCTTGTCGGCGTGACCCATGAGATCAAGTATCACGAGGCTCAAAACGCGCGGCCGCGCATTCTGGCGGCAAACCATCAGAGCTGGT
>CALDSD010000006.1 GCA_937911325.1 uncultured Neomegalonema sp.
GAGCCGCCTCTCAGACGGTCCCGTCCGTCGCCGCCGTCGAGCGTTTCGTCGCCGGCGCCGCCTTTCAGGCGATCCCGGCCGTCGCCGCCGTCGAGACTGTCGTTGTCGCGCCCGCCATTTAACCGGTCGTTGCCCGCGCCGCCGATCAGCGTGTCCTCGCCATCGCCGCCGTTCAGGCGGTCGTTGCCGTCGCCGCCGTCAAGTCGGTCGTCGTCAGCGCCGCCGTTGAGAATGTCGTTGCCTTCATTGCCGTTGAGGCGGTCGTCGCCCTCGCCACCGCGCAGGGTGTCGTCGTCAGCGCCGCCGCGCAGGGTGTCGTCGCCTTCGCCGCCGCGCAGGGTGTCGTCGCCTGCGCCGCCGCGCAGGGTGTCGTCGCCTTCGCCGCCGCGCAGGTTGTCGTCGCCTGCGCCGCCGCGCAGGGTGTCGTCGCCTTCGCCGCCGCGCAGGGTGTCGTCGCCCGCACCGCCGCGCAGGGTGTCGTCGCCTTCACCGCCGCTGAGGTGATCGTTGTCGCGTCCGCCGTTTATGCGGTCATCGCCTTCGCCGCCGTCGACCACATCGTCGCCGGCGCCGCCGCGGATGATGTCGTCGCCGCCGCAGCCCTCGATTTCGTCATCTCCGGCGCGCCCCACGATTGTATTGGCTTCGCCGTCGCCGAGGAGAACATCGCCTTCCTTGGTTCCACGAATGGGTTGCGCGGATTGAGCGACGGTTTCTTCTGGTTCGCCATCGCCGGTCACCACAGCCGAGACGACGACATCGCCGTCTTCGCCTTGGCCTGGGGTCACGACGAGCTCTTCCGTACTCTCGGGCGCACGGACGTTCGGCTTCTCTTGCTGATCTGCGACAAGCGCCGTGTCGGTCGCCTGATTGCCGCGGTTGTTGCCCGCGTTCCCGTTATCGCCGTTCTTCGCCATTGGTGGACCCGTTCTCTCTCTATTATCTTTGGAGTAGAAAATGGGCTTCGAATATTAATAAAATTTAGAGTTTCACGTCGATTGTAAGTTAACAACTTATGAAAAATTCTCGAAAATAGATAAAAATACAATCAAAAACAGATATTTTACCTTCCGTCTTCACTATGAACGCCTGAGCGAGGGCAGCCAAAGCGTGAAATGGCCGCCCTGAAAGAGTTTTGGCTGTTTCTCAGCCACTTGGGTGCGGGTGTCGACCGGATGAGCGGGAAAATCTCAATCAAGACTTGGTTAAGTCGCTGTCTGGGTCGAGCTACCTTAGCTGGCGACGCGTCAACGCCCGTCGCGAGGCCGCGTGCAACCGCGGCGTATCTTGCCGAAAGTGATGTTCCAGGCGCTGCGAGCGTCCGTCTCGACGGAACGCTGATCGCCTCGACCGTGCTCATCAACCTGCTCGCCTTGGCGATGCCGCTGGCGGTCCTCCAAGTCTATGACCGCATCGCTCCGCAGAATGCTCAATCGACGCTGTTGATGCTCTGTTTGGGGCTCGGCCTCGTCGCCGTGTTCGAGTTTGCGCTGCGCGTCCTTCAGGGTGGAATTCTGTCTCTGAACGCGATCCGGTTCGGTCAATCGGTCGAGGCGAACGCCTTGCACCGCCTGCTTCGCTCGCCGATGGACGTTAATGACGCCTCGCCGCCGGAACTGACGCGGAGGTTCCAGTCCGTGGATCAGCTGATCGACTTTTTCAGCGGCCAAGGGCGCTTGGCCCTGCTTGAGCTGCCATTCGCCATCGTTTTTTTTCTGGTCATCGCAGCGATCGGCGGCACGCTTGTGCTCGTTCCGTTAGGGGTTTTCCTGATCTTCTTTGTTGTGATCGTGCGTGTCGGCGCCTCGATGAAAGAAGCCGCAGCCAAGCGCGGGATCGCCGAAGCGAAGACGACCGATTTCACGACCGAGACCCTGAGCGCGGTGCTCTGCGTCAAAGCGCACGCCATGGAGAACCTGCTGCTTCGCCGCTACGAACGACTGGTCAAAACGCTCGCAGCGCTGCAGAAGCGCCACATCGCTCTCAGCGGCGATAGTCAGCAGCTTTCCGTTCTGTTTGGGAACTTAAACGTCATCGCCACAGTATCCGCCGGGGCTGTCTATGTCTCGGCCGGGTCGTTGAGCGTCGGCGGTCTGGCCGCTTGCTCGCTTCTGTCGGCGCGCGCCATCCAGCCGCTTCTGCGCGCCGCACGCGCATGGAGCGAGACCGAGCGCGCCTCGATCGCCGCCGAAGACGTCGCCAGCCTTTTTTCAACTCCGGCTGTTCCGGCGCCGCTCGCATACGCGCCGATCGCGTCCGCGCCGAAGGTTTCCGCCGAAAACCTGAAGATCACCCGAAACGACATGGTCGTCATCGAGAACGCGACCTTCGAGATCCGCCCGAACACGGTCGCGGCACTGGTTGGCAGCAACAACAGCGGTCGGTCCTCCGTTCTGCTGGTGGCCGCCGGGATCACCTCGGTCAGCGATGGCGCGTTGTTGGTTGACGACGTGCCGGCGCAGACGTTCCGCGCCCAGCACGCGCGCAGCGTGTCCTTTGTCAGTCAGCGGGCCCGTTTGTTCACCGGCACCATTCTCGAGAACCTCACGCTCTTTGGACAAGGACCGTCGGTGGAGGACGCCCTGTGGGCCGCCGAGCTGCTTGGATTGGACACGCTGGTTCAAAGACTGCCGCGCGGATATTCGACGCCCGTCGCGCTTGGAGCCTCGGATGGGCTCCCAGCGGGCCTCCTGCGGATGATCGCGATCGCGCGGGCCGTCGCCGGCCGGCCGAAGCTTTTGATGCTCGAGGAGCCGGTCGCCTTCATGGACGAAGGCACGCAACAGCTCTTCCTCGAGGCGCTGCCGAGCCTGCGCTCCGAGATGACCGTTTTGTTGAGCACTTTCCGACCCGAGGTCGCGGTGCGCGCCGATCAGATCCTGCTGTGCCGTGATGGGCTCGTTGAGGAGCGGCCGATCTCTGAAGCTGAAAAGGTGCTGCGGCTCTCTCGGTCCCAGGAAGATCAATTCTCTGACGAGACGTCGGATGACGAGAACGCCGTCGCAAACGAGGCCGTCGCACTGAAGCTAATCCATGGAGCTCGCCGATGACCACCGCTTTCGTTTCAGCGCAGTTTGACGGCGCCGATCTGGTC
Organism: uncultured Neomegalonema sp.; assembly: GCA_937911325.1. Classification (GTDB taxonomy): domain Bacteria; phylum Pseudomonadota; class Alphaproteobacteria; order Rhodobacterales; family Rhodobacteraceae; genus CALDSD01. The sequence goes on from CALDSD010000006.1 coordinate 3,095, forward strand.
GAGCGCGGGCGCCGGACGCTCGACGCTGCGTTTGCTCTGATGGGCCGGCGCGACACCACTGATCTGAAGGAACCGACGCCGTACGAGTTGTGCCTCGTGCCGTTTCTGGAAGCGCTGGGCGGCGTCGGCGAAACCCGCCGCTTGATCGAGGCGCTGCCGCATTTCGAGCCGATCACCAGCATGACCGCGTTCCGGATCGTACTGGCGAATGTCGACATCGAGACGGAGGTTCAGCATCGCCGGATCAACCGCGTGCCGGTCGACCTGTTCCCGTTCATCTTCGAGCACGCCAACGCGCCGATGGTCGCGCTTGGTCGCATCGACGCGACGACGATCCGCACGCTGAACGGCGCGACGGGAGAAATCGAGGACTACGCCGTCGGTCAGGATCGCAAGAGCATCTGCGTGGTCGTCGGCGAAGCGCGCCCTGTCGTCGCTTCGGCGAACACTGCGCGCGCGCAGACCGAGAGTTTCTTCAAGCGCGCAGCGGCGCCGCTCTATCGTGACCGGGCCGACTTGCTGGTGCTCACCTGCGTCATCAATCTGCTGGCGCTGTCGGCGCCGTTCTTCTCGATGTTCGTCTACAACAACATTGTGAAAACCCATTCGCTCGCGACGCTTGGGTTCGCGCTGCTTGCGGTTGTCGCCGCGGTCTTGATGGAGACCCACTACCGCAAAGTCCGCAACGAGTTGATCGCCTCGGGCGCTGCGCGATTGAACGCGACGCTGTTGCGCGAAGCGTTTTCACGGATCCTTCGTTTGCCGCTGGCGCTGACGCATTCGGCGCCGATCTCGGCGCAAAACGCACGCCTGCGTCAGTTCGAGAAAATCGGCGCCGTTTTCCAAGGCGGTTTGGCCACGGCTCTGATGGATCTGCCGTTCATGATCGTCTTCTTGATCGCCATTGGTCTGATCGCCGGCCCGCTGGTGCTAGCCCCGATCGCCTTGATCGCAATCTTCGCGATCGCTGGGCGTCTGGTCGTGCCGGCGCTCTTTTCGGCGACGATCGAGGCGGGCAAGAAACGGTCCGAGCTGCAGACCTTGGTCTCTCAGATCCTTCTGGAGCGTGAAACGATCTGCAGCCTTGGCGCGGAAGATCTTTGGATGAAGCGCCACGCGTCTCTGGCGCGTCTGGCGTCCAGCGCGCGTTTCCGCGCAGCGTATCTTAGCCTGACGCTGAACAGTTTTGCCCAGTTCCTGACAATGATGGCCGGGGCCGTGACGCTGTTCGCCGGGGCTCAATTGGTCATGGACGGCTCGCTGGGCATTGGCGGGCTTGTTGCGGCGACCATGCTGGTGTTTCGCGCGTTTGGACCGGTTCAGACTGTGTTCCTGAGCGCGCATCAAATGTTGTCCGCTCGGGAAGCCGTGAAGCAGTTCGACGCGCTGAACCGTTTGCCCAGCGAAACCGAGTCCAAGAAGGCGGCGAAGGTTTTCCACCAGTTCAAGGGCTCGCTTGCGACCGAGGACCTTAGCTTCAAGTACCCAGGCGCCAGCGACTTTGCGCTGCGCGGCGTGACGCTTGATATCCCCGCAGGCCAGATGGTCGCTCTCACCGGGCCGAGCGGCGCGGGAAAGACCACGCTCCTCAAGATGCTGTTGGGCCTTTACAAGCCGATGAACGGCGCGGTGTACGTCGACGGGCTCAACTTGTTGCAGCTCGACGCGTCAGAGGTTCGCGCCAGCTTCGGCTACATGCCTGAACGAACCGATCTGTTCTTTGGCACGATCGCGCAGAATGTTCGCCTGGCGCATCCCGAAGCAACGGATGAAGAGATCCTGGCCGAGCTCGAAGGTCTGCGGTTGATGATGGGCTCGACCGATGCGCCGGATGGATTGAACACGCGCATCCGTGGGACAGGGCGTTCGGCGGACAGCATGCGCCAGCAGATCGCCGCTGCGCGGGCGCTGGCGAAGAGCGCGCCGGTCTACCTCCTGGACAGCCCTTCCGACCTGCTGGATGACGAACGCGAACGCGCGCTCCTCAATCGCGTGGAATGGCTGCGCGGCGACGCCACCGTCCTCGTCGTGACGGCGCGCCCTGAGACCATCCGCCTGTGCGATCGCGCAATCGCCCTCAACGCGGGACGCATCGTCGCCGACGGCGACCCAGCGAGCGTTCTTCAAAACCTTCAACGCATTGGGCGCTAGGGCGCTCGACGGCTGAGTACAAATAGGATTGATCGATATGAAACTGGGCAAAGATCGCATCCAGAAGACGTCGTCGGAAGCGTTGGTCATTCCGCTCGACTTTCAACTCGAGCGCCAAGAGCATCGCTTTCACGCCTTGGCGCTGGGCTTGATCGCGTTGATCGTCAGTCTGATCATGATCCTCGCCAGCGCGCCGATGCGTGAGATTTCGAATGCGAGCGGAACGATCGAGCCGAGCGCCGACATCGTCGAGTTGCGCCATGTCGAAGGCGGCGCCGTGACGGATGTGCTGGCCCGACCCGGAGACACGGTGATCGAGGGGCAGCCGATCGCGCGGCTGCGATCGACCGACGAGACGCAGGAGCACAAGCGCCTCACCGCGCGCTTCAACCACTTGACGGCGCGGCAGGCGATGCTGAACGCCTTGCTGGCGGATCAGGACATGTTGTCGGAAGAGGCCATAGCCGACTTGGCGGCCTCGCATGTCGCGGTGACCCAATACATGCTGCGGATCGAACGCGCGGCGATCGCGAGCCAGGTTGAGCGCCTGCTGGCTCGGGTTGCTGAAAAACGCCGCGAAGCCGTAGCCGAGCGCGACGAAGCCGAAGGTTTCGCAGCGGAGGTCGCAGCGTTTGACGAGCAGATCGCCATGCGGGAAGCGCTGGTGAAGCGAGGACACTCGCCCAAGCGCGGCGTATTGGAATTGACCGCAGAAAGAGCCGAGGCTGAGGCCCGTCGCCGGTCGTCGCTCGGTCGTTCCGCGACGGCGTTGCTGGCCGCGGACGGTTTCGAGGTCGAGATCGAACAGGTCAAGGCGCAAAAAGCGTCGGAATGGGCGTCTTTGCTCGCGTCGACCAGCGGCGAGATCGACGAGATCCGACCGCAGATCGCGCGCCTCAGCGAACGGCTTGAGCAGTCGACCGTCCGCTCGACGATCGACGGGGTCGTCCAATCGCTGGGCATCGCCGCGGCAGGCGATGCGCTGCGCCCGAACGGCGTGGTCGCCACAATCGTGCCTGAAGAGAGCGAGTTGGTCGCCGACGTCCGCGTCAGCCCGGACGATATCGGCTATATCTCGATCGGCGAGCAGGCGGTCGTCCGCGTGACGACTTTCGATCCGGAAGTCTTTGGAGAGCTGAAGGGCCATGTCGCCGTGATCTCGCCGACCTCGTTCGAAGACGAGCAGGGCGAACGCTACTACCTGGCCACCTTGGAGCTTGAGGGCGTCGGCGACACCGCGTCGGAGTACGCGGATAAGCTGGCCCCGGGCATGATCGTCAATGCCGAGATCCTGAGCGGATCGAAGAGCATCTTGCGCTACCTGATGAAGCCCGTGACGCGCGCATTCGACGGCGCCTTCAGCGAGAAATAGCGACTGGCGAGGCTATGGCGTCGCCAGCCGCAGGGTCTTCTCCAGGTGGTTTACTCGGCCGGTGTCGCTGACGCGCTCCGCTTGCTCCACCATCCGCCGAGCCAGCGACAGCTGACATAGAAGATCGGGGTCAGCAACAGGCCAAAGATCGTCACGCCAAGCATGCCGAAGAACACGGCCGTTCCCAGGGCTTGACGCATCTCGGCTCCCGCGCCGGTCGCGATCAACAAGGGCACGACCCCGAGAATGAAGGCGAGGGAGGTCATCAGGATCGGCCGCAACCGCAGACGCGCGGCTTCGACAGCGGCTTTGATCCGGTCCATGCCGGCGTCTTCGGCCTGCTTGGCGAACTCGACGATCAAGATCGCGTTTTTCGACGCCAGTCCCACCAACACGACCAAACCGACTTGCGTGAGGATGTTGTTGTCCATCCCCCTCAACTGCACGCCGAGGATCGCGGCCAGCAGGCTCATGGGCACGATCAGGATGACGGAGAGCGGCAACAGCCAACTTTCGTACTGCGCGGCCAACAACAGGAATACGAAGACCACGGCCAGCAGGAAGAGGTAGATCGTGGTGTCTCCGGCGAGCTTCTCTTGCAGCGCCAATTCGGTCCATTCGTAGCTAAAGCCATCCGGCAAGGCTTGCGACGCCAACCCTTCCATCGCCGCGATGGACTCTCCGGTCGAAACGCCCGGAGGGGTTGAACCCTGCAGCGCCGCCGCCGGGTAAAGGTTGTAGCGGGCGACGCGGTACGGACCCGTGATGTCCCTGAATGTCGCGACCGAGCCGATCGGCGTCATCTCACCGCTGTTCGAGCGCGTCCGCAGCTCGGCGATGTCTCGGAGGTCTTCTCGGAACTCGCCATCCGCCTGGGCCGTCACGCGGTACGTTCGGCCAAGGAAGTTGAAGTCGTTCACAAAGGTCGACCCGACATAGATCTCGAGCGTCTCGTTGACGAGGGCCGCCGGCACTCCGATCTGCTCGGCCTTGACGCGGTCGATCTCCGCGAAAACCTTGGGTGTGCGGGTGTTGAACAGCGTGAAGACCTGTTGCGCTTCCGGCAGCTCGTTCCCGGCGAACATCATCCCGAAAGTGGCTTCTTCAAGCGCAGGCAAGCCTCGGCCGCGCCGGTCCTGGATGTACATTTTCCAACCGCCGCCGGTGCCAACGCCGCGCACCGGGGGTGGTTGAAGAATGAAGATGTTCGCTTCCTTGATCACAAAGAGCTGCTGCTGCAGTTCGCCCAGGATCCTGTCGGCGCTCAGGCCCCGTTCCGCGCGCCAGTCGAAGTCCTTCATCGGCACAAAGATCGCGGCCGAGTTCGGCGCGTTAGTGAAGGTTGCGCCGTCGAGCCCGATGATCCCGACGGTGTTCTGGACGCCCTCATGGGCGCCGATGATCTCCGAGGCGCGCTGCGCCACCTCGTCCGTTCGCGTCAGCGAGGAGCCCGGAGGCAGTTGCACGACGGTGATCAGATAGCCTTGGTCCTGCGCTGGGATGAAGCCGGTCGGCGTCGCAGCGAAGCGGTCATAGGTCACATACAGCAGGCCGCCATAGACGGCCAGGACGGCGACCGAGACGCGCAACATCTTCGCGACGACGGTGGCGTAGCCGGCTTCGAGGCCGGAGAATGCCCGGTTGAACCCGGCGCTGAACCATCGGGCCGGGGCTCCGATCGCGTTTAACATGGACCCGAAAGCGCCCGTCGGGGCTGCGGTTGACTTGGGTCGCATGATCATTGCGGCGAGGGCGGGCGACAGCGTGAGGGACACAACTGTCGAGAGCGCGGTCGCGACCGCGATTGTCAGTGCGAATTGTCGGAAGAACTGCCCGGTGATACCCGAGACGGCGGCGACTGGAATAAAGACGGCCAGCATCACGAGGCTGGTTGCGATGAGCGCGCCGCCAACCTCGTCCATCGTCTTGCGCGCGGCGTCTCGCGGCGCGAGCCCCTCTCGAATGTAGCGCTCGACGTTTTCGACTACGACGATCGCGTCATCCACGACGATCCCGATGGCCAGGACGAGCCCGAAGAGCGACAGCGTATTGAGTGAGAACCCGAACGCCGCCATGAACATGAAGGTGCCGATAAGCGAAACCGGGATCGCAATGACCGGGATGACCGCTGTTCGCAGCGACTGCAGGAAAACGACGATCACCAGCACGACGAGAGCGGCGGCCTCGAACAAGGTCTGGAAGACGGCGTCGATCGAAGCTTCGACGAACTCGGTGGGATTATAGACGATCTGATGCTCGATGCCGGGCGGGAAAAACTGCGCCAGCTCGTTCATCTTCGCGATCAGGGCGTCCGACGTCTCCAGCGCGTTGGATCCTGGACGTTGGAAGATGCCGATGGGAAGGGCGTTCTTGTTGTCGAGGTAGCCGTTGATCGAATAGTCCTGCGCGCCGAGCTCGACGCGGGCGACGTCGCGGACGCGGATCAGGCCGCCGTCCGGCGCCTGAGCAACGACGATCTCTTCGAAATCCTCCGGCGTCAGAAGTCGACCTTCCGTTTCAACCAGCAGCTCGTAGGCGCTGGGTTCCGGAACGGGGAGGCGGTTGAGCGCGCCGGAAGCGACTTGCACGTTGTTCGCGCGCAGCGCCGCGACCACTTCGCCCGCCGTCAGGTTGCGCGACGCCACCAGGGTCGGGTCTAGCCACACGCGCATCGAGTAGGCGCGTTCGGCGAACACGGTCGCGCGGCCGACGCCGTCGATCCGTGAGAGCTCGTCGACGATCTGTGTGCGGGCGTAGTTCGAGATATAGAGCTGGTCGCGGCTGTCGTCCGGGCTGAGAATGTGGATGACCATCATCAGGTCCGGCGACGACTTTTGCGTCGTCACGCCGAGGCGGCGCACCTGTTCGGGCAATCTCGGTTCAGCGATTGCGACCCGGTTTTGAACCAGCACCTGCGCCGCGTCGAGATCGGTTCCCAAGGCGAACACCACCTGCAGGCTCAGCCGCCCGTCGCCGGTGGATTGGCTGACCATGTAGAGCATGCCTTCAACGCCGTTGATCTCTTGTTCGAGAGGCGTTGCGACCGTGTCGGCGACGGTCTCGGCGGAGGCGCCCGGGTAGGTCGCGGAGATCTGGATCGTCGGGGGCGCGATCTCCGGGTACTGGGAGACGGGAAGCGAAACGTACGCGACGGCGCCGGCGATCGTGATCAGGATCGAGACAACCGCCGCGAAGATTGGACGGTCGATGAAGAAATGCGAGAAGCGCATGGTCGGCCCCTATTGCGTCGGCGCTTCGGGAAACGCGATTTCAGCAGGTTGGGCGACGACCTTTGAGCCGGGGCGGGCCCGCTGCACGCCTGCGATGATGAGCTGATCATCAGCCGTCAGCCCAGATCGGATGACCCTGAGCCCGCGATAGAGCGGGCCGAGTTCAATGATCTTCGGGATCACCGAGCCTTCGGCGTCGACAGTCAGAACCACCTTGCGCGACTGATCGGAAAGAACCGCCGCGTCCGGAACCAGCATCGCTTCGTACTCGTCGCTCGCAGGAACGCGCAACCGACCGAACAGCCCCGGCGTCAGAAGGTCGTCGGCATTGTCGAACCGCGCCCGAACGCGGATCGTGCCGGAGTTCGGGTCGAGTTCATTGTCCACGAAGTCGATGATGCCTTCGCGATCCCAGTGTCTTTCATCTTGAAGCTGAACGGCGACGGGGCGTTCGTTTTCACGGGCGGCTTGGCGGTCGCCGCCGGTCTCGGTCAAGCGGGAGTACTTCAAGAAGTCCGCTTCCGACGCCGTGAACGTGAAATAGATCGGTTTGATCGAGACGATCGTCGCCAACAGGCTTTCACCGGATCTCACGAGATTGCCCACGTCGACCTTCCGATCCGAGATCCGACCGGACGCCTCGGCCTTGATCTCGGTGTATTCGAGATTGAGCGTCGCGGATTGGACGGTTGCGGTGGCGCGCTCGACTTCGGCGTCCGCTCGCAGCTTGTCGGCTCGGCGCTGGTCTCTCGTCGCCTCGCTGATGGCGTTGTTCGCAAGGTTTTCCGCCCGGACGAGATCGGCGTCGGCGCGAACTTGCTCCGCTTGAGCAGCCAGCAGGTCGGCCTGCGCGCTCGCAAGCGCGGCTTCAAAAGGGCGGGGGTCGATCTCGAAGAGGACGTCGCCTCGCGCGACGAGTTGCCCATCGCGGAAGTTGACGCTCTGCAGATAGCCGGAGACCTGAGCGCGGAGGTCAATGCGGTCGACCGCCTCGAACCGGCCGGTGAACTCGTCATAGTCGATCACGTTGGCGACCAGAGGCGGCGCCACATCCACGGGCATTGGCCCCTGCTGCGCGGACGCCAGGTTGACCGCAAACACCGACGAAAGCGCCCATAGAGCGGCCGCGCGGCCAAACGCTGATGGAGTGCGCCAGATCATGTTCATATGCCCCTAGGTTGCTCTTCGCTCTTTACCCCTGTTTAGGGGATATAGCGCCGACGCAACGCCGTCCATGCGCGATCTGCGCATATCAACTATGTGTCGAACAATTTCCTCGAGGGGCGATTCTAAAATCGATTCAGCGGTCTAGACTGGTGGAGAGAATTTTAATCTTTTTCACCTATAAGCGTATGCGTGCGAAAGATCGTCGTCATAAGCGCCCTCGCGGCAGTGGCCATCAGCGCCATCGGAACCGTTGCGTTCGTCTCCCAACCCGAGCAACCAACGGTCGGATGGACGACCGCCAACATCGAGTCGACCGTCAAAATCGAGGCGGTCAACGTGGGGTCGTTGCGTCGCGCGAACCGCTTTCCCCTGACCGCCTATGTCGACAATCAGTCCAAGCAGACCGTCTCGGCGGTGAAAGTCCGCATGAAGGCGTATTCGTGCGGCGGCCAAACCGGTCGGGGCGATTGCGAGCTCTGGGGCGAGATCACCAAGACGCTGGAGGTTGTCGTTCCGGCCTATCAGTCGCGGCCGGTCGAGGTCGACTTTGTGTTGGATGAAACTCCGCCAAATTTCGTTCTCAATCGGCTCGATGTCGATCTGACCGAGTTCAAGCTCAAAGATCCGAACGTCTGACAAACCGGCTTCGGCCTGACGTCCAAGGCGGATCGACATAGACAGCTCTGACAACGCGGAGCGACCCATCCCCCACGCCAAAAGTTAGTCTAGGCAATTTGAATCGCCTCTGTCACAGTGATGTCGATCGCTGTGGGCTCGACTTTGGTGTTGTGTTGGGGAGGGGGGTCGCCGGCTGGTTTTCAGAACCAACATTTTTTGGAAACCGCATTCGGCGCAGGCAGCCAGAGCCGTCATTTCCCGAAGTGTCCGAGTTTCATCATTTGATCGCCGTGCGAGCGACCGCCTCTGGGGGGGGTGCGCGAGGCTTCGGACGGCAGGAGTGCCGCCTTTAAGAACACGATGACGCAGATCATCGAAGCAGGAGGAAGATATGAATCTATTGCCGGATCCGACATTTCACGCGACCGCCAAATTGGCGATGAAAGCGCCGGTCGAGAAAGTCGCTTTCACGCTGATGCTCAGCCCGGATGGATCGCAGCCCGATGGTCTCGCCGTCGTCGACGTCAATCCGCGCTCGAAGACCTATGGCAAGATCATCAACTCGATCTTGATGCCGAACAAAGGCGACGAGTTTCACCACTTTGGCTGGAACGCCTGCTCCTCCTCGCTCTCGCCGCTGACCGGACACGCCTTCCTCGAGCGTCGCTATCTGATCATTCCCGGCATTCGGTCGTCGCGCATCTACGTCATCGACGTGAAAGACCCCATGGACCTGAAGATCCACAAGACGATCGAGCCCGAAGAGCTGATGGCCAAGACCGGCTACTCCCGACCGCACACGATCCATTGCGGCCCGGAAGGCATCTACGTCTCGACTTTGGGCGGCGGCGGTAAAGACGGCACGAAAGGCCCCCCGGGCATCTTCATCATGGATTGCCAGACCTTTGAGATCATCGGTCGCTACGAGATCGACCGAGGCATCCAGGACAAGCATTACGACTTCTGGTGGAACCTGCCGCGCGATTACATGGTGAGCTCGGAATGGGGCCTGCCGCCGCAGTTCGAGAACGGCCTCGTGCCTGAGGATCTGCTGTCGAACAAGTACGGACACAGTCTGCACTTTTGGGATCTGCGCGGCCGTATCAACAAGCAGACCATCGATCTCGGCGAGAACCATCAGATGGCTCTCGAGGTGCGTCCCGCGCACGACCCGGTAAAAGAGTATGGCTTCTGCGGCGTGGTCGTCGATACGACAAATCTCGAAGGATCGATCTTCACATGGTGGCGGAAGGAGGACGGAACCTTCGAGGCGAAGAAGACCGTCACCATTCCGCCCCAGCCGGCCAAGGCCAAGGACCTGCCAGAGCTGTTGAAGGGTTTTGAGGCGGTCCCGCCGCTGGTGACCGATATCGATCTCAGCCTCGACGACAAGTTCCTCTATGTCGCTTGCTGGGGAACCGGGGAGCTGCACCAGTACAACGTGTCCGACCCGATGAACCCCAAGCTGGCGGGCAAGGTCGAGTTGGGCGGAATCGTCAAGAAAACGAAGCACCCGAACGGCAAGAAGTTTGGCTATGGACCGCAGATGGTCGAGATCAGTCGCGACGGCAAGCGGGTCTACTGGACGAACTCGCTGTACTTGGGACGATCAATTCTACCCAGGCGACCGGGGCGCTGCGATGGTGATGGCGAAGGTCGGTCGGAGCGGTGGGCTCAAACTCGATGAGAAGTTCTGGGTCGAGTTCCCCAAAGGCTACCGGTCTCACCAGATCCGCCTCGAGGGTGGCGACTGCTCGACCGACAGCTTCTGCTACCCGTCGGTCTAACGGCGTATGGAGCTCACATCGGCGGCGGCCCTTTGGTGGGCCGTCGTTGGCCTTGGCGCCTATCATGGACTGAACCCTGGGATGGGGTGGCCGCTCGCGGTTTCGGCCGCGCTGATGGAGCGCAAAGCATCGGCGTTGCCGCGGGCCTTGCTTGTTCTGGCGGGCGGTCATGCGCTGGCGATGATGGCGATCCTCCTGCCGTTTTCAGCGATCGCTTTCCTGACCGTTTGGGAACGTGAGATCCGTATCGGCGCCGGTCTGATCGTGATGGCGCTTGGCGTCTATCTGCTGTTCCAGCGCGGGCATCCGCGGTTTCTGGCGCGGGTGTCGCCGGCGAAGCTCGGCCTCTGGTCGTTTCTTTCCGCAATCGCGCATGGCGCGGGTTTGATGTTGGCCCCGATCTACCTGGGTATCTGCGCGATAGACGCTGACGCCGGGCACAAGGCCGCATTCGAGCTGATGAGCGGCAATGTCATGACGGCGCTGCTCGTCGCGACCGCGCACACGGCGGCGATGGCCGCAGCAGGCGGGATCCTGGCCGTCGCCGTTTATTACTGGCTGGGCTTGAAGTTCCTGTCGATGGCCTGGTTCAACCTCGACGCGGTTTGGGCGCTGAGCCTGATCCTTGTCGGCGCCTTTGGCGCATGGAGCGCGTTGTGACGCCGCTGCGACGGCTTCACGGCGATCGGATCAGCGCGGCGGCGTCGGCTCTGTTCGCTCTCTCTGGCTCTTTTGGGGGCGACCGGATTGCGGACTAACCGCAGGGTTATCGCTTGTCCGACAGAAGATGGTCGTTCCGTTGCGATCTTTCTTCGCAGAACAAGCGTTTCGACCAAGTTTTCTATTGATCGAAGGAACAAGGCGCGCTGAGCATCAAAGAGCAAGCGAGTGGAAAATTCGTCTTTTGGGGAAACTGCGGGAGCACGCGCCATGGCCTCGGAGCCTGACGTCAATCTGAACGCGCCGGTCGGCGACGAGGTGCGCAAGACCACCTGCTATATGTGCGCCTGTCGGTGTGGGATCGACGTACATCTGCGCGATGGCGAGGTGCGCTACATCGACGGCAATCGCGACCATCCCGTGAACAAGGGCGTGATCTGCGGAAAGGGCGCGGCTGGGATCATGCAGCATCGCTCTCCGGCGAGATTGCGCGCGCCGATGCGCCGTGTGGGACCGCGAGGGTCCGGCGAGTTCGAAGAGATCTCGTGGGAGGAAGCGCTGACGCAGGCCACTGACTGGCTCGGCGCCGTGCGCAAGACCGATCCCAAGCGGTTGGCGTTCTTCACGGGCAGAGACCAAAGTCAGTCGCTGACAGGTTTGTGGGCGATGCAATTCGGCACGCCGAACTTCGCGGCGCATGGCGGGTTTTGCTCTGTGAACATGGCGGCGGGCGGGCTGTACACGTTCGGCGGCGCTTTCTGGGAGTTCGGCGACCCTGATTGGGAGCTGACGAAATACTTCCTGATGTTCGGCGTCGCCGAGGATCACGCCTCCAATCCGATCAAGATCGGCATCGGCAAGCTGAAAAACCGCGGCGCCAAGGTCGTTTCGGTCAATCCGGTTCGGACCGGATATTCGGCGGTCGCCGACGACTGGGTCGGCGTACGGCCAGGAACCGACGGACTTTTTGTCGGCGCGTTGATCCACGAGCTTTTCCGCGCGCGCAAGGTCGATCTCGACTACCTGATCCGCTACACCAACGCGCCTTGGCTGGTCATTGAAGACCCCGGAGCCGCCGATCATGGGCTGTTCGCCCGCAACGACGCCGGCGAGCCTCTGGTCTGGGATCAGGCCAGCAACAGCCTGGTAAGCGGCCGCAATACTGATGCGCAACCCAGCCTGAGCGGGACGCGGACTTTGCCGGACGGCCGCAAGGCGCGCCCCGTCTTTGAACTGTTGGCGGAGCGCTTCTTACAGGACGAGTACACGCCGGAAGCCATAGAAAAAACCACCGGCGTTCCTGCGAGTCAGACCCGCCGCATCGCCGCAGAACTGGCCGAGGTCGCCTTCGAACAGGAGATCGTGCTCGATCAGCCCTGGACCGACTGGGCGGGTCGCCGGCACGAGAAGATGATCGGGCGCCCGGTCTCCATGCACGCCATGCGCGGGATCTCGGCGCATTCGAACGGCTTTCACACCTGTCGGATGATCCACATTCTGCAGATCCTTTTGGGTTCCATCGATTGCCCTGGCGGCTTCCGTTACAAGCCGCCTTATCCAAAGCAGACCCCGCCCAATCTGCTGCCGCATGGCGCGTTGCAGGACATTGCGCCAGAGATGCCTCTGGGCGGCCCGCATCTGGGTTTTCCGCATGGACCCGAGCATCTGCTGCTCGACGGAGATGCGCCGAGCCGCATTGACAAGGGGTTTAGCTGGGACGCTCCGATGTCCGCCCATGGGTTGATGCATATGGTCATCAACAACGCGGCGACGAAGGACCCTTACGGCATCGACGTGCTGTTCATGTACATGGCGAACATGGCCTGGAATTCGTCGATGAACGTTCCGGGGACGATCGAACAACTCACCGCGACGGATGACAATGGCGACTACGTCATCCCAAAGATCATCTACTCGGACGCCTACTACTCGGAGATGGTGCCCTATGCGGATCTGATCCTGCCCGACACGACGTATCTTGAGCGCTGGGACTGCATCTCGCTGCTTGACCGTCCGATCTCCGAACCGGATCTCGTCGCCGACTCGATCCGCCAACCGGTTGTCGAACCCAACCGCGACGTGCGCGGTTTTCAGGAGGTTCTGATCGATCTCGGCGCTCGTCTGGGGTTGCCAAAGTTCACCAATGACGACGGTTCGCCCAAGTAGCCGGGCGGATACGCCGACTACATCGTCAACCACGAGCGCAAACCGGGTATTGGCCCGCTTTCGGGCTGGCGCGGCGAGGACGGCGAGGCCTTCGGCGTTGGGGCCAGCAATCCGGATCAACTGAAACGCTATATCGAGAACGGCTGTTTTCACGGGCATCCCATCACTCCGGAACGCGCCTATTTCAAGCACGCCAACCGCGGTTACATCGACTGGGCGATCTCCGTCGGTATTCGAGCTTCGTCAGACCCAACGGTGTTCCAGCTCTATTGCGAGCCGTTGCAGAAGTTCCGGCTCGCGGCCGACGGGCACGGCGATCGGCAACCGCCCGAGCGCGCGCGCGAGCGCATTCGAACATACTTCGACCCGCTGCCGTTCTGGTATGAGCCGTTCGAGGGGGCGATGGTCGACACCCATGCTCTGCCGCTGCATGCGATCACCCAGCGCCCCATGCACATGTATCATTCCTGGGGATCGCAGAATGCGTGGCTCCGCCAGATCACGGCGGCCAATCGGCTCTACATCCATCGCTCGCTGGGCGCCAAGCTCGGAGCCGTGGACGACGACTGGGTCTGGATCAGTTCGCACCTTGGGCGCGTCAAGTGTCAGATCCGGTTGATGGACGGGGTGAACCCCGACACCGTCTGGACCTGGAACGCCATTGGCAAACGCCGCGGCGCTTGGGGGTTGTCGGAAGACGCGCCCGAAAGCAAAGAAGGGTTCCTGTTGAACCACTTGATCTCGGAGCTGCTTCCCGAGGGCGGGGGCGGGTGTCGCTACTCGAATTCCGCCCCGCTCACCGG
>CALDSD010000007.1 GCA_937911325.1 uncultured Neomegalonema sp.
GTCGAGCGGCTTAGCCGGAAGCCAGGGCCATGTCGAGCTCATCGTCTACATGCCGATGATGATCGACAATCTTCTGCAGTCGATGCAGCTGCTGGTGGATGCGGCCTCGGCCTTCACCGACAACTGCGTCGCCGGCATCGAGCCCAATCGCGAGCGCATCACCAAGCTCATGAACGAAAGCCTGATGCTGGTCACGGCTCTCGCGCCCGAGATCGGCTATGACAACGCCACAACTGTCGCCAAAACCGCGCACAAGAACGGCACCACTCTGAAAGAGGAAGCCGTGAAACTGGGCTTCGTGACAGAACAGCGCTTTGACGAAGTCGTCCGACCAGAACTGATGATTGGACCGAAGTAGCGACGAGATGCGGCGGTGGCGGGTGCGCGCCGCCGCGCTGCTGGCGCTTTGGGCGCTGATCCCCGAAGCGCCGGCGCGGCAGATGACCGAGGGCGATCGGCGAACCGTCTGGTTGGTCAACCACGGCTATCACGTCGGTTTGATCATGCGGCGCCAAGACCTTCGGGGGGCGGCGTTCCTGATCGATTTCCCCGCAGCCGAGTGGTTTGAGATTGGCTGGGGAGACGAGGGATTTTACACGCAGGTCGCGACGCCGGGCGACTTGTCCGCAGATCTCGCCGTTTCGGCGCTGCTTTATCCAACCGCATCCGTCGTCCATGTGGTCGCGCTCTATCAGGAACCGACAGCCGTCTTCGCCCCGGAACGCATGAGCGCGGTTCGCGTTGATGCGGATGGACGGGCTCTGTTGCGAGAGGCGATCACGGACGAAATCGCCGCTCCGGTCGAGGCCCTGGGGGCAGGGCTATACGGCGACAGTCGCTTTTACCGCGCCCGCTCGCGCTATCACCTCTTCAACGTCTGCAACCACTGGCTGTCTCGCGCGCTGAACCGCGCAGGCTTGCCGTCTTCAGAGCTCTGGAGCGTCTTGCCGGGGTCGATGCTGACAGAGCTGAAGCTCCGCGGCGCGATCAACTAGCACTTCGCCAATCGGCGGCCTCGCGTGTCTGAGCGATTGCCGCTGCCGAAAAGCTCGTGCAAGCTGGCTGCGATGAATGGGTGAGACCGGCAATGTCAGCGAAGATCATAAATCTCCGAACCGAGCGCAAACGCCGCGAGCGTCGGAAAACGCGAGCGAAAGCCGACGAGAACGCGGTCGTGCACGGCGAACTCAAAGCCGAGAAGACCAAGCGGAGAACCCTGCTCGAAAAGGCCTCGTCATCGCTTGAGCAACACCGCCGCGATCGCGGAGAAAAAGAGTAGCGCCGCTCAGCATACGCCCGGGCGCCTCAGGCGACGTCGACGCCTTGGCTCGGATCGTTGCCGAGGCTTTTCGCCCATATGAAGCGCGCATGGAGCGCAAGCCCGCGCCAATGCTGACAGACTTTGGAGAGGCGGTCTCTGACGGCAGCGTCTGGGCGGCGGAGCACGAAGGCGACATCGTCGGCTTCGTTATCTGCTATCCAGTGGGCGACGAGATGCATCTGGAGACAGTCGCTGTCGCGCCAGCTCATCAGGGCAAGGGCGTCGGCCGCGCATTGATCGAGCATGCCGAAATCGAAGCCCGCCAGCGCAAGCTCGGCACCGTCGCGCTCTACACCAATGTTTGCATGACAGAGAACCTGGGGCTTTACGCGGTCTTAGGCTATGAAGAGACCGAGCGACGCACAGAAGACGGGTTCGATCGGGTCTTCTTCCGTAAAACCATCTAGGGCGACCGCGCAGCGTTACTCGATTTCCCAATAGGGCGTCGCGCCATACTTGGACCGGAGAAAGTCGACAAAGGCGCGGGCGCGCGGCGATGCGAACTTGCTCGCCGGCCGCAAGGCCCAGATCGCCCCCACATCCCCCAGCTCCCAGTCGGGCAACAGATGGACGAGCCGACCCTTCTGCAGATCCTCGCCGACGTCCCAGACGCCCTTGAGCGCAACGCCGAGTCCATGAATCGCGGCGTCTCTCGTGACGCTGCCCGAGTTCGTGTGCAATCGGCCTGAAACCCGCACCGCGCGCTCTTCACCGGCGCGATGAAAGCGCCATACTTTGGTGTCGCCGTGGAGCAGACACACGTGTTGTCCGAGATCTTCCGGGACGCTGGGAGCGTCGTTCCTCTCCAGATACGAGGGCGATGCGACGACGATCCTTCTGTTTGGGGCCAGCTTGCTCGCCAGTAAACCGCTGTCGTTCAATGGGCCGATCCGGATCGCCAGCTCGTAGCCGCCCTCGACAATGTTGACGATCTCATCGGAGATATGCAGATCGAGTTCGACTTCCGGGTTGGCGTCGAGAAACTCGGTCAGATAAGGCAGCACGTGGCGCCTCCCGAACGGACCCGGGATCGACGCCCTTAAAGTCCCAGCGGGCGCGGCGTCGGCTCCTCTGATCGACGCCCGCCCCATCTCGAGCGCGTCCAGCGCCTTCTCGGCATGCGCGAGAAAATGCTCCCCTTCTTCCGTGAGGGTGATCCGTCGCGTCGTGCGCACGAACAGGCTCGCGCCAAGGCTCCTTTCCAACGACTGCAGACGCGCACTCGCGGTCGCCGGAGATAAGCCCAACTCGCGGCCCGCGGCTGACAGGTTTCCCAACGCGGCGGCCCGCCGAAACAACTCTAGCTCCTCAAGACGCATTATCAAAAATTTCCGAATACAGAAGACGTATTCGGATGAATTATCATGTGGGGCCAAAAGAGCCAAGTTGGTTGCGTCCAAACAGAAGGAGACATCGACATGACCCTCCACCGCACCAAACAAGACCGCACCGCCGACTTCCGGATCCCAAGCGACGCAGAGATGCGGCAGGCGATGCTGGCGGCGCGCCAAGCCCGCGCCGAGGCGATGCGGGCCTTCTTCAAAGGATGGTTCCGCACAGCGCCCGCCACCCAGGCGGCGCCGCGAGACTTCGCAGACGCTCGCGCCTAACGGCCATATCCGCGCCTTGCTCCGTTTGTTAACGTCTGCGCCAATACCATGCAGGCGGAGCAAGGCGGCGGGAAAACATGAGCGAAGCATTCGAAGCGTACCGGGCGGGCGGCCGCGTTGGCGGCTCCTACGCAGTCGGAAAATCGATCCTCGGGTTCTTGATCGCGTTGGTGATGTTGACGATCGGCACGATCACCGGGCGCGTCCTTGCGATCTGGGCGTCCGGGCTCAGCTTCAACGAACTGATCTTCGCTATGGACCCTGCCTCCGGCGTGCTCGACTCGATGACGCCGGCGCAGGCGAGCATCGCGACGGCGTCGATCCTCTTCGCCACTCTTTTCGGTCTCGCCTGGATCATTCCTGGAGTATGGATTGCGCAGCGCGCTTTGCATGGCCGGCCGTTCCGCACAGTTCTCGGAGCCGAAGGACGCCTGAAGCGCGGGGCCTTCTGGGCTGGCATGCTGGCCGCGTTCATCCTTGCGCCGTTGAGCACTTTCGCCCTGGACGCCCTGGGCTTTTTAAATCTGACTGTGCTTGAAACACCGCCGAACTGGGCGCTGATTGCGCTCGTTCTGGGCGTGTTGATCTGTTTTCAAGCCGCCGCGGAAGAGATCCTGTTCCGTGGATATCTGCTGCAAACCCTCGCCGCGCGCTATCGCTGGTTCCTGATCTGGGGCGTCTTCCCCTCGGTCTTGTTCGCGGTGCTGCATTTCTCCGGCGGCGACACCGGTTACGGCTGGTATTACATCTTCGCGACATTCGCGTTCGGCGTCTTCGCCAGCGCGCTGGTGTGGAAGACCGGCGGCATCAGCCTCCCGATCGGATACCACATCGGCAACAACCTGATGGCCTTGCTGATCTTCGAATCGCCGTTCGGCGTTGAAGGCATAGGCCTGCTGAAGATCGAGATCGAAGATACGGTGATCCCCTCGCTGGTGGCAGCCGAATGTCTCTTCCTTTTGGCGCTCTATTTCGTGCTGGCGGCCTTTGTCCGCCCGGAAGACCCCAGCGCGACGCACCAAGACGGCGCCCATGCCCCGGGCGAAGCTGCTTGAGGCGCTCAATCAAATGGTTTCTGACCCGCGCCCGACCAAACGCTCGCTCACGCTGAACGGTCATCGCACCAGCGTCTCCCTAGAGCCAGAGTTTTGGGAGGCGCTGAAAAAGCTGGCCGCTTCACAAGACCTGTCTGTGAACGCTTACGCCGCGCAAATCGACGCCGAGCGGGCGCAGACCGATCCGACGGTTTCCTTGGCGAGCGTTTTACGCGTCCGGATCCTCCGCGCCGTCCAAAAGGGCCAACTCTGAGGTCGCCCTCTCGCCGACGCCAACGACGGCTCCGCGACTACTCGATGATCCGTTCGCGGCGGGACAGGCCGTCACAGCTCATCGTCGCGATCTGCTCGAACTGACATCCGTCGATCATCTCGCGTCGCAGCCGCACTTGAAGCGCGCCTTCCGAGAAGAAGCTCTCAGGCGCTGAAATTCGAAGCGCGCAAAAGCTCCGCGCCCGGGCGATCACGCGATCGACGATCCCGGCCAGACTCTTGTTCGAGATCACCGCGAAGGCCGCGCCGTCAGACGCGTCGGCGAGACGGCGCAGATCCGCAGAGGGTGTCGCTGACCCCAGCTCGACCGAAAAGAACGGCGCGCCAAGCTGGCTGAGCAGAGCCTCAACCTCTTCGCCAGCGCCCTCGTCGAACTGTTGAGCCGCGTCTGCGTCGGTCAGAAGCAGGAACAGGGGCTGGCTTGGCGGCAACGACGGATCCGCTTTCGGCGTCGGCAAGGTCGCAAGGGTTTCCTGAAGGCTCACAGCGAGATCCGCAGCTTCCGTCTCTCGCCGCAAACCCTGCGTTTCCCCCTTGAGCCGCTTCAACAAGGATAGCGTCTGGCCGCTCGCGCGCACGTCGAAGAGCCGGTCGACCTTGCGGGCTCCGAGCTCACGCGCGGCCCAAGGCGACTGCAGCTTCGATCCGTTGATCACGTTCATCGACAGCAACAGACGCTGAGCGGAGGCTTCCGCGCCGTCGTCGCCGTCTTGACGAGAAGACGATCGCGCTGCGCCGATGATCCGAGCAACGACATCATAAAGCGCGTCAGCCTTGCGAACGCGCGCGGTCGCCTGATCCGTGCGTCGGATCGTGCCGACAAGGTCGCCCGACAGGTTCACGATGATCGTCAGATGCAAGGCGGCGTTGGAGTCCTGAAAACACTCGACGCTTTCCGAGGCTGCGATGGTTTCGCCGCCGGGCGACAGCCATGACACTTCGAAGTCTCGCGCTTCCAGGCGCTCGTCCGGACATAACTGTTCGGCCACGGCGCCAAGCATTGGGAAACAGACGAACTCAGTGCGTTTGCGCTCGGGCCCACGGCGCGCCAAATCCCCGGTGACGCCCTGCGTTTCAGCCGGAGCCTTCAACGCCGACAACTCCGTCACCGGCGCCGCCGCGCGTTTCGGCTCAGGAACGTCGGGTTGATCATCCGCCTCGACATCCGGCGCTGGTCGGGGAGCCGCGGACAGGACAGGCGCCCCGGCTTGCGTGTCGGGGCCGTCAGGGTCGCCGACAGACGACGTCTCGATCTCGCCTGTCACGTCCTGAAGGCGCTGCGGTTCGTCCGGCGCGACGTCCTCTCGCCCGCGTCCGAGAGGCGCGAAATCCGGGATGTCGATTGACGGAACGTCCGGATCGGACGCAGGCGGCGGGGCCTGGCCGATGTCGATATCGCCTTTTGCCGGCGTGTCCGGCTCGGTCGACGCCCGCGGCGGAGCGGCGGCGACCCGCATGTCCGGGGACGCGCCGGCCCAGGCGGGAACAGCCTCGACCGGAGGCGGGTTGGACGCGCATTTGCCCGACTCGGCGCGACCGCCGGTCAGCGTTGCGTATGAACAGTCAAACCACGAGGGCGGCGGTCCGAACACCGCTGCGGTCAGCCGAGCTTCACGCTGTGCGTCCCCGACGATCTGGCGGCTCTCGATCGCTTCTGCGCGGGTTTCAGCGACACGGACGCTCGCCGCCAGCGCCGCCACGCTCAACAACGCGGCCGACACGAACGCGACCGCCGGTCCAGCCAGGGCCGCGGGACCGGAAAGTTCGCGCATGAACACCCAGATGAAAACCCAGGCGCCGAGCACGCCGACCAAGGACATCAGGCCGAACCACAGGCCCCGCGCGCCGTAGGACTGCGCCCCGACCAGCATCACGCCCACCGCTATCACAAGCGTCAGAACCAGAGCAGCCGTGACCGAAACCCCCAGAAGTCCCGTCATCAGGCCATGCAAGGCGAGGGCGACGACGCCGGAAAGCGTCGCGATCAGCAGCGAGCCCAAAACACCGGCGCTGAAAGCGCTTCCGGACAGAAGCAGATAAGCAAGCGCCGCCACGGCGAGCATCAAGAAGACCGTGGAGACGTCACGCAGGATCGTCAGCACGTTCAGGATGCTCATCGTCGTCGCCCTCTCTGCCCTCAGTTCAGGCGACCCGGCCTGAGCCGATCGCCTCGCGCTTGCCGCTCAATCCCGCCCGACCGGTGCGCGACGACTACTGCCGATCGCGAAACCACTGAGCGAAGAATTTTTCTTGATAGCCTCGTTCGGCGACGTAGTCGAACATTGCGCGCAGAACGGTGCGGTGCTGGTCCCCCTCGCGGTATCCGCTCTGCCGCATCACTTCGCTGTCTTTGATGTCCCCTTCGGAAACCGTTTCCTTGAGGAACTGCAATGTCGGCGCGCCGCCCATGGCGTACTTCTTGGACAGCTCCGCCTCCGTCGTCGCCGCGCCGTCAAAATCGACGACGGGGTTGGCCCCCTGGCGGTTGATCTGAACGATCACAGCGCGTTCCTGAACGAACTCTGAAAAGTCCGGGTCCGCCAGATACAATTGGTGAAACGAGTTGCACCGATCGCAGTTTGGCGTTTCCCACAGAAGGACCAAATGCTTGCCTTCCGCGCGCGCCGCATCGAGTTGCGCGGGCAGGTCGCCGGCCCGGGCGACCCATTCCTGCGCGTTCAAACCGTCGGCGTGGTTCTGTGCGCGCGCGTCTGGAGTTGAGATCAAAACCACCGCGCCCGCCAGCGCGAGCCCCATGAGGCGCGCTATTGATTTCTGAAGGCTCGGTTTTGGCGCCGTCCACATGCTCGGAACTCTCATTTCTAGCCCTTTCTAGTCGCTGGTTTGACGCCCCTGAAGATCTTATCCGTCGTCAAGCGTCATCAGATACGCGATGACGTCTTCGATCTCCTGAGCGGACAGCAGCGGCTCTGGCGCGCCGCCTGGCGTAAGTGGTTCGACGCCCGCGATCGTGTAATAGGCCGGCATCGCCGAGCCTGGGGTCACAATCCCGATATTGACGATCTGCAACCGCAGGGACCCTTCTGAGATCCTGCTCGCGATCCCGTCCAGCGCGGGTCCGCTGACACCCTGGTCAGGCTGCTGATCGATCAGAGCGGCGACCCGATGGCAGGCGAGGCACCCGCCTTTTTCTGGCGCCGCGACGATAGACGCGCCCCGCATCGGATCGCCGGGC
This sequence comes from uncultured Neomegalonema sp., assembly GCA_937911325.1. Lineage (GTDB taxonomy): Bacteria > Pseudomonadota > Alphaproteobacteria > Rhodobacterales > Rhodobacteraceae > CALDSD01. Next base: position 7,456 of record CALDSD010000007.1, read on the forward strand.
AAGTCGCTCAGAGGGGTCGGAATGCTCTGACCGTCGACAATGTCATAGGCGATCAGGATCGGCGCGCCTTGAGGAGCGTCCGCAACGGCGTCGCCTTCGGACAGGGCCGAGGTTGCGACGCCGGCGGCGGCCGCCAAACTGACGATAAGGGTCGCACAGCGTTTCATCAGGGCTCCCAGACTCATGCGGACCGTTATGCTCAACGGGTGGTTAGCAGGTTCGAGCTGATTGGCATCGCTGCAAGATCGGGCGTAGATATGGCGCAGACGGATCAACCAGGCAAACAGCTTCCGACGCGCGGCCGCGCCGGACGGACTGCGGGAGAACGGGCGTAATGGACGAAACTGGTCAAGATGCGGCGATCTTGGTGGACGCGCGCGGCTTAAAATGCCCGCTGCCCGTCCTGAAGGCGCGCAAGCGTATGGCGGACCTCGCCTTGGGCGAGGAATTGACGCTGCTCGCCGACGATCCGGCAGCCGTGGTCGACGTTCCTCATTTTTGCGTCGAGCAGGGACACGCCATGGTTTCCCAAGAGGATCAAGCCGACGGCGCGATCCTCTATCGGCTCCGAAAAGGCGGCTGAGAGCCCCTATTGCTTGAATGCGGCGCAAGGGTCGCCGCGATCGAACGCCTCTAGCACCACAACGAAGTCGTAGGGCGGCGCTTCCTCGAACACCTCGGCGTAGGTCTTTTCGACCGGCTGTTCTGAGACTTCCACGACCCCGAAGCTCAGCGTTTCAAGTTCAGGCGAGGTCGTGGCGACGTCTCGCGGAACGCCCCAGTCTGTTCGCGCATGACCATTGCCGGTGATCAGCACGGCCAGCTTGTCGCCCGCCTCGTCGTGCGCGCGCAAGAGCGCATCAGCAAAACTTGCGTCCCTCAATCGCTGAACGGTCACCATCCCCGGCAGCATGTCGTCAGGCAGCGCAAAGCAATGCGCCGCCGCCTGTCCCGCCTCGCGTTTGCCTTGTTCCTCATCCGCCAGGGGTTCAGCGAGTTTGAAGCGCTCGGCCAAAGGCGACTGCTCCGGCGCCATCGCCAACCGCATCAGGTCGCCGCGGGGCACAGCTCCGCCAGTCAGGTGCGCGTCCGGGGCCGCAGAGAAGATCGGCGCATACATCTCGAAGTCGGGCCAGTTTTCCCAGCCCAGCACATCCTCAAGTTCGAGAACCGGCTTTCCCTCAGCGCGATGCGCGTTCGCCGCCGCCTCGCGATCCTCACCGAACATCTCGAACGCCAAGCCGCCGACCCCGCGCGCGGCGTCAAGCTCCTCAACCAGCTTGGCCTGCCAGATATGGGCCTGAGGGTTGTCGTGGTATTCGCCCAAAATCACAACGTCCGCTTCGGCCAGACGCTCCACCAAGGCGGCGCGGCTGATCTGGCGTGAGGCTTCAACGTCGAAAATCGGACCGGCAGGGCTGGGGGTTTCGGCGGTTGCGCCGCTCACGACGAGAACAGCGCCAACAGTCATGGCGGCCCGGAGGACAAAGAACATGAAGGCCTCTCAGCGGATCAGATACGGTCCGCAAATAGAATAAACCGTTCAGGCCCGGGCTCCAGCACGTCGAAGGGCCAGCACGTCGCCAACGCGAGCACATCCGGACCGTCGCGGTCGATCGGAAAGGTCCAGAGACGGGAGTCGACCACACGGCTTTCGCGAACCTGGTACTTGAGCCGCCGGCCGTCTGCCGTCTCGAGCTCCAACACGTCGCCGATCTCAAGATCCTTCAGAAATGCAAAATGAGTGTCCCGGTGCGCGGCGGCGGCTGAAAGACCTGGCGCGCCGAGGGGCGCCGTGCCCTGAACATAGCCAGGCCCCCAGGCCATCGCCTCGCCACTCGCCTGATCCAGGACGATCTGGCTTTGACCCAGTCTCGGGGCGTGCAGCCTGGCGATCGGACGGATATCCGCCCAGTCCCAGGGCCGGCTGTCGCCCTCGCCGGCTTGGGCGCGCTGCCACGCGGACTCGAGCAAATGCTGACCCAGAGCGGCCTTCGCCGGGATCCAAAGCGCCGAGGCCGTGATCCCAACGCCTGCGACCGCCAACGCGGCGATTGCAAGCGCTTTCCCGCGCATCATCGTGGCGCGGCGGATCACGCGGCCCGCCGCCGATCGGCGAGGCGACCAAACAGACGGCCGGACAAGGCCCAGAAGGCTGCGACGAGCACAAGGATCACGCCGAGCAGCGCCTGGAGCGCCCAACCCGCAGCCGTCGCCGGCACCGGAACGCCACGCGCCGCAGCCTCCGCCGCCGCTTCTTCGCGCGCTTGCGCCGCGGCCGCCAGGCGGACGAAAGACGCATCGTCGATCTGCGCGTCTTGCGGACCCAACTCAGGTGCGAACCCGTCAAAGAACGCCTCCGGCGCCCAGCCCTTCGGCAGATTGAGCGGCACGTCCCTGGTGACGAGCTCTTCATTCTGGTCGCGACTGATCTCGACATCGACCGCGACCAACGAGGTCAGGCGGCTGACGAGATGGTTGTCGAGCGCGGTCTTCAGGATCTCCGCGTCGATCGCCTCCGCGCCTTCGGGCCCAACCTCCGGCGACAGGCGCAACGCTTCGAGCGACTTGATCCGCTGACGCGCCCACAGTTTCGACACGCCGTCGCGAGGCTCCGCGTCGGCCAGCAGCAGCTTTTGCCGCCAGTCCTCCCCTGCTCGAACCCCCTCGATCTCGATCGCAGGGATCGCTCTGGTCGGTAGAGTGGTGTCGACCCGAATCGTCGCGACGACCGGGTCGCCCGCATAGAGATCGGGCAGCGGGTTTGGCCACGTCTCGGCCGCGTTGAAACCGTCCACTCGCAGCGTCAGGTCGGTCATCGCCGGAGTTTCAATCTTCCGGAACAGCGCTTCCATCCGCTCTTGAACCTCAGAGAGGTCTCCGATGAAGACGTGAGTCCCCCGGCCGGCCTCAGCCGCGGCGGTCATGAAGTAACTGTTCGGAGCGGAGCCGATGCCATCCGTGATCAGGCGTGAGCGGCCTAGATCCCGCTCGAGCAGCCGCCACCAAGGCAGCGTGACCATTTGATCTGCGTTGAGTCGGAGCGGCGTGCCCGTGCCATCGCTACCGCTGGCCTCGCGAACCCGAGGAGGCCACACGAACGCACGCTGACGCTCACCCTCAGGCGCCACTCAAGAAGCCCCGCCGAGTCGCTCGCGGACCAGCGTCGCCCGCGCCGAACGCCGTTCGCTCTGGCTCATGTTGCGTCCGATCACCCTCTGCGCGTGCGCCGGCTGGACGAGCAGCATCAGTTCGTTCACCGTTGTCTGGGTGACACCCTCGATGAGTTGAAGCATCACGCCCAAACGCACTCGGCTCAGAAGGCTCATCGACTCATCGGCGCCGAGCAGCCTC
>CALDSD010000008.1 GCA_937911325.1 uncultured Neomegalonema sp.
GGCGAAGCTGGACGATCGCATGCGGTTAACCGGTCGGGTTGTGCGGGTTCGTCAGGCCCACGGGCTTCATCGGGCCGTGACGCAAGGTCTCGCGGCCGCGTTCGGCCATGACCTCAATGGGTAGGCAGCCTTCAAAGTAAGGGGTGTCGCGCTCCCACTCCTTGAACTCTGTTTTGGGCCCCTCGATCAGCGCGTCGATGAACGTTTCGTACTGATCCCGATCCATGGGGCAATTCAAGTACGCGGTCTTTTCCGCTTCGGTCTCGCCCTTGTCATAGCGTGACTGAAACCACGCCTTGCTCATATCGACGCTGTCCGCGTGGACGATCGGGGCGATCGCGTCAAAGAAGGCGAGGGCGTCTTGACCGGTTTGGGTCCGGATCGCCTCGGCCAAGGGCTCAGACGTCAAGGGCCCTGTTGCGATGATCACGCTCTCCCAGTCGTCGGGGGGCAGTCCGGAGACTTCTTCCCGGGCGATCTCGATCAAGGGATGACCTGCGATAGCGTTGGTGACGGAGGTCGAAAACACGTCTCGATCGACCGCCAGGGCGCCGCCTGCAGGGGTCCGCGCCTCGACGGCGCATCGCATCAGCAGGGAGCCGGCGCGCCGCATCTCCTCATGCAGCAGGCCCACTGCGTAGGTCGTGTGATAGTCGGACAGGAAGGAATTGGAGCAAACCAGCTCGGCCAAACCGTCGGTCTGGTGCGCAAAAGTGCCCCGGAAAGGCCGCATCTCGTGCAGAACCACCGGAACACCAGCCTGCGCCAACGCCCAAGCGGCTTCCGAGCCGGCCATGCCGCCGCCGATTACATGAACTTTTTCCATCAGCCGGACCTACGCGCCGCTCGCACAGAGTTCAAGTCGCAGCATCTTCGCTCACGATTTCGACAGGCGCGCTTTCGTCTTTTCACACATATCCTACCTTCGCCGCAGATCCAGAGTGAGTATGGAGACGCCAATGACCTCGCCCGTTGCCCCTTTGATCAATCGTCGCGCCCTTCTGATCGGCGCCAGCGCCGTCGCTGCTGTCGGGATCGGCGGACCTGTGTCGGCCGCAGAGCCGGTCTGGACAAATTTCTGGGGGCTTGCGATCCGCGGCTATGATCCGGTCGCCTACTTCTCGGACGGCAAACCGGTTGAAGGCTTGAAAGCCCATGAAATCGAGTGGATGGGGGCGTCCTGGCGCTTCGCGACCGCCGAAAACAAGAACAAGTTCCTGGCTGATCCTGAAGCGTTCGCGCCTCAGTACGGCGGATATTGCGCCTGGGCCGTCGCCAACGGCTACACCGCAAGCACGGTCCCCGAGGCTTGGGAGATCGTCGACGGCAAGCTCTACCTGAACTACTCGCTCGGCGTGCGTGAAACCTGGCGGCAGGACATCCCCGGCAACATCCGCAAAGGCGATGCGAAATGGCCGGGGCTGCGAGAGGGGTGATTACTCCTCGGTGTCGGTGTCGGCGTCGGCGACCTCGTCATCGTCGCCTTCGCCGCTTTCCGCGAGCCGGGCGACAGAGACGACTTTTTCGTCTTCCGCCGTGTTGAAGACCCGAACCCCGGACGTTGCGCGCGACAGTGTTGAGATCTGATCGACCGGGCAACGGATCGATTGACCCGCATCCGTGACCAACATGATCTCGTCGGCGTCCTCGACCGGGAAGCTGGAGGCGATGCGCCCACCGCGAACGGCGAGGTTCATTGCGATGATGCCCGATCCGCCGCGGCCGGTGACGCGGTATTCCAACGCAGAGGTGCGCTTCCCGTAGCCGCGGTCGGAGATGGTGAGGATGAACTCTTCCTTCGCGGACAATTCAGCGTATCGCTCCTGACCGAGCACGATGTCCTCGGACGCCTCTTCGGCGTCTTCAACGGCCGGCGTTTCCTCGTCCTCGCCTGCGATAGCTTTGCGCATCTTCAGATACGCTGCGCGCTCGTCGGGTGTCGCTTCGACATGTCGCAAGGCGGCCATCGAGACAACCCGGTCGGTCTCGCCAAGACGGATGCCGCGAACGCCGGTGGAGTCCCGGCCCTTGAAGATACGCACTTCGGTGACTGGGAACCGGATCGCGCGCCCAACATTCGACGTCAGAAGGAAATCGGTGTCTTCATCAACGATCGCGGCGCCGACCAGACTGACGTCTTCGGGAAGTTTCATTGCGATCTTGCCGTTCGACTTCACATTGGTGAAATCGGAGAGCTGGTTGCGCCGCACGTCTCCGGCCGAGGTGGCGAAGACGATCTGGAGTTGTTCCCATTCCTCCTCTGGCGCATCGATTGGCAGCATCGCCGCGATTGAAACGCCTTGCGGGATCGGCAGAAGGTTCACCACAGCCTTGCCGCGCGCGTTTCGCGCCCCGAGCGGCAGGCGCCAGACCTTCATCGAATAGACCATCCCGTCGGTCGTAAAGAACAAGACGCGCGTATGCGTGTTGCCGACGAAGAGGCGTGTGACGAAGTCCTCGTCTTTTGTGGCCATGCCCGCGAGGCCTTTCCCGCCGCGTCTCTGCGCGCGGTAGTCGGTCAGCGGCGTCCGTTTGATGTAGCCTCCATGCGTCACGGTCACGACCATGTCTTCGCGTTCGATCAGGTCCTCGTCATCGACCTCGCCTTCGTGTTCGATGATCTCGGTGCGACGCGGCACGGCGAAGGCGGTTTTCACCTCCGTCAACTCATTGGAGATGATCCCCAGGATCCGCTCGCGCGAGCGCAGGATCGCGAGGTAATCGGTGATCTTCTCGGCGAGTTCAGCCAACTCGGACGTGATCTCTTCGACGCCAAGGGCGGTGAGACGCTGCAAACGCAGGTCCAGGATCGCCCGAGCCTGGGTTTCGGAAAGCCGATAGGTTCCATCATCCTTGATGCGGTTGATCGGGTCGTCGATCAGTTCGAGATATCCGCGGATCTTCCGTGCGTCCCAGTCCCGATCCATGAGAGCTTCCCGCGCGGCGGCAGGGTCGGGGGAGGAACGGATCAGCCGGACGACCTCATCCACGTTCTCGACCGCGACAGCCAGTCCGCACAGGGAGTGTGCGCGTTCCCGCGCCTTGGCCAGCAGATGCGCGGTGCGGCGCGCGACCACCTCCTCGCGGAAGGCGATGAACGCGGAGAGGATGGTCTTGAGGTCCATCTGCTCCGGCCGGCCGCCGTTGAGCGCCAGCATATTGCAGCCAAACGACGTCTGCAGCGGTGTGAACCGGTAGAGCTGATTGAGCACGACTTCGGGCGTCGCGTCCTTTTTCAGTTCGACGACCACGCGCACGCCGAACCGGTTCGATTCGTCCTGCACATGCGCAACGCCTTCAATCTTCTTCTCTTTGGCCAGATCAGAGATCTTTTCGACCAAGTTGGCCTTGTTCACCTGATAGGGCATCTGATCGACGACGATCGCCATACGGTCCTTGCGAACTTCCTCGATCTGGGTTCGCGCCCTCATCACAACAGATCCGCGGCCGATGTTATACGCCGCACGCGCGCCCGAGCGACCAAGGATCATCCCTCCGGTCGGGAAGTCCGGCGCTGGAACATACTCCATCAGTTCGGTGATCGTCAGGTCGGGGTTTTCGATCAGGGCGAGGGTCGCGTCGACCACCTCTCCCAGGTTGTGCGGCGGAATGTTCGTCGCCAGGCCCACCGCGATCCCTTGCGATCCGTTGACCAGAAGGTTGGGATATACCGCCGGCAGCACGACCGGTTCGTGTCGATCATTTGCGTAGTTCGCCTGGTAGTCGACCGTGTCCTTGTCGAGATCTTCGGTAAGGGTCTCGGCGAGTTTCTGCATCCGCGCTTCGGTGTAGCGCATCGCCGCCGGCGGATCGCCGTCCATCGAGCCGAAGTTGCCCTGACCCTCGATCAGCAGCGCGGACATCGAAAAGTCCTGCGCCATCCGCACCAGCGCGTCATAGATCGCCGAGTCTCCGTGCGGGTGGTATCGCCCCATCACATCGCCGACGATCGCAGCGCACTTCTTGTAGGCTTTGTTATGCGTAAAGCCGTTCTCATGCATCGTGAACAGGATGCGGCGATGCACCGGCTTCAGGCCGTCGCGCAGATCTGGAATGGCGCGGCTGACGATCACGCTCATGGCGTAGTCGAGGAAGCTGCGCTTCATCTCGTCTTCAACCGAGATCATGGGCCCATCATAGGGAGCGCGCTCCGGAAGCACGGATCCTCCGCCGTTCAGGTCGCCGCCATTGTTCTGGCCGTCATTGTCTTGGATGTCGTCGCTCAAGGTGTAGCCGTCCGTCGCTCTCAACAGCCCAATATCTAGGCTTTATCTTTGACACCTTGTCTAAGCCGCCAAGCGTGACAGAGCAAGAGCGACGCCGCGTTTCGAAGACGTTGAGGCGTATGTGTTCGCCGAGTGGTCGGATCGCGGCTGTCCTCTACGCGGGGGCGACGCATCGGCGACTAGGTGTTCTGGTGATCAATGGGTGTTCTTGATCCCAAATGGAACGTGGACCGAGGGCACAAACGGTGCTGCGCGATCAAGATGTGTGCGTTGATCGTCGAAGAAAATGTGAGGGCGCAGCGTCTTGAGAACAGACGTCTTTTCAACGCCGCCGAGGAAGAAGACCTGATCTAGCCGGACGCCCCAGGTCTCCAGGGTCGTTAGGACCCTCTCATGGGCTGGCGCGCCGCGCGCCGTGATCAGCGATATCTTGAGGCGGGGTTGATATCCAGCCGCCGACAGCTCGACCTCCTGGATCGCCGCCAGCCGATCCAGAAGGGGTTTCAACGGACCAGGCGCGAGCGGATCCGTCTCATTCGCTTTCTCATGGGCGCGGAAAGCATCGAGACCTTCTGACGAGAAGATCGTTTCCGAGCCGTCATCCGCCAGAACGCCGTCAAAGTCGAAGGCGACGCGAACCTCTCGGTCGCCAGGGTCGGAATCGACGGTTCCGCCCAGAACGCGGCCGGCAGGTCGTCCTGCGTCGATCGCAGCTCTTACGTCATCTACATTGGCTGACAGGAACAGTTCGCATTCAAAGGCGGGCAAAAAGTCGTGCGGGCTGTCGCCATGTAGAAAGGCCGCGCGTTCAATACCCAATCCGTAGTGAGCGATCGCTCGAAATGCGCGCCGTCCGGTTTCCGCGTCGTTCCGCGACAGCAAGACAACCTCGACCGGAGGGTCTTCCGGGCGGACCTCGTGCAATCCAAGCAGTCGTTCGACGAACGAAAAGGCGACGTTCAAATCAGTCGTTGGCGATCTGCCGATCGGA
>CALDSD010000009.1 GCA_937911325.1 uncultured Neomegalonema sp.
GTCGATATGGGCCTGACGGTTGTCGACGTGGTCGAACTGGTGCTCCCAGATCGCTCCATTCGGCAGGACGGCTTTCAGCCGTTCGGCCAAGCGACCCGAGTACTTCACGTAGTTGTTCGGATCGCGATAGGGTTTCGCGGGAACCTCGACCAGCCGAGCGCCGGCGTGGCGGATCATGTCCTTCTTCTCTTGGCTTTGAGTCTCTGGGATCACGATCACCGTGTCATACCCGAGCGCTCGTCCGACAACCGCGAACCCGATGCCCGTGTTGCCTGCGGTCCCTTCGACGATTGTGCCGCTCGGCTGCAGGGCGCCGCGCTTTTCGGCGTCTCGAATAATCGACAGCGCCGCGCGGTCCTTCACGGATTGCCCGGGGTTCATGAATTCAGCCTTGCCGTAGATGTCGCAGCCCGTCAGCTCGGACGCCTTGCGCAAACGGATCAGAGGCGTGTGACCGACAGCGTCCGGCACGCTTTTGTACATGAACATCTCAGTGAGCCTCGTGGTCTCGTCCACGCGCCGAGAACCCATCGGCGCGCGAGATCATTTTGGTTGGGGTCCTAATATGGCGGTTCGATCCAAGCGTGCAAATAAGCGCGTTCGAGGCCGTTTAGTCGCCTATCCATTCGAGCAGCAATCGATCTCGGTTCCGCGCGAGCCATAACAGCGCCGCGATGGCCGGCAACGCGTTGACGTCGCCGCGTGCGACGGCGGTCATCGCCTCCCAGAAATCCAGTACGACGACCCGAATATCCTCGCCTTCGTCAACCAGACCGTGAACGCCGCCCGCCCTTGATAGGTCCGCCTCGCCGATGAAGCTCGTCAGACGTTCAGCCAGTATTCCCGGCGACACGTAAACAGGCGGCAGCGCCTCGATCCGGCCGATCTCGATACCGGCCTCCTCGAGCGCTTCGCGTCTCGCAGTCTGTTCCGCTGTTTCGCCAGGGTCGATCCGGCCGGCGATCGCTTCAATTGTCCATGGATTGGCGTCGCCAGCAGCCCAAGGTCCCGCCCGCCACTGTTCGATCAGCAACACCTTATTGGCGACCGGATCGTAGGGCAGCACAGCGACCGCGTCGCCGGAGACAAACACCTCTCGCTCAACGCCGCCGGACGGCGCGCCCGCGAAGGTGCGGAACCGGACACGATGCTCCTCGACGCTGAAGTATCTCTTATAAGGCGTTTTGCTGTGGATTGCTTGGACGTCGTCGCGCCCGCGGTCCGACCGAATTCCCTCGGCGAGCCCCAAGCGTATTTCGGCCCGCGCGACGATGTCAGGCCACCAAAACTCCACAAGCGTCTGCGGCGCCCGCCCGAAGTAACTCATCTGCTCGCGCGCGCATTCGATCAGCAAAGCCTTGTCCTCCGCCCGCCAGCGGTCAAAGTCCCAGCTTTCGCCACTGTCACGGAGCTTTTCGGACGGGGTATAGACGATCGCAGAGACTTTCGCGCCGGCGGCAATCACTTCGATGGAGGCGAAGGCGTAGTCGCTGTCCTCGAAGAAATCGAGACGCGCACGATCTTCCACCGAAAGGCCGTAGACCAGAACGCCGTGCGCAGCTTGGCCAGGAGCCTTGAACAACATCGGGAAGGACTGCCCCGCAACACGCCCGACCCGGTGATCTTCGACGGAGGCGGGAGACTGTTTCAGATCGCTCAGATCCGATCGGTCGAGAACAAGCGCCAACAGATCCTGGTCTCGCAGCGTGCCGTAAAAGAAAACCGGCTGCTCCGTCGCCTGCATAGGCGCGGCTTCGGCCCCTGCGGCGTCAATTGCGCTCATTGTCCGCTCCCTAAAAGGCATTTCTGTTCACCAGACCGAACAAACAGTCCCGCGAGGCGTTAGGGCTTTAACGGCCGCATTGCAAACGACAGTTTCCACCGATAAATCAGTCCACCGAGCCTCGGCGAAACAAGAAATCTGGAAAAAATTGCAATTAGGTACTAATTTAGTGATCCAAGAGTGGTCGAGGCGCGTAATCGACATAAGTGCTTCAGGACTGCACTAATTTTTTGAGTTGGAAAACCCGAGTTTTATGAACGCCTTAACGACAGAAGATCTGCTGACAGCCTACGCCGCGGGAACAACTTCCCCGGGACTTTCGCTGTTGTGCGCGACACATTTGTCGCTGGCGCCGAAAGCACGGGGTTTTGTCGGCGCTCTGGAAGAGGTCGGAGGTTCGCTGCTGCTGGCTGAAGAGGTGAATGGGGTCGCCCCCGTGAACTTTGACGCCGTTTTGGCTCGGATCGGCTCGGATCAAGGCGTTTCGGCAAAATCAGAGACGGCAAACCCGCTGGAGAAGGCGCTCGGCAAGCGTTTGGACGACATCTCTTGGAAGTTTCGTCTTCCAGGGATCTCCGAACACGTGATCGAGACGTTCGAAGGCGAAAAGGTCAGCTTGTTGAAAGCGCGGCCGGGCTCGATCGTGCCAGCTCATACGCACAGCGGCATCGAAGCGACACTGGTATTGCGTGGCGCTTTGAAGGATCATGGCCGGGAGCTGTTCCCTGGCGATATCTCGATCGCAGGACCTGAAGACGACCACCATCCGGAGATCGTCGGTGATGAAACCTGCTACTGCCTCATCGTTCTCGATGGCGCCCTTCGCTTCACAGGCCGCTTCGGCCGCGCCCTCAACCTCTTCGCTGAGTAATCCAAGCCGTCGCGCGCTCATGTTGGGCGGGCTCGCGGCGCTGGCCGCCCCGTCCGTTGCATGGGCGGCCGGCTCCAAGCGCTCGTTTGAGCTGCTGCGGGGCGGAAACGACATTGGTTTTCACACGCTGACGGCGACCGAGACCGGCGGAGATCTCATCATGGATATCGTGATCGAGATCCGCGTTAAGGTGCTGGGGATCACCGCCTACCTCTATGAGCATGAGAACCGCGAGACGTGGCGAGGGGGCGAGTTGATCGCGATCGATGCGAAAACCAACGCCGACGGGAATGACGAGTTCTGCCGGGTCGCGCGCTCTGGGGAAGGCTACAAGATCGAGGGTTCGGCCTTTTCCGGTGATGTCGCTGGCCAGATCGCCCCGACCAGCTACTGGAATTTCAACAACTTCGGCGTCAACCGCTGGGTGAGCACGCAGTCGGGCAAGGTCCTCGACGTCGTCTTCAAGAACAAGACGACCGCAGACGGCGGCAGCGATTGGAATGTGACCGGGCCCGACAACTTCGAAACCAATCTGGTTTACGATGCTTCGAAGGAATGGCGCGGCTGCAGCTTTGACGCGCGCGGCACGGACATCACATATACCGAGACGGCCCCAGGGCCGCGCCTGCTCGCGCTGCTCTAGGACACAGCGGGCGTCTCAGTCACACGTCTGGATTCATGAGGCGGTCTTGAGCGGATTTGACTATATCCCCGCGCCATCGCACGGGTCGGCTTGGGTCACCGGAGCCAGCGGCGGCATCGGCCGCGCCCTCACCCTTAAGCTGGCGCAGGCGGGCTGGGTCGTCTACGCGACGGCGCGCTCAGAGGACAAACTCCAGGAACTCGCGGCAGAGCACGACAATATTCGAGTAGCCGCTGGCGACGTCACAGATGCGGAACGCATGCGCGCCATCGTCGCCGAGATCACCAGTCAGGGGCCGTTGGCGCTGAGCGTGTTGAACGCCGGCGTCTACTATCCAATGCGCGCGCAGGAATACGAGGCCGAAACCGCCGCAAAAACCTTCGACGTCAATCTTACGGGCGTCTCCAATTGCGTCGATCCGGTGCTCAAGGCTCTGTTCGAGCAGGATGCGGGATGCATCGCCTTGGTGGCCTCGGTGGCGGGGTATCGAGGATTGCCCAGGTCTGCGGCGTATTCGGCGACGAAAGCGGCGCTGATCGCCATGGCGGAGTCTCTGGCCTTCGATTTGGCGCCGCGCGGGATCCGCATCACGGTGATCAACCCGGGCTTTGTCGAAACCGAGGCCACCTCGGTGAACGATTTCAAGATGCCCTTCTTGATGCAGACCGATGAGGCCGCTGAAGCCATTGTGAAAGGTCTCAACCGCCCTGGTTTCGAGATCGCCTTCCCAGGCGTCTTCGTCGGCATTCTCAAGACGCTCGGCTTCTTGCGCCCCCGCAGCTATTTCTGGCTTGTCCGCAAGATGATCGGCTGGGACAAAGTCGAAAAGTAAGTCCTACGCGGCCACGGCCCGACAGAGGCAGCTGGCGCGGATCGCGATGTCCGCGCGGGCGACGGCCTGATCGAGCAATCCCTTGATATGCATGCGCTCCACCGTCTCGCCACGGCGCGTCAGGCACTCGTGAAGCCCGTGCAGCGCCCAGACGTTGCGTGGGTGCTGGCTGGGGCGTGGAAGTTTGCCGTCGAGCCCCAGATCAGCTCGATACACCGCCTCCGCCTCCTCGTACTCGCCGGCTTCCATCAGCAACGCGCCGAGCGCGTGACGCGTCGGCTGCGGCCAGGACCAGGGCTCCTCGTACATAAGGTTGTCATCGCGTGAGACGGCCTCTCGAAGATACGCCAACCCTTCCTCGCGCCGCCCCGCTTTGAAAGCGATTTCCCCCAGCACCATCTGTTCGGCGACGGCGAGCACGTCCCGCGCCTTGTTCTGAAACAACATCCGCTCATCGGGCACGACCGCAAACGCCTCGTCGAACGCTTGGCGCGCAGTTTCAGCTTCGTCATGGCGCCCCAGGTTCGCCAGGGCCACGGCGCGCGCGTAGAGGATCAGCGCATTCGTCGTTGTGTAGAGTTCTTTGTCTTCGGGCTGTTCCAGATCGAGGATTTCCGACCACATGCCGAAGCGCACATAGACATGCGGC
>CALDSD010000010.1 GCA_937911325.1 uncultured Neomegalonema sp.
GCCCGACTGGGCGCAGACGCTGGGCATGGTGTTCTCGATCATGCTGTGGATGCCGAGCTGGGGCGGTATGATCAACGGCCTGATGACGCTTTCGGGCGCCTGGGACAAGATCCGCACCGATCCCGTCATCCGGACCATGGTCGTCGCGATCGGCTTTTACGGCATGTCGACCTTCGAAGGCCCGTTGATGTCGATCCGCGCGGTCAACTCGCTCAGCCACTACACCGACTGGACGATCGGCCACGTGCACTCTGTCGCGCTTGGGTTGGTGGGCATGATCACCTACGGCGCGATCTATTTCCTGACCCCGCGTTTGTGGAACCGTCAGCGGCTCTACAGCCTCGACATGGTGAGCTGGCACTTCTGGCTCGCGACCATCGGCATCGTGCTCTACGCGGCGTCGATGTGGGTGACGGGGATCATGGAAGGTCTGATGTGGCGCGAGTACGACGCCCAGGGCTTCCTGGTCTACTCCTTCGCGGACACGGTCGCAGCGAAGCACCCGTCCTACCTGATCCGGGCCTTCGGTGGCGCTCTCTACGTCGCTGGCGCTGTGATCATGGCCTACAACGTCTGGCGGACGATCCGCGGGGACATTCGAACAGCCGAGCCTCTGCAGGCTGAACAGTCTGTGTCGCCACGCGCCGTTCCCGCTGAATAAGGAGATCGAGCCATGAGCATCTTAAAGCAACACGGCAAGATCGAGCGGAACGTCACCCTGCTCGCCGCCTTGTCCCTGGCCGTCGTCACCGTCGGCGGCCTGGTGGAGATCGTCCCGCTGTTCTATCTGAACAACACGATCGAGAAGGTGGAGGGGGTGCGTCCCTACTCGCCGCTCGAGCTCGCGGGGCGAAACATCTACATCCGTGAAGGCTGCTACGTTTGCCATAGCCAGATGATCCGCCCCATGCGGGACGAGGTTGAACGCTACGGCCATTACAGCCTCGCTGCGGAGTCGATGTATGATCACCCCTTCCAATGGGGGTCGAAGCGAACCGGGCCGGACCTGGCTCGGATCGGCGGGCGCTATTCGGATGATTGGCACGTGGATCACATGCGGAACCCGCGCGACGTGGTTCCGGAGTCGATCATGCCTGGCTATCCGGCCCTCGAGACCGCCACGCTGAGCTACGAGTTCATCGCGGACGACCTCTGGGCCAACACCATGGTCGGAGTGCCCTACACCGAAGAGATGATCGACCTGGCGATCCAGGATCTGGAGACCCAGGCCAACCCAGAGGGCGACGAGAGCGATATTGAAGGCTTGCTCGCACGCTATCCAAAAGCGCAGGCGCGGGTCTTTGACGGCGATAGCGGCAAGATCACCGAACTCGATGCGCTGATCGCTTACATGCAGATGCTGGGCACATTGGTCGATTTCTCGACCTATGACGCCACGGCCAACGCACGGTGAGGTCGATATGAGCACCTACGAAACGCTTCGGCACTTCGCGGACAGCTGGGGACTGCTGTTCCTCGTTATCTTCTTCCTCGGCGTGGTGGTCTACACGCTGCGCCCCGGCAGTCGCTCAACCCATGAAGACATCGCAGACATCCCGTTCCGGCATGAGAAAACGCCCGCCGCGAATGATGCGGTGGAGCGGGCGCAAGCCAATGGAGACCAGCATGGCTGATGAACAGAACAAAGACGTCGACCAGGTCTCGGGCGTCGAAACCACCGGGCACCAGTGGGACGGCAGCAAGGAGCTGAACAACCCGTTGCCGAAGTGGTGGCGCTATACCTTCTACGTGACGATCATCTGGACGATCGGTTTCACCATCGCTTTCCCGGCCTGGCCCTTTGTCGAAGGCGCCACCAAGGGTCTTCTCGGCTATACCACCCGCGGCGAACTCGCCGAGATCGTGGCTGAAGCCGAAGCGGCCCAGGCGCCGTTCAAGGACCGGATCGCCGCGCTGCCGATCGAGGACGTGGCCGATGACGCGGAACTGCTGCAGTTCGCGCAGGCGAGCGGCGCATCGACGTTCCGGACCTATTGCTCGCAATGTCATGGCTCTGGCGCCGCGGGCGGGATCGGATATCCGAACCTGAACGATGACGACTGGCTCTGGGGCGGGACGCAAGACGCGATCTATCTGACGATCGCGCACGGCATTCGCCAGACGGACGAGGAAGGCTACGCGACCGACGACACGCGGGACAATGCGATGCCGGCTTACGGTCGCGACGAGCTGCTTGAAGAAGCCGAAATCGCCGCTGTGGTCGAGTATGTGCTGTCGCTTTCCGGGCAGGAGCACGACGCGGCGCAACTCGACACGGGCGCTGTCATCTTCGAGGAAAACTGCGCGGCTTGCCACGGCGACGCTGGCGAGGGGATCCAGGATCTCGGCGCGCCCAATCTGGCGGATGCGATCTGGCTCTATGGCGGCGATCGGAACGCGGTGACCTACTCGGTCGTCAACGCCCGCGCAGGGATGATGCCGGCCTGGTCGCCGCGTCTCGACGATGCGACCGTGAAGGCGGTGGCGCTCTACGTGCACTCGCTTGGGGGCGGCGAGTAACAGCGTTCCAGCGCGAACCGACGACCCGCCTGGCCTGAGACGCCGGGCGGGTCTGTTTTTGACGGCCCCTGCACAGCATGCCGCCGGAGTGTTCATTGGGGGCGCCTGGCCTGAGCGATGCGCGACAAACCGCCCGCATGGTCGAGTTCCCGAGCCGAGTTGATCTTCGTCAAAGCCGGGCCGCCGGAAACACGTAGCTTCAATGCGGAATTTAACCCCCGCGTTAGGAGCGCGACGTCATGGCCGACCAGGCAGTCTCGGTGGAAGAGAACCAACCTCTCTACGTTGGCCGAGAACCGATCTTCCCAAAAGCCGTTAAAGGGACGTTTCGGACCCTGAAATGGTGGATCATGGCCGTCACGCTCACGATCTACTACGTCACGCCGTGGGTTCGCTGGGACCGTGGCGCGTTCATGCCGGATCAGGCTGTCCTGGTCGACCTGGCGAACCGCCGGTTCTTCTTCTTCTGGATCGAGATCTGGCCGCAGGAATTCTACTACGTCATCGGCCTTCTGGTGATGGCTGGGATCGGCCTCTTCCTGTTCACCTCGACATTGGGACGCGTTTGGTGCGGCTACGCCTGCCCGCAGACGGTCTGGACCGACCTTTACATGTATGTCGAGCGCTGGGTTGAGGGCGACCGCAACAACCAGATCCGTCTTCACCGCATGAAGTGGACAGGCAGGAAGCTGCGCCTGCGAATGACGAAGTGGTCGATCTGGCTGTTGATCGCGTTCCTGACGGGAGGGGCGTGGATCTTCTACTTCGCGGATGCGCCGACCCTGGCGGTGGCCTTCTTTACCGGCGAAGCGGCGGCGGTCGCCTACATCACCGTCGCCATTCTCACAGGTTTCACTTTCGTCTTCGGCGGTTTCGCGCGGGAACAGGTCTGCATCTACATGTGCCCGTGGCCGCGCATCCAGGCGGCGATGCTCGACGACCAGTCTTTGCTGGTGACCTACAAGGACTGGCGCGGAGAGCCGCGAGGCAAGCACCGTAAAGCGGAAGGAGCCGATCAGTTAGGCGACTGCATCGACTGCAACGCCTGCGTCGCGGTGTGCCCGACCGGGGTCGACATCCGAGAGGGCCAGCAGCTTGGCTGCATCACCTGCGCGCTCTGCATCGACGCCTGCGACGAGATGATGGCCAAGGTCGGAAAGCCGCGCGGACTGATCGACTATTGCACCATCGCCGACGCGGAAATCGAAAAACGCAACGAGAAGCCTTGGGACGCCTGGCGGCGGATCATTCGCCCTCGCACGCTGCTCTACTTTGGTCTCTGGTCGGCGATCGGCATTGCGATGGTGGTGATGCTTTTCATTCGAGACACGATCGACATCACCGTCGCGAAGGACCGTAACCCAACCTTCGTCACCTTGTCGGACGGCTCGATCCGCAACGGCTATACGCTCAAGCTGCTGAACAAGAACCCAGAGCCACGCACGTTCCGGATCTCGATCAAGGGTCCAGCGAGCGTTCGTCTGCGTCTTCAAAACGGCGATCCGAGCGCCGTGCTGGTGAAGACCGATCAGGTCCGCTCGGTGAAAGCCTTCATCACCGCTCCGCCGAACTGGCGCGCCGGCTTCGGCATCGAAGAGGAACGCACCGAACTGCGCTTTTGGCTCGAAGACCTGAGCACGCGCGAGCGAACATCCGTCGGCAGCACTTTCGTCGCCCCTGAATAGTAGAAGAGAGACCCCAGAATGCATGCGAAAACGAGCGCTTCGAAGCCGCGCGAACTCACTGGACGGCACGTTCTATTCATCGCGCTGGGCGCCTTTGCCGTGATCCTGTGCGCGAACATCGCGATGGTCATCGCTGCGACCCACAGCTTTCCGGGGCTCGTCGCCAAGAACTCGTACGTCGCCAGCCAAGACTTCAACCGGAATACGGCGGCGATGACTGAACTCGGCTGGCGTCCTGAAGTCACCTACGCCGATGGGGCGGTGATCGTCACGGTCACAGACGCGGCCGGAGCCGCCGTCAGAGGCGTCGACCTGACGGCGCAAATCGGGCGGCCGTCGGACGCGGCAAGCGACCGAGCGCTGTCCTTGAGCGCGGATCGCGATCGCTACGTCGCGTTCGCCCCACTCGAGGAAGGCGTGTGGCGCGTCGCGCTGACCTGGTCGGATCCAAAGGGTCAGACCCACCAAGCCTCGGCCAAGGTCTGGGTGAGCTCTTCAACCAACTAAGCCGTCCAACGACGCGCATTTCTCGGGAGATCCTCATGGCGGATGGGGCCGTAATCGCTCAAGAACCGTTGCTGCGAGGCGCATGTTGTCCGGCCCCGACGCCGGAGCTGACGCCGCGAGCGCCGTCCATGGCGGCTGAACGCTGGGCGCGCGACGCTGGCGACGGAGTGATGCGCGTCGACTTCCTGGCGCCGGAGGTTTCCTGCGCCGCCTGTATCTCAGCCATCGAGAAGGGGTTGCAGGCCGCCCCTGGCGTCGAGAGCGCGCGTGTGAACCTGTCGATGAAGCGCGTCGGCGTGACCTACCGTTCGGGCGAAACCAGCGTCGATGAGATCGCGCGACGCTTGGAAGGCATGGGCTACGGCGTGAAGCCGTTCGACGCGACCGCCTTCCAGAGCCTCGAGACAGACGCAGTGGGGCGCGCCCTGCTCGCGTGCCTGGCGGTGGCGGGATTTGCGGCCGCCAACGTGATGTTGCTGTCCGTCTCGGTGTGGTCCGGCGCCGTCGACGCCACGCGCGACCTGATGCACTGGTTGTCGGCGCTGATCGCTTTGCCGGCGGTCGCTTTCGCCGGACGTCCCTTCTATCGCTCAGCGTGGAACGCGTTGCGGGTCGGCCGCTTGAACATGGACGTGCCGATCACCCTCGCAGTTCTTCTTGCGGCTGGCGTCAGCCTGTTTGAGACCGCGCATAGCGGCCATCACGCTTACTTCGACGCGTCGGTGTCGCTCCTGTTTTTCTTGCTGATCGGCCGATACCTCGATCATCGCACCCGAGGAATGGCGCGATCGGCGGCGGCGGAGCTGTCCGCGCTCGCCGCCTCGGCGGCGGCCCTCGTGACGCCGGGCGGGACGAAGCGGCTTGTCGCCATCGAAGAGCTGTCGCCCGGCGATCTCATCGAAGTTGCGCCAGGAGAGCGCATACCAGCCGACGGCGAGGTGCTCGACGGCGTCAGCGATATGGATCGATCGATGGTGACCGGTGAGACGACGCCTGAGACCGCTCGACCTGGAACGATCGCGCATGCGGGCATGATGAACCTGACGGGCCTTCTGCGATTGCGCGTCAGCGCGACCGAAGACGGCACCCTGCTCGCAGAGATTGCTCGGATGATCGAGGCGGCCGAACGCGGCGCCAATCGCTACACGCGGCTTGCGGATCGCGCGGCGCGCATCTACGCGCCAGGCGTTCATTTGATCGCGTTGACGGCCTTCATCGGCTGGATGGTCTGGACGGGCGGCGATTGGCGCGTCTCGGTGATGATCGCCAGCGCGCTGTTGATCATCACCTGCCCATGCGCGTTGGGGCTGGCCGTTCCCGCCGTTCAGGCGACTGCCGGCGGCGTCTTGTTCCGCAACGGTGTGCTGGTCAAGGACGGCGCCGCGTTGGAAAAGCTGGGCGAGATCGACACAGTCGTTTTCGACAAGACGGGAACGCTCACCCTGGGGCGGCCACGGCTGGTCGATGGACCATCTGATCCAAAGACCTGGTGCCTTGCCGCCGGCCTCGCCGAAGCAAGCAGGCATCCGTTGTCTCGCGCGCTGTTGGCCGCGGCGACGGATCGTGGGGTTCAACCAGAGCGCGTCGAGAACGCATCCGAGCATCCCGGGGCAGGGGTCGAAGCGACCCGCGTCGGAGCTGACGCCGGGTCGCGCGTTCGACTTGGCCGGGGCGACTGGTGCGGCGCCCCCGAATTGAGCGGGGACGCGCTGACCCGCGTGTGGCTGCACGTCGAGGGTCGCGACCCGGTCGCCTTCGCTTTTGAAGATGAAATGCGTGCGGACGCGGCCAGCGTCATGGCGTCGCTCAAAGAACTTGGGTTGAATACCTTGCTGTTGTCGGGCGATCGCGAGAGCGTGGTCTCCGTGGCCGCAGCACGTCTCGGCGTCGATGCTTGGAGAGCCGAGTTGACGCCAGCGAACAAACTCGCCGCGCTCAAGGCTCTTGCCGACGAAGGGCGAAAGGTTCTGATGGTCGGGGACGGCATCAACGACGCCCCGGCGCTCGCAGCGGCGCATGTGTCGATGTCGCCGGCGGCTGCCGCTGATGTGTCGCGCGCTGCAGCCGGGATGGTGTTCACCGGCGACGCGTTGGCGCCGGTCGCCTTCGCTCACAAAGTCAGTCGCACCGCTCGAACGCGCGCGCTTCAGAACTTTGCGATCGCGGCGGGCTACAACGCCATGGCCATTCCGTTGGCGATGTTCGGTTTCGTGACTCCTCTGATTGCGGCGCTTGCGATGTCGGGATCGTCGATCGTCGTGACGTTGAACGCGGTGCGCTTGCGCTCCCTGAACGCAGAGGGTCATTCGAGATGAACGGACTGCTGGTGTTGATACCCATCGCATTACTGCTGGGAATGTTGGGCTTGGGCGCGTTTCTTTGGTCCTTGCGCTCCGGGCAATACGACGATCTCGACGGGGCGGCGCATCGCATCCTCTCGGACAACGACGATGCGCCCAACGCCTGAGCCCATCGGCTCGTCAGGATCCACTGCGCCGGTTACTCCGACTGGAGGAACGGCGTGGGCGCATTCTCCTGTTTGGGGTCGCAGAAAGCCCCGGTCTGCTGATAGATCGGATCGAAATCTCGGGCGAGATCGGCGCTGAAGAACATGGCGCCGCTCATCATCAGCAGAATGACGCCCGCCTGAAACAGCGCCCGAAGGGTCCATAGCGGATACCGTTCGAACACGGACCAATCGGCCTGTCTTGGCGTGATGCTCCAATGGCGCATCCTGGCTGCGATCTCCTGATGCAGCTTGGGCGCGTCGTAGTAGTAGTTGTGTTGAAGGCGACCGCTCAGCCACGCTTGCGGCAGGAACAGCACCCGAAGCTCCGAAGCAGGATTCGCCGTGCGGTCGACGTCGATCTCGCTGGCCAGGCTCCACCGAAACGGCTCTCCCCCGAAACCAATGCCCGAAGAGCGCAAAAGCGTCGGGAGAAGCAGAGCGATCGGCGCGGCGATCATGGTCAGCGCGACCAGCACGACGAAAGTGACGAACCCGGAGATGATCACGCCCCCGGGAAGCCACTTGGCGACGCAGAACGTCTCCAACGTGGCTTGTGTCTGCAAGCCGAAGAAAGGCGCGACTTCCCGATAACTCACGACAAGGGGGCTGAAGATCCGGTTGGTCCATTCCGGGCTCGGGTAGCCGAACCAGGCGAACCCCCCGTAGATCATCCCGAAGATCACCATGAAGGTGATGAAGTACGCGCTGTTGAGCGTTGTCACGACGATCGTCTGAAAGATCCAGGTGATGAAGCTCAGAATGCGCAGCCAGACGCCGGCCTCGTCAAAAATCGCATGATAGGAGAGGAACCCGACCTTTGCAGTCGGGGTGGGGTCGTAGTCCCGGTGCAGCATCTCCTGGGTCGCGCGCAAAGCGTCCCTGACCCGCTTGATGCCCCAGTCCAGCAGAAATCCCACGAGCAAGACCAACACGGCGTAGACAGCGCCTGTCTTCGCTTGATCATTGAAAAAGTCGTTGAAGGGCAACGCGTCCGCCATGGCCAGACCGACGATCAAGACGAGCGAAAGGAAGGCGATCACCCGAACAAGCCAACGCAGGACGTTGCAGACGGTGTCGAGCTCGCGCGGTTTGAACCGCACGAATGGAGAGCCAAAGGTGATGACGCCGGTCGGGGCTTCGTTTTCCGAGACGAGTCCCATCGCCAGACGCGCGATCGTGCCGCCGTGGCTGTGGCCGATCACGAAGATCTCGTCGAACTCCTTGTCGTCCGGAGCCGCGGAGCCGTTGGGTCGGACCAGCCGCTCCTCCGTGTAAGCTTCTTCAGATGGGTCGTATCGGGTTGGAAATCCGCGTTTCAGCCGGTCCACCAAGGCGACGGCCGCCGCACGTCGCGCCTGATGTCGATTGTCGCCGCTCCAAAGGAACCTTTCGGTTGTCAGCTGCGCGCCGTTGGCCACTTCCGTCAGCTGCGCTCTCAGCGCCGGAACAAACACTCCAGTCGACTTGTTCTCCAACTCGCGCATGTGCTTGCGATTGCTCGGGTCGCCGCCGTCGCGTGAGATCTCGTCCTCTGGGTCGTCGTCCCAACTTGCGTTGGTCGCAAAGGTCCCGTGAACCAGAATCGCCTTAATGCGCTTCGGCGTCTTCGCGTCTTTGCGATGAACGTTCGTTTCGGCAGCTTCGCCCATGGTCCCCACCCGCTGCTGACTCTACAATCAACCTAACACGATAAACGGGCGGCGCGCGATTCAGGGCAAGGCGCAACTGTGTGAACGCGTCCGTTCCTCGTCCGGCGCGTTCGAAAAACCGCAGTTCCGTCACTGCGACGGCTCTCGGAAAATCGAGCCCCGACAGGGCTCTCCGACCCGGACCGAAGTCACAAGCCGAGACCATCCCAGATCAGTTTGACGCCGGTAACGGCCAAGAGCGCGTAAATGGTCCTGTAGAACCAAATCTCGGAGACGCGGTGATGCGCCCAGACGCCAAGAAGCATCGCCACTGGAGCCAGCGGAGCCAGCGCCAGCGAGGTCGTGAGGTTCTCTGAACTCAACAATCCCAAGGCGGCGTAGGGGCCTAGCTTGATGAGGTTCACCCACCAGAAGAACAAGACGGTCGCACCCTGATACGCCGTCTTCTCGAGCTTTTGCGGAATGAGATGCATGGCGACAAGGGGGCCGCCCGCATGCGCGACAAAGCTGGTGAAGCCCGCCAAGCCGCCCCAAAGCGCAGCGCTCGCCGTTTTGGCGGCTTTGGGCGGTTGCGGCGTTCGGTCCTTGAGCAGTTGATGGGCCAGGAAACCAAGGGCGAGCGCGCCCAACATCAAGCGCAGAGTGTTTTCATCCACCGACCGGAAGAAGATCCATCCAGCGCCGACGCCAACCACGCAAGCGGCCATTAAAGGCCATGCCGCGCGCAGGTTGAGGTTCTTTCGATATGCGTAGAGCCCCGTCAGATCCATCAGCATCAAGATCGGCAACAGGATCGCGGCCGCCTGCGCTGGAGAAACGGCGAGGGCCAGGATCGGCGTCGCCGCGAATGCGGCTCCCGACCCGAAGCCGCCCTTTGAGAGTCCTGCGATCGCAATCGCCGCCACAGCAGCGACCAGAAATGTGGGATCGCCCAGCATGCTTATCTTCCCGCGATAAAACTGTCTCTTACAGCTGAATGAGCGAAAGAGTTGATGCGGCCGATACCCGCATGCCCTTGCGATTGCGAATCTTTCCCGCTACCCCGACGTCATCAAAAAAATTGTGCGCTGCGACAGATGCGCGTCGCCGCTCTAAAAAGGGGAGTTCTCAGCTATGCCGAGACCAAAAATCGCGCTGATCGGGGCCGGCCAGATCGGCGGCACCCTCGCCCATCTCGCCGGCCTGAAGGAATTGGGCGATGTGGTCCTGTTCGATATTGCCGAGGGCGTGCCCCAAGGCAAGGCGCTGGACCTGGCGGAAAGCTCTCCTGTCGACGGGTTTGACGCCGCGATGTCGGGCTCGACCAATGATTACTCGCTGATCGCCGGCGCTGACGTCTGCATCGTGACAGCGGGCGTGCCGCGTAAGCCCGGCATGAGCCGCGATGACTTGCTCGGCATCAACCTCAAAGTGATGAAGTCCGTCGGCGAAGGCATCAAGCAGCATGCGCCGAACGCCTTTGTCATCTGCATCACCAACCCGCTCGACGCGATGGTTTGGGCGCTGCAGCAATTCTCTGGTCTGCCGACCAATAAAGTCGTCGGCATGGCGGGCGTGTTGGATTCCAGCCGTTTTGCTTACTTCTTGTCAGAGGCAACTGGCGTTTCTGTTGCCGATATCCACGCCTGGACGCTCGCCGGACATGGCGACTCTATGGTGCCAATGGTACGTCACTCGACCGTTGGCGGTCTGCCGCTGACTGAGCTCGTCAAGCAAGGTTGGATGAGCCAAGAGAAACTCGACGCAATCGTTGACCGCACGCGCAAAGGCGGCGGCGAGATTGTGGCGCTTCTGAAAACTGGTTCTGCTTACTATGCACCGGCTGAGTCTGCGATCGCGATGGCGAAGTCTTACCTCAAAGATCAAAAGCGCGTCTTGCCGTCTGCGGCTTGGTGTGACGGCCAATATGGGCTCGGCGGCCTTTATGTCGGCGTGCCGACTCTGATCGGCGCGAATGGCGCTGAGAAAATTGTTGAGTTCGACTTCAACGATGCCGAGCGCGACATGTTCATGGCGTCCGTTGATGCGGTCAAAGGCCTGGTCGAAGACTGTAAGAAACTCGAGCCTGCGCTCGCCTAAGGCGGGTTCAAATCCATATTCAAAGAGCGTCGTCGCGATTCCGCGGCGGCGCTTTTTTATGTCGCTCACACTTGCTTCACAGACGCGTGAGAGGCCTATTCAGAGGCGGGCGCGCGCGATATGAGCGCTGCAAACCAACAGTTTGGAGGACCGTATTCATGGTTCGATCTTTTTACGCCGCATCTGCACTCATGCTTTCAGGGGCTGCCGCTATGGCCGACGGGCACGGAGCCGGCCCGACCAATATGGTCTGCGTCGAAGCAGGCACG
>CALDSD010000011.1 GCA_937911325.1 uncultured Neomegalonema sp.
AGAGCGGCGAAAAGTCCGAAAAACGCATTGCGAAGCACAGCTGACCCCCAGCTTGTCCCATTTCAGGAAATGCATGGCGACGCGCTTCTGTCAAGCGGGACAAGGGGTTGGGAGGCCTTCATTGGCCTGACACGCCAGCTACTTGATCAGTTGGTTACTTCGGGCGGACAGCGGATTTGCATACCGCCACATCCGATGTCTGCGTTTCGGACGGAGCTGCAGTGACCGGATCTCTATTCAATGCCTGGCAGACGCCCAACCTCTCGACTGCCCTCCTATCGATTTGTACGGTTTGCATTTCACGGCAAGCTAAGATGGATGGCTCACCTTGCGGCGCAGAGAGTTCTTTGGCACAGTGATCGCCGCCTTGGCTGTCGGCTTCACACCCTGTCCAAGTGTGGCCCGAAGCAATCGAGCGCCAACAGGTTACATTCGCACAAATTGGAGTCGCGATCCCTACAGCCTGGGATCGTACTCTTTTGTGGCGAGGGGGGCCAGAAGACGTGACCACCGTGCTCTTGCTGAGCCGCTTGGGAACCGCCTCTTTTTTGCGGGGGAAGCTTGCCACCCTGATTACAACAGTACGGTCCATGCCGCATATGAATCTGGGCTGATCGCAGCTGAGGCCGTCCACAACAATACCGATGCCGAGTCGGTGGCCATCGTCGGCGCTGGCGTCAGTGGTCTTACGGCCGCGATATGGCTTGTCGATGAAGGCTATGACGTGACAGTCCTTGAAGCGCGCAATCGTATCGGGGGACGAATTTGGACTGATCGAAGCCTTGGCGTTCCGCTCGATCTAGGGGCGAGCTGGATTCATGGCGCAGACGGCAACCCCCTTACCAATGTTGCCAGTGCTTTGGACATTCGCACACGCGCCACAGACGAAAGCTATGTGGTTCGCGGCGGCGACGGCAGAAACATGTCCGACGCTGAGGCGCCCGCCTGGCTCGACAACGTCGTGTCGGTGCAACACAGCTTAGGCGCCGACGAAGATGACGTGAACGGGACGGCGTACTGGACCGTTTCTGATTATGGCGGCGAGGAGGTTATCCTGCCCGGAGGCTATGACCAGCTTCTGACCGGGGCGCCTCGCAGCCTCGACATTCGCTTTGAGCACATAGTGAGACAGGTCGACATAGGTGAGCACTCAGTGCAGTTGCGTGACACGCAAGGACGCGAAGCCCTTTTTGACGCGGTGATACTGACGGCGCCTTTAGGGGTTTTGAAGCACGGCTCAATAGGCTTTTCGCCCCCTTTGCCGGAATGGAAGACCGAGGCGATTACACGACTAGGCATGGGGCTTCTGGACAAGGTCTATCTGCGTTATGACGCGGTTTTCTGGGATGAAGACGTCACCTGGATCGTCACTCCAGAAAACGGCTTACCCGCGGGCCAATTCAATCAGTGGCTGAATCTATATCGCTATACTGGCCAGCCAGTGATTATGGCCTTTAACGGAGCGCAACCTGCTCGAGACCTGTCGAGTCTGTCCGATGCCAAGATCGTCGACAAAGCAGTGCAAACATTGGCGAAGGCTTACCCTTGAGCTCAAAGCGCGCCAATCAGCAGCAGTGCTGTCATCTACAGCTATGAGCCGTTAGGCGACTGGTCTGAACGACAGCTCTGGGTCGACCGCCGAGGTCGGCCTGTAGGTCAGATCCCAAGCTAGACCCGGCATGACGCGCTGCATCTAGTGACAGCTGACATGTTGGGCTGGCGACCCCACGGCTGCTTCATCCCAGCCGCAGAAATCGCGCATCGGACTGAACTTGTCGGTAAGGGTCCAAGTTGGCCCGATATCAACAACAGCGCTACGCGACGTTCGCCGCTGCATCGATCGCCTCAACCATTGCGGTTGCCAAATTCTCCGGAGCATCGCGCGACGTAATTGCGCCACGAGCTGTCCGCCCCAGGTCTGGAAACCCATCGATCTCCGTGAGCGCTATCATTCCCGGCTCCATCAACGCCTCGGGCAAAGCGCCAATCGCGAGACCTGAACGGATCGCGGCTTTGACGCCAGCGAAGCTCTCGCTGGCGTAGGCAAGACGCCATTCGCGTCCGATCGAGTCCAACGCGTCTGGCGCTAGACGGCTCCAACCGCAACTCCTGCGATCCAACACTGCGAGCGGCGTCGGTTGGTCAGTGTCGATTTGCATGTTTGAGGATGCGGCCCAGACGTTCCGCTCTGTTCCGAGCGTGTGAAAGCCGGGTAAGCTTGTGTCCGAAACGACCGCGACGTCGAGGACGCCGCGGCGGACTTCCTCGGGAAACGTCGCGGTGCATCCGAATTGAGCGGATACCTCCACTAACGGGTGGCGACGCGAGAACTCCACAAGCGCCGCCTCTAGAATGGCGTCGGCGTAATCGTGAGGGATGCCGACGCGGATACGGCCTTGCAATGGATCCTGGAAAAGCGTCCCGACGCTTTCGAGTTCCCGCATGATCTTCCGGGCGACAGGCAGCAATGTGTCGCCATCCGACGTCAGAGTCATGCCTCGCGCTTTGCGATCGAAAAGTCGAACTTCGAGCGTCTCTTCAAGTTTACTGACTTGCACGCTGATCGCCGACTGCGTCCGGCCGAGAACGTCGGCGGCATGAGTGATGTTCTCGCGCTCGGCGACGACGACGAAGGTTCGAAGCAGATCGGCGGATTTCAGCAACCGTTCCATTTTGTTCATGGCTAATATGAAATGCATTCGTTTCTCGAATGTCAACGCTCCCGGTAGGTCTCTGCGAGAGTAATCGGGAGGACCGCGTATGGAGACGACGACAGCCATTTTTCTGATCGCGGTCGGACTGGTTGGCGGGGCTTGGAACGCAATTGCCGGCGGCGCGACGTTGTTCACCTTTCCGGCGCTGATGGCGGTCGGGCTGCCGCCTGTCGTGGCCAATGCGACGAACTTCTTGGCGATGTTGCCGTCAAACGCAGCGGCCATTCCCGCTTATCGCAACGAGCTTCGCGCTATCGGCTCTCGGGTTTGGCCCCTTGTGCTTGTCAGCAGCGCCGGCGCGTTGGTTGGATCGCTCCTCCTGGTGATGTCGGAACAAGCTCTGTTCGAGGTGCTTATTCCGTTCCTGATATTGACGGCGACAATTCTGTTCGCATTCGGCTCGGCGATCGCCGATCTATTGAAGAAGCGGCTTTCCGGCGGAGCGCCGACCACGGCTCTCTTCGGCGCATTGTTCGCCTTCTCGATTTACGGCGGCTACTTCGGCGCCGGCCTCGGAATAATCCTTCTGGCGGTTGTCCAAATCATGGGTTTCAGCCCTTTCAACGTCGCCAATAGCCTAAAGAACCTGCTCGCGACGACCTTCACTCTCATCAGTATCGTGGTGTTCGGCGTTGGCGGCGTTATCGCGTGGCCCGAAGCCTACACGATGATGATTGGAAGCGCTTTGGGCGGATACATGGGGGGCCGCTTTGCGAGGCTTGTCGATGAGTTTTACTTGAGAGCGAGCGTCATCGCATTTGGTTGCATCTTGTCTGCCGTTTATTTCTCGTCGCTTTTTTTGCCGGAGGCGTGACAGATGATCGTTCGCCCCGCGACGTCGAAAGACGAAGACAGAATGACGGTGGTGCTCGAGGCGTCCTATTCGACGCTCTTGCGAGCGCACTACACACTTTCGCTTTTGAAATCCGTTCTGCCCGTGATCACGAAAGCCAATTCCTCGTTGCTGGCCTCAGGCTCATACTTTGTCGCTCAAAAAAACGGGGAGATGATTGTCGGCTGCGGAGGATGGACCCCAGAACGCCCCGATAACGGCGAGCAGGAGGAGGGCGTCGGCCACATTAGGCGCTTCGCGGCGCATCCCGATCATACCGGTGACGGCGTCGGCCGAGCGATCTACGAGGTTTGCGAGGCTCAAGCGCGCTCGGGCGGCGTGACGCGGTTCGAAGCATACGCGACGCTGAGTGCGGTGGGGTTCTACCGGGCGCTTGGCTTTACATCCATCGAGCGTATCGACGTTCGCTTCGCCAGCTTTCGCTGTCCGTCGCTTAAGATGGTCATGAACATCTAGCCGCGCGGCTCACCGCATCTACGATTGCGATACTTGCCGGCTGAAAATGCGGTCGTCCTTCGAGTGATCTCATCGATGGTTGTGGTTCCTGCTCCTGCCGCTGAACCGCCACCGCCGTGCGGAACCGTGCGTCAGCTCTTGATCGCTGAGCGGACGTGCGGATCGCCGCCGATGATAGACGGCGTAATCCCAAGAGCCGAAGTATTGCGTACGATCCAGCTATCTCAGCGCGAAGTCTCGTTCGGGCGGGAAGCGGATGTTCGCCGTGATCCTACCGGATGGCCGCTAGGCGGACGAAGCGGACGTAGAATTCTCAAATACAAACGTCTGCTTTGACTAAACGCGCGCTAAAGGCCCGTTGACGGTTCGAAGCCAAGAAGTTCGAAAGTCATCTTCCCGCTGACATCGAATTTGCGGACAACATCGCCATGCCGAACTGCGGTCAGGCAGCGATAGCGACCCATATCTGCCGCCATTGAGACGCAGACCTGATCAGTATCTGTGATTGCGAAGGCACCGGAACCCTCCCAGCCGCCATTGGTCAATTCGCCGGTGATCACGTTGCTAGGATCGTAAAAGAACCGAAACGTCTTGTCCCCCGATCTGGCGGTCACGATATGACCGATCAGAAGTTCGGCGAGCTGATCAGACGTCAATTGGCTCCCGCCGTTACTCAGCGCTGTATCAAGCTCGGTCTCTGCACTTGCCGCGCCAATCGTCAAGACAAGGGCGAGGCTCGCAGCCGCTGTTTTCAATCCCGACATGTTCGTCTCCTTCGTTCAATTGTTCCTAAGGATTCGGGCCAGTGCCCAGGTCCAGTGTTAAATGGAACAAGACGAGCGGACTTGATCGGGACCTGATTATTTCTGACATTCAGATGATAACGATCCAGATCCATTGAGCGACAAGTATCGCCGGGTGTAAGCCTTTCGCATGTACAGATTTGCGGAATTCGAACTCGATGGCGCGCGTGGGCTCTCGCGCAACGGGGAACCGGTTGCGCTAGAGCCGCAGGCGCTTCAGTTGCTCGAATTTCTCATCGCGCGACGTGCCGGGATCGTCAGCAAGCAGGACCTCATCGACGAGATCTGGGGCGGAAAGGCCATCACCGACGCTGCCCTGAACACGCGGATACACGCGGTCCGCAAGGCTTTGGGCGACACCGCGTCAACGTCTCGGTTTATCAAGACGTTTCCGAAACGCGGTTTCCAGTTCGTCGCACCCATCGACACCGATCAGACCGTAGGCACGCCCCAGGTATCGAAGCGGAAGGTGTTCACCATCATTGCGGGCGTCGCCGCTCTGATTGCCGTGGTCTGGGTCACTATGACCGGGGAAATCCCGCAAACACTGGACACGGAGAAGCCGTCGATTGCCGTTGTACAGTTCGATGACCTGAGCGCTGATCGATCGGCGCAATACTTTGTCGATGGCTTAACGGACGACCTTATCGGGCATCTGTCGCGCAATCGGGACCTGTTCGTGGTCTCACGGGCGACGATGGTTTCCTACGCCGGCGAGACGGAATCAGCGTTGGAAATCGCTCGCGATTTGGGTGTGAGCTATGTTGTGCTGGGAAGCGTTCGACGCGACGGGCAGCGTGTCCGCGTCAGCGGAGAATTGGTCGATGTCGCGGCCAGCGAAACGATCTGGGCCGAAGCCTTCGAGCAGGAAATGGAGGACATCTTTCTCGTCCAGAGCGAGATCAGCCAATCCATCGCAGGCAGGCTTCTTCCCGAGATCTATCAGTCGGACAGTCTGCAAGCACGGGGCAAGCCGACAGACGACCTGGGTGCCTGGGACCTCTACCTGCGCGGACGCGCGCGTCAGGCCGTTTTCTCGAAGGAAGCACAGGAAGAAGCAGTCGGATTTGCGGAAGCGGCCCTTGCCCGCGATCCCGAATTTGCGGCAGGGTACAGTCTGCTGGCCCGCGCGCTTGGAACGATCTTCTTCTTTCAGTGGAGCTATGCACCACAGGACACACTCGTTGCCGCGACTGAAGCGGCCAAACGCGCCATCGAGTTGGACGATCGGGACGCGCAGGCCCACGCGGCCCTGGGGTACATCTATCGCTTCACGGGTGAAGCCGATCCTGCCGTCGCAAACCTCGAGCGGGCGGTATCGCTGAACCCCAATGACGCCCGCATCCGTCTGGAACTCGCGCACACGTATGATTGGTTCCGCAGGCAAAGCGACGCCTTACCCCACATCGAGATGGCCCTCAAACTCAGCCCGCGTGATCCGATGCTCCAGAACATGTACTTCTTCAAGGGGCATATCCTTTTCCATCTCGGACGCCACGAAAAGGCCCTCGAAGCCGCGCACCGTTTGGGCGCGGTCGCCACGAGTGACACATGGCGGGCGTTCCATCACTTGCTCCGTGCCGCGAACCTCAATGAACTAGAGCGCTCGAACCAGGCGCAGGCGGCCATAGAGGCTGCCTTGCAGATCAACCCAAAGCTATCGATCACGGCCATGCAACGGCAGTTTGCTGGATCGAAGAACCACCCCGAGAACCGGAGACTTTGGCTTGCCAGCCTTCGAGCTGCGGGGTTGCCCGATTAGTTCGCCGGCTTGTACACCTCGTCAAAGCAGCAATTCCTACACTTGGCAGCATCGTTGATTATGGGCTCAAACAGGGCATTCGCAGCGAAACGCACGAATGTCGGGTCAGGGCCAAGAACAGATATTGGGTCCTGGACCATAGTCGCTGTCGCGAGGTCTGCTTAAGCCCAAGAGCAGTCATCGGTTCATATATGTGTATGGTCCGCTTTCGATCTCGAAGCGGAAGCAAAAGAAGAGGGGAGACTGTTTGGCTGCGGACTCCATGCATCCTGTTCAGCCCGTTGCGAACCCAAGATAGCGTTTTGAGATCGCCGAAAACTCCGGGGAGACCAGTCAGCGCACGACTGCGTCCACCGCCGCCTGCGATCGGCTTGCGGGCGACACGCACGACCCGACCCCGTCTGCTTTTCAGACGGTTGCGCAACAGGTGAGCGGCTTGATTCTCAACTTTCTTGTCTGATGTGCGCTTGGAGGCGCCAAATTTCGGCGTTGGCTTGGCGCGGCGCGCGTCCGTTGAGAACACCCGTATTCAGAGACGCAAACGAGTTTTCGATCAGCGATCCGCACTGGCGGTCGGGCGAAGACGCCCGCAAACGATTGGCGCCCGCGCCTAGCTGGCGATCGATCGCCTATTACCGAAAAAGTTCGACGCGTAAATGAAAAAACATTACAAAGTTACAACTCTCTATCTTTGTAGCGATTTGCGCTTACAAGCCAACGCGGTTTTGCTGGACGTTTCGATGCGCGGCTCTCATGCCTTGGGTCAAAGATAAGAGACCCCCGGGAGGTTTAAGATGTCCGCACAAGCGGTGAAGGTCGATACAGCCGTCGATTTCGAGACGGAACGTTTTCAAGCCATCGATGACCGCAACGACCATGCGTCGATTTGGGCGGAGCAGCTGATGGCCCAGCTTGGCGACGCGCGCACCCTGCTCGTCTGCGGGAGCGGCGTGAACGAGTTCGCCGACCAGCTTGGGGATCGTCTGCGTATTCAG
The DNA here is from genome assembly GCA_937911325.1 of uncultured Neomegalonema sp. Classification (GTDB taxonomy): domain Bacteria; phylum Pseudomonadota; class Alphaproteobacteria; order Rhodobacterales; family Rhodobacteraceae; genus CALDSD01. The sequence continues at coordinate 7,584 of CALDSD010000011.1, forward strand.
AAGCAGCCGATGAATGAGCGGCCAATTCCGTTCGTCGATCGCGAAGCCGGGCGCGATACCAGCGACGATATTGGTGGCGTATTCAGCATGTGCGACACCACCCAAACGGCGGCGCAAACGATTGAGATGGCGAAGAACCTCCGAGCTGTCTTGGATCGGTCTTTCCACGACGCGCCGGTTATTCTCGGCGTGGTCGACGCAGGAGTCGCGACAATCCTACTCGAAACGGATTTGCCGCCGCCCAACTGATCGCCCCGGGGTCAGTCTTCCTTCATTTCAAACCACAGATCCGCGTCGATGCGCATCGACGTTCATCGTTCCCTTTTTCTGCGTGCGCGCCGGACGACGCCGGCGTTCACGCGCGGAGTTCCCTATGAGCCACACCTTGTTTCCCCTCCGTCGTCAGCGGCTGCAACGCAGCGAGTTGGCCGTTCCGGGATCGGATCCCACGATGATCGAAAAGGCGGCTGACAGCGCCGCCGACTACGTGTTCCTCGATCTTGAAGACGCTGTCGCGCCGCCCGAAAAGGAGAAGGCGCGCAGAAACGTTGTCGCGGCGCTGCAAGAAATCGACTGGGCCGCCAAGGGCAAGACGGTGTCGGTGCGGATCAATGGTCTGGACACCCATTACATGTACCGCGACGTCGTCGACGTGATGGAGCAGGCGGGAGATCGCGTTCATACGCTCCTCGTGCCGAAAGTCGGAACCGCCGCTGACCTCTACATGGTCGAGGCTCTGCTAAACCAGATTGAGCAAGCGAAGGGCTACACGACCAAGGTTGCGACAGAAGCTTTGATCGAAACGGCGCTTGGAATGGCGAATGTCGAGGACATCGCCCGTTCGGCCACCCTGCCTGGCGCGCGGCTCGAGGCGATGCATTTCGGCGTCGCCGACTTCGCCGCGTCGATGCGAGCGCGCACGGTGAACATAGGCGGCCTCAACCCCAGCTACCCGGGAGATCAGTGGCACGCGGCGATCGCCCGCATGGTCACCGCCTGCCGCGCCTTCGGGTTGCGAGCCATCGACGGGCCGTTCGGCGACTTCAAAGATCCGGAAGGTTACCAGGACGGCGCACGTCGGGCCGCCGCTCTGGGATGTGAAGGGAAGTGGGCGATTCATCCCAGTCAGATCGCCCTCGCCAACGACGTCTTTTCGCCGCCTGCAGCTGAAGTCGAGCGCGCTCGCGCAATCGTCAAGGCGCTGCGTGAAGCCGAGGCGGCAGGCAAAGGCGCGGCGTCGCTCGACGGTAAGATGATCGACGCGGCGTCCGAGAGAATGGCGGCCAATGTGATCGCGATCGACGACGCCATCCGCGCGGCGCACGGCTAGAAGGGAGAGGCTCTGTTATGGACATTCATGAGTATCAGGCGAAAGAGATCCTGTCTGGCTTTGGCGTGCCCGTGCCGATGGGCGGCATCGCCTACAGCCCCGAACAGGCCGGATACCGCGCGCGCGAAATCGGCGGCGACAAGTGGGTCGTGAAGGCCCAGATCCATTCAGGCGGTCGGGGCGAAGCTGGCGGCGTCCGGGTGTGTTCAACCGATGATGAACTCTATGACGCTGCGAAAAGCATGCTGGGAAAAGTGCTGTTCACCCGACAGACAGGCGACCGAGGCAAGCTCTGCACACGTCTCTACGTCGAGGAAGCGTCAGACATTGCGCGCGAAATCTATCTTGGCCTCGTGCTCGATCGCGAGACCGAGCGGATCATGGTTGTGGCTTCCGCCGAGGGGGGCATGGAGATCGAGGAGCTTTCGCAGGAAAAGCCCGAGAGCATCATCCGCTTCACGATCGATCCCGCAGCCGGGTTGCAGGACTTTCAAGCGCGCGAGCTCGGGTTCAAGCTCGGGTTTGGCGCGGAATTGATCGGGAAGGCGCAGAGAATTCTCCGCGGCGCGTATCGCGCGTTTCGCGATCTCGACGCCACGATGGTGGAGATCAACCCGCTCGTCGTCACCAAATCGGGCGATCTGGTCGCGCTCGATGCGAAGATGTCCTTCGATGACAACGCGCTCTTCCGGCGCCCGAGCATTACGGAGTTGCGCGACAAGAGCCAGGAGGACCGCCGAGAGACCTACGCCGAAGATCGCGGGCTCGCTTATGTCGGCCTCGACGGCGATATCGGCTGCCTGATCAACGGCGCTGGTCTGGCGATGGCGACGCTCGACATGATCAAGCTGTCTGGCGGCGAGCCTGCGAACTTTCTCGATATCGGCGGCGCCGCCAGCCCGGATCGTGTGCTCCAGGCTTTCAAGGCCGTGCTTATGGACAAAAACGTGAAGGTGGTCCTGGTGAACATCTTCGCGGGCATCAATCGGTGCGACTGGGTCGCTGAAGGCGTCGTGGCTGCATTCAGAGAACTTGGCCTCGATCTTCCGGTGGTCGTCCGGCTGTCGGGCACGAATGTCGACGAAGGCCGCCGCATCATCGCGGAATCCGGCCTGCCGATTATCACAGCGGAAACGCTGGCCGAGGCCGCCGAGCGCGCGGTCGCCGCGCGGCCAGTTTGAGACGATCAGAGCGAGGAAGGCAAAATGGCGATCATCACGAACGAAATGGTCCCTACGATCGTGCAAGGCATGTCAGGGCGCATCGCACAATTCCACGCCGCGGACATGATCCGCTACGGCACCAATCTGGTTGGCGGCGTCACCCCGGGCAAAGGCGGCGATACGATTCTCGATCGGCCCATGTTCGACACTGTGCGTGAGGCGGTCGAGGCGACTGGCGCGAAAGCCTCGCTCGTCTTTGTTCCCCCGCCCTTCGCAGCCGACGCGATCATGGAAGCGGCGGATTCCGGCATAGAAGTCGCCGTTTGCGTGACGGACGGGATCCCGGCGCAGGACATGATGCGCGTCAAACGCTACCTGCGCCGCTACAAGGCTGATCGTCGAATGCGGCTGATCGGTCCCAATTGCGCCGGGGTCATCAGCCCGGGCCGGAGCTTCATGGGGATCATGCCGCCGCACATCTTCGCGCAGGGTTCGGTCGGGATCGTTGGCCGCTCGGGCACGCTGGGGTACGAGGCCGCCAGTCAGCTCCAGTCGCTCGGCTACGGGGTCAGCACCTCGGTCGGGATCGGCGGCGACCCGATCAACGGATCGAGCTTCAAGGACATCCTCGAACTGTTTGAAAACGACCCCGAGACCGAGGTCGTCATGATGATCGGCGAGATCGGCGGTCCGCAGGAGGCGGAGGCGGCTAAGTTTGCGCGAGAGCACATGACCAAGCCTGTTTGCGCTTATGTGGCGGGGCTGGCTGCGCCAAAAGGCCGAAAGATGGGCCATGCAGGCGCGATCGTATCCGCCTTCGGCGAGTCCGCGGCGGAGAAGGTCGAGATTCTGGAAGACTGCGGGATCCGCGTTGCTCCGAACCCATCGAGCATGGGGCAAACCATCGCAAGCATGATGGCCAGTTAAACGGGCTTTCGATTGTCCGGCATTGCGCCGCCGGTCGTCCGGACAGCACGTGCCGCCGAGGGGGCAAGGGCAGCAGGCAACGGACAGGAGGCAGGGCGCCGACCAAAGCGCGCCCTGTCGTGGCGGGCCATTTGAGGTTGCGCCGCCGCGACCGTCGGTTCGCCCATGCCTGCGCTCCCGGTTTCAGCGGAACTGGCTGGCGACGTCAGTTTGCAATTCACCTCAAGTTCCGATTGAGGTTAGCGCGCGGCAACCGCTTCTCCTGGCGCTCGCGCCAAGCCACATACCCTCCCGACGCGGCGATCACGGCCATGCCGGCGAGCGTGAGCGCATTCGGAAACCCGCCGAAAAAGTAAAAGCCCCAAAACGTCGCGAAGATCAGATAGGAATAGTCAAACGGCGCAAGCCAGCTCGCTTCGGCTGACTGATAGGCCTTCGCCAGACCGATATTCGCGGCGAGGTTGAGACAAGAACACACGGCGATGAGGCCCAGCGTCGCGAACTCCAAGGGGCGCCATCCGGTGAAGAGGTAGGGCCAGGTCTCCGAGTATGGCGTGGGAACGATCGAAAGCAGGATCACGCCGGAGCCGCCAACGAACAAGAACGCGAGTGCGACGCCGAACGCGAGGACGACCGGCGACTCGTCCCGGCACAACGAACGCGTCGTCAAGATGGTGCAAGCATAGCAAACCGCCGCGCCTACCGGCATCAGCGCGACGGGCGAAAAGTCGTCTGCCGCCGGTTGCAGGATCATCAGCGCGCCGGCAAAGCCGGCGACGATAGCGGTTATGCGGCGCGGGCCGACGGGCTCGCGCAGAAGCACGTAGGACAGAACTGCGATGAAAAGCGGAAAGACGTAAAGACCGGCCGCGATTTTGGCGAGCGACAGATACGGTATTCCGCCGAACAGAAGCAGCATCGAGCCGACCAGCAGAAAGCTCCGCAAAGCGACCGCCCACATCCGACGTGCGCGTGGTTGATCACGTCCCCAAAGGACGCGGCTGAGCACGAGGAGAAGACCGAGGTTCATGCTCGAGCGGAGAAGCTGAAAAGCCCAGAGTGAAACGGAATCGCTCGTGAACTTCACAAGCGCATCCTGCAGCCCTAGCAGACCGAGCGATCCGACCATGAGAACGGCCGCGAGCGCAGGATTGTCGCGACCGCCTCCGCTCAGAAAGCCGCGGGGCGCGGTGTCGGCGTCGGGGGCGTCAGTGGCGAGCGGGGTTGGCTCGCTGCGTTCCGGTCGCAAGGCGCACTCCAAGCTGCAGCATCAAGAGATCGCCCATTCAAATCATAAAACCCCTCCCCGTCGAATGCTGATCAGCCACCCGCGTATGGCGCGCGCTCCTTTCGGCGGCCGTTCAAAAGCGTTCGTTCGTGTCTGTCCGGATGGGTGCGTCAGCAGAAGTTTCGTAGAAGCAGGGGGGCGGTTTCCGATTGGAATGGCATGGGCCTAGAACCCAAGACCGCGCCGAGAGAGATCGCGGTCAGCGGTTGCAGGCCGCAGTTGCGATGCGTAAGAAAAGGTTATGGAAAATCTTCGCAAGCGACTGCCGCCGCCCAACGCGCTTATCGCTTTCGAAGCCGTCGCCCGACACGGCAGTTTTACGGAAGCCGCGCGTGAGCTCAATGTGACGCGCGTCGCAGCGAGCAGTCACGTCAAGAACCTCGAAAGTCACATCGGCGTCGCCTTGTTCCAACGCCAACATCGCACGATACGACTGACGCCGGCGGGGGAGGCCCTCGCCCAGAGCGTCTCGGACTCGTTCGCTTCGGTGATCAAGACCGTCGAGGCGATCCAGGCGCGAGGAGGAGAGAACCGGCTGACCGTCGCGGCCAGCCCGAGCATGGCGACCAATTGGCTTATGCCGCGGATCGCGGGGTTTCGTCAGCGCTGTCCCGACGTTGAGATTCGCTTCTTCATCTCCGAGGAGTATGTCGACCTCGCCGCGGAGGGGATCGACGTCGGCATCCGGTATGGGGACGGCGATTGGCGGGAGACCGAAGCCGAAAGGCTGACCCAAGTGGCGCTTTCGCCAGTGTGCAGTCCGGCCTATTACCAAAGCCGAGACCAACTGACGGAAGCGAGCCAGTTGGCCGATGAACAGCTCTTGCATCTCACCGGGTCTTACGAGCCGGAAATGACGTGGCAAAGCTGGTTTCGGCATCACGGAATAAGCGTCGCGCACCCTTTGCCCGGTCTCTTCTTCGACGACCATCACAGCCTCGTGCAGGCCGCGCTCCAGGGGCAAGGCGTCGCACTCCTGGGATGGCCGGCGGTGTCGCTTCAACTGCGAGAGCGCAGCCTCATTCGGCCGATCGAAATCGAACCGACGCATCACAAGTTCATCTGGCTTGTATGGCCGGCGAACCAGGCTCGAACCGGCGTCTTACATACATTCAGCGGCTGGGTGCGCGAAGAGATGTCGGCTTGCGAGCCCGGAGGCCCAGCATTCCGACCGGGCCACGGTCGCTTAACAACCCTCCGCGGGATTGCGCGGAGGGTTGCGCGGCCTGAGCGTCCCGGGAGTAAGGCGCTCAGGCGGAGTCGTCGCGCCACAGAAACGGTGGCGACTCGGCCCCGCCGAAACTGTTCAGCGGAACGTGAGTGCGGCCCTTCACATAGTCAGCCGCGCCGTCGATGTAGTTCAGGTGCGCCGGCATGATCGAACCGCCGGTTTCGTGGATGAGCGTCTGCGCGTCGCAGTACATCTGCTTGCGCTTCGCCGGGTCGGTGACTGCGAGAACGTCCTTCAGGATCTGGTCGAACTGTTCATTCTTCCAATAGGATTCGTTCCATTTCGCCTGACTGTGATACGCGAGCGAGAGCATAATATTCGCCGTTGGACGCGGGTTCCATCTCACGACGCAGAACGGCACGACTTTCCAGATCGCGCTCCAGTAGCCGTCAGGCGTGACCTTCTCGACCGACACGTTCATCCCGATCTTGGCGGCTTCGCGCTGTGTCATGGTGGCCATCTCCACCACGCCGGGTCCGACTTCGGCGGCGGTGATCGGAACCTCGCTGTTCCCGATGCCCGACTTCTCGAAGTGCCACTTGGCCTTGTCGAGATCGAGCTCGCGTTGAGGAATGTCCGGACAATGGTCGAAATACGCGGGCCCGATCGGCTGATCGTTCCCCAGCCGGGCCTGTCCTTTCAAGACGCCCCGAACCATGCGCTCCCGGTCCTGCAGGTGCTGCAACGCCTTGATCAGATGCCCGTTGTTCGAGGGTGCGATGTCGACGCGCCCGGCGATGTTGACATAGGCGCCGGACTCAAGCGTCCACAGACCTTTTCCGGTGGCGTTGGCCACGGCGTCGATCGCTTTTGGCGGAACGTTGCTCATGGCGTCGATGTCGCCGTTCAGGAACGCGTTGAGGCGTGCGACAGGATCTGCGATCGCGAAATGCTCGATCTCGTCCAGATAGGCGCCGTCATCCCAGTAATTCTCGTTCCGAACGCCGACAGCGCGAATGCCGGGCGCGAACTCCTTCACCTTGTAAGGCCCGGTCCCGATCGTGGTTGAGGAGAAGTCCGTGTATCCGTCCGGAATGATCTTGAATTGGAAGGTGCCCAGCGCGATCGGCAGATCCGAGTTCGGCGAGGACAGGATCGCCTTGACCTCGTAGTCGTTCACTTTTTTCCACTCGGTGACCATGTTCACGAGCGTGGCCCCGGTCGAGACGGTGTCCGGCCCGATATGCCGGTTCATCGAATAGATGACGTCGTCGGCGGTCAGGGTCTTGCCGTTATGGAATTCGACGCCCCTGCGGATCTTGAAGGTCCACTCGGTCGCGTCCGCATTCGAGAGCACCTCTTCGGCGAGCTCTGGTTCGTAGGAGAGGTCGTCCTTCAGTCGCGTGAGCGAGCCATAGAACATGCGTCCGCGGAAGTAGTCGACTGTCGCCTTGTAGTTGGCCGGGTCGAGCTGATCGTCGGGTCCGTGAACGTCCACGGCCATGATGAGCTTGCCGCCGCGTTTGGGGGTGTTCGCCCAAGCCGTCGTCGCGCTTCCAAAGATGCTTGTCGCCGTCGCGGCGCTCAGCCCGGCGGCGGTCATCCAACCCAGCGCCTCGCGTCGTGTCGCGCCCTTCTTGACCATCTCCAGCACCCGGTCGCGGTCGGTCGAATGCAGCGTTTCGTACGTGATCTTCTCTGGCTTCAGGATCTTCATGGTTCACCTCCCTTGGTTTGAGACATCCTGCGAATGGCGGTCTACCCTTGTGTCGTTGCGTGCTTTTGCGGGCGCTCTCGTCAGGTTTCGATATCGGGCAGTTCGTGATTGCGGCGCTCGATATAGGCGCGGAGTTCTGCGTCGATCGCCGGGTCGGTCGGCGGCGGCTCATATGCCTCCAGCGCCGCGCGGGCGAGCTTCAGGGCTTTGTGGGTGACGTCCTGCGAGCCGGCGTCTCGCCAGGCCTCGTAGTTTCCGCCCGTGTCGATCATGGGTTGGACGAAGATTTCCTTGTAATGCCGCAGCGTGTGGCTGCTGCTGAAGAAGTCGCCGCCTGGCTTTGTCTGACTGATCGCCTCGAAGGCCAGCGCCTCGTCTGTGACGTCGATCCCCTGCGCAAAGTCCTGGAGGATCGCCAGCTGATCCAGATCGATGATGAATTGCGCAAAGCTCGCCGCCATCGAGCTTTCGAGCCAACCTGCGGAGTGGATGATGTAGTTGGCCTGCGCCTGTATCGCCGGCAGCATCGTCATGACGTTCTGCGCGCCGGCTGTCGCGTCCGAGAGCATCGCCCCGTTGCGACCGCCCCCAACGCGCATCGGCAATTTGTATCGGCGCGCGAGTTGCCCGATCACATAGGTCATCCGCGCCACTTCGCTTGTGCCGTACTGAGGCGCGCCGCTCTTCATCGAGGCTGTCGCCAGCGAAACGCCGTAGATGACAGGGGTTCCCGGGCGCACAAGCTGTGCGAGGGCGATGCCCGCAATCGCTTCTGCGTTGAGTTGAGCCAGCGCGCCGGCCATGGTGACGGGCGTGTTGGCGCCTTGCATCACAAACGGCGTAATGATCAGGGCCTGACCATTGGCGGCGTAGAACCGAAGCTGCGCGAGCATGGTTGCGTCCCACAAAAGGGGGGACGCGGCGGTGACGAGAGACAGCAGAACGACGTTCTTTTCAACGACGTCACGTCCGAAAACGATCTCGCACATCCGCAACGAGTCTTGCGCTCGACCGCCGCCTCTCGGGTCGCCGAGGAAAGGCTTATCCGAGTAGGTCAGATGTCCGTAGATGACTTCGAGGTGGCGGCGCGTCGCCGCGATGTCCATCGGCTCGCAGATCTGAGCGCCGCCGTGGTTCAGGCTGGAGGCCATCTGCGTGAGCTTCAAGAAGTCGTGGAAATCAGCGAGGCGGGCTTCGCGTCGCACGCCATCGAGGTCCCAGACGTTTGGCGACGCGAACACCGGCGCAAACACCATATGGTTCTTGCCGAACGTGACCGAACGCGCCGGGTTGCGCGCGTGCTGAACAAACGTCTCCGGCGCCTTGGCCACGAGGTCCAGAGCAAGGTTGCGATCGATCTTGACGTTGTCGCCGTCGACCTGTGCGCCAGCCTGCGCCCAAAGCGCGAGCGTCTCAGGATCATTGCGGAAATCGATGCCGACGGTTTCCAGCAGTCGCATCGATGTTTCGTGAATGGCCTCGACGCCGCCCTCGTCGAGGATGTCGTAGGGCGGCAGGCGCGAGACGAACGGGTCGGCCAGTCCGCCCTTCAAGCCGCCCCAGGGGCTTGCGCCTGACGCGCCGCCATCCGAGTTTGCGCCATCGGGACGACGCGCTCGTCTGCCACCTGTTCTAGAGCGTCTCATGAACTCACCGATCAGATCCGGCCCTCGCGCGGCGCGACGTGACGCGCTTGCCTTCCTGTCACGACCATCGCGATGCGCGGAAAGAGCGACAACGCTGAAAATCCTGACCCTTTGCGTAAGGTGAGGTTTCGCTGGGCTGCCGCGCGGCTTCTTCTCGAACAGCTGTTCCGTCGCGCTTGGAAGCGCATCAAGACAACAGCCGCATGCCTGCAAAAGTCGGTGTGAGCGCACCGTTCTCACCGGACGCCCGGTCGCCGGTAAAGAGCGGCCAAGGTTCCCAAGGGGAGGGTTTATGCGTTTAAAGATGCGCGATAGCTTCTGCGGGCGCACGAAGATGGGTGTGCTTTGAGATCCGTCGCCGCCAAGGGAATTCGGATCCGCCTGTTGTCGGATGTCCGCTTAAAATCGCGGGCCGGATCGTGAAGTAAACGGTGCTGCGCCTAGCTGCCGCTGGGTAGCAAAGACTGCCCGCGGTGTGAAAAAATCTTACCGAAGCCCTTCAACTCATCGGGAATTCCGGCTCGTCTCAGGCAGCTCCAGAACTGTGCCTGATTGCTCGTGACGACCGGCTTGCCGGTGATCTGCTCGATTTCTTCAGCGACTTCTAACGATCGGACGCCGCCGCAGCTGAGGAAGATCGCATCTGCGTCAGGTCGGTCGATCGCTTTTGCGAACGTTCTCCAGAACGCTGGCGTCACCCGTCCGAACTCGACGCCAGTTGAGAGATTGAGACCCTGGATGTCGAGCACCTCGAAGCCGCGAGCGACGAGGGCTTCCGCCTCGGCCGTGTTGATCTCATCCAGATATGGCGTTCCCACCACGAGTTTCTTCGCACCGAGTTCGCGAAGCGCGTCGATGACGCCTGTCAGGATGCACATCGGCCGAGCCCACGGAGCGCCTTTGCTGATTTCCGCCATCACGCGGTCTTCACCGATGACGATGGAGCCGCTGGTGCAGCTGTAGCTTACGACATCAGGTTTGGCGTCCGGCTGAATGCGCGCGGCGGCGTCCGCCATGTGCTCGATGTGGCGGGCGAGCGTCTCGTTGGTGGTGTAGTCGTCCGTCTTTAGGCGCGTCACGTGGATGGCGACACCGTGCGGGGCCATGTCAAAGAAGTCAGCTTCGGCCGCCAAGTCGGTCGACATCAGAATGAACCCGAGGCGTGCGCGATGATGCCTGCCCTCGTCAAGCTCGGGTCGCCAAGGTTTTGACCTGACTTTGTCTCCACTCCTAAACACTGCTCGCCCTCCGTCTTTGGCGATGGACGCACGCCGTATCGCCAGATCGGTTCAGCCGCATGTTGTGGCGGCGCGGCGGCGTTCATGCAGCAGCGATGATGAGATGGTCGAGGGCTCGGGACAATCGAAACGTTCGGCTGCCACGCCGAACCGGGGTCGGGGCCAAGAATGAACGTCTCGCTCTCCTTCGACCGCCGAACGCGCGCAGAAACGCGAACGCGCCGATCAGCAGGCGCTGGCCGGCCACGGGTCGGCGCGAGACAGCATCTTGACCTTCCAGTTACTGGAAGCTCCATGTTACATCGCATGAGGTGCGAAGAAAGCAGCGTGATGGAAGACCACACCGGACATTCGCGAACGATGACGCTGCGCATCCAAGGCATGAACTGCGCCTCATGTGTGGGACGTGTCGAGCGCGCTTTGAAGTCTGTCGCAGGCGCCACAGACGTGAGCGTCAATCTGGCCACGTCGCGCGCGGAGCTGCGCATCGACCGATCGGTCGACAGATCGGCGGTGGTCAAAGCCCTTCAGGAAGCGGGCTACGCTGTTCCGAGTTCGGTAAGCGAACTTTCAATTGCAGGAATGAACTGTGCGTCGTGCGTCGGGCGGGTGGAGCGCGCGCTTCAGGCCGTGCCGGGGGTCGAGGAGGCGACCGCAAACCTCGCGACCAAGCGCGTGATCGTCACGGGAACGGTGGATGGCGCCGCGCTGCTCGCGGCGCTTTCAAACGCGGGTTATGACGCCCGAGAGATCGACGACGCCAATGCAGGGCGGCACATCGTTGAAGAGGAGCGCGAGGCGGAGAGCCGCCAACTCAAGCGCAGCGTTGTCGTCGCCGGCCTCCTCGCCTTGCCAGTCTTGGTGCTGGAGATGGGCGGCCATGTAGTCCCGGGCATGCATCACTTCATCGCGGCAACGATCGGCGTGCAGACCAGTTGGCTTATCCAATTCGTCCTGACCACGCTCGTGCTTTTCGGGCCGGGGCTGCAGTTCTTTTCGAAGGGGGCGCCCAAGCTCCTCAAAGGCGCGCCGGACATGAACAGTCTTGTCGCGGTCGGGACGGCGGCGGCGTATCTCTACTCGGTCACGGCGACCTTTGCGCCGAGCCTGCTGCCCGAAGGCGCGATCAACGTCTATTTCGAGGCGGCGGCGATGATCGCGACGCTCATCCTTGTCGGCCGCTGGCTGGAGGCTCGCGCAAAGGGCCGCGCCTCCGAGGCGATCCGGAGTCTGATTGATCTTCAGCCGCGGACGGCCCGCGTGCGACGGGCGGGCGAGATCTTCGAAATCGACGTGGGCGATATTGCGTTGGGGGATGTCGTCGAGGTTCGCCCCGGCGAACGCCTACCAGTCGATGGCGCGGTGCTCGACGGGAGCAGCTATGTCGACGAGAGTATGATCACCGGCGAGCCCATTCCGGCGGCGAAGCGAGCCGGCGCTTCGGTCGTCGGCGGCAGCGTGAACCAGTCGGGCGCCCTCGTGCTGCGCGCCACGGCGGTCGGCCGCGATACGATGCTCTCTCAAATTGTGCGGATGGTCGAAGAAGCGCAGGCCGCGAAGCTGCCGATCCAGGAAATCGTCGACCGTGTGACACTGTATTTCGTGCCTGCGGTGATGGCGCTCGCTTTGCTGACCTTCGGGGTCTGGTTTGTCTTTGGGCCAGAGCCGGCGCTGGCGTTCAGCCTCGCCAACGCGGTCGCCGTCCTCATCATCGCATGCCCCTGCGCCATGGGCCTCGCCACGCCGACCTCCATCATGGTCGGCACAGGGCGTTCGGCGCAGATCGGCATCCTCTTTCGCAAAGGCGCCGCGCTGCAGCTTCTCAAGCAAGCCAATGTCGTCGCGTTCGACAAGACGGGTACGCTGACAGAGGGCAAGCCGCGCGTGACCGACCTGGAGGTGGCCGACGGCTTTGGTCGATCTGATGTTCTGGCGCAAATGGCGGCTGTCGAGGCGAAGTCCGAGCATCCGGTTGCGCGCGCCATCGTTGCGGCGGCCGAGGAACTGGAGCTCACGACGCCGGAGCCGACCGGATTTGAGAGCCTGCCAGGCATGGGCGTGGCTGCGACGGTCGAGAACGTGCGGGTCGATATTGGCTCCGATCGGTACATGAGCACGCTGGGATGCGACGTGTCGGTGTTCGCACCGTCTGCGGAGCGGCTCGCCAGCGAGGGAAAAACGCCCCTCTACGCAGCGGTCGACGGCAGGCTTGCGGCAATCGTCGCGGTTGCCGATACGCTCAAGCAGACGACCCCAGCGGCCATTGCGGCGCTGCACGATCTCGGTCTGAAGGTTGCGATGGTCACAGGCGACGATCGCCGCACGGCCGAGGCCATCGCGCAGAAACTCGAGATCGATGAAATTGTCGCAGAAGTGCTTCCCGGGGAGAAAGCCGACGCTGTGAAGGCGCTGAGGGCGGAGCACGGGCGCATCGCCTTTGTGGGCGACGGCGTCAACGACGCGCCCGCTCTCGCTGAAGCGGATATGGGACTCGCCATCGGCACCGGAACCGATGTGGCGATCGAGGCGGCGGACGTCGTGCTGACCTCCGGGTCGCTGGAGGGCGTTCCGAACGCGATCGCGCTCTCTCAAGCGACAATCCGGAACATCAGGCAAAACCTGTTCTGGGCCTTCGCGTACAATACCGCCCTGATACCGGTTGCAGCGGGCGTGCTCTACCCAGCTTTCGGCATCCTTCTGTCGCCGGTCTTTGCGGCTGGGGCGATGGCGTTCAGCTCGGTCTTCGTCGTCGCCAACGCGTTGCGCCTGCGCGGCTGGAGCCCGCCGATGTGCATCCCGGCGGGGGGTGAACAGCGCGCCGCGTCGCATCGGCCCGACGCTATCGGCGCCGAGGCGTGACGACGGGTCTTCCAGACACATCGCCGGCGTCCGCGTTCAAGCGCCTACGGACGCGGGGCCTCGCGCAGGCGACATACGCCAGAGACGCAGCCATCGGAAGCGATGGTTCCCCCTACTTCCCACTCTTGCACACGGCTTGGACCTTCGTGCCCGAAGGGTCCCGCACATAGGCGGCGTAGTAGGGTTGAGTATAGTCGGGGCGGACGCCTGGCGGACCGTCATCCTTCGCGCCAAGCCCGAGCGCGGTTTCAAAGAACCGGTCGACCTGAGCGCTTGTCTCCGCGAAGAAGGACACGTGCTGGCCATTTCCATGGGCCGCCGGTCCGCCGTCGAAGGGGCGTTGGACAAAGGCGACCGGCGCCTCCGCGCCGTTCCTGGAGAAAGCAAAGTCTTCCCCCGGATCTTCACTGCTGCGGAGCCGAGAGATCCCCAAGGTCGCGAAGACGGGCTCGTAAAAGGCCAGACCCAGGTTCAGGTCGTCGAAGGGAAGGGTCACGTGAGACAAGATCGCGCCGCCGGGGCCGGCCGTGCGTCCGGTCTCGTAGAACACGGCTTGCAGCTTGTTTCCGTCCGGGTCGCGGACATAGGCGGCGAAGTAGTCGGCGCTGTAGTTTGTCCGGTAGCCGGGCGCGCCCTCGTCGCTGCCGCCATGCGAGAGAGCCGCGCTGTGGAAAGCCTCCACCGCCGCCTTGTCTGTCGCTCTCCACGCAATGTGAAAGCCGTTGCCACAGCTCGCTGGCCGGTCGTCGTAAGGCCGGCAGACGCACAGGAACGGCGCGATACGACCGGTCGCGTCGACCTGGCCCATCGGTTCTCCGGCGCTCACGCCAGAGATTGGCGCGTAGGCCAGGAAGCTTTCCAGTTTGATCGGCGCGCGGGCGTGATTGAGGATCGGCATCACGGCGTCATAGAAAGCCGCGGCCTTCACGAGATCATTGCTGCCGAGCGTCATGTGCATCATCATTGCGAGAACGCCTCTTGTTTTCCCTTTCGCGAGGCGCCGGGCGATCTGATCTGAGTGCAATGAGGACGCAAATCCATGGATCAAGACCAGCAAGCGATCAAAGCGGCCTTGCGTTACCGCATGCTCTCGCTCGAAGCGGCGGAGCTGACGACTGCAAAAGAGCATTACGAGAGCTTTATAGCGGACGCGAAGCTGGATGATCTCGAGCAGCATGACAACTCCGAAATCGCGGAGGCGCGCGAAAGCGCGGACCTGGCGGCGGCCTTCGACCACCCCGTCAAGGACCATCAAGCAAAGCTCGACGTGTTGGAGGCCCTCGATTTCTCGATCAAGGAACGTGTCGAGCCAGGCGCGGTGGTGGGCTTTGGAGGCCGACACGTCGTTGTCGCGGTCTCGACCGTGCAATTCCACCATGACGGCGTTCGCTACATGGGCATCTCCCCCCAAAGCCCGATCTTCAAGGCGATGGAGGGGTTGGCCGCGGGCGATCTTTTCGTCTTCAACGGCAAGGAAGTCACGATTGACGAGGTTTTCTAGTCTGTTCGAGGGCCGAAGCCATCATGGCCGAGCGTCGGTCCAATTGGCGCCGTTGCTCGGCGAATAGACTGGGCCGACCGCTGCGTGGGGCGGGGGGAGCGGACGCCGCTGTGTCGAGGCGGCGCGTCACGATTGGCTGGACGGCGTCCAAGCAACCGATGCTAAGCCGCGCTCAGTCGGTTCGCCGCGTTGAGAAAGGCCGCTCGCAAGTAAGCGCCCGCGCCTTGGCGGCGCAGTGATTGTGCTTGCCCCGCAAAGGTCATCACGAAGGCTCGGCCCTCATCAAAAAGTGCGTGATCGCGCCTCCTTCGCCCACGTCAGGCTATTACGTTAGGGGAGCGGTTTCGTGCGGCGCTGCGGATCAGGCGGCGAGGACGCTGACCGACGCGCCCCTCTCCGCGTCAAGGCGGCCTTTCAGTCAGCGTGAGGTTCTGATGGCGTTCAACCAGCTCAATGTCACCAAGGAGCTCTTCGATCTGAGCGCCGCGCAAACGCTTGGGGATCTGACGAGCGCCACGGATGAGCTGATGGGCGAGCTCGAGCTCGGCGGTTACAAATTCTGCGTCGCAAACGCCGAAGCCTCGGGTCTGGTCGTGCTCGCCGTAATCGCTGGCGGCGACTTGTCGGTCGCGGAGTCCGTGCTCACCGGGCAGCGCCTGGGCAACCCTGAAGAGCCCCTTGCGCGCACCTATTGGACACAGCAGACCGTCTTGTGGTCAGAGTTCATTTCGCCTCGAAACCCAGCTCCGGTTCAACGGACGGACGGCCCGTTTGAGGCGCTCGGCGTCACCTGCGGCGCATCGATCCCTGTCATCTCTCGATCGGGTCGGAAGAGAGCGTCGCTCTGTGTGTCAGGCGCGAAAGACGAGCCCGCGGAACTCTTCGATAGGCGGTTCCCGCAGATTGCGCCTGTGCTGCGGATGAGCGGGTTGGCGATGTTCGAGTTCGGGTTGGAGCTGGCGCGCAAACGCGTTGCGACGCATCTGTCGTCCAGCGAGGCCGACGTGCTGGACCTGCTCGCCGCCGGATTTCGGCCCAAAGAGATCGCCGGCCGTCTTTCCAAATCGGAGAGCACCGTCCGGAACCAGATCGCCGCCGCGCGCGAAAAGCTCGGAGCGGAATCAGCTCTGCAGGCCGTTGCGATCTGGAACATGCGCGCGTCGTAAATGCAGGGCGAACAGGTGTTTTCCCTCAGTTTTCCCGCAAAAAAATGAGTAACAGCTGGCTCGCGCCTCACCATCTATCAATAGTAAAATTTATCTATCTCAGTAAATAGGCGGTAACAAAAGCTCCAGATGCCATTGTAATTACACTTCTGTTATTTGCGATTAGATCGGCGTCGCAAAATTATTGGTCGTCCGCAGCGGACAGCTGAGTTTTACACTGGAGACCAAGCAAAATGCGACAGAACTTCTTACCAGGGCTTGCAGCCTTGATCGTGGCGATCGTCACCCTTTTCGCGGCCTCGCCTGGATCGGCCGGCAACCAATTGTCAGTCGCGATCGCAGGGTATGACGCTGTGTCTTACCACCAGGGCGAGCCGGCGGAGGGCCAGGCGCGCTTCAACCATTTCTGGAACGGGGCCGTCTGGTACTTCGCCAGCGAAGAGAACCGGAACAGCTTCCGAGAGAACCCGACCGAGTTCGCGCCGGCCTTCGACGGCTACTGCGCCTGGGCGGCGAGCCAGGGGTATAAAGCGCCTGGCGATCCCAGCGTGTACCGGGTCGTCGACGGCACGCTTTACCTTCAGGTGCATCCGCGCGCCCAGGAGCTCTGGGAAGCCGATGTTCCAAAACACATCGCGGCGGGGGAAGAGAACTGGCCGCGCATCCACCCGTTCTGATCACGTTGATCGGCAAAGCGAGCCGCGGCGGCGACGCCGCGGCTTCACTCTTTGGATTGGTGCACGGTGGGAACGATCTCCCCTGAATCGACCGCTTCATCCCCAAGGCCGACGACGAGGGGGTCGCATTCGGATCGGTGCGATTATGCGCCGAAAAGGGTGCGCCAACCGCTGCGTTTGGGTTCTGAGGCGGACGGTTCCGGCTCCGGCCGTTTTGTCAAAGTGCGTGAGACGGCGTCGAGCCAACCCTGATAAAGGCCCTCGCGGTCGGCATGCGGCATGGCGGGTTCAAACCTTTTGTCCAGCGCCCAGGTTTCCGCGAAACCATCGACGCCCGGATAGACCCCAGCCTTCATTCCGGCAAGCCAGGCTGCTCCGAGAGCGGTCGTCTCCGCAACGACGGGTCGGTCGACCGGCGCTCCGAGAATGTCGGCGATGAACTGCATCGTCCAGTCGCTCGCCGTCATGCCGCCATCGACGCGGAGCACCGTTTCGCCAGCGCCTTCCTGCGCTCCGCCCCAATCGCGCCGCATCGCTTCATAGAGGTCGCGCGTCTGAAACCCGACCGATTGCAACGCGGCCTTCGACAGTTCTGCCGGGCCGGTCGCGCGCGTCAGCCCGTAGATCGCGCCCCGGCATTCGGCGTCCCAGTAGGGCGCGCCGAGACCGGTAAACGCCGGAACAAGATAGACGCTCTGCGCCGCGTCGGCCTGATCCGCCAGTCCTTGGGTTTCCGATGCGTCCCGGATGATCTTGAGGCCGTCCCGAAGCCATTGGACGACAGCGCCCGCGACAAAGATCGACCCTTCGAGCGCGTAGGTTGGTTTCCCGTCGAGCTGGTACGCGATCGTTGTCAGCAGACGGTTTTGCGAGGCGACGGGCTGATCGCCGGTGTTGAGAAGCGCAAAACAGCCGGTCCCGTAGGTCGACTTCATCATGCCCGGCTTGAAGCAGGCCTGTCCGACGGTCGCAGCCTGTTGATCGCCGGCGACGCCGAGGATCGGGATCGGCCGACCAAACAGATCCGCACGCGCCTCGCCGTAGGACGCCGCGCTGTCCCGAACCTCAGGCAGCATCGACATTGGAACATTCAAGAGCTGGCACAGCTCGGGGTCCCAACGGTTCTCACGAATGTTGTAGAGCATCGTGCGCGACGCGTTGGTCGCGTCGGTGGCGTGGACCGCGCCGCCCGGAGCCCCGCTGGTCATCCGCCAGATCAGGTAGCTGTCGACGGTTCCAAACAGGAGATCGCCGTTCTCCGCCTTCTCGCGCGCGCCCTCGACGTTATCCAGGATCCACGCGACCTTCGTTCCGGAGAAATACGGATCCGCCAGCAGCCCTGTCCGTTCGGTGATCATTGGTTCGGCGCCGTCGTTGCGCAGCTTGGCGCAAAAACTGGCGGTTCGGCGGTCTTGCCAAACGATCGCGTTGTAGACCGCGCGTCCGGTATGGCGGTCCCAAACAACCGTGGTCTCGCGCTGGTTCGTCACGCCGATCGCAGCGATCTGCGATGGCTCGGCGCGGGCTTTCTCGATCGCCGCGCGACAGGTCGCAGCGGTGCTTGACCAGAGGTCTTCGGGATCGTGCTCCACCCAACCGGAGTCGGGAAAGTGCTGGGGAAACTCCTGTTGCGCGACGCTGACGACCTTGAGCGCGGCGTCAAAAAGAATGGCGCGGCTCGAGGTGGTGCCCTGATCGATGCTCAGAACATATCCGCTCATGCGTTTCGCCTCCCTGATCCCACGCCCGCTGCTTGACGGCGCGACTATTACCCTATTCCGCCGCCGTCGCCACCGGAGGGCGATGCGAGTCGCACCAGGCGGCGAGCTCTTTCATCTGATCAGAGGTCATTCTCAGACCGAGCTTCGTGCGCCGCCAAAGGATGTCGTCCGCGGTCCGAGCCCACTCCCGCCGCATGAGCCAGTCGACCTCGCGCTCGGTTAGGGAGGCTCCGAAGTCCCGTCCCAGGTCAGTGACGTCCCGAGCGCCGGCGAGCATGCGCGCGGCGTCCGTTCCGTAGCCTCGGATCAGCCGGAGAGCCCAGCGCTCGTCTAGGAAAGGATGCGCTTTGCGAAGATCGTTGACCAGTCGCTGGACGGCGTCGACCGGAAAGTCTCCGCCTGGCAACGGCGCCTCGGCGGTCCACTCAGGACCAAGCGACGGAAAGAACGGCGACAATTGTTCAAGCGCCGCCTCCGCCAGCCGGCGGTAGGTGGTGATCTTCCCGCCAAACACGTTCAACAGGGGCGGTTCGTCGCCATTCCTCTCGACCTTGAGAACATAGTCTCGCGTCGCAGCGGTCGCTGACGACGCGCCGTCGTCATAAAGCGGACGAACCCCGGAATAGGTCCACACGACATCTTCTTTCGCGACTGGGGTGTCGAAGTACTCGGAGACCGCCTCACGCATGTAGTCCGCTTCTTCCGGCGTACAGACCGCTTCGCTCGGATCTCCCTGATGATCCGCGTCGGTTGTTCCGATCAGCGTGAAATCGGTCTCGTAGGGGATCGCAAAGAGAATACGGCCGTCCGCGTTCTGGAAGATGTAGGCGCAGTCGTGCTCGAAGAGCTTTCGGGTGACGATATGGCTGCCGCGCACGAGGCGGATCTGGTCAGAGGTGTTGAGCCGCACCCGATTTCGGATCACCTGGTCGACCCAAGGTCCGGCGGCGTTCACCAGGGAGCGCGCGCGCATGACGCGCGTCTCTCCCGACAGTTCGTCCTTGATGGTGAGCGACCAAAGACCGTTCGCTCTCTCGGCCGTTTCACAGCGCGTGCGCACGAATATCCGTGCGCCGCGATCCGCCGCGTCTCGCGCATTGAGCGTGACGAGGCGAGAGTCCTCAACCCAGCAGTCGGAGTACTCAAACCCCTTCTTGAAACTCGCTTTGAGGGGCTTGCCCGCCCGATCGGTTCGCAGATCGAGGGTTCGGGTCCCAGGAAGGATCTTCCGTCCGCCGAGATGGTCGTAGATGAACAGTCCAAGCCGCAAGAGCCAGGCCGGGCGGAGGCCGCTGTGATGGGGCAGGACGAACCGCATCGGCCACGAGATATGCGGCATCGCTCGCAGCAACACTTCACGCTCCAGAAGCGCTTCGCGAACAAGCCGGAACTCATAGTACTCAAGATAACGCAGACCGCCGTGAAACAGTTTCGTCGACGCCGAAGACGTCGCCTGGGCGAGATCGCTCTTCTCGAACAGAGCGACGGAAAGGCCGCGGCCCGCGGCGTCGCGTGCGATCCCGCACCCGTTGATGCCGCCGCCAATGATCGCCACGTCGACGATGTCGCTGTCGGGCGCGGCGGCGTTCGACGCGCGCGGACTGAGGTCGCTCGTCATCAGCTAGATGCCCCCGCCACCAAGAAAGGTTCCGTCGAATTCGCCTCCAGGCTCTCCGCCGCGACGACGATTTCCGTGTCGTTCGCCTCGCAGACCGCTCTGAAGCGATCGCTTGGCTCGGCGTCGAGCACGACCACGTCGATCTGGCCCATGTCACAGATCCTGACCGTGGCGCGGCGCTCGAACTTGCTGTGGTCGACCACCAGCATCCGTCGTCGCGCGCTCTGCAGGATCGAATGCGCGACGGAGACTTCGCGATAATCATAGTCGAGCACGGTGCCGTCTTCCTCTAACGCGGATGCGCCGATCACGGCGAAGTCGACGCGGAAATTGCGGATGAACTCCATCGCCGCCTCGCCGACCACGCCGCCATCGGTTTGCCGCACGACGCCGCCAGCGAGAATCAGCTCCTTGCTCGGAGACCCGCTGAGGATGTTCACGACGTTGATGTTGTTGGTGATCACGACCAGGTCGCGATGGTCATAGATGGCCCTGGCGACTTGTTCGGTCGTCGTTCCGATGTTCAGAATCAACGAGCTGTTGTTTGGGATCATCGCCGCCGCCGCCGATCCGATCCGGCGTTTTTCATCCGCGAGACTGTCGCGACGCTGTTCGTAACCCAGGTTGGCGACGCTGTTGGCCGGCCGCGCGCCGCCATGGTGACGCGCCAGAAGCCCGCGGTCGCACAGGTCGTTGAGATCTCGACGGATTGTCTGCGGCGTCACCCGGAAGCGCGCCGCAAGGTCGTCGACTCCGACGCGGCCGTCGGCCGTGGCGACGATGACGATCTCTTTTTGCCTTTCGGTCAGCACGTTCGACTCGCTTTCACTTGGGCGTGCTTGATAGAAAAATGTTCGTTTGAGCGTTCTAAATTTTCCATTGACAGTCAAATTGTTTTCAAATGAACCTAATTGCGCCCGCTCAGAAAACAATCAATGGGAGGACTGAATGCGCGTTCACCTACAGTGCGCAGTGGCGGTCGCGGCCTTAATCGGCACGACGGCGCCAGCTGCGGCGGACATGGCTGCGGCCGAAAAATGGATCGACAGCGAGTTCCAAAGATCTGCGCTGACTAAAGATCAGCAGCTCGAAGAGATGCAGTGGTTCATAAATGCGGCGGAGCCGTTCGCCGGGATGGAGATCAACGTGCTGTCGGAGACGATCCCGACGCACACATACGAGAGCGAAACGCTCACGAAGGCCTTTGAAGAGATCACCGGCATCAAGGTGAACCATCAGCTCCTCGGCGAGGGCGAAGTGGTTCAGGCCGTCCAGACGCAAATGCAGACGGGGCGGAACCTCTATGACGCGTATATCAACGACTCCGACCTGATCGGCACCCATGCGCGCCTGCAGCTCGCCGTGAACCTGTCGGACTGGATGGCTGGCGAAGGCGCCGAGGTCACCAACCCGGGTCTTGATGTCGACGACTTCATCGGCAAGTCCTTCACGACGGGTCCGGACGGCAAGCTTTATCAGCTTCCAGATCAGCAATTCGCGAACCTCTACTGGTTCCGCAAAGACTGGTTCGACCGCGAAGATCTCCAAGCGCAGTTCAAGGAGAAATACGGCTACGACCTCGGCGTGCCGGTGAACTGGTCCGCCTACGAGGACATCGCCGATTTCTTCACGAACCACGTGAAGGAAATCGATGGCGTTCGTGTCTACGGCCACATGGATTACGGCAAGCGCGCGCCCGACCTTGGCTGGCGCATGACCGACGCCTGGTTGGCGATGGCCGGCGCCGGATCGGTTGGCGAGCCGAACGGCGTTCCGATCGACGAGTGGGGCATCCGCATGGAGCCGGGCTCGTGCAACCCGGCGGGCGCCAGCGTCAGCCGCGGAGGGGAAGCGAACGGACCGGCTGCGGTCTACGCGATCCGCAAATGGGACGAGTGGCTGCGCCAATATGCGCCTCCGGGAGCGGCGAGCTACGACTTCTACCAGTCGTTGCCGGCTCTGAGCCAAGGCAATGTCGCCCAGCAGATCTTCTGGTACACCGCCTTCACCGCGTCGATGGTCGCTCCGAAAGAGGACGGCAACAACACCGTCGACGACGAGGGCAACCCGCTGTGGCGGATGGCGCCGTCTCCGCACGGACCGTACTGGCAGGAAGGCCAGAAGGTCGGTTACCAGGACGCCGGTTCTTGGACGCTGTTCGAGTCGACCCCGGTCGATCGCCGCAAAGCGGCCTGGCTCTATGCGCAGTTCGTCGTATCGAAGACCGTCGACGTGCAGAAAAGCCATGTTGGTCTGACCTTCATCCGCGACAGCACCGTGAACCATGAGAGCTTTACGGAGCGTGCGCCAAAGCTCGGTGGTCTGATCGAGTTCTACCGCTCGCCGGACCGGGTGCGCTGGTCGCCGACTGGCGTCAACGTGCCGGACTATCCGAAGCTGGCGCAGATCTGGTGGCAGCAGATCGGCGACGTCAACTCCGGCGCCTTCACGCCGCAGGAAGCGATGGATCGTCTCGCCGAAGAGATGGACGTCACGATGGCTCGCATGCAGCGCGCCGACGAGGGCGCCAATGTCTACGGCGGTTGCGGCCCGCGTCTGAACGAGGAAAAGGATCCCTCGGAATGGCTCGGCCGCGCCGATGGTCCGAAGGCCAAGCTCGACAACGAGAAGCCGCAGGGCAAGACCATCGCCTATGACGAGCTGATCAAACGCTGGGCGCAGAACTAGTCGCCCCTGGGACAGGTCGGCGTCGCGCCGACCTGTCTTCTTCGAACCGAACGCGAGACACAGTTCGCGACGCCCTCGGGCAGCCGCACAGTCGGGATCCGCCAGATGACACTGGAACTGAAAGGCGTCGTGAAGCGCGTCGGCGCCGAGATGCATATCTATGAGACGGACTTGGAGCTGGCGGACAGCGGCTTCAACGTTCTTCTCGGCGAGACCCGCGCCGGCAAGACGACGCTGATCAAGATGATGGCTGGCCTCGAGCAGGTCACTTCCGGAGAGATCTGGCTGAACGGGCGCGACGTCACCGGGGTGTCCCCTCAGAAACGCAACATCAGCCTCGTGCACCAGTTCTTTGTGAACTACCCGCATATGAGCGTTTTTGAGAACATCGCCTCGCCCTTGCGCGTCGCGCGGATGAGCCGGTCCGAGATCAACCGCCGCGTGGGGGAAACGGCCGAGCTCTTGAGACTGACGCCGATGCTTGGCCGCGCGCCTTCCGAACTATCGGGAGGGCAGCAGCAGCGTACGGCGCTTGCGCGCGCCTTGGTGAAGGATGCGGCGATCGTGCTGCTCGACGAACCCCTTGCGAACCTGGACTACAAGCTGCGTGAAGAACTTCGCGACGAGCTGCCAAAGCTGCTCGGCGATCGCGGCGCCGCTGTGGTCTACGCGACGTCTGAGCCGGCCGAAGCCCTGCTGCTCGGCGGACATACCGCGACGATGCGCGAAGGTCGGGTCACTCAGTTTGGTCCAACCGCCGAGATCTACCGCCGCCCTCGGGACATCCGAACCGCCGAGATCTTCTCGGACCCGCCCATGAACACCGCGCAGGTCGAGAAACGTGACGGCGCAATCCGCCTTGGCCAAAAGGCGAGTTGGCCGGCCGACGGCCCGATCGCCGCTCAACCCGACGGTTCCTATCTGATGGGCGTGAGACCGAATTTCGTGTCTCCCTCCAATGCGACTGGCGACCAGATACGCGTTGATGGCCGCGTCCTGGTCACCGAGCTTTCCGGTTCGGAATCTGTCGCGCATTTCGACTTCGAAACCGCGGACGGAGGCTACACCTGGGTGAGCCAAAGCCACGGCGTTCATCCCTACCAAGTTGGCGAGCGCCACGACTTCTTTGTCGACGTGTCTCGCTGTCTCTACTTCGACGCGTCCGGCGCGCGGCTTGGCGACTAGGCGACTGGGAAGGACGCGCGATGGCCAACATTCATCTAAAGGACCTGCGGCACAGCTACATGGCCGAGCCGAAAGGTGATGCGGATTGGGCGCTGAAGCGCGTGGATCTGCAATGGCGGGATGGCGGCGCTTATGCGTTGCTCGGTCCATCGGGCTGCGGAAAGTCGACCCTGCTCAACATCATCTCGGGTCTCATCCGGCCGAGCGAAGGGCAGATCCTGTTCGACGGCGAAGACGTCACCGACGTCGCGCCGGATCAACGCGAGATCGCCCAGGTTTTCCAGTTCCCTGTCGTCTACGACACGATGACCGTCTACGACAATCTCGCTTTCCCTTTGCGCAACCGCGGCGTCGCCAACGCGAAAGTCGATGCGCGCGTCCGCGAGATCGCCGAGATGCTGGAGTTGTCCGACATGCTCCAGGCGCGCGCGGCGGGGCTGTCGGCCGATGGAAAGCAGAAGATCTCGATGGGGCGCGGGCTCGTGCGTGAGGACGTCAATGTCATCATGTTCGACGAGCCGCTGACGGTGATCGATCCGCACCTGAAATGGAAGCTGCGCTCCAAGCTCAAAGAGCTGCATCAGAAAGTGAAGGTGACGATGATCTACGTCACCCATGATCAGACCGAGGCGCTGACATTCGCTGACGAGGTCGTGGTGATGCAGGAAGGCGAAGTCGTTCAGATCGGTACGCCGGTCGAGCTGTTCGAGCGCCCCGCTCACACCTTTGTCGGCCATTTCATCGGGTCGCCAGGCATGAACGTGCTGCCTTGCGAATTGCGTGACGGCGGCGCGTTTTTCGCAGGGTCGCAGGTGACCCTTGCAGACGGGACCGGAAGGCCGAACGGCGCCGGTCGACTCGAGATCGGCGTGCGCCCGGAGTTCGTCCGTTTCTCCCAGACCGACGGCGTGCCTGCGACCGTCGTCCGGGTCGCCGATGCAGGGCGGTACCGGGTCGTCGAGACCCGGGCCGCCGACATGCGGGTATACGCGCTCGCGCCGGAGGGGGCGGACATTCCCGAAGGTGAAACGCGTTTGACCTTCGATCCCACGCGCACGCGTTTGTATGCCGACGGGTGGCTGGTCTCGGACAATCAGGAGGTCTGAGCGATGGGCGGAAAAACCGAGTATCAGCGCGCCTGGTGGTTTGTCGTCCCGGTGGTCGTCCTCGTGGCGTTCAACGCGCTCGTGCCGTTGATGACCGTCGTCAACTATTCGGTCCAGGAGACTTTCGGGAACAACCAGTTCTTCTGGCACGGCGTCGGCTGGTTCCAGGACGTCTTGAACTCGGAGCGGTTCCATGCCGCACTCGGGCGACAGTTGCTCTTCACGACGATCATTCTCTTGATCGAGATACCTCTCGGCGTCGCGATTGCCCTGACAATGCCGAAGAAAGGGCCCTGGGTGCCGGTCTGTCTGGTTTTGATGGCGCTTCCGCTTCTCATACCCTGGAACGTCGTCGGCGCGATGTGGAACATCTTCGCCCTGCCGGACATTGGTCTTCTGGGATATACGCTCAACAGCCTGGGGTTTGACTACAACTACACCCAGCAACCGGTCTCCGCCTGGATCACCGTCATCTTGATGGATGTCTGGCACTGGACTTCGCTGGTGGTTCTGCTCGCCTATGCCGGCCTGATCGCGATCCCCGACGCCTACTACCAGGCGGCGAAGATCGACGGGGCGAGCCCTTGGGCCGTGTTCCGTCACATTCAGCTGCCGAAGATGCAACGGGTGCTGACCATCGCGATCCTGCTGCGGTTCATGGACAGCTTCATGATCCACACCGAGGTGTCGGTGCTGACCGGGGGCGGCCCCGGCAACGCGACGACTTTCCTTTCGATCGATCTGGTGAAGATCGCGCTCGGGCAGTTCGACCTCGGCCCCGCGGCCGCGATGTCCCTGATCTACTTCGTTATCACGCTGCTGGTCTCCTGGGTGTTCTACACCCTGATGACCCGCCACGATCAAAACTAGGGGGGCGGTCAATGAGACGTTACGCCTGGCTCGTCCCGACGATTTACATCATCTTCCTGATGCTGCCGATCTACTGGCTGATCAGCATGTCGTTCAAAACGACGAATGAGATCCTCGGGGGGTTCAGCCTCTTTCCTCAGGAGTTCACGACGGAGAACTACGTCACGATCCTGACGGATCCGACCTGGTACTGGGGCTATATCAACTCGCTGATCTACGTCACGATCAATACGGTGTTGTCGGTCGCAGTGGCGCTGCCTGCGGCGTATGCGTTCTCGCGTTATCGGTTCCTTGGCGACAAGCATCTGTTCTTCTGGCTGCTGACAAACCGGATGGCGCCGCCGGCCGTGTTCGCATTGCCCTTCTTTCAGCTCTATTCCGCCGTCAATCTCTTCGACACGCATCTCGCGGTCGCGTTGGCGCATTGTCTGTTCAACATTCCGCTGGCGGTGTGGATCCTGGAAGGCTTCATGCGCGGCGTGCCGAAGGAACTCGACGAGACCGCCTATGTCGACGGATACTCTTTCCCGCGCTTCTTCACTCGGATCTTCTTGCCGAACATCGGATCCGGCGTCGGCGTCGCGGCGTTCTTCTGTTTCATGTTCTCCTGGGTCGAGCTTCTGCTCGCAAAGACCCTGACCGCTGTCGAGGCCAAGCCGATCGCCGCGACGATGACGCGGACGGCGTCGACTTCGGGCTACGAGCTGGGACTGTTGGCGGCGGCCGGTTGTCTGACGATCATCCCGGGCGCGAGCGTGATCTACTTCGTGCGCAACTACATCGCCAAGGGCTTCGCCCTCGGACGGGTTTAAGGGAGGCTGTTCATGGGACTCGAATGGATGGCCTGGACCTGGCAGACCGCGCTTTTCTTTGTCGTGATCTTCGGCAGCATCGCCTTCATGGGATTCCTTGAGTATCGCAATCCGGGCGGCGCGCCCCGGCGGGGCGTATTGGGTCTCGACACGACCCGCGGCGACCGGCTTTTCATCACCTGCATTGGCTCGGCTTTCATTTTTCTCGGTTGGCTCGGGGTGATGGGCACTCCGCTTTGGGGCGCGCTTGTTCTCGGGGTCCTTTGGGGCGGTTTCGTTTTCTGGAAAGTGTGACGCGCCGCCGTTTCTGCGCGCCGGCCGATCTTCGCGGATCGCTCCAACATGGCGCAGTTTGACGGATCTCGTCGGACGAAGTGCGCGGCGGACACGCACTGGCGCCTTCGTTTTGGGGAGGGCGGAGCCGACGGGCCATTTCGGCGGCGTCGCGCGAAGCGCCTTGGCGCATTGACTCTTCTGCACATGGCTGCGCTAGAATGGGATGCATCCATTTTGCAGCTGGCGATAGGCAAGTTGGCCCTACGTTCCGACGCTTGAACTGCCCGAACAGCTGAACCTTTGAGGAGCTGAAACCGTGTGGCGTCGATCAAAACAAACTGCCGGAGCGAGTGAGAAACCGAACGAACAGACGACAGAGCCTGTCGCAACCGGTCCTGAACAAGCCGTTGCGCAGGCAGTTGATGCGCTGTCTCCACCGGCCCCTCTCGAGCCGCCTGCGGCGGAGCCCACGCCCGACGTCGCGGCGACGGAGGACGAGCGGAGCAAGTCCGAGCCGACGCTGTTATTGGCGAGACTGGGTGAGATTATTTTGGTTTTGTCCCAGGATCCGGCTTATCGCTCTATGCCCCTTGGCGCGGCGCAGAGCTTGATCACGAGTGGTTTGCGGTCTGGGAAGCACTCGGTTCTCCGAGCCAATGTCGCGAAAGACGATGACCGAACGGTCCCTGTCGCCGCCGCGGTGTGGGCGAGTGTTTCCAGCGAAGTCGATGCGGCGCTCGAGCGTGCGCGAGCAAAGGAAGAGCGCTTTGTGTTGGAAGCCGCGCATTGGAACAGCGGCGAGCATTTGTGGCTGATCGTTCTCGCGGGCCGAGACGCCGCCCGCTCAGCGCTGATCGAAAAGCTGAAAGAGGGGCCGTTCAAGGACCGAGAGCGGAAGCAGCCGCGGTCAGAGCCTGCGAGCGAGACCTCGACCGCCGCGACGGCGGGCTGAGAATGCTCGGGGCTGCCAATTCCAACAATCGGGCGCCAGCGCGCATGCTCCGCCGGATCTCGCCGCTCGCTCACCTGGCGTTAGGCTGCGTCGTCCCCGCGAGTTCTGCTTCGAGCTCTTGCGCGCCGGCGACGCGCGGACGCGACAATGGAGCGATCAGGGCGTAGGCCGCCGGGGTAAGAAAGAGCGTGAAAGCCGCAGCCAGACCCAGCCCGCCGAAGACGACCCAGCCGATTGCAGCGCGGGCCTCAGCCCCCGGACCTTCGCTGAGGATCAAGGGCAATCCCGCCAAGACGGTGGAGGCGAGGGTCATTGCGATCGGTCTAAGACGCGCGCGGGCGGCGGCGTATGCCGCATCAATCACCTTGGCGCCTTGATCGCGCAATTGGTCGGCGTACTCGACCAGCAATATCCCGTTCTTCGCCATGATCCCAATCAGCAGAAGCACGCCGATCTGGCTATAGATATTGACTGTCGTTCCCGTCAGCCACAGCGCATAAACCGCCGCGCAGATCCCAAATGGCGCCGTCGTCATCACCACAAGCGCGCTGGTCACGCTTTCAAACTGGGCGACAAGGACCAGGAAAACGACAATCAACGCGATTGCGAATGTGACCGTCATCTCGGCCGAGGTCTCCTCAAGGACCGCGGCTTGTCCCAAGAACAGAATTCCGATGCCGTCCGGCAAGGTCTGCTGGCCGACGCTGCGCACGATGTCCATCGCCTCGCGCAGCGAGATGTCCGGCGACAGGGCCGCGTTGATCCCAACCGCGCGCCGCTGTCCATGTCGGTCCAGCTCGGCCGAGACGCCCTGTTCTTCGAAGGTCACCAATTGCGACATCTGCACGAGGCCGCCGTCGCGGCTTCGCACGTAGAGGTTCATCAGGTCGATCGGATCCCGAATGGCGCCGGCTGACGATTGCAGGACAACCGGAACCGCTTCGTCCTCGATCGTCAGTTCGAGCAGTTCGTCTTCATCCACGAGCGCCCGCAAGGTCGATGAAAGCTCATCCATCGATACGCCGAGGTCAGAGGCGCGCGCCCGGTCAATGCCGATCGACAGCTGCGGCTGCGTCGCCTGATAATCGACCCGGATGCGAGAGAGCCCTTCGATCGCTTCCAGTCGATCGGCGAACTCGAACGCCGCTTCCGCGATTTGCGGATAGGAAGCGCCGGTCAGAGCGACCCTGACGCTGCCGCCGGACCCGCCTCTGAGCCTCAGGCTGTTCCCTCGGCTGAACCGTGGTTGGGTTCCGACCAACGTCGAAAGCTCCTCATCGAGATGCGCTTCGATTTCGCTTTGCGTGATGTCGCGCGCCCTCCAGTCGACAAGTCGCGCGCCCACATACCCGCGATTGAGGTCGTATCGGCCCGTTATCGAAGAAACGCTCTCGACGACGCCTGCCTCGACCCATGGGGCGAACATGCTCTCGACGACTTCGACTTGTCGATCGGTGTGGTCGAGACCCACGCCGTCGGGCCCCTGCATCCGCACAGTCACCTGGCCTCGGTCCTCGGCCGGAATGAGCTCCTCTCCGATCTGGCCGTAGATCAATGCGGCGGAGCTGGCGACGCCTCCGGCCACGACCAACGCCACCAGGGGAGCGGCCAGCACAGGCCGCAGCAGCCGCGCGTAAGCGTTCCCCAAGATGCGGGCAACCGGTCCGGGGCCGTCGGCTTGGCGCAAACCCGGGGTGAGCGAAGCGACGGTCGGGACCAGAGAGAGCGCGACAAACGACGACAGCGCCACCGCGATTGCGAGGACGAAGCCAAACTCGGTGAAAAGCCGTCCCGCCGCGCTGGGCAGGAAAGAGATCGGCAAGAACACGGCCACCAGGGTCAGGGTCGTCGCGATAACAGCGAAAAACACCTGGCGGGCGCCCAAGACCGCCGCGGCGCGCGGCCCCTCGCCGGCGTTCCGCCTTCTCTGGATGTTCTCCGTCACGACAATGGCGTCGTCGACCACCAGACCTGTGGCCAAAACAAGCGCGAGCAGCGTGACGAGGTTGATCGAAAACCCGAGCAGCCAGATCGCCGCGAGCGCGCCAACAAGCGAAACCGGGATCGCAAGCGCGGGAGGGAACGTCGCAGCAACCCGGCCGGTGAAAAGCCAGATCACCAGGACCACAATGACGAAGGACATCGCCAGCGCTGAAACGACTTCGGTGATCGCGCCCCGCACGAACAGCGCCGCGTCGCTGGTGATCTCATATCTCAGATCAGGATGCTGCTGTTCAAGTCGTTGCATCGCCGCCTTCACGCCGTCGGAGATGCGAACGCTGTTCGACTTCGCCTGTCGCACGACGTTCAGGCTCACCATCTCGCGCCCATTCAACCGAGCGATGCTGGTCGCGGTCTGCGGCGCAAAGTAGATCGCCGCGACGTCGCCGAGCCTGACAGGGTCGCGAACCATCAGCTGCTCGATCTTCACCGGATCGGAGACGGTCGCGTCGGCTCTCACCAGAACTTCCAGCTCGTTGGCCTCAAAGCTGCCGACAGGAGCATCGAACTGCGCCGCCGAGATCACCGAGGACACGTCTCCGATGGACAGACCGTACGCCGCCAGCCGCTTGGGATCGACTTCAACCCTCAGCACGCGGGGACGCTCCCCCGACAGATTGACGTCGGCGATGCCTTCGATCGCCATGATTTCGGGAATGAACTCTTCGCGCGCCTGACGAGAGAGCGTTTCGATTGGATCCGTCTCGCTCCACAGCGCGATGCGAACGACCGGACTGGCGTCGGCGTCCGACTTGATCACGACAAGATCCTCGACGCCGTCTGGCAGCTTGCGCTCGATGCGGTTCACCGCCTCGCGTACGTCGCTTGCGGCTTCGTTCAGATCTCGGTCGGCGCGGAACTCGGCAAAGAGGCGAAAGTTCCCCTCTTCGGACGAGGACCGGACGGATTGCACGCCTTCGACCCGCGCGACGGCGCCTTCGACGATCGACGTCACTTCGGCGTCGACCGTGGTGGGAGAGGCGCCCGGATAGTTCGCGCGGACGGCGACGACCGGTTCGTCGATGTTCGGCAGTTCTCGGATCTCGAGCCCCAGAAGCGCCGCAAGGCCGGCGGTGACGATCAAGAGGCTCATCACCGCGGAAAGATAGGGGCGACGAACGCTCAGGCCGGCCAGACCGCCGGTGGAGTGCGGTCCTGGTTCGGATTGCGAAGCTTGTGCGGGGCGGCTCATTATCGCCTCGCCGCCGGGTCAGCGACCGCCTGAAGCGCGCGCCCTTGCGTAAGACGTTTGGCGCCTTCGACCACAACCAGATCGCCCGCGTTGAGGTCCCCTTCGACCAGAACGCCCTCGGTTCGCCGCCGGATCAGCCGGACGGCGACGCGATCAGCTTTCCCGTCGACCGCTCGCCAGACGTAAAGCCCCTCGCGTGAGAATTGCAGCGCTAGTTCCGGGACGCTGGGGTAGCGCGCGCCTTCCAGGTTCAGGCGGACCTCAAACGAGGCCCCGGGTCGGAGCCTGTCGTCCGGGTTCGGCGCGGCGATGCGAATTCGGGCGGAGCGGCTCACAGCGTCGACGCGAGAGTCGATCGCGGCGACCGCGCCTGTGATCTCCAATCCCGGAGCCGCGGGGTTCACGACAGCGACCGGCATCTCAAGGCGGATCCGCGGCAACAGCAGCTCCGGCGCTTCGAACTCGATCAGCAGCACGCTGCGGTCGTCGAATGTCGCGACCACGTCGTCGCTGTCGATCCAGTCGCCGACTTCGACTTCCGGGATCGACGCGACGCCGTCGAACGGGGCGCGTAGACTGCGATCTTTCAGCGTCTGCCGGGCGCGCTCAAGTTCGAGGCGCGCGATCCTGGCCGCCGTGCGCGCATTGTCGAGGTTCGCTTGAGCTGTGAAACCTCTGTCCTCGAGCTGCTCCGCGCGCCCCAGACTGCGGTCGGCCTGTTCCAAGCGCGCTTCGGCCAGCGCGACCTCGAGCCGTTCATCGACGTCGTCCAGACGCAACAAGACTTCTCCGGCGGCGAACCGCGCGCCGGCCGCGAGAGCCATTTCGACGATCTTGCCTTCGCTTTCCCCGCGTAGGGAGACGGATCGCTGCGCGCGCCCGGTTCCCAACGCTTCAAGGTACAGATCGTCGTCGGCCAGAGCCACGTTCGCGGTGACGACGCGGATCGCCGGGCTCTGGCTCTTAGCGACCTCGGTGGTTTGATCCGGCGATACGCCGAGCGCGCTGGAAATGGCGCCGCGCGCGCTCCAGAGCCCCGCCGCCAGTAAAATGATCACGAGCGAGACGAGAGCCTGTTTTCCGAACGAAACACCGCGGATCATTCAAATGCTCCGTCAACGCTCTCATGCGCGCAACGCGCATTGGTCAGAAGGACCATAGCGGCGAAACGAGGCTTGCGTCACGTCTCCGTCTCGCCGCTTCGGGTCCTGCAAACGACATGCAAGTTCGCCCCCTGACATCTCGGGCGAGGTTAAACCCTCATCGCCGGCCCTCGCAAACGTCCGGGTCTTGTGCCAGCGTCTTCGCGTATGAGCTCGGATGCGCGCCCACAGACTGTCTCTGCAACGCGGTTGCCTCAAAACCCGATCGTTCGCCCTTTCGCGGAGAGGCGGATGGGGGCCAATGTGAACGGGCCTTCCGTGATCAGGTGCCCAAATTGGCTGAGCGGAGCCTTGGGCCGCTACCATCTCTATTTCGCGCATCACCTGGGCTCCTACATCCGGCTTGCGTATTCCGATCATATCGAGGGGCCCTGGAGCATCCATGCGCCCGGCGTCCTCGACATCTCCGATGCGCCGATGTTCTACGAGCACCTCGCGTCGCCCGACGTCCATGTGCACGAGGACACTCGGGAGATCCGCATGTATCTTCACGGCGTCTCCGACCCAAACCCTTGGACCGAGCCCCAGCAAGCGACCTGTTTGGCTGTGAGCGCTGACGGGCTGCGCTTTGACGTTTCGCGCCCCTTTCTTGGCGCCTCCTACTTTCGCGTCTGGCGCTGTGGAGGATGGTGCTACGCGTTCTCGGTCGGCGGCGCCCTTTGGCGGTCTCGCGATGGCGTCACGCCGTTTGAGCAGGGGCGACGGCCCCCGGGTTTACCCGCCAGAACCCGTCATCTGGCGGTTCTGCAGCGGGGTCGTCGTCTTTGGGTCGCTTGGACGGTGATCGGCGATGCGCCAGAACGGATCTACCTTGGCTGGATCGATCTGTCCCAAGACTGGAGCGACTGGAGCATCGAAGGATCGCAGGAGCTCTTGCGCCCGGAGACGGCATGGGAAGGCGCCGAGTTGCCGATCGAGCCGTCGCGACCTGGCGTCTGCGTGGACCCGATGAACGCGCTTCGCGATCCGTGCTTCTTTTGCGAGGACGGCGTCGATTACCTGCTTTATGCGGCGGCAGGCGAGAACGCGATTGGGATTGCAAAGCTCTCGGGTCTGGAGATCTAGGGAAACCCCGTTCTGC
>CALDSD010000012.1 GCA_937911325.1 uncultured Neomegalonema sp.
GTGCAAGACATCTACCGCGCGCAAAACCTCGAGCGCATCGTCGAGGAAGGTAACTGCGATTGTCAAACGCGCTTCCCGTCTTGGAACGCCGCTGAGACCGTGTTCTTCGAAGAGCTCGCCGATACAGAACGGTGGGAGATGCTTGAAGCGTCTGACGACTACAATCGCCGTGCGCGCGCTGCTCGTGCCGCAGCGATGGCAATCTGCGAAGCTGTCGGAAACTGGTGAGCCAAACCCATGAGCGTCGTCACCTATTTCGTCGAAACCTCCCAGAGCTATCTCGACAGCGCCGGTGAGACGCAATTTGGCGCGGTGGCGGCAACAGTCGGGACGATACTCGCACTTGGGGCCACGCTTGTGTTCGCGCTCGTCTGCATCAACATGATCTACCAGTATCGCGCGATGGACGGACGAACGGCCTTCTGGCTAGCTGTGAAGGTCGGATTGATCGGAATATTTGCGACCAACTGGGTGCAATTCAATGCACTCTCTTCAGCCATCCTAAATGGCATCGACAGTATTGCCGGATCACTTGTGGCGTCTGTGGGTGGTGGGACGCCTGGTCCATCGGGGACGTTTGCCGAGGAGTTCGACCGACTGATTTCGGAACTCGGAGACTATCTCAACGCAGCGGGTTCTGAGCTCAATTGGATGGCCGGGGCTCTTCTCGATGTTCTTGGAGTTCTGCTTTTGTCGATCTTGGGTGGCCTCGCGGCCTTTATCCTCGTCGCCTCGCGGCTCATGATCGCGCTGCTCATCGGCATTGCTCCGGTGATGATCTTCCTGACACTCTTCGAGGTGACCAAGGATTACTTTGCGCGTTGGCTCTCGGCACTGGTGTCCTTTGCGATCTATCCGATCGTTGTGGCTGGCGTCTTCGCGACGATCACGGGTGTTTCGAGCGCGCTCATCGGAGAACTGGGGGATCCCGAGGGAGCGTCCAACATTGGTGCACTCATTCCATTCTTCATGATGGTTCTCATGGCCAAAGGTTTCATCATCGCGACGCCGTTCATTGTACGGGCGATCTCCGGGAACTTCATGATGCCCGCCCTGTCGGGTGGGCTCGGCGGGGCCTACAGCTTTGGGCGCGCGCTTGGTGGCAGTCAGCAGGCCTACAACCGATATCTGATCGGTGGGGCGACAGGCGCCGAGTATGCGGCCTTGAGAGCAAGGCAGTTCTTTGGCGTTCAGCAGATGCCGCAGCGGCGGGGGGTGAATGAGAATACACCGGTGAGCCCGGCTAGTGCCTCGACGGGGACTGGCGCGCAGATGCTGGCTCAGTTGGCAAGGCTTGGGCGGCTGGGAAGGCGGTAGGGCCCGCTAGGTAAGTGCAGCGAGGCTCGGAACTGAAACATCGTGCAAAAACGCTGGTTTGTGCACCATTCTCGTGGTGCCTAGCGAGTATCCAATGCCAAGTGGAGACCCAGAAGAACCAAAAACGCACCGCACAGCCGGTCAACCCACTTAGAAACCGAGATATACCTCGCTCGGATGGCGGCTGCAGAAAAGCCGACTGCCAGCAACACGTGCCATGCCAAAGACATCAGAGCGATTGCGCTGACCAGTAGGATAAGTACCCAAGTCGGCATCTCAGGCGTGAGAAACGCGGCAAACACACTGGCGTAGTAGGCAGCCGACTTTGGATTGGTCATGTTGACCAGGAAACCGCGCCAGTAGCCTGCTGCCTCACCGGGAGCATTTTGGTCTCGGCGCTCCTTCGGTTGAAACCCATTTGATCGCAGCAGCTTAGCTCCGAGGTAGAGGAGGTAAGCGGCACCCACTACCTTCAAGAAAAGGCCAAGGAGCGGGAAGACTTCGAAAACAGAAACAATCCCCAGTGCCGCTGCAGCTGCCCACGCAAAAGAGCCAGTGGCGATACCGCAAGCTGTCCAGATCGCGTGTTTGCGTGATTGAGAAACTGCGGCTGAGCTGACGAGGACAAAGTTTGGACCGGGACTAACCAACGCCAGCAGATCAACTAGCAGGATTGCTGCAATAAGAGCAAGATATTCCAATAATAAATTCCTTCCCATGCTAACTGCTGGATGTGACCACGCTCACATTCTCCACCATGTTTTGGAAGTCGGCGTTCTCTGCGAGAGCCCACATTCAACCCGCGCACAAACGGTCCTTTCCGCCGGTGACATAAACGGTTGAGTTTTGGCGCATCCTGCGGTGAAGCGAAAGACCGCAACGAGCCCAAAGTGCTGGATGTTGTTCTTCGTATGAATGTCTGCTGTTTTTACATCGCCACCGCCTCCTCTTATTCGGAAACGGCGACGCTCTGCCTGTGTCGCTTGCGTCGACTAGCACCAAAAATGCGGACGCCCGGAATAATGAGAATACCGTTGATGTAGTGGGCATGCGCGGACGGCATCGTCATTTTCTAGCTTCGATGTCTGACGACTAGGAACTTGATCCTTCCGACAGAATAGACGTCTCAGGAGCTTCATCTCTGTGTCCCTTCGGTCTCAAGGAAGTATGAGAGCTGTTCAAGGAAACCGTATTTTCGCATCATCGCGTCCCCTTCCGCCGTGCGCGTTGCTTTGCGCAGACCTTCGAGGTCGTGCACATCTACCAAAACGGCGATTTGGTTTGGATCATTTGGATCATCCAAGATTTTGGCAGGTCCGGCGTATCTGCCCAACAGCGCGTCATGTTCGGCGTGGAATGCTTGAAGTTCTGTAGCGTCTGGTTTGTGAGAGATGCGTGCGATTGAAACCATCAGGGTCATGATCTTCCTTCCTTTTTCTGTCTGAAGCGTCGCGTACTTGCGACTGAAGCAAGGATTGCGCAAAACCTACTGTGGGATAAGATAGGCATTATTCGCTTTATAATTCGATAGGATCGTACAATGATCGATCAACTACGCGCGATGGCGATTTTTCAATCGGTCGCTGAGTTAGGTTCCTTTCGGGGCGCTGCTTGCAAGCTGAACCTCTCTCCGTCGGTGATCAGTCACCACATTACCCAGCTGGAAGACCAGCTTGGCTTGCCGCTTCTTTATCGCTCGACCCGACGCATGTCGCTGACCGATGCCGGTCGAGATTTGCTTGCTGCCAGCCAACGCATGACGTTAGCGGCACAAGAAGGTCTTGCCGCGATCAACCGGCGGGTCGAACAACCTGTTGGCACGCTCACAATTACCGCCAACGCTTCCAGTTCAGAACGCCCTTATGCAGATCTTTACGCTGGTTTCGCGCGCGCCTATCCTAAGGTCCAGCTGACGCTTCACATGTCTGACAAAAATGTAAATCTGGAAGGGTCGCAATACGACGTGGCCATTCGCGGTCGCATGACGGACCTCAACGCCAGTAGCTACAAAGCGCGTAAACTAGGAAGCATTGAGATCTGCAATTATGCCTCGCCTGACTACGTTCGAGACCGTCCACCGCT
>CALDSD010000013.1 GCA_937911325.1 uncultured Neomegalonema sp.
CTCGTCAGGCTCATAACCTGAAGGCCGCAGGTTCAAATCCTGCCCCCGCAACCAAAATACAAACCCAAACCAATCACGTGATTGCTATGCGCCGCCTTTCTTGGGTAGCCTCATAGGTCGCATCTACGATCTGGATGTTGCGCAGATAGTCTGACGCCAGGTTTTCTGGCTCGCGCCCGTCGCGCAGCGCCTCCACGACATGGGCGATGAGCGCGCCAACGCATCCCCCGCCGAAGCTCTTTTCATCATCTGAAGAGGGCGCGCGAACGATCTGTTCGTCCCGGGCGCCGAAGGCGCGGAACGTAAGCCTGCTGTCGCCATCGAGCGTGAGCGCGCCATTCTCGCCTTCGATGCAGAACTCGCCCATGGTGCGGCGGAGGTCCGTCGCGCGATGGTCTGACAGTCGATTGCCGTCGAGAAGCGATCGCGTCCCGGATCGATGGGTGAAGAGCACGGTTCCCGCGTCCTCTCCGGCGAGGGCGGGGTTGAGCTGGCGAAGATCGGCGTAAACAGTGTCGATTTCTCCGAAAAGCCAGCGAAACAGGTCGATGAAGTGGACACCGGTCTCGTTCACCAGAAACCGGTGCATGCTCTGAAATGACGGCTGCCGCGCCAGATAGGCGTCGGGCCCGCGACCATCGCCTGGGCGCAGCCGAAACACGGCCTGATAGATCTCGCCCAGACGCCCCGCCTCGAGAAACGCTTTGATCGCGCGGTGCCAAGGCTGGAAACGGAAGTTCTCATGAACGACCAGTCTCGTACCGGATGCCTTGGCCTGTTGAACAACCTTCGCAGCCTCTTCATAGGACGTGCAGAAGGGTTTTTGGCAGATCACTGTTCTCCCCTCGGCCAAGCACTCGGCGATCAAGCTCGCATGCGCGCTGGGCGGCGCGATGACGTCGACAATGTCGGGCTGTGTTTGCTCCAAGAGTGATTTCGCATCGTCGGCGCCGGGAACCGAGTAGCGTCGCCGCACCGTGTCGAGACGCTCTAGGTCCCGATCGCAAACTCCGGCGAGGCTGACGCCGGGAAGCTCCGACCATGCGTCGAGATGGAACTGACTGAAGTACCCAAGTCCGATCACGATGACGGCGAGATCATCGCGGTCCAAAGCTTCAGCGGTCATGTCGTGCATCTTATTCGCAATCGGGCGCCTCGCCTAGATGACAGCTCTACAGTACACTGAAGCAAAGCATCGCCAACTGTCTGTTTTTGACGGAAACATCGCGCATATGAGCACGCTTTGGTCCATCTACGCCTTGAAGTATGCGGAGCGAAACAGTCGTACGCGCGCCGACAGTTTTCTCGAAGATGATCATCCCGCCGCGCCGCATGGCATGGATTACTTCGTTTGGCTGCTCGACAGTGGCGAGCGGAAAATTCTTGTCGACACCGGATATGATGAGACTGAAGGTTTGCGGCGAGGACGACCGATCCTGCGTGATCCGGCGACAGCGCTGAATGCGCTCGGGGTGTCGGCCGAGGAGATCGACACAGTCATTATTTCGCATCTCCATTACGATCATGCCGGAGGACTGACGCGTTACCCGAATGCGCGGTTTCACGTCCAGGCGACTGAGCTGTCCTTCGCCACAGGGCCGTGCATGTGCGACCCATCTCTCCGAGCCCCGTACACGGCCGAGCATGTCTGCCATATGGTGCGCCATATTTTTGCGGGTCGCGTCACCTTTTATAAAGGTGACGGCGAGATTGCGCCTGGCGTCACGGTTCATCAAATCGGCGGTCACTCGAAAGGACTGCAGTCCGTCTTGGTCATGACGTCGAGCGGTCCGATCTGCCTCGCTTCGGACGCCGCCCACTACTACGAGAACTTCCATTCCCGGAAACTCTTTCCGATCGTCGTCGACCGTGAGGAGATGCTGGCTGGGTTTTCGCGGATCGTGGAACTCGCCGGAGACGCCGCGCGCGTCATCCCCGGGCACGACCCTCTCGTGCGAGAGCGCTATCCGTCTTTTGGGCGCAGCGGCTTTGTTTGGAAACTTGCGTAAAAAACCAAACGCTCAAGGTGCGAGCCGCTGAAAGCTCTGCACGCGTTTCTCGATCACCCATTCCGCAACCTCGGCGTCGAAGGCCTTGAAATGAGGGGAGGCCAAGTGAAGCTCGAACGCTTCCCGCGTGTCATAGACCTCGTAAAGGAAGACTCGGTTCTCGGCATCGGGATCGACGCAGACATCGAAGCGGCTGCACGCTTCTTCGAGCCGAAGCGAGTCCGCAGCCTGTTGACGCACGCGTGCGCGAAACGCCTCGAGATGTTCCGCGCGGATCAGAAACTCGACCGTAACGACGTACATATTGCGCGCCTCAGGCTTTGATCGGGAAGCGGGCGCGCAACTCCGCCACCTGATCGGGCGTCAATGCTCGGGTTTTGAGGCCGCGCGTCATCAAGAACAGCTTCGCTGTTTCCTCCAGTTCTTCCGAGGCGTAGACGGCGTCTTCGAGAGAAACGCCGGAAACGACGGGTCCATGATTGGCCAGAAGCACCGCATGGTGTTTCAGAGCCGTCTCTCGTAACGCTTCCGCCAGATTTGGGTCGCCGGGCGCGAAGTAGGGGATGACGGGCAGCTCGCCGATGCGCATCACGTAATAAGGCGTGAGAGGCGGCAGGGCGTTCGTTGGATCGATATCGTGGAGGCAACTGACCGCGACGGAATGCGTCGAGTGCAAGTGAACCACCGCCCGGCAATTGGGGCGCTGCTCGTACATGGTCACGTGCAGAAACGCCTCTTTGGTCGGCGCATCGCCGGCGACGTGCCGGCCGTCAGAGTCGAGTTTGGAGATCTGCGCCGGATCCAGATCTCCCAACGACGACCCGGTCGGGGTCATCAGCCAACCATCCTCCGTGCGCAGGCTGATGTTGCCGGTCGACCCAAAGGTCAAACCACGATCGAACATCGACTTTCCAAGTCGCGCGATGCGCTCGCGATCGCTGCTGTCGCTCATCGCAGCATCTCCAGTGCTTTGCCAAAGAAGTTTGGACCGCCGAAGTTCCCCGACTTAAGGGCGAGGGCGATTGGCGGCTCCGAAAGCGTCTCGGTCCAGGGGACGCCGGGTTCGATCTCGGGACCGATTTTCAGGGCTTTTACGCCGAGGGCTGACACGACTGCGCCGGATGTTTCTCCGCCGGCGACGATCATGCGGCGTGCGCCATTGGCGATCAGTCGGCAGGCGATCTCGCCCATCGCCGTCTCGATCATCTCCCCTGCCCGATCTCTGCCGTAGCGGGACTGCACGGCGGCGACTTCATCCGGATCAGAGGAGCTGTAGATGAGAACTGGCGTCGCCCCCAGATAGGGGTCCGCCCAGGACATCGCCTCCTCCACGACCGGGGAGCCGGCGGCGATCTGATCCGCGTCAAGCTTGCGTGTCGGCCAGTTTTCCGCCGCCCAAGCGATCTGCGCGCGCGTCGCCTCGCTGCAGCTGCCTGCGAGAACGACGTCCGCGCCATCGACGGCGGGCGCGGCGACTGCGCCGGCCGCAGCCAATCTCCCTGAATTTCTGAAGTTCTGCGGCAGACCCAGTGCGATCCCAGAGCCCCCGGTGATGAGGCGGTGCTCGGAGCAAGCTGCGCCAATGGTTCGCAAATCGGCGTCCTCCAAAGCGTCGACCACGACATAACTGGCGCCGGCGGATCTGTTCGCTTCAAACGCTTCTGCGAGCGCTCCGTCGCCCCTCCGCACGGCCGACAAAGGCGCGAGACCGACGCCCCGCGCCGATTGCTGATCCATCAGCCGGAGCAAGTTCGCGTCGCGCATCGGCGTCAGGGGATGATCCTTCATTGGCGAGTCTGACAGCAGCTGAGACCCGACGAAAAGATGCCCTTGATAGATTGTGCGTCCGTTCTCGGGGAAGGCCGGACAAACGATGGCGATATCGGCCCCCAACGCATCCATGAGCGCGTCCGCGACAGGTCCGATGTTGCCATTGGCGGTGGAATCAAATGTCGAGCAATACTTGAAGACGATCTGCTCGGCCCCGTGCGCGCGCAGCCAGTCTAACGCGGCGAGCGACTCCGCGACGGCGATGTCGGTTGCTGCCGTTCGGGACTTGAGCGCGACGACGACGGCGTCTGCTTCCGCCACTGGCTCGGCGACGCTGTCGTCGGGGACGCCGATCACCTGCACGGTCGTCATCCCCTCTTTACGAAGCGTATTCGCGAGATCCGTGGCGCCTGTGAAGTCGTCGGCGATCGCGCCGAGCAAGATGGGCATTTGGCGGTCCTCCGAGCTGTCGCCGCACGCGCTGGCGGTGGACTTAGACAACGGCGACGCGCAAGTCGCCGACGCCTTCAATGACCGCTTCCATGACGTCGCCCCGATGCACGGGGCCGACGCCTGCGGGCGTGCCTGACATGATCACGTCGCCTGCCGCGAGCTCAAAGTAGTCCGAGAGGTAAGCGATCATTTCCGGCACCTTCCAGATCATTTGGTCGAGATCGCCAGTCTGACGCGCTTCTCCGTTGATTTTCAATTGGATGAGCCCTCGGTCAGGGCGCCCGATCTGTTCCGCGGGAACGATGGGGCCGCACGGCGCCGAGCGTTCAAACGCTTTGCCGATTTCCCAGGGGCGGCGGGTTTCCTTGGCTTGCGACTGGAGATCTCGTCGCGTCATGTCGAGCCCGACGGCGTAGCCGAAGACGTGATCCAAAGCCTGAGCCGCCGGGATGCCGACGCCGCCGGATTTCAGAGCGACGACCATCTCCACCTCGTGGTGCACGTCCGAGGATTTGGCGGGATAGGGGAAGACGCCGGACGGGTCCAGGTTGTCGGGGTTCTTCTGAAAGAAGAAAGGCGTCTCGCGATCTGGGTTGCCGCCCATCTCGATCGAATGCGCGGCGTAGTTGCGTCCGATGCAGTAGACCCGACGTATGGGGAACCGTGCGTCCGTGCCGAGCACCGGCAGAGTTGGAGCGGGCGATGTCGGGATCACAAATCGCAAGGTGAACTCCTTCTCGTCTCTTCAGGCGATCGCCTGTGAAAACTGACGGCGGTGTTACCAGCCGCTTGGTGGCGTTACACGCGCATTACAAACCGAGACGCGCTGTTTCACAGGCGACATGCTCAGGTTACAGGCGCCTGCGCATATCCGGTCCCGACCGCGCATGTTCTGTGCGTGCTCGTAGCAGTCGAACAGGGGACACACCATGAAATCCATTCTCACTTTCGCCGCGGTTGCGGGCGTTCTCGCGGCGTCTTTCGCGGGGGCTGGCGACGCTTACGCAAATGAGGAGCGGCGGGCGTTGGCGGCCGAGAACTTCCTGCAGGCAGACGCCAACGCGGACGGCGCGCTGAACTTCAACGAATTCTCGACGCTCATCGATCTGAACGCCGATGACAGTCTTGGCAGGGCGAAGATGGTGAAGCGTTTCGGAAAATATGACGTCGCGTTCGGCCGCGCTGACGGAAACGCGGATGGTTTTGTGACCACCGAAGAGCTGGCCGAGCTGGCGGCCAAGGCGCAGCAGTAAGCCGATCAGAGCGGCCTGATGATGTTGGAATAAGCTTGTTGCGTCGCTTGGGCGCAGCAAGCCTATGACGAGAATGATCTCTGGAAACCCTACTGAAAGGTGATAAATAGAACAATAAGCGAACATTAATTTGGCGACACATGCCCTCTTCCTCGACGCCTTTCGCCGAACTGGTGGTCACCTCGAACTTCACGTTCCTCACCGGCGCTTCGCATCCGGAGGAGATGGTCGCGCGCGCCGCCGAGTTGGGGTTGGAGGCCATCGCCATCGCCGACCGCAACACGTTGGCGGGCGTTGTGCGCGCGCATGTGGCGGCGCGAGATCTCAACAGACGCGCTGAAGCGGCTGTGCGGGAGAAACCCGGCGTCACAAATGCCGATGTGCGTGCTCGCGCCCAAGTCTCTGTGCCAGTCTCCGGACCGGTCTCCGGACCGCGGGAGAAGCGCGACGCCTCCGACCGCACGACAGTCACGGCCTCCAGTCCCTCAACTGAGCAGGCGCCGCCCTGGAGCGGACGTTTTCTGACCGCCGCGCGCGTCGTGCTCGAGGACAGCCCGGTCGAATGGATCGCTCTGCCGACCGACCGCGCCGCCTATGGGCGCCTTTGTCGGCTGCTGACGGTGGGCAAGCGGCGGGCGGAGAAGGGAAGCTGTCAGCTGAGGCGCGCCGATCTGATGGATTGGGCCGAAGGCATGGTGCTGATCGCTCTGCCGCCTGATCCGTTTGGCGCGGATGCGCAGCCCGATATCCGATGGGTCGCCAGACGGCTTCCGGGCGCGGTCTTTCTTGCGGCTCGGCCCGCCTATGATGGCCGGGACGCAGAACGCATCGCCGCTTACGCCCGACTGGCGGCGGCCGCCGGCGCGCCGATGATCGCAACCGCCGATGTGCTGATGCACCGGGCCGCGCGTCGTCGGGTTGCGGATGTGCTCACCTGCATCCGCGAGGGCGTCACGGTCGATCAGCTTGGCGTCCGCGCGTTGCCAAACGCCGAGCGGCGGCTGAAATCCGGCGCTGAGATCGCCCAGCTTTTCGCCGCCTATCCCGACGCGGTCTCCCGCACGGTTGAGATCGCCGCGCGGTGCCGTTTTTCGCTGGATGAGCTGAAATATGAATATCCCGATGAGGTGGCCGTCGATCCGCAGACCGGCGACCCCGTCGATCCGCAGACGCGTCTGGAGCAACTCGCCTGGGAGGGTCTCTCCCAGCGCTATCCAGAAGGCGCGCCCGATCGCGTGCAGGCGATGTGCGCGCGCGAGCTGGCGCTGATCAAGAAGCTCGACTACGCGCGGTACTTCCTGACGGTGCGCGATGTCGTGGCCTTCGCCGAAAGCCAGGAGATCCTGGTGCAAGGCCGCGGCTCGGCGGCGAATTCCGTCGTGTGCTATGCGCTGCGGATCACGGCCATCGGGCCAGAGATCGCCTCGATGGTGTTTGAGCGGTTCGTGTCGGAGGCGCGAAACGAGCCGCCGGACATCGACGTCGATTTCGAACACGAGCGCCGCGAAGAGGTGATCCAGCACATCTACGCCAAATACGGCCGCGAGCGCGCCGGGCTCTGCGCCACGGTCATCCATTTTCGGCACCGCGCCGCGATCCGAGAGGTCGGCAAGGCGATGGGGCTGAGCCAGGACGCGCTGTCGGCGATCGCCAGCCAGATCTGGGGCTGGGGCGACAATGACGTCACTGAGCAGCGCTTGCGGGAGATCGGTCTCGACCCAGCCGACCGGCGGTTGCGTCAGACGATGCGGCTGGTCGGCGAGATCATCGGCTTTCCCAGGCACCTGTCGCAGCATGTCGGCGGGTTCGTGATGACCCGCGGCCGACTGGACGAGCTCTGCCCGATTGAAAACGCCGCGATGGAGGACCGCACGGTCATCGAATGGGACAAGGACGACATCGACGCGCTCGGCATTCTCAAGGTCGATGTTCTGTCGCTGGGAATGCTGACCTGCATCCGAAAAGCCTTCGACCTGATCGAGACGCATCTGGGGGCCCGCTACACGCTGGCGACGCTGCCGCCCGAGGATCCTGCGGTCTACGACATGCTGTGCGAAGGGGACTCGATCGGCGTTTTTCAGGTCGAGAGCCGGGCGCAGATGAACTTTCTGCCGCGGATGAAGCCACGGAAGTTCTACGACCTGGTGATCGAGGTCGCCATCGTGCGCCCCGGTCCGATCCAGGGCGACATGGTGCACCCCTATCTGCGCCGCCGTCAGGGCAAGGAGGAGGTGACCTTTCCATCTGGGGAGCTGCAAGGCGTGCTCGGCAAAACCCTGGGCGTGCCGTTGTTCCAGGAGCAGGCGATGCAGATCGCCATCGTCGGCGCCGGCTTTGATCCGTCCGAGGCCGATCGTCTGCGGCGGGCGCTGGCGACGTTTCGGAAGTCCGGCACGATCCACACCTTCCGAGAGCGGTTTGTCGACGGCATGACTGCGCGCGGATATGATCAGGATTTCGCCGATCGGTGTTTCAGCAAGATCGAGGGGTTTGGCGAATATGGCTTTCCCGAAAGCCATGCCGCGAGTTTCGCGTTACTGGTCTACGCGTCCGCCTGGCTGAAGAAGCATCACCCGGCTGTCTTCGCCTGTGCGCTGCTCAAT
The DNA here is from genome assembly GCA_937911325.1 of uncultured Neomegalonema sp. Lineage (GTDB taxonomy): Bacteria > Pseudomonadota > Alphaproteobacteria > Rhodobacterales > Rhodobacteraceae > CALDSD01. The sequence goes on from CALDSD010000013.1 coordinate 8,089, forward strand.
TCGCAACCCATGGGGTTCTATGCCCCGGCGCAGCTTGTCCGAGACGCGCGGGCGCATGATGTCGAGGTCCGGCCGGTCTGCGTGAACGAGAGCTATTGGGACAACACGTTGGAGCCCGATGGGCGGGGCGGTTTGGCGCTGCGGTTGGGCTTTCGCCAAGTGAAAGGGTTTGGCGAAGACGACGCCGTGTGGATCGCGAGCGCCCGGGGCAACGGTTATCAGGCGGTCGAGGACGTGTGGCGCCGCGCCGGCGTGCGGCCGGCGGCGCTTGAAAAACTGGCCGAGGCCGATGCGTTTCGGGGCCTAGGCCTGACGCGCCGCGATGCGCTGTGGGCGGCGAAAGGGATCAAGGGATCGGCGCCCTTGCCGCTGTTCGCCGATCTGCTTGAAGGCGAAGGGATCGTCGAGGCGGACCCGGGGCTCGCGCCGATAACGGCTGGCGAGGAGGTGGTCGAGGATTATCTCGCTGTGCGGCTCACGCTGCGTCAGCACCCAGTGGCGCTGCTGCGGGATGTGCTGACGCCTTGCGCTCTGCGACCAGCTCCGATGGATGCGGGCCCTCATCCTGGCACTCCCCCGGCGGGGGAGGCGACCCCAAGCTCACCTCACCCTGAAGGACGCGCCGGCCAGGCTTTCACAGAACCGTCAGGGTCGGCTGGGTTGGCGCATTTCATCGGCGCTGCGAGCCTCGAGAGCACGTGGCGCCGCGACGCCGCCCGCGCCCATGCGGAAGGCCGTCCACCGCCGCCGAAACCCGGGAGCGGTTGATGCGTTTACTCGCCTCTTGGCCCTTCTTTGGCCGGCGGATTGTCCGTCCGTGTCGGCAAGTGAGCTTTTCCTCAATCGACACCTGTCGTCCGGGCGGAAAACCGCAGCGACATGCACGACAGCCCGCCGTCGACCTTCGCCGCTTCGCTGATGTCGAACTCGCGGATCTCGTAGCCTCGCGTGCTCAGCAGATCGCATGTTTTTGGATGTCCCGCCGCGACGAAGACCAGATCATTCACGCGAATGAGGTTGGCCGCGGCTTCTTCGCCGGCGGGGGCTTCGATCACGCGATAACCTTCAAAGCAACCGGTCGCCGCGAGGGCTCTGGTCGAGAAGATCGTCTCGCTGTCGAGCAGTCCGCAATCTGTCTTGAAATGCAGGATCTCCGGCGGCGTCTCGACCCGGCGGGCGCGGTAGCCAAGGTTGCTCAACACGTTTGCGAGCGCGTCAAAGCCGGCCTCGTCGGTGCGAGCGGACAATCCGATGAACGCTTCATTGTCGCTCAATAGCACGTCGCCGCCGTCGACACGGCCGTCGCCTGGAAGGTCGATGACGTCGCCGACCGCGTCTTCAAGCGCGGGGCGGAGCGCGGCGGCCTCGCCAAAGCGGCTTGGCGCGCCGGGCCGGAGCTGGATGGCGCAGCCGGCGGCGCAGAGTGCGGCGTCCTCGATGAAGACCGAGTCTGGAAACGCGTCGAGCGGCGGTAGCACCGTGACGTCGCCCAACTGGCGCAAGGCCGCGACATAGTCCGAGTGCTGCCGGGCGAAGAGATCCGCATCAGGGTTCGGACCTCCGCCTTCGCGCAGCCCGTCCGTCACGGAGCGTGCAGGCTCGCGACAAAGAAAATGGGTGAAACGGTACGATCGCCCCTCAGTCATTCGACCCTCTTTGTTTTGCGGATGCTGGCTCATCAAAAGCCGCTTGTAAACCAGGTTGTTCTTGGTATGTTCCTAAGATGTCAGATTGGCCGCGCCCCCCGTCTTGCTTGACCGCAGTCCAGCTTGCAGATCCGCCTGAGAAGGCGACGGTCTGTGTCGCGGGGCTGGTGATTGTGCGCCAGCGGCCGGGGTCGGCGAAGGGCGTGATCTTTCTGACGCTTGAGGACGAGACGGGCGTTGCGAACGTGGTGGTCTGGCAGAACGTCTACCAACGCTTTCGGCGCGCCGTGATCGCTGGGCGGCTGCTCAAGGTGACGGGCAAGATCCAGCGTGAGGGCTTTGGCAAGCACGCGGTGATCCATGTGGTGGCCGACGTCATCGAGGATGTCAGCCATCTGCTGGATCGTTTGTCGGATGTTGATTTCGACAACGCGCTGGCCAATGCCGACGAGGTGCGCCGACCGGTGATGCGCGGCGACCCGCGCGGCGCGAAAGAGGCGGGACCGCAGGCGCGGCTTAAGCGAAACATCGATGCGCCCGAACGCCAGGCCGGACCGCCCAAATCAAGCGGCGGCCGGGCGATGCACCCGCGCGATCAGGCCAAGCGCCTTTTCCCAAGCCGCGACTTTCACTAGGGCGCGGTGTTCAGCGCCTCCCAGATCCGCTGCGGGGTCGCGGGCAGCGGCATGTCTTCGACCCCGCGTTCCCGCAGAGCGTCCAAGATCGCGAGCATCACTGTCGGCGTTCCGCCCACAGTGCCCGCCTCGCCGCAGCCCTTCACGCCAAGAGGGTTGGTTTTCGCGGGATAGTCTTCGACAAAGCTGTTCTCGAAGAACGGAAAGCCGTCGGCCCGAGGCAGGTTGTAATCCATGTACGATCCGGTGAGCGGTTGGCCGCTTTCGGGGGCGTAAACCGTTCCCTCAAAGAGCGCCTGTCCGATCCCCTGGGCTGTCCCGCCATGGACTTGGCCGCTTGCAATCAGCGGGTTCACGATCCGCCCGAAATCATCGGCGATCGTGTATTTCACGAGTTCGATCGAACCGGTGTCCGGATCAATTTCAACCTCAGCGACATGCGCGCCGTTGGGATAAGTCGACTCGCGATCCTTCACGCCGCCCACGCCCAGCAGGGCCTCGCCGCCCAGCGCGTCCTCGGCGCCCGCCGCCGCCTCAAACAGACTGAGCGTCCGATCGGTGCCCGCCACACGGAACAAGCCGCCTTCAACAGCGGAGAACTCGATATCCGCAATCGCCGCCTCGAGTTTCTCGCTGGCGGTTTGGCGGCCCTGCTCGATCACGTCATCGGCGGCGAGAAAGAAGCAGCGATGCGCCATGATCACCGAACGCGATCCGCCGGTGCCGCCTCCGGCGTCAAGAAGATCGCTGTCTCCCTGCGGAAAATCGATGACAGCCGGGTCGACCCCAAGCTTCTCGTGAATAAGCTGCGCCCAGGCGGTTTCGTGGCCCTGGCCGGTAGATTGCGTGCCGATCCAGGCGTCGATGCGGCCATTCGCTTTCACGCGGATCCGAGCGTTTTCGACCGGACCGCCGCCGGTGCGCTCCATGTAATAGCTGACGCCGACGCCGCGCAGCTTGCCGCGGTTCGAGGCCTCAGCCTTCCGAGCCGGCGTGTTTGCGTGGTCGGCGGCCTCAAGCGCCGTATCAAGCATTCGGACGCAATCGCCGCTATCATAATGCGACCCGTTCGACCACGTGTCGTATGGCATCTCGGGTTCGGTCAGCAGGTTCCGACGCCGGATCTCGTCCGAGCTGACGCCCAGATCCCAGGCAGCCTTTTCGAGCAATCGCTCGGTAAAGTAGACCATTTCGGGTCGACCGGCGCCGCGGAAGGCGTCGGTGGGCGTGGTGTTGGTGAAGACGCCGCGGGTTCGCGCAAAGGCGACCGGGCACCGGTACATTGCGCCCAGCAGCGGGACTGAGAAGATCGTGTGGATGGCCGCCCCGACCATGCTGTAATAGGCGCCGAGGTTCGAGAGCCCGTCAAAGCGGATCGCCAGCAGCCGTCCGTCCGCGTCAAACGCGCCTTCGATCTCTCCAAAGACGTCGCGGCCTTGCGCATCCGACAAGAAGCTTTCCGTGCGGTCGGCCGTCCATTTCACCGGACGATCCAGCAGCTTGGCGGCGAGCGCGCAAACCGCATATTCGGGGTGAACCATCAGCTTCATTCCGAAGCCGCCGCCGACATCGGGCGTTATGACCCGTATTCTGTTGGCGGCTTCTGTCGCGGCGAGGCCCAGACCGGCGGCGACGCGGCCGCGCATCGAGTGCGAACCCTGCGTGCCGATATGGAGCGTCCAGCGGTCGATCTTCGCATCGTACTGCGCATTGATCGCGCGCGGCTCCATCGCGCTGACGACGATCCGTTGGTTCTGCAACGCGAGCTTGGCGACATGCGCCGCGTTGGCGAAAGCCGCATCTGTCGCTGCCTGCTCGCCCATCTCCCACGTGTAGGAGAGGTTTGAGGGCGCGTCGTCGTGGAGCAGCGGCGCGTCATCCGCCAAAGCCGTTTGCGGAACCGTGACCGAGGGCAGGTCGGTGAAATCCACTTCGATCAGCTCCAGCGCGTCCCGCGCTTGCCCGACGCTGTCAGCGACGACCATCGCGATCGGTTGTCCGACAAAGCGCACGCGACCGCGCGCCAGATGCGGCATCGCCACCGGAGCGATGGCGGATCCGTCCGCCTGTTTCAGCCCGGACACGTCGCCGAGGTCGACGAGGCCGTGCGCGTCCGCATCCTGACAGGTGTAGACGGCCTTAACGCCAGGCGCTGATTTCGCGGCGGACGTGTCGATGCCGCCGACAATCGCGTGCGCGTAGGGCGAGCGCAAAAACGCGGCGTAAAGCTGCCCGTCATGGGTGATGTCGTCAACAAATCGGCCCGTCCCGCGGAGGAACCGGTCGTCTTCCTTTCGGCGCATCGCCTGGCCGACGCCGAACTTCATCTTCGGGGTTTGCGCATGGTCTTTCATAGGATCTTCCCTCGCCAGCTTTGCGGCGCGCAGATCAGCATGCGCGGCAAGCTTTCCTCTCTCCTTGCTACTTAGCGCGTCTGACGGGGAGCGAAAGGCGCTAGTGGCGACTCGTCCTGTCGAAAAACGCTGATGAAGCGTCCCGAAACGCTCGCCAAAGCAGGCGTTTTCTGCTTACCGTGAAAAAAACACCTGAATCTTTCACGGAAGACACGCGTCACATATGTGGACGGCTGGAGGATGCGCGCAATGAAAATGACGACCGAAGAAGCCTTTGTGAAAGTGCTGCAGATGCACGGCGTCGAGCACGCTTTCGGCATTATCGGATCGGCGATGATGCCAATTTCGGATCTGTTCCCGAAAGCTGGCATCAAGTTCTGGGACTGCGCGCACGAGTGCAACGCGGGCATGAGCGCCGACGGCTACACGCGCGCTACGGGCAAGATGTCGATGGCCATCGCGCAGAACGGACCCGGCATCACCAACTTCGTGACGCCGATCAAGACCGCCTACTGGAACCATACGCCATTGCTGCTGGTCACGCCGCAGGCCGCAAACAAGACCATCGGTCAGGGCGGCTTTCAGGAAATGGAGCAGATGCGCCTTTTCGCTGACATCGTCTGCTATCAGGAGGAAGTTCGAGACGCCTCCCGCGTCGCGGAAGTGTTGAATCGCGTGATCGAGAAAGCCCGCCGCGGCTCTGCGCCGGCGCAGATCAACATGCCGCGCGATTTCTGGACTCAGGTGATCGATATCGAGCTGCCGCAGGTGATCCGGTTCGATCCGATGGAGCCAGGGCGCAGCTCGGTCGCGGATGCGGCGAAACTGCTGTCCGAGGCGCAATTCCCGGTCATTCTCAACGGCGCCGGCGTCGTGCTTGGCGATGCGATCGACGCATCCCGTCAGTTGGCGGAGCGCCTGGAAGCGCCGGTCTGCTGCAACTACCAGCACAACGACGCGTTCCCCGGCAGCCATCCGTTGTCTGTCGGGCCGCTCGGCTACAACGGCTCCAAGGCTGCGATGGAGCTGATCGCGAAGGCCGATGTGGTGCTCGCGCTTGGGACGCGGCTCAATCCGTTTTCGACGCTGCCCGGCTATGGGATCGACTATTGGCCGAAGGATGCGAAGATCATTCAGGTGGACATCAACGCCGACCGTATCGGACTGACCAAGAAGGTCACGGTGGGCATTCAGGCCGACGCAAAAGCCACCGCTGAACAGATCCTCGAGCAGCTTTCCCCTGGCGCAGGCGACGCGGGACGCGACGATCGCAAGGCGTTGATCGCGGATACAAAGTCGAGGTGGCTGCAGCAGCTGTCCTCGATGGATCACGAAGATGACGATCCGGGCACCAACTGGAACGAGCGCGCGCGCAACGATCATCCGGACCGGATGAGCCCGCGCATGGCGTGGCGCGCGATCATGGCGGCCATGCCTGAAGACGCAATGATCTCGTCGGACATCGGCAACAACTGCGCGATCGGCAACGCCTACCCGACCTTTGAAAAGGGCCGTAAATATCTGGCGCCGGGCCTGTTCGGCCCCTGCGGCTATGGGTTGCCGTCGATACTCGGCGCCAAGATTGGACGTCCGGACGTTCCCGCCATCGGGTTCGCCGGGGACGGCGCGTTCGGCATTTCCATGAACGAGATGACAGCCTGCGGTCGCGGGGATTGGCCGGCCATCACGATGATCATCTTCCGCAACTATCAATGGGGCGCGGAGAAGCGGAACTCGACCCTTTGGTTTGACGACAACTTCGTCGGAACCGAGCTCAATCTGGGCGTTGAATACGCGAAAGTCGCGGATGCGTGCGGTCTGAAAGGCGTGCAGGTTCGCAGCATGGACGAGCTCACCGATGCGCTTCGGACGGCGGTCAAGGCGCAGATGGATGAGAACGTGACGACGTTCATCGAGGTGGTCCTCAATCAGGAACTCGGCGAACCGTTCCGGCGCGATGCGATGAAGAAGCCTGTGCACGTGGCGGGCATCGATCCTGCGGACATGCGACCGCAGTGAAGCGGGCGGCGCTCGCGTCGCAAGGCCTGAACCTGTATCTTGCCGCGCATCATCGCTGGGGGAGGTGAAGATGGGTCGTATCCTGGTTGTAAATGCAGGCTCGTCGAGCTTGAAGACCGCGCTGTTCGACGGCGCGAAGCGTCTTTTTGAGATCGATGTTCTGGAGATCAGCGGCGCTGCGCGGATCAAGGTGATCGACGGCGAGGACAAGAGCGAGGAGAAGCTCTCGGTCGTCGACCATCATCACGCTCTCGCCTTGGCGCTGGACCGCTATTCGGATCTGGGTGCGCCAGCGCACAAGATCGACGGCGCTGGTCACCGGATCGTCCACGGTGGATCCGAGTTCAGCGCTCCGGTGCGGCTCGATCCAGAGACCGTTCGACGGATCGACGGATACTCGTCGCTCGCGCCGCTGCACAACCCGCCTGCGGTCAACGCGATCCATGCGCTGGAAGAGCTCGCGCCGGCGCTGCCTCAGGTTGGCTGTTTCGACACGGCGTTTCATGCAACGGCGCCGGAAATCGCAACGACGTTCGCCATTCCAAAGGATCTCCGTGACGCGGGATATCGGCGCTATGGCTTTCACGGTTTGTCGTATGAGGGGCTGGTCGAGAAGCTGCCGGATATTCTGGGAAAACCCCTTCCTGAACGCGTGCTCGCGCTGCATCTGGGCAACGGCGCCAGCCTGTGCGCCATTCGGAACGGCTTGAGCGTGGCGACCTCGATGGGATACTCGCCCGTCGACGGTTTGGTGATGGGCACACGCAGCGGCGCGATCGATCCGATCGTGGCGCTGAAGATCGCGGCGGAACGCGGCGTTGAGGAAGCCGAGCGCATTCTGACCCGAGAGAGCGGGCTCTGGGCGCTTTCAGGCGGCGTTTCGGACATGCGCGCTTTGTTGTCTTCGGATTCGGAGGCGGCTCGCTTTGCGATCGAGCATTACTGTTATTGGGCGGCCCGCCAGGCCGGATCGGCGTTGGCGGCGATGGGCGGCGTGGACGTCATCGCCTTCACCGGCGGTATTGGCGAAAACGCCGGACCCGTCCGTGACGGGATCATGACCCACCTGGAGTGGACGGGCGCGTCCGTTTGCGTTGTCGAATGCGACGAGGAGGCCGTCGTCGCTCAGGCGACCCGCCGGCTTTTGGAATAGCGTCCTCACTCAATAGGGGATCGGGACGCCCTGATAGTCCTCGAAAACACCCGTTGTGCTCATCGTCAGCGCGTCGAACCGCTTGAGCAATCCAGCGGCGCTTTCAGCGACGTCGATGTCCGCGCTTGAGCCGCCCATGTCAGTGCGGACCCAGCCCGGGTGATAGGCGCCGACGGCGATCCCTTTCTCTGCGAAGTCCGCGGCGAGATTGCGCGCCAGGTTCGTCGCAGCGGCTTTTGACGCTCGATAGGCGTATGCGCCGCCAGGGGCTTGCTCTGTCGAGGCCATGATCGAGGACACGATCGCAATTTTCTTCTCCGCGCCGCGCTCGATCATTGGCAGCAGCGCCCGCACGGTTGCGAAAGGCCCGAAGACGTTGACCATCAGCACGTCTCGCCACGCGTCTTCGGTGTGGGCGGGGTCGTCGATCTTGCCATAGGCGTTCAACTGGCCCGCATTGGCGACCAAGAGATCGATCCCGCGCCCCTCCAAGCGGTTGGCCAACGCCGCACAAGACGCTTCGCTGCCGACGTCGAGGGGTTCGATCTCGATCTTGCCCGTCAGGCTCGCCAGCGCATTCAGTTTCTCCGCCTCGCCGGGTTTGCGCGCTGTGGCGATGACTCGATCTCCTCGCGCGACGGCGGCTTCGGTCATTGCGAGGCCGATGCCTCGATTCGCGCCTGTGATCAGAATGGTTTGCATGCTTCTCGCTCCTGCCTCTTGTTCCTGTCTCTCGCTCCTGTTTGGCGCAGCGATCGTTCACCGCTCGCGATGGCGCAGGTAAGCCGAATTGATTTCAATGCCAGCTTTCGGGCCGTCAGACTAAAGCAAGATGACGGTATGGGGACTGAACGATATGCGGATCGAAGATGTGAGCCGCGTCGCGGCGTTCGCCGACGGCGATCTTGGGGGCAACCCCGCCGGCGTTGCGTTTGTGGAGGAGGTGGAAGACGCCGCCGCAATGCTGCGAACGGCGGCGGCGGTTGGGTACTCAGAGACCGCGTTCCTGGCGCCCCAGGGCGACGCGTGGCGCGTCCGGTACTTCGCGCCAGAGACCGAGGTCCCCTTCTGCGGGCATGCGACCATCGCATTGGGATCTGAACTCGGGCGACGTTTTGGCGCCGGCGTTTATCGACTTCTCCTGAATGAAGCCGAGATCACCGTCGAGGCGATCGAGGAAGGCGCCGGGCGTTGGGGCGCCGTTTTGCAGTCGCCCGCGACTTGGTCGAAGCCCTTGTCGCCGCCGCTGGCGCTTGCCTTGATGGGCGCGTTTGACCTTACGCCGGCTCAGATCGACCCCAGGCTCCCGATCAGCCTTGCGCATGCCGGCGCCAATCACGCAGTGATCCCCTTGGCGTCGCGCGCCCGACTTGCGGCGATGGCCTATGAATTCGAACCGATGAAACAACGGATGTTGGAGAACGACCTCACGACGATCTCGCTGATCCACTTTGAGGCCCCGCGGTTGTTCCATGCGCGCAACCCCTGCGCGGTGGGCGGCGGCTACGATGAGCCCGCCACGGCCGCGGCGGCGGCGGCTTTGGGCGGACTTTTGCGCGATCTCGATTGGGACGGTCTGGGCCAAGGGACCGCGACCGGCGGTCCGATCGAGATCCGTCAAGGCTTTGACATGGGCGTTCCAAGCCGGCTCCGCGTCGAATTCGGGTCCGAGACCGGATCGAGCATCCGGGTCAGCGGCCTCACGCGGGAGATCTCCGCGTGAGGTGACGTCAGCTTTCTCCGAAGCCGCCGCCGCCCGGGGTCTCGATGAGATAGACGTCGCCTGGACCCACTTCGCGCTTGTCCGCCGACAGCAGCTCTTCCTCCGAGCCGTCCGCGCGCAGAATGCGCGTGCGCCCCAAGGCGCCCGGCTCGCCGCCATCCAAGCTGGGCGGCGGGGTGCGACGATGGCCCGAGAGGATGGCCACGGTCATTTCCTCCAGGAACCTGATCCGACGCAGCGCGCCGTCGCCGCCAGGGAATTCGCCGTCGCCGCCCGAGCCCTGGCGAATTCGGAACTCTTCGAGCAACACCGGAAAGCGCAACTCCAACACCTCCGGATCGGTCAGGCGCGAGTTGGTCATATGGGTGTGCACCGCCGACATGCCGCGATGCCCGGTTCCATCGTTCAACCGCCCGGCGCCGGCGCCGCCGCAGATCGTCTCGTAATACTGGTACTTCGCGTTGCCCCAGGTGGTGTTGTTCATCGTGCCCTGGGCCCCGGCCATGACGCCAAGCGCCAGGAACAAGGCATTGGTGACTTGTTGCGAGGTCTCCGTGTTGCCGGCGATCACGGCCGCAGGATACTCGGGCGAGAGCATGCAGCCCTTGGGCAAGATCACCTCGAGCGGCTTCATCACGCCTTCGTTCATCGGAATGCGATCGTCGACAAGGCATCGGAAGACATAGAGAACCGCCGCACGGGTCACCGGTTCAGGCGCGTTGTAGTTCGTCGGCACCTGCGGGCTCGTGCCGCTGAAATCGATCTTCGCCGACCGAGACGCGTGGTCGACGGTGATCTTCACGCAGATCTGTCGCGGCTCCCCATCGAAGCCCGGATCAGACTGATAGACGATCTCCGTGTCCTTCAGCGCCGCGATCGCGCGGCGCACGCATTCTTCGGCATTGTCCTGAACATGGCGCATATAGGCGCTGACGACCTCGATGCCGAACTGGTCGACCATCTTGCCAAGCTCGTCGGCCCCTTTCTGGCAGGCGGCCACCTGGGCCTTGAGATCAGCCAGGTTTTCCTCGGGATTGCGCGCGGGGTAAGGGCAGGACGCCGCACCCGGGCCGTCATACTCTCCGCGGAACAACGCCAGCGCCTCGGCCTCGCGGAAATGGCCCTGATCGACCAGCTTGAAGTTGTCGATATAGACGCCCTCGTCGGTGATGACGCGGCTGTCTGGCGGCGCGGAACCCGGCGTCAGGCCGCCGATGTCCGTGTGGTGGCCGCGGGCGGAGGTGTAGAACAGGATCTGGCTCTGATCCGCGCTCCAGACCGGCATCACCACTGTGACGTCGGGCAGATGCGTGCCGCCATTGTAGGGCGCGTTGAGAACATAGACGTCGCCGGGTTGCATCTGCGGGTTCTGCGCGATCACGGTTCGCACGCTGGCGTTCATCGAGCCCAGATGCACTGGCATATGCGGCGCGTTGGCGATCAGGTCGCCTTCCGCGTCGAACACCGCGCATGAGAAATCGAGCCGCTCCTTGATCGTGACGGACACGGCCGTGTTTTCCAGCACCGCGCCCATCTGCTCGGCGATCGACATATAGAGCGAATTGAACACCTCGAGCATCGCCGGATCGGCCTTCGTTCCGATCGCGCGGCGGTCTGGCAGCGGCGTCACGCGGGTCAGGACCACATGGTCATGCGCCGTTATCCGCGCGCGCCAACCGTCCTCGACGATGATCGCAGTATGCGGCTCGACGAGAACCGCGGGGCCTGTAAGCGTGTCGCCGGGCCGCATCGCCTCGCGCTTGACGAAGCGGGCTTCGCGCCATGCGCCGTCCGAGAAGAACCGGTCGACGCTGGCGGTTTCAACCTCGGTCTCTTCGCGGCGTTGGGTTGTAAGCGTGTCCTCGGAGATGTCGGCGGCGTGGCCGACCGACTCGACCGAGACGGCGTCGATCACCAGCGGCCGGTCGCCGGCGACGAAGCCAAAGCGCGTGCGATGAGCGATCTCGAAGGCGGTCTTCAGTTCCGCGAGCGTGCCATAAGGCACTTCGAGCGCCGTGTCGGTGCCCTTGATCTTCAGGTGCAGCGTGTAGCTGGTTTCAACCGGCGCGGAGGTCGAAGGGCCCTCATAGACGCCGCTGGTCTTCAGCTGATCGGCCACTTCATTGAGTGTTTCGACCCCGAGCTGATCGAGAAGCGCGGCCGCGCGCAGGAGGCTTTCCGCGCCGAGCTGTTCTTCCACCGATTGCTGGCGCTGGGCGCGGATATCGGCGAGGCCCATGCCGTAAGCGGAGAGTAGCGAGGCCATCGGATGCACGAGACAGGTCCCCACACCCAATGCATCCGCGACGGCGCACGCGTGTTGCGCGCCGGCGCCGCCAAAGACGTTGAGCGCGTAATCCGAGACGTCGTAGCCGCGTTGCACCGAGATCTTCTTGATCGCCGCCGCCATGTTCTCATTGGCGATCTTCAGAAATCCATCCGCGATCTCTTCGGGCGACTTGTCGATCTGGGCCGAGAGGTCGTCGAATCTCGCGCGCGTCGCGGCGGCGTCGAGCGGCTGATCCGCGTTGGGTCCGAAGATCGCTGGAAAGAACTCCGGGCGCAGTTTGCCGGTGAGCAGGTTGGCGTCTGTCACCGCCAGGGGCCCGCCGCGACCATAGCAGGCCGGGCCCGGATTGGCGCCCGCGCTTTCAGGGCCGACCCGCATGCGTTGTCCGTCAAACTGCAGGATCGATCCGCCGCCGGCGGCCACCGTATGAATGTTCATCATCGGCGCCCGCATGCGCACGCCGGCGATTTCGGTGTTCAGCACCCGCTCGTAAGCCCCGTCATAGCGCCAGACGTCCGTGGACGTGCCGCCCATATCGAAGCCGAGAACCTTCGGCAGGCCTGCGATCTCGGCCGTTTTGGCGCCGCCGACGACACCACCCGCGGGTCCAGACAGGATCGCATCCTTGCCCTCGAACAGCTGGGCGTCCGTCAACCCGCCAGAGCTCATCATGAACATCAGCTTGCCGGTCGGATCGCCGTCAAAGGCGCTGGCGACTTTGTCGACGTAGCGCCGCAGGATCGGCGAGAGATATGCGTCGACGGTCGTCGTGTCGCCCCGGCTGACCATCTTCATCAGCGGTGAGACCCGGTGCGAAACGGAGATCTGCCCAAAGCCCGCGACCTTGGCCAGATCTCCGGCGCGTTTTTCGTGCGCAGGCCAACGGTAGCCGTGCACAAACACGATGGCGACCGCGTCAAATCCATCGGCTTTCGCCTCTGACAGCGCCTCCAGCAAGTGCTTTTCATCAAGTTCCTGAACGACTTCGCCATCGATCTTCACACGCTCGCGCGCTTCGATGACGCGTGAATACAGTTGCTCGGGCAACCGAATGTCGCGCGCGAAGAGCTGGTCGTCCGGGCGGTTCTGATAGGCCAACCGGAGCTGGTCGCCGAGCCCCTGGGTCGTGACCAGCAGCGTCTTGGCGCCCTTGCGCTCCAACAACGCGTTGGTGGCCACGGTCGTGCCCATCTTCACCGCGCCGATCCGGGACAACGGGATGGGGTCGGCGCGTCCCAACCCGAGGAAGTCGCGTATGCCCTGCAGCGCGGCATCCTCGTATTGCTCTGGATTTTCTGAGAGCAATTTGGCGCTGAGCACCCGGCCTTCGGGGTCGCGCGCGGCGACGTCGGTGAACGTGCCGCCGCGGTCGATCCAGAAATCCCACACGTTCGGTTGTTCGGCGGCGGTCATGCAAGGGCTCCGGAGATTGAAAACCAACGTCTTTTCATTTCCCAAACACACGCGCTAGGCTACCGCGTCAACTTGGGGATCGAACAGTCATGGGGCGCAATCACATCCCAGGCAAGGCGCCGCGCGGTCTGTCGGCGCGAATCCGAGATGCGACCGGGGCCGACGCCGAGAGGCTCACAGAGATTCTCAATCCGGAGATTGTCGAGACCACGGCGACCTGGACGGACCAGACGAGGTCGGAAGCCGACATGGCGACCTGGATCGAGGAACGCCGTGCTCAGGGATTTCCGGTGATCGTGCTCGAGTCGGAAAACGGTTCGGCCCTTGGATACGGCTCTTACGGCGCGTTTCGCTCCTGGCCGGGGTATCGGCATACGGTCGAACACTCGGTCTATGTCGCGCGCGACGCCAGAGGCCTCGGCGCTGGCCGGGCTCTCATCGAGGCTCTGGAGCGCCGCGCGCGGTCGGCAGGGATGCAGGCGATGATCGGTGGGATCGGGTCGGAAAACGCAGAGTCCCTCGCGATTCACAAGCGCCTTGGCTTTGACGAGGTTGGCCGGTTGCCAGAGGTCGGCAGGAAATTCGATCGCTGGCTGACGCTGGTGTTGGTTCAAAAAACGCTCCGCGACAAAGCCCCGTCGCCAGCGCAAAAGCCTGGCGGCCTTTTAAGGGTCTACGACCCGGACTATCTGTCGTGGATGATCAGAAAGTTTTTCGACGTCTTCATTGGCCGCTCGCCGGCGTTTGAACCCGACCCCGGCCGCTCCGCTCAACTTGCGGCCGCCGCCCTTTTGGTCGAAGCCGCTCGCAGCGATGGCGAGTACACCACGGATGAACGCGCGGCCATCGACCGCGTGCTTGCAGAAACCTATGGCGCCAGCGTTTCAGAGGCGGCGCAGCTTCGGGTCGAAGCGGAGACGGCGCAGTCGGCCGCGGTGGGTTCGCACCGCTTCACCGCCGCGGTGAAGAACGCCATGACCTATGAGGAACGCGTCGAACTTGTGGAAAGCCTCTGGCGCGTCGTGTTGTCGGACGGAGAACGCCACGAGGCGGAAGATGCGTTGATGCGCAAGATCGTCGGATTGATCTACGTCGAGGATCGCGACAGCGCTCTGGCGCGCCGACGGGCGCTCGAAGCGGCTGACGGCTCGTCGGCGGACAGGTAAAGTCGACCGCGCGAAGCTAGAGCGAGGATTTGACGATGGATCGAGCTCTCGCTCACCGTCTGCGGAACATTGTCCATTCCATCCTGATCATCGCCGGGATGGGCGCCGTCGCAGCTGGCGCCGTCTACCTGATTTGGGGCGGTCCCGGCGTTTTCTGGGCGATCATCGGCGTCGGTGCGATGCTGATCGTCTCGACAGCGGGTTCGAAAGAGCTGGTGCTGTCGATGTATCGAACTCAGCGTCTGACGGCGCAAACGGCTCCTGAGGCGATGCGCCTGATCGAAGAACTGACGCAGCGGGCCGAGTTGCCGCGGACGCCGGAGCTGCATTACCTCCCCAGCCGGTTGGTCAACGCGTTCGCGATCGGACGGGTCGGCTCTTCCGCCGTTGTGATCACCGACGGGTTGCTCAGGATCCTCGACCGCCGCGAAGTCGCAGGCGTTCTGGCGCACGAGGTCAGCCATATCGCCAATCGGGATCTTTGGATCATGGGTTTGGCCGATGTGATCAGCCGGTTCACCGCGTTTGTCTCCCATGTCGGCCTGATCTTGCTGGTGCTATGGCCGCTTCTGGCGATGATCGAGGCCGACCGGCCTCCGATCGGCGCGCTCTTGCTGTTGATCTTTGCGCCAACGTTGATGAGCCTGCTGCAGCTGGCTCTGTCGCGTGCGCGGGAGTATGACGCGGATCACACGGCCGCTGAGCTGACGGGAGATCCGGAAGGGCTCGCGCGCGCCCTCGCCAAGCTCGAACGGCGTCGCGGGGCGTATTGGGAGGACATCCTTTTGCCTGGCCGCCGGATGCCAGAGCCGTCGCTGCTGCGAACGCATCCGCCGACCCCCGAGCGATTGGCGCGATTGCAGGCGATTCCGCCGAACGCCTCGGCCGCCCGGGATCTTCTGGTCCCCGAACCCGTTCGCCTGCCGGCGCAGATACGCGTCGTGCGCGGCGCGCCCGGGTGGCGGTGGTCCGGCGTATGGTACTGATGAAAGAACGAGCGGCGCTGCCGCGCAGCCCTCTTCGCAACCTCGATCAGACCGGCTAAACATCTCGCATGTCGATCTGGACCAAGATCACCGAGGCCATCAATCGGTTCGCCAAAAGCGGATCGTTGGCGGACCTTTTCACTGCGGCGACCCCGCCAGAGAAGACGGTCGCCTTCACGGTCGCCGTGATCGCGCTCGGCGCCAAACTGGCGAAGGCCGACGGGCGCGTCACGCGCGACGAGGTGGACGCATTCAAGGAGGTTTTCTTCATTGCTCCTGATGAAGAGCGCAACGCCGCGCGCGTCTTTGATCTCGCGCGTGCGGACGTGGCGGGTTTTGAAACCTATGCATACAAGATCCGCGGGATGTTCGACTCGTCCGAGGACAAAGCGACGCTGGAAGACATTCTCGACGGCCTTTTCCGGATTGCGGGCGCGGACGGCGTCTACGATCCCAACGAGCTTCAGTTTCTGGCGTCTGTGTCGAACATTTTTTCAATCCCGGAATCGTGCTTCGACCGGTTGCGCGCGCGCCATGACCCGTCGGTGGGAGGGGACCCTTACAAGCTGCTTGGCGTCACGAGGGACACGCCGATGTCGGAGATCAAACAGGCGTGGCGCAACTACGTTCGCGAGACACATCCCGACAGAATGATGGCCCGGGGCGTTCCAGAGGAGGCGGTGAGAATGGCGACCGAACGGTTGGCGTTGCTCAATACGGCCTATGAGCGCATACGCGCCGAGCATCGGCCATTATGAACAAATCAATCGATTTGTAAGAGCTGATTAACACCGGACTGCTATTGCATGCACGGAGAAATCCATAGGTCAGGAAGAAGCGGATTCAGGCATGGGTGTTTCGAAAAACGCGGCGATGTCGCCCTCGCGCAGAGCGCGGACCGTCGAAGATCTCGAGCCTTATTTCGAGGCGATCGGTCTGGCGTCGACCTGCAGTCACTCCGGGTCGCTCGATCAGTTGCTGACCGAGTGCGAAGACGCCGAACTCGCTGCCCCCGGGCCAGCCCCAGACGCCCGCGGCGGGCCCGCAACGCAAGCGTCCGTCGCCAATCCGGCCTCCGCCTCCGCCGAAGCTGAAACCAACGCCGAAGAAAACGAAACACCTCCCGAAACGCCCGCGGCGGATCACGCCGACGCTCGAATGAGCGATCTCGAAGAGCTGGAAGCGCTGTTGGCGCAGTTCGACGAGGCCAAGTCAAAACAAGCGCCGCCGCGACGCGCCCCGGTAGAGACGGATCAGCTGACAAAGGCGTTGGCCGCGCCTGAGACAAGCGCCTTTGTATCGGGCGACCGTCTTGTCGTGCTGCTCGACGCGGACAGATCGACAAAACTGCGGTCATGGTCGGCAGAGATGGGATTTGACTCAGCCGACGTCGTTTCCACGGCTCTCGACTGGTATCTCGATGCATTGATCGCGGAGCAGACCGACGCGGATTGATCCATGAGCGCGGATTGATCAATGAGGGCGGAACGATCCATGGGGGTCGCTTAAGCCTTCACCGCTTTCGGCAGCTTCACCGTCGCCGACAATCCTCCAAGCGCCGAGTCGCCGAGGTGAACGTCGCCGCCGTAGAGTTCACGCACCTGTTCGGCGACGATCGTCAGGCCAAACCCGGAACCGGGAAGCCTGTCATCCAGCCGGGACCCCCAGTCCAGGATTTTGGCGCGGTCCTCCGCCGGCACGCCTGGTCCGTCATCTTCCACCGAGACCCAAAGCGCGCCATTCTCCGCAGGTTTCGCGCTTAGCCGTGCGCGTGTCCGAGCGTATTTGTGCGCGTTGGTCATCAAGTTGTTCAGGATGATCTTCAGGTCAGTGGGATGGATCTTCGCGGTCAGGGTCTCCGGACAGTCGATCTCGATCTCCAGAGAGGTGTCTGGCGCATGGGCTCGGAACCGGCGCATGAAGACCTTCCGAACAGTCTCCAAGGCGCCATGGATCTGGACCTCTTTCTGGCCCTCGGTCGGGCCGACCCAGTCCACAAGCGTCAAATATCGCTCGACGAGCTGGTTCAACGTCGTGAGTTCGCCGCGCAGAGCCTCCTGTTCGGGGTCTTCGCTGGTCGTCTGCGTCTCGCGCGCCGCAACGTCGATGTTCACGAGCTGATGGCGCAGGTCATGCGCCATCTTGTTCACATTGCGCTTTTGGCGTTCCACCAAGCCGGCGTTCTTTTCCAAGGCCCGGTTCAGGCTGTCGACAAGCGTCTGGATCTCGGTGGGGTAGGCGCCTGCGATCTTCGCCGCGCGCCCTTCGCGGAAGGCTTCAAGCTCGGCGCGCAAACCTTCGAAATGCCAGCTTAAGCGGCGGCGCGTCAGAACAAGGTTCAACGCCAGCAGAGCGATCAGAGTGCCGGCCATCGCGCCCAGAGCCCAACGCAGGTTGCCCCAACCCACGAGCCGGTCTGCGGCGCGAGCGACGCGTTGCTCCCAAAGGATGGTCTCCAGCGCGACCAGTTCCTCGGCGTCGGCGGTCATTCGCCGCGCGACGCGGTAGGAGACGCCATCGCCCATGTTCTCGCAGGTGAAGATCTCGAACGACCGGACGGTCCGCGGCGCCTCTTGAGTGCAGCCGCGCGTGCCGTTGGCGAACTCGCTGACGGCGAAGGTGAAGGATTGCCGCTGCTCTCCGGTCGCGTCGACAACGGCCCACACGCCGCCGCCTTCGTTCTGAGCGACTTCCGCCAGGCATCGCATGTTGTCGCCCTGGCAGAGCGCGAGGGCCGGTTTGATCTCCTCGCGCACAAAGTCGATCATGGAGAAATCAGCGAAGCTGCGGGCGGATGAGCGCTTGGCGAGCTCGCCAACGGCGAGCGCTGCGATGAGACCGACAGCCAGGAGAAGCAGGCTCCAGCGCGTCAATTCGCCGGAGAGGCTCGCCGATCTCAAAAATCCAGGCGTTTTCAGTCCGGCCGCAGCGTTCTGAGCGTCGCCGAAAAGCTGCCGGAGCCGCTGCATGACCGTCATCTTCCGTCGTCGCCAGCCGGTCTGTTCGCGGCGCCGTCGCCCGTCTCCGCGCCGTCCGCGAGCGCGAAACGATACCCTCGCCCGCGTTGATTTCGGATTGCATTGAAGCCGAGCTTCTGACGAAGCCGCTTGATGTACTCATAGACCTGCGCGTGCGGGTTTTCGCAGCCCGGTCCGAAGGCGCCGCTGGCGATCTCGTCCACTGAGAGCCACGCTCCCTCGCTCTTCAGAAGAGACATCAAAACGTTGTACTCGGTCTGACTGAGGTCAATCGGCTTTCCGTCGAGCCGCACTTCCCGCAGCTCCAGATCGACGCTCATGGGGCCGTGTTGACCCATCTTGGGAGCCGCCGCCGCGGCGCTGGACCCGCGCGCGCTGCGGCTCCGGGCCCAAGCGAGAAGCAACGCGTCAAACTCTTCCCCGGGACGCTTGATCTCGTAGTCGGCGTCCCACTCGTATGACTGCGTGGTGTCTTCAAGATCCGTCCGCGACGCTGTCAGAACCAGCACTGGCGTCGAGACGCCTTTCTTGCGCCAACGACGGAGCAGCGAAAACCCATCGACCGCACGCTCATACTCGCCATTGCGAGCGCTGAGCATCAGATCGAGGAAGATAATGGCGTAGGCGGGATCATACCCCTTCTCGAGCGCCAGTTCGGCGTCAGCCTCCCAATCGGTGACAAAGCCGGCGCGGTCCAACAGGCGTTCGAGATGCGCGCCGTAGCGAGGGTCGTC
Source organism: uncultured Neomegalonema sp. (assembly GCA_937911325.1). Taxonomy (GTDB): domain Bacteria; phylum Pseudomonadota; class Alphaproteobacteria; order Rhodobacterales; family Rhodobacteraceae; genus CALDSD01. Next base: position 27,186 of record CALDSD010000013.1, read on the forward strand.
TTCAACGATGAGAGCGCGCATTTTGCCTTCTCTGTCTAAACTTCCGCCCGGCGTCGCCGGCGAGCGCGTTCGGTCAGCTTATCTAGCCTCGCCGCCCTTGAGGTTCCAATAGACGACGCGACCCGACTTTTTCGGATGCGATAAGCGCACCTGGAACCAAAGGCATGTCGACGTCGGCGCGTTGCCAACGAGTCGGACCCGGGAAACCGAGTATCCTTGCGATCCGTAAGCCGCTTGCGCCTGCGCTCTCACCTGGGACGTCTTCAGGCAGGCGCCGGGTTGCGCGCAGTAACTGGCGTTCTGGCACGCAGCCGCCGCAGGGCCGGATGTGAGACCAATCGCCAGAAAGGTCGCAATGGCGAGACGCTTCGTCCAACCCCAGCTATTCATACCCTTCTTGAACATCTTGATCTCCGGTGTTTCGATGTTTCCGTGTATTCGATGAAACCAGAGTTAGTAGTCGCAGTCACAAAATTTAATCGGAGCCCATATAGAAAGCATTTAGATTCAGAACTTTCTTTCTAAACAACAAATAACACAGGTCTGGTCATAAATTTTGTTTCGTGGGCCTAGATCTTGGACATCGGCGGAGGCGCCATCGCCAATCAGGTGATCGTCGCCGTCGCTGACATGTTCCGACAGCCAGACCGAATGGGTCTTCGCTTCGGGATCGTGACGAGACAAAGCGAAGGAGCTTGCAAATGACCAACGTCGCTTCCATGACCCTGGCCCCGAAACTGCGCCTGGCGGCCGTCGCCACAATCTGTGCTCTGGGGTTCGGCCTGTTCAACGCAGCCCCGGCAGAAGCGTCTTCGCGGGACCATAAAACCCGCTGCGTCGCGCAGGCGAAGACTGTTTATGGCGATAAAGTCCGCGGCACGAAGACGTCCGAAACCCGCTGGAAGCAGCGTAAAGCGTGCCGTGTCGCCGTGCGGAAGTGTGAAGATCGCATCAATCGCCGCACCAACCCGTACGCGCAGTGTGAAGTCATTCGTCGCGTGAAGATCGACGTTCGCCCGAAAGCGACGAAGGTGAGATATCGTTGCGAAGCCGAGGCTTTCACCCGCCGCGGACGCGCCTTGAGCAAAACGTTCGCGAGCGACGTCGCCAAGAAGCAGCGCAGCGCTTGTCGCACGGCCATCAATCGCTGCGAACGCAGGCTCGACGACAAGCGGTATGACACGGGACGCAACTTCCCGAACGCGCGCTGCGAAGTGGTTGGGAAGAAGAAGGTCACGACGAAGCGAAAGTACTCAACGAAGCGGCGCTTTGCGAACCCGCTCCTGAACTACCGAGACTAAGGTCTCTCATCATCGGGAACGAAATCAGGCGGCTCATGGGCCGCCTGAAGCAGTTTCAGAAGCTCGGCGCAGGCGGCTCTTTCCGGCATGTTCGCGCGCTCGAAGAAAGCGAGACTTCTTGTCGCCTGAGGCTGCCCAAAGGGCACGGTTCTGACGCGCGCGCGCGCCGCGAGCGCGCTGTCGAGACGCGGGGTGATCGAGACGCCAAGACCTTGCTCGACCAGAGCGGCGATCGCCTCAAGAGAATCGACTTCGGCCATGCTCTGCACTGTGATGTTCCGGTCTATCAGCAGTTGCTCAATCTGCTGCCCCGCCCAGGTGCGCCGGCTGAACCAGATGAAAGGGTGCGTCTCCAGCAGGGAGCGGTCGTTCTCTTCGTCGCTGTCCGCCGGCGCCATCACAACGAGCGGCTCTCGTGCAATCTCAGTCCAAAGAAGGCCCTCGATCGGATGCTGGGGCGCTGTCGCGATCGCCGCGTCGATGCGCCCAGATCGCAGTTCCTCGCTCAGCTCTCCTGACAGCGCGACATGGATTTCGCATCGCAGTCCAGGATGGGCTCGCCGGAGCGCGCCTAGCGCGTGAGGCAAACGGCCGAGCATCGCGCTCGGAACGGCCCCCAAAGTCAGCGAGCCCACCAGCCCGTCTTCCTGACCCAAATGGCGGATCTCCTCCGTCAGCGCCTGGATCATCCGGGCCCGATCGACCAGCGCGCGGCCGAGATTGGTCAGCGTGGGCGGTTTAAAGCTGCGGTCGACCAACGCGACGCCAAGCTCTTGCTCAAGGTGTCGGACCTGCTGAGAGATCGCGGAGTGGGTGAGCCCCAAGCGCTGGCCCGCCGCCGAAAAAGAGCCGGTGTCGGCGATCGCGGCCATCGCGCGCAGCTGTTGGAGGTTCATCGGATGCTCTAATTGTAAAATTTGCTTACAATGATTGTCCGATCTTATCATTTTTTTCCAGTTTTTCTTTCAGTTATGCTCACGAAGTCGTGAGGAAGAAGCGCCCGCTGGGCGACGTCGGCGGAGGGCCCGGAATGTTTGAGACAACCACCGAAAATCTGACGCAGGAACAGCATGCGCGCCGGGCGAAAGCGCGTGACTTGGCGCAGTCGGTGTTTCGTCACCGGGCGGCGGAGATCGATCGCACGGAAGCGTACCCGTGGGACAATGTGAGGGCGCTGACCGAGGCGGGCTTCATGGGCATGACCGTCCCCAAGCAGTATGGGGGGCCGGGGCTGAGCCTGTTCGACGCGGTCATGGTCGTCGAGCAGATGGCGCAGGTCTGCGGCGTCACGGCTCGGATCGTCGTCGAGGCCAATATGGGCGCGCTCGGCGCAATCATGGCGTATGGCGACGAGACGCAGAAGAAGCGCGCCGCGCGGCATGTTCTGGCGGGCGACAAGCCGGCGATCTGCATTACCGAACCCGGCGCCGGCAGCGCGGCGACCGAGATGACGACGACGGCCGTGCGCAAGGGCGACAGGTATGTCCTCAATGGCAAGAAGCACTGGATCACGGGAGGCGGCGTCTCTGAGCTTCACCTGATATTCGCGCGCGTCCTTGAGGACGGCGAAGACAAGGGAATCGCAGGCTTCATCGCGGTTCGCGGCGAGGACGAGGGGCTCGTGATCAGCACGCGCGAACCGGCCATGGGGCTGCGCGGCATCCCCGAGACGGAGGTCCTTTTACAGGATCTTGAAATCCACAAGAGCATGGCGGTGATCCCGCCCTCTGGCGTTCGCCGCGGCTTCGCCGATCTCATGACCGCCTATAACGCACAGCGCGTCGGCGCGGCGACGGTGGCGTTGGGGATCGGCGAGGGCGCTTACGCGCATGCTGTCGACTATGCGAACGCGCGCGAACAGTTCGGCCGACCGATCTCGGAGTTCCAGGGGGTGCAGTGGATGATCGCCGACATGTCGATTGGGCTGGAGGCGGCGCAGGCGCTTGTCTACAAGGCTGCGCGCAGCGCGCCTGTCGGCGGCTTCCCGGATATGGCCATGGCCGCGCGCGCAAAGGTGTTCGCGGCCGAGACGGCGATCAAAGTCGCCAATGACGCGCTTCAGATCCATGGCGCTGCCGGATATTCGCGCAACCTGCCAATCGAGCGCATGGTCCGCGACGCGCGAATGTTCACGATTGGCGGCGGAACCGCCCAAATCCTGCGCACACAGGTTGCGAGCACGGTTCTTGGGCGTAAGTTGCCGCAGACTCGGGACGGCTATCAGAAGTCGTCGAACGGACCCATGTCAGAAAGGACTGCGCCGAATGGCCACCAGCGGCCCGCTCACGACCACAAGGATCATAGCCCAGCGACTGTCTGAGGCGGGGTGCCGGCACGCCTTCGGAATTCCCGGGGGCGAAGTTCTTTCGATGATGCAGGCGCTCGATGAAGCGGGGGTCGCCTTTTATCTGTGCAAGCACGAGAACGCCGGCGGCTTCATGGCCGAGGGAACCCATCACGCGACCGGCGCGCCGGGCGTCTTGTTGGCGACGATCGGTCCGGGTCTGGCCAACGGCGTCAACTCGGTTGTCAACGCGCTGCAGGACCAGGTTCCGCTGATCGTTCTGACCGGATGCGTCGGCGAGGCGGAGGCGCAGACCTACACGCATCAGGTGTTCGATCAGAACGCCTTGATGCGTCCGATCACCAAGGCGAGCTTCACGATCGCGGACGGCGCCGCGGACGTTGTGATCGACAAGGCGGTTGCCATCGCGATGGCCGCGCCGCAGGGCCCGGTTCATATCGACATTCCGGTCCATCTCGCTGATCAGCCGCATCCAGAGCCGCGGCGCGCCCGCGTGCCTGTGGAGGCGCCGATGGCGCCGGCGCCCGGTCCCATGCTCGATCGCGCGCGGGAGATGCTGGCGCGGTCCGAACGACCGATCGTCATCGCAGGCGTCGGAGCTGTCGCCCAAGGGGCGGGCCCGGTTCTGCAGGCGCTGTGCGAGCGATTTGGCGCGCCGCTCTTGGCGACTTACAAGGCCAAGGGCCTGGTTTCGGAAGACCACGAGCTCACCCTGGGCGGGCACGGGCTGTCGCCAAAATCAGATAAGATCGTTTTGCCGCTGCTCGAGCAGGCGGACTGCGTCATCCTGGCGGGGTATGATCCGATCGAAATGCGCACGGGGTGGCGCGACCCATGGGATCCCGCGACCGCGATTGAGGTCACGCATCTTCCGAACCGCCACGGAATGCATGGGGCGGCGATGAGTTTCGTCGGCGACGTTCGTGCGGGTCTCGAGACCTTGATCGACGGTTTGGAGCCCTCGGCCAGTCCGTGGCCCGACCGCGCTCCGGCACAGGTTCGGGCCGCGCTGCAGTCGGCGTTTCAAGGTCCGAACACCTGGGGACCCCATCAGGCGTTCGCCGCCGCTCGCCGGTCAAGCCCTCGCGATACGGTGGTCACAGCCGATAGCGGCGCCCATCGCATCTTGCTGAGCCAGATGTGGCCCTGTTTCGGGGCGCGCGGGATGCTGCAGTCCTCAGCGCTTTGCACGATGGGCGTGGCGCTGCCGCTCGCCATGGGCCACAAGCTCGCCGCGCCGGAGCGCCCGGTTCTCGCGGTCATGGGAGACGCGGGTCTCGAGATGATCATGGGTGAGCTGTCCACGTTGCGGGACTGGCGCATGCCGCTGGCGGTGATGGTGATGGTCGATCGATCGCTGGCGCTGATCGAACTGAAACAGCGAGCGACAGGACGCGCCAATCTGGGCGTCGACTTCGACAAGACGGATTTCGCCGCCGTGGCCGATGCGATGGGAGGCGTCGGCGTCGACATCGCTTCGGCTGCGCAGCTCGAAGACGAATTGCCAAAGGCGTATGCGCGGGAAACCTTTACGCTCCTCGCCTGTCAGATCGATCGAAAAGCCTATGACGGCGCGTTCTGAGCCGCGCGCCGATTATGTGAGCGCGTGCTGAAAGCCAATACGGCGGCCTCGGGCGAGAGCCGTCGCCTGATATCCGACGATGGCGGCAGTTGGTGAAGGCCCCGGAAAGCTCCAGCGGCCTCTGGCCAAGCGCGCTGCAGAACGAGCTTGCCAATTTTCAAGAGCGAGTAGGCGTAGGCGACAGGAAGCGCCCATGGATTGAAGCGCCAGATAAAGCGCAAGCGGTTCCGATAGTTGAAGTAGTTCGCAAACGCGGTCGGCCTGCGGCCGATGGATCCGGACCCGATTATCGCCCCGCCGATATGCCGGACTTCGCCGCCTTCACAGAAAACGATTGGAAGGTCTCCACGCCGCAGCGCCCAATCGATCTCTTCGTAGTACAGAAAATAGTCCTCCTGCATGAGCCCGACCCTATCGAGGAAGGCTCGAGAAGCGACCATGTTCGCGCCGATGATGTAATCGAAATCTGTCGCTGGCGGATGGGGTGTTTCGCTTGCGAGCCGCATTGCGTTGATGCTCTTCGCCACGCCGGTCAAGCGGCTGACCGCGCCCCCGTCAGCCTGGATCACGTCGGGCGCGTCCTGGAAGGTGATGCGTCCACCCATGAGACCGAACTCGCCGACGTCTTTCGCCTTTTGCGCATAGGCGGACGCCGCCCCGGGCAACGCCACGGCGTCGGGGTTAAGAACCCAGAACAGGTCGACCTCCGGAAACTGCGAGAGCGTTCGCAGCCCCAGGTTCACGCCACCAGCGAAGCCCGTGTTCGTGACGGAGCTGACGAGCGTGACTTGCGCCAAATGGTCGAGCCTTGGCGTTTCGCCGACATCCGCTGTGGATTCTGCAAGGGCCAGCTGGTTCTCGTTCGCCCAATTCCGAACGGTTTCCACAGTCTTGTCTTGCGAGGCGTTATCGCAAACGACGACCCGCAGATCAGCGCCTTCGGAGTGCAAAAGACTATCGAGACAAGGCCGTATGACCTCTTGCGCTGCATATGTGACGACGACGACGCCGATCACCGTGCTCTCTGATCCACTCATTCGATCGCCCTTACGCGCCGGAACTCGCATTCTCTCGGCGAGATGACAGCAATCAGCGTGCCGCTTTGTCCGTCAACGCATCCCGCGCTGTTCGAAGAGCGCGTCGAGATCTGGACGGAGCGAAACGCTTTCTTGCTCGTTCGGATCGGTTCGGGCGAGCACGGCCGTGGCCGGAGCGTCGCTTGTGTTCATCGGAAGATGCGGGACCCCGGCGGGGATATAGAGCATTTCACCTTCCTTCACGACGAGATGCTGCTCCAGCTCCTCACCATACCACATTTCGGTGACCCCGCTGATCATGTAGATCGCTGTTTCGTGGTTTTCATGAAAATGCGCCTTGGCGCGGTCGCCGGGCTGCATCGTGAGCACATGCATGCAGACGCCTTTGGCCCCTGCCGTCTCGGCGGATATCCCGCTTGCATAGGTAAGTCCTTGCTTGCCGTCGTAGGTATCGTCCTGCCGAAACACCCGGCAGGCGGGCTTTGAAACAGCGCGCATCGAAGATCTCCTTAGTCGCCTCTGCTCTTCACATATGGGGATCTATTCAAGCCGCCGACAGAGCGCGCGACGCGACGGATCTGGCGATCACGCCGTCCGGGTGGAGGCCGAAGTGATTGGGCGCCGTTGATCGTCTCCAGTATCTTCCTCGGAAAACAGAGCTTTTGGGAGCGTTGGAATGACCGACCAAGCTGAACTCGAGTGGATCAAAGTCGCTGAGATTGGCGACCTGCCCGAAGGGCGCGTGAAAACAGTCACGGCGCGGACGACATCAATCTGCTTGAGCCATTTTGACGGCCAATGGGCGGCCATGGACAATCGCTGTCCGCATCAGGGCGGGCCTTTGGGGGAAGGCTCGATCGAAAAAGGGGTCGAGGGCAAGTGCTGGATTCGTTGCCCCTGGCACGGATGGGATTTCGACCCGGTCACGGGCAAACCGCCGGGCGGCCACGAGGACTCAGGGCAGGAACTCTATCCGGTGGAGCTGCGCGCGGACGGCGTTTACGTCGGTCTGGACGCCGTGCCGCCGCATGAGCGCACCGTCACCGACGCGATGGCGGAGACGGCTGTCAATTTCGGCGTGAAGACGGTCTTCGGGATGGTTGGGCACTCGAATCTCGGCCTCGCCGACGCCATTCGACGGCGTGTGATCGGGGGCGACATACGATACTACGGCATTCGGCACGAAGGGGCCGCCGCGTTCGCCGCCTCTGGTTACGGCAAACTTGCCGGCGCGCCGGCCGCCTGTCTGACGATAGCGGGGCCGGGGGCGACCAACCTCTTGACCGGGTTGTGGGACGCCAAGGTTGATCGTGCGCCGGTCCTCGCATTGACGGGACAGGTTCAGACCCAGGTGATGGGGCCGGGCGTGTTCCAGGATATTCCGCTCGACAGCGCATTTGAAGCTGTCGCCGAGTTCAGCGCGACCACGCATGTGAACTCGGACCATGCCGAACTCATGGCGCTTGCGGTCAAGCATTCGCTTGCTGCGCGCGACGTCGCGCATCTGATTTTCCCAGACGATGTCCAGACGCTGCCCGCGCGCGGCGCCAAAGCAAAAACGCCGGACGGACGAATGGGTCAGATGGCCCCGCCTCCGCATGGCGACGCGGTTGTCGCCGCCACCGAGATGCTGGCCGCCTCCAAGCGACCCGCGATCATCATCGGATACGGCGCGCGGGAGGCGCTACCTGAAATCCGTTCGCTGGCCGCGGCGCTGAAGGCGCCGGTGCTGACGACTTTCAAAGGCAAGGGTCTGATCCCTGACGATCACCCCAACGCCGCCGGCGTTCTTGGAAAGTCAGGCACGCCGATCGCCAGCTGGTTCATGAATGAAGCTGATCTTCTGATCGTCCTTGGTTCGTCTTTTGCCCAGCATACCGGGATCGAGCGCAGCAAGCCGATCATCCAGGTGGACTTTGACCGCGCGCAGCTCGGCAAGTTTCACGCGGTCTCTCTGCCCGTTTGGGGAGAGATCGGCGCCTTTGCGCGTATGACGATGGCGCAACTGCCCGAGCGTCCCGAGGCGGTCGACATGCTGCCGGAGATCGCCGAGCGCTGGCGGATCTGGCGAGAGGAGAAAAACAGCCGGCGTTCCGATCGACGCGGACTGGGCGTCGCGTCGGCGAACGTGTTTGAGTCGCTGACGCGTCTGACCCCGGCGGATGCGGTCATCGCTGTCGATGTCGGCAACAACACCTACTCGTTTGGGCGCTACTTCGAGGCGATGGGTCAGTCAGTGCTGATGTCGGGGTATCTCGGTTCGATTGGTTTCGGCTTTCCCGCCGCCATGGGCGCTTGGGCGGCGACGCAGGATTTCGACGAACACCGCGGGCGCAAAGTCATCTCGATTTCAGGGGATGGCGGCTTTGGCCAGTACGCGATGGAGTTCAATACCGCCGTGAAATACGGAATGAACATCACGCACATTCTGCTCAACAACGGCCAGCTCGGAAAAATCTCGAAAGAACAACGCGCTGGCGAATGGCCTGTCTGGGAGACGGAACTGAGCAATCCCAGCTTCGCCGCCTTTGCAAGGCTGTGCGGCGGTCACGGCGTGAAAGTGACCGAAGCCTCCGAGCTCGACGAAGCCATTGCGCAAGCTTTGGTGGTCGACGGCCCGTCCTTGGTGGAGATCACCACGGACCCAGAGCTCGTTTAGCCTGGGTCCCGAGATCCGTTCGAAGCTTTGGCGCAGCCTTGTTCAGGGGCGCGGGGGGCGCTCGCCGGCTGACGATCGGCAGGCGAACAAGGCGATCAGCGGGCGCCTCCGTCGCCGGTAGATCGCCGGCCTGATATCCCAAACGCTCGCCATAGGGTGACGTGTGCGGCGGAACACAGTGAATGACGGCGCCGACGTCCCGCGAACGAGGAGTTCTGCAATTACGCCTCGGACCCTGAACCAGCAGGCGCCGCCGCGCCTGCGAACTTGCTCGCCGCCCCGCCAGCCAGTCGGCCGAAGACCGATCCGTTGATCAGGCCCGTGCCGCCAGGATAGTTGAAGTAGAACACGCCGCCGACGAGCTCTCCCGCCGCGAAAAGCCCGGGCATCGGCGCGTGATCGGTATCGAGAACCTGCGCGCGGTCCGGATCGATGCGGAGCCCGCCAAACGTGAAAGTGACGCCGCAACCGACCTGATACGCCTCGAACGGTCCTTGGTCGATCCGGTTCGCCCAATTCGATTTCGGCACTGCGAGACCGTGGGTCGCGCGACCGTCCTTCACATTGGGGTCGAACGGCGTATTGGTGTCGACTGCGGCGTTGTAGGCTGC
>CALDSD010000014.1 GCA_937911325.1 uncultured Neomegalonema sp.
GCCGGGCCGCTCTTCGCGGGGCGCGCGTTCGGGCTATTTGGGAATGGTGCCGCGCGCCGTGCGGCGCACGCCGCGCGACTGCTCGGTCGATCGGCGATCCTTCGTCAGTCGCCTGAGACTGCCCCGAGCTTGCGCTGACTGACCTCGATCATCCGCTCAACCGCAAGGCGCGCGGGCTCAATGATCTCCGGATCCACGGTGACTTCCTCTTCACCGGAATGCAGGCACCACAGGATGTTCTCCAGCGTGATCCGCTTCATATGCGGGCAGAGGTTGCACGGCCGCACGAACTCGACATCCGGCAGCTCTGTGGCGATGTTGTCCGACATCGAGCATTCGGTGACCATCACCACTTTCTCAGGTCGGTTCTTGCGCACCCAGTTGATCATGCCGCTGGTCGAGCCCCAGAAGTCGGACTCGTCCAGAACCTCGGGCGGGCACTCGGGATGCGCGATCACCTTCACGCCTTCATTGGCCTCGCGATAGGCGCGGATCTCTTCGGCGGTGAAGCGTTCGTGCACCATACATGCGCCCTCCCACCAGACGATCCGCTTGTTGGTCGTCTTGGCGATGTTGCGCGCCAGGTATCCGTCGGGCGTCATGATCACCGTCTCGGCGTCGAGGCTCTCGACGATATCCTTTGCGTTGGACGACGTGCAGCAGATGTCGGAGGCCGCCTTCACCGCCGCCGATGTGTTCACGTAGGTCACCACCGGCGCGCCGGGGTAATCCGCGCGCATCTTCTCGATATCAGCGGGCGTTATGCCTTCGGACAACGAGCATCCGGCGCGACTATCGGGGATGAGAACCGTCTTTTCGGGACTGAGGATCTTCGCAGTCTCCGCCATAAAGTGCACGCCGCACTGTACGATCACCGGGGCATCCGTCTTCGCCGCCTCGACCGCGAGTTGCAAGCTGTCGCCAGAGAAGTCCGAGATCCCGTGAAAGATCTCTGGCGTCATGTAGTTGTGCGCCAGGATCACCGCCTGTTTCTCGCGCTTGATCTTGTTGATCGCGCGCACGTATGGCGCATGGTGCGCCCAATCGACCTGAGGGATCACCGACTTGACCCGTTCGTATATCTCGGCGGTCTCCTGCGCCGCCTTCATCGACGGCGCCAGATCATAGACCTCCGCCAGCTCGGCGCGGGCCTCCGCGAGATCCCGGGTCGCATTCATCAATAGCGGCGCGCGGCGCGGCGCGGCCAGCACAGGCGGCTTTTCAGTCACCAGGGCCATCATCAGGCTCCTTCCAGTCTCGAAACTCTCCATATGCGGGAGTTGAGCGTGGCTTTGACACCACATCCTCGATTCTGACACGTGGGCGCCTGCGTTTTGATGTCAAGAAAATCACGCCGTTAACCCTTTTTCTTACAGGTTGTGGCACAAAGATCGGGAAAAGTGAGCCGGACGCGAAGATCCGCGAGCAGAATTGAGGTTTAGCATGAAACGTCACGCCAGTTTGAAGGCGACGATCGCAGCTGTGCTTGTGGGGTCAGCCACGATCGCAGGACTGAGCGCACAGGCCGGCGAAGGCCGCACGGGGGCTCAGGGCCCGGTCTACGGATCGAAGGACACGGCCTGCGGCGGTGTTTATGAAGGCGAAACCTGCCTCACGGTGCTCATCGACCACCTCCGTCCGATCAAACTCGAAGACGAAGCCAAGACGCTTTTGATCGGCAACCCGGCGATCGCCGACGTGAACATGGTCGCCCGCGACCACGCGGTCGTCACGGCGCGTTCCGTCGGTTCCACAAACGTCCTGTTCCTGGATCAGGATGTCGAGACCGTCGGCGACTTTCAAATTGTCGTGCGCGCGCCAGACAGCCGGCGGGTGGTCGTGCGCCGCGGCTCAGGCGTCACCGAGAACTATCAATGCGCGCCGCGCTGCGAACGCTCGCTCAGCCCGATCGACTCGGCGGAGGCCTTTGGCGTTCAGGCTGGAACGGTCGCAACAGACTGGAAGAAGAACGACAGCGCTTTGGGTGAGGGCGATCAGGCCCCGGCCGCAGCCGAGGAATAGACGCCAGAAAAGACGCCAAACTGCTGTTATTTTAGACGCTCGGGGATTTACCCCGGGCGGTTTTTGTTTTCGGCGCGTTTTTCCCGCGTTTTTCGCTTTTGCCGTTGCGTCAACCGTTGACGCCAGCGCCTAAGCAGGAAACGGTTTGGGGTCCGAAGAAGCGATCGGATGATTACCTTCGGGTCAAAGGGAGACTTCTGATGAAAAAGTTTGCGATCGCCGTGGCCGCCACGGTGTTCACCGCCTCAGCCGCGACCGCCGCGGATGTCGATATCTGCGTCGAGGGCGCCTACCCTCCGTTCTCTGAGACGACCGAAAGCGGCGATCTGGTTGGTTTCGACATTGATATCGCCAACGCGCTTTGCGAGCAGATGGGCAAGAGCTGCGAGTTGGTGAAAACCGACTGGGACGGCATCATTCCGGCGCTGCTCGAAGACAAGTGCGACGCGATCATCGCGTCCATGTCGATCACGGAAGAGCGGAAGAAGCAGATCGACTTCACCAATAAGTACTACAATACGCCGGCAAAGTTCATCGCCGCCGCCGACGCTGGCCTGACCGACACGCCGGAAGGCATGGCGGGCAAGGTCGTCGGCGTTCAGCGCGGCACAACGCACCATGACTTCATGGAAGGCGTATTCCCGGATGTCGAGTTGAAGCTCTACGGCACCCAGGACGAGGTCTATCTCGACCTGCAGGCCGGTCGGATTGACGCGGCCATGGCCGATTCCGTTGCAATGAATGACGGCTTTTTGAAAACCGAAAATGGCGAAGGTTTCGCCTTCTTTGGCGGCGACTACGATGTCCCAGAGTATCACGGCGAGGGCGTTGGGATCGGCGTCCGCAAGGAAGACACGGCGTTGAAGGAAGAATTCAACGCCGCAATCGACGCCATTCGCGCTTCGGGCAAGTACGAAGAGATTCAGAACGAATACTTCGACTTCAACGTCTACGGCAGCTAAGCCGCCGTCCAGGAGGTCCGGGCGGTCGCCCGTCCGGACTTCGACGCATCATCTCTGATGGAAACTCTGATCGCCTTTAGCCCGCTCCTGTTGCAGGGCGCGCTCGTCACAATCACCTTGGCCTTGTGCTCGGTGGCCTTGGCCATCGCTTTGGGCGGTCTGGGGGCCTGGGCGAAGATCGCCGGCGGCTGGTTCACGCGATCGCTCGCCACAGTCTACACCACGATCGTGCGTGGCGTTCCCGACCTGGTTCTGATGCTCTTGATCTACTTTGGAGGTCAGCGACTGCTGAACCAGCTGGTCAGGAGCTTTGGCGGCGAAGGCGTCGACGTCAGCCCGTTCCTCGCGGGCACGGTCACGATCGGTTTCATCTTCGGCGCCTACTTGGCCGAGACCTTTCGGGGGGCATATCTCGCGATCCCTCGCGGTCAGGTCGAAGCCGCCCGTTCCCTCGGCTTAGGCAAGTTCTCCGCGTTGTGGACCGTCACACTGCCTCAGCTCATCCGCCATGCCCTGCCCGGCTTCGGGAATGTCTGGCTGGTTCTGGTGAAATCCACCGCAATCGTCTCGGTCATTGGCCTCGAAGACGTGGTTGGCCTTGCCGACAAGGCGGCGAAATCCACGCGCGAGCCGTTCCTCTTCTTTCTTGCGGTGATCGTGGTGTTCCTCGCGATCACAGCGGTCTCGGGCGCGCTCTTCAAGTGGCTGGAGAAGCGGTACTCGCAACAGGTCGCCGTCGAGGAGGACGCCAAGGAAGACGGCGCGAAACCTGCCGGCGGCGGCGCGCTGGCGGCGGCGCGGTAAGGGGAACGACATGAGCTTGATCTGCGGCCGCCCTCCTCGCACGACGCCAGACCCGTTCTTCGATGGCTGGGGCGACAGCGGCGCCGCCTTGGCGTTGAAGCACTGGAACCTCTTCGCCCATGGCGCCTGCACGACGCTGGAGCTGACAGCATTCGCTTTGATCCTGGGACTGTGTATTGCGGTTCCGGCCGCCATGGCGCTCGCTCGCGGCACGCCCGGCGCCAAATGGCTGATATCCGGGTATGTCTACGTTTTTCGCGGCTCGCCGCTGCTGGTTCAGGCCTATCTGATCTATTACGGGCTCAGCCAGTTCGAAGCCGTGCGCGACAGCATCTTTTGGCCGTTCCTGCGCGACGCCTACTGGTGCGCTTTGCTGGCTTTCACGCTGAACACGGGCGCCTACACCACGGAAATCCTGCGCGGGGCGATCGTGAACACCCCCAAAGGCGAGATCGAGGGCGCAAAAGCCCTTGGGCTCTCTCGCTTCAAGACGACGTGGCTCATCGAGCTGCCATCCGCGTTTCGGCGCGCCTTGCCGCAGTATTCGAACGAGATCATCTTCATGCTGCACGGGTCGGTGATCGCCAGCGTCATCACCATCCAAGACATCCTGGGCGTCGGCCGAACGGTGAATGCGAAGTATTACGTCGCCTACGAGGGCTTCATCACCGCAGCCCTTCTCTACATGGTCCTGACGTTCATGATCGTGATCGCCTACCGCCAGGTTGAAAGGAAGTACCTCGCCCACCTTATCGTGGGGCGCTAACCCTCGATCGCACTGAAATCGGCGACTTTGCCCATGGTCACGCGGATGCGGTTGAGCAGGCACAGCCGGTTCCGGCGGATAATGTCGTTTTCGGAGTTGACGATGACATCGTCGAAGAACGCGTCCAGCGGCGCGCGAAGCTTGGCCATCTCGCCCATCGCCGCCGGATAATCCTCCTGATCGAGCCGGGGGCCGATGGCTGCATCCGCGGCGTCTAGGGCGGCAAAGAGCGCCTTCTCCGCCGCCTCCTCGGCCAGTCGCGGGTTCGGATCGAGCGAGTACTCGACCCCGTCGTTCTTTTCTTCGGCGGTCAGGATGTTATTGGCCCGCTTGAACGCCGCAAGAAGGTTGGCGCCGGTTTCTGATCCCAAGAGCTCTTGCAGCGCCCGCACCCGAGCGGTCACGTCGACGAGATCGTCCTGACCCGGTAGCCGGAACACCGCGTCAATGACGTCATGCCGCACGCCGTCATCGCGCAGGTACACCTTCAGGCGGTCGGCGAAGAAGGCCAGAAGGTCGTCGGCGACCGTTTCGCTCGCCTCGAACCCCCGGATCCGCTCGGCGAACAGCCCGCGAAGACGGATCCGCTTCTCCGTCTCCAGCAGAATACGAATAACGCCGAGAGCGGCGCGGCGCAGGGCGAACGGGTCGCCTGACCCGGTCGGTTTCTCGTCAATCGCCCAGAACGCCGTCAACGTGTCGATCTTGTCCGCCAGCGCGACGGCGATCGAGACCGGCTCGGTTGGAACCGCGGCCGTCGGCCCCAGCGGTTGATAATGTGCTTCAATCGCCGTTGACACCTCGGCCGGCTCGCCCGCGGCTTGCGCGTAGTACCGCCCCATGAGCCCCTGAAGCTCAGGAAATTCGTAAACCATCTCCGTCGCGAGATCGGCTTTGGCGAGCTGAGCGGCCCGATCCGACAAATCCGGATCAGCCCCGACAAGAGGCGAGATTTCGCGCGACAACTGGCGTATTCTGTCAATACGTGAGGACTGATCCCCAATTTTGTTGTGAAATGTCACCAGCTGCAGCTTTTCCAACGCGCTCTCAAGCCCGTTTTTCAGGTCGTTATGGTAAAAGAACTCCGCATCGGCGAGCCGTGCGCGCAGGACGCGTTGGTTCCCCGCGACGATCTTCGCGCCGCCATCCGCCGCCTCGATGTTGGCGACGGTGACAAATCCGGTGATTTGTCCGCTCTTGGGATCCCGCAGCGAGAAAAACTTCTGATGCTCTTTCATCGAGGTCTGCAGCACCTCGGGCGGCAGGCTGCGAAACCGTTCTTCGACCTCGCCGACCAGAGGAACCGGCCATTCGACCAACCCGACCACCTCGCGCAAAAGCCCCAGATCCGGAACGATCTCAAGCTTGGCCTTCTTCGCGAGCGCCGCCATCCCCTCTTCGATCGCAGCCGCGCGCTCGGCTGGGTCCAACAGCACGTTTTGCGCGCGCAGTTTCTCCGCATAGTCGGCGAAACCACCGACCCGAAATGTCCCGTCGCCCATGAAGCGATGGCCGGCTGTGACGTCGCCGCTTTCGATCCCATCGATTTCAAACGGCACGACCGTCGCGGCTCCGTTCTCTGAGAGAATGCACAGGATCGAACGGAGCGGACGCACCCAGCGGAGATCTCCGGCGCCCCACCGCATTGATTTTGGCCACGGGAACTTGCGAACGACGTCTGGGACGAGTTCCGCGATGATGTCCCGCGCCTGGCGGCCGGGCCGCTCGATCACGGCGAACCAGACCTGGCCCTTCTTGTCGTCCCGGGCCTCGAGCTGATCTTTGGTCAAACCCGTCTTGCGCAGGAATCCCTCAAGCGCTTTTTCCGGCGCATCGGTTCGCGGTCCCTTCAGTTCCTCACGGACCGCCTCGGTTTCCGCCGCCAATTCGACAATATGCAGGGTCAGCCGACGCGGCGTCGCATAGGCTCGGCTCTCGCCAAAGGCGACCCCGGCGGCCTTCAAGCCTGCGCCGACCATCTTTGACAGATCATCGGCGGCGCGCGCTTGCATGCGGGCGGGGATCTCTTCGGAGAAAAGCTCAAGCAGAAGTTCGGGCATCTGGCGCCGGATCCTATGGAAATGAAATCGAAGGGCTTATGGCAGCTCAACATTGGAAGGCCAACCCGAGAGGCTCGCGAGACCCGAAGATCAACCGTCGTCTTCGAAGATGCGGCGCCACTGATACGCGCGACCGTCGGGGTAAATCGCCACCAGACGTTCGGTCGTGAAACCGTTGGCGGTCGTGCTGTCAGCCAGCACCGCTTGCGCCGCCCCGGATTTCAGATCGGCGTCAATCGCCGCCGCGTCCCAGCACTCGAACCAGTCAGGCGCGTCAAATGGCGCGGCGTCCGGCGCCAGGGAACCCGCCGCCAAGGCGCCTTCGGGGTCCGCCAGCTTGAAACACCCGCGCAGACGCAAGGGGCGCGCGCGATTGTCGAGCCCGTCATACTCCGAAACAGCGAAGTCGCGGTCACCGATCTGGATCGACGACACATCCGTGACACGGTCGTAAAAGAAGAAGTTCTGCAGGTAATAGACGGATACGCCGGTCACGACGGCGACGCTCAACATCCCAATGACGATCCACTGTCCGGCTCTCACGCGGGTTCCTCTCACTCAAGTCAGTGCGCTCGGGCAGCCGTTTCGCCGCCGCCGCCCGCTTCGGTCTGGACAAAAGCGTCCGCGCAGAGCTTCGCAAGGGTCCGCACCCTGGCGATATACGCCTGACGCTCTGTGGGCGAGATAACCCCCCGCGCGTCCAACAGATTGAACAGGTGGCTGGCTTTGATGCACTGATCGTATGCCGGGTGCGCCATCACATTCGCACCATTGGCGGACATGCGGGGGTCGATCGCCGGTTGTTCGAGGATCCTCCGGCATTCGACTTCGGCATCCTCGAAATGGCGCAAAAGCATCTCGGTGTCCGCCACATCGAAGTTCCAACGGCTGTATTCGCGTTCGGTCTGGCGAAACACGTCGCCATACGTCAGCGGAATGGCCGCGTCGGGCGGGTTGAACGGCATGTCCATCACATGCTCGACGCCCAGCACGTACATGGCGAGGCGCTCAAGCCCGTAGGTCAGCTCTCCAGAGACCGGTCGGCAGTCATGCCCGCCGACTTGCTGGAAATAGGTGAACTGGCTGACCTCCATGCCGTCGCACCAGACCTCCCAACCCAGACCCCATGCGCCGAGCGTCGGGCTTTCCCAATCGTCCTCGACAAAACGGATGTCATGTTCCCGCAGCGGAAGACCGATCGCCTCCAACGAGCCGAGATAAAGCTCCTGCAGGTCGGGCGGACTGGGTTTGATGATCACCTGATACTGATAATAGTGCTGAAGCCTGTTCGGGTTCTCGCCGTACCGGCCGTCCGTGGGGCGGCGCGACGGCTGCGGATACGCCGCCGCCCATTGACGCGGTCCCAACGCGCGCAGCGTGGTCGCGGCGTGAAACGTGCCGGCCCCCACTTCCATGTCGTAGGGCTGCAAGACCGCGCAACCACGAGAGCCCCAATAGCTGTTCAGCCTCTGGATCACCTCTTGAAAGCACTCGGGACGCGCCTCGCCCGCTTGTTCTTCAACCGTTTTCTTCAGGTTTCGTTTGGAATTTGGCATCAAGCTCCTCCGCGCGCGGACGCTATTGCGCGTGCTATGCTGGGTCAACGGCGGACAGCCGCCCCTCGAGCCGCTAGCGAAAATTCGAACCGAAATTCGGCGGGCGGCTTAAGTCGAAATTAATCCCCGTCAGATAAATGGTTTGTTGATAAATCACGTCCGCAAGGACGATACCCCGGGCGAGGGAGAGCAAAAATGACCGTATTCAAACGGTTTAAGAATGACGAGAACGGCGCCACCGCCGTCGAATACACCCTCCTGGCGGGTCTTATCGCCGTGGCGTTGGCTGGCAGCATCGGAGGCGTCGGTTCGGGCCTCGTGGACGCCTGGGCCACCGGCATCATGCCGCTCCTGATCGCGGCGTTCACCTAAACCGTAGCAGATCATCCCCGCGACAACTCGACTGTCCGTCACAGGACCGTCTTGATTACGTGCGAAACGTGCCCTCGTATGAACAGCATAAGCTGTAGCCGAGGGACAGATGCGACGTTTACTCACCTATTTGCTGCTTTTGATCGTGCTCGTTGTGGGGGGCGCGGTCGGGGCGTTTTACCTTGCGCCTTCTTCGATGATCGCGGGCTTCGCGCAGGACGCGGTTCGCGACAACACCGGGCGCGAACTGACCTTGTCCGGAGACATCGAACGATCCTTGTTTCCAACCCTCGGCGTGAAAACCGGGCCCATCACGCTCTCCAACACGGAATGGGCCGGTGAAGAGCCAATGGTGTCCGCCGACGCCGTCACCGTGGGCGTGGACTTCATGTCGCTGTTGGGCGGATCGCCCCACGTCACCGAACTGCGGTTGATCAAGCCGGAGATCCGTCTGGCGCGCAACGCAGACGGCGTCGCCAACTGGGAGTTTGACGATCAGACCGCGTCGGCGGCCGGAGGCGACGAAACGTCGGGCGGCGGCGACGGGGCCGCAGGCGGCGATGGCGATGCCGGGGGTGGCGGAGGCGGCGGCTTCAGCATTAGTGAAGCCGTGATCGAAGATGGTCTTTTCCTACTGGACGATCAGGCCGGCGGCCAGCAGATCGAGCTGACGCAGATCAACGCGACCGCGGGCTTGCCCGACTTGGAGGCGCCTTTCGCACTTGATGGGTCGGCGATCTGGAACGGTCAGACCGTCACCTTGAAAGGCTCCGTCGACAGCCCCGCCAAGGCGCAACGGGGCGAGACAATCACTTCGGACCTGGACCTCGTCGCTCCGGGTCTAAGCTTCACCTACGCGGGCGACGTGACCCCGCCTGAAGGCGACGGCGCGCCGCAAGCCGAGGGTGATCTGGCGCTCAACCTGTCCGCCGACCGTCAAGAAACCGCATGGCTTCGGCAGTCGTTGCCGCCCGACCTTGAAGGATTGGGCGGCGTGGAGATCACCGGGGCGCTGAAAGCCGCCAACGACGGGTTGAACATCGACCTGAACGGCGGGTTTGATCTGAACGGTCGGGCCTCGGTCGTCAAACTGCTCGCGAGCGGCGGCTCTGACTGGGCGACCGGTGGAACGATCAACGTCGATATGAATGTCGAGAGCCCCGAGCTTGTGACGACACGCTTCGACGGGACTGTCGCGATGAGCGGCGAGATCCCCACCATCAAGGGCGACTTCGCGTTTGACAGTCCAAAGATCCGCGATCTGGCGGATTGGGTCGGAGCCGGCCCAATCGACGCGCCTGCGGGCTCCTTCGAAACGCTTTCAATCGACACCAGCATCGACGTGACGCCGGAACGCGCGGCTCTCGAAGGCGCCACGATCGACCTCAGCGGGACCAACGTGAACGGCGACATCGTCGCCGACCTCACCGGAGAGCGCCCATATGTGAACATCGACGTCTCGACCGGCGCGCTCGATCTGCGTCCCTTCATGCTTGACGGCGGCGGTCAGGGCGGTTCCGGGCAAGGCGGCGGCGCACAAACTGCTGCCGGCGCTGCAGGCGGGGGCACGGCGGAAGGCTGGAGCAAGGACCCGATCGACGTCTCGGCGCTGAATTCAGCAGACGCCGATTTCACCATCCTCGCCGACAGCGTGACGACGCCGACAGTGAAGCTCGGCAAGACGCTGATCGAGGGCGCGCTCAAGAACGGCAAGCTCGACGTCAGCTTCAAAGAACTCTCGCTCTACGGCGGCGGGGCGAACGGGGTGTTGTCTTTGGACGGCGGCGGCTCCGAACCCAAAGTCGACATCGACATGTTGATCGACAAAGTCGCGTTGCGGCCGCTGCTGAGCGATCTGGCGAATTTCTCGAGCCTGGACGGCGTGGCGCTGGTCGAACTCGATGTTGACGGCCAGGGCGTGTCGCTGGACGCGATCATGCGCTCCCTCAACGGACAAGGGCGGATCGATTTCGCCGACGGCGCGATCTACGGGATCAACATCCCGGCGATGATGCGCAACCTGACAGGGTCGTTCAGCGGGGAGGATCAGAAGACCGATTTCGCGTCTCTGACCGGCAGCTTCACGATCGAGAACGGCGTCGCCAACAACCCGGATCTCTCTTTGCTCGGCCCCCTCCTCCGTATGACCGGAGCCGGAACGATCGATATTGGCAATCAGACGCTGGATTATCGGCTCGAGCCAAAGGCTGTCGCCTCTCTCGAAGGTCAGGGCGGCGCTGCTGGTCTCGGGGGGCTTTCGTTCCCGGTCATCGTCAGCGGACCCTGGACCAATCTTGGGTTCCAACCTGATCTAGGCGGCGGCATCGAGGGCTTGCTCGAGAACCCGGAGGGAGCGTTGGAAGCCATCGAGGGCCTTGGGGAAGGCGGCGTCGAGGGCGTCATCGACAGCCTCACGGGCGGCGGCGACGGCGACGGCGATGGCGGCGGCGTTGAAGGCGCAATTGGCGGCGTTCTGGACAACGTGCTGGGCGGACAGGAAGGCTCCGGCGACGGAGATGCGGCCCCCGACCCCGGCAAGGCCTTGCGCGGCCTCTTCGGCGACTAAACCCCAAAACAAAATACTGAACTATCGAGCGGCGCAGACCTCTGCGCCGCTTTCGGTTGAGATGCTATCCATCTAATGACACAGAGTCTTTCATAGCGCTTTGCGTGATCGCCGGCCATTGTTGCACTCCGATACTCTAGGGACTCCGCCAGGATGAACGCGCTCATAGGCGGCCTACTCGCGGTGCTTACCGCCGCAGTCGCTGTCGCGGAATGGGGGGGCGGCTACGTATTCTGGTGGACGGCCGACGCTCTGGTCCTACCGCTGCTGGCGTTGTTGGCGATCGGCGCGACGCGCAGTGGGAAACTCTTTCTGGTCGTTGGAGGCTGTCTAAGCCGGGCGGCGTTCGGGCTGCGCGCCGACGGCTTGTCTCTGCTGGATCACGCGCTGCAAAGCGCGGCGTTCATCGCCGCGTTCTTTACGGCCCTCGCCACCCTTCGAAACGTCTCGGCCAGTTCGGCGTCGATCGCCCACGCCGGACGTTTTCTTGCGCAGCAACCCCCGGGGCGGCGCTACCTCGCCTTGACTTTGGGCGGTCAGCTTTTCGGGCTGCTTTTGAACTACGGCGCCCTGGTCCTGTTGGGCGGCCTGGCGGAGGCGAACGCCCGCACCGAGCCTGACGCCGAGATCCGACGCCATCGGATCCGCCGGATGCTGCTCGCGATCCAGCGCGGCTTCGTCGCCACCCTCCCCTGGTCTCCGATCGCTTTTGCGATGGCGATCTCGACCTCCGTCATCCCTGGAGCCGACTGGGCCGACGCAGCCCTGCCCTGCCTCGTCAGCGGGTTGATCGTCGCCGGCGTCGGATGGGCGATGGACTCGATCTTCAAACCGAAACTGAGCCGCCCTGCGCCGACGCGCCGACCGCCCGAGGGCAGTTGGCGTTTGATTTGGCCGCTGATTTTCTTGCTGTTTGTGCTCACCGTCGGCGTGATCAGTTTTCAGATGATCGGGGACGTCCGGACGGTGGCCGCGGTGATGGTGGTTGTGCCGCTATTGTCCCTGGCGTGGCTCATCGCTCAGAAGCCAGATCCCGGAACCGACGAGGCCTCGCTCGCCACACGTCTGATCGCACGGGTTCAGAACTACCTCACCCTCGACCTTCCAGGCTACCGCAGCGAGCTCTTGCTGCTCATGATGGCGGGTTTCATCGGCAGTCTGGGAGGAAAGTTGCTGCTCCCAGTGATGGCGACGTCAGGCGTTGATCTGAGCGTTGCGCCCGCGTGGTTGCTGTTGCTGGGCTTGGTGTGGGTCATTCCGCTCACGGGCCAGATCGGAATGAACCCGATCCTGTCCGTTTCTCTGATCGGGCCCTTGCTGCCGGCGGCCGCCGACATGGGCGTCGCGCCAGCCGATATCATTCTCGCAATCACCGCCGGCTGGGCCTTGAGCGGCGCCAGTTCGCCCTACACCGCGACAACGCTATTGATCGGATCGATGGGCGGCGTCAGCGCGGAACATGTCGGGCGAACCTGGAACGGCGCATACACCCTGTCGTGCGGCGTCGCGCTTTCGGGATGGGTGCTCGTCAACGTCGCAACCTGATTGCGAATTGCGTCCCAGAGGTCTTGTAGCGCGTCGCATGTGCTGCTACCTGAACCGCTCTGCGCCGGTATAGCTCAGCTGGTAGAGCATCTGATTTGTAATCAGAGGGCCGGGGGTTCGAGTCCCTCTGCCGGCGCCAGTAAAATCAAATACTTATCCAGAATGAAGACCACCGAGCGGCTGCTGCCGGTACCACACCGGTACCACGGATTTTTCGAGCGGGATTCGAGGCAGGCAAAGGTGCTGCCCCGGAAGCACTGCGGGAGAGTAAAGCTGCGCCAAGCGATCCTAGGGTTTGACTTCTTAGGACACGAAGACGTCGGTGCATTGATTGGGAGACGCGAAATTCGCGCTAGGAGCGCATCAAGCCAACGTAGGTTTCGCGCGTGCGCGGCTAGCAAGGTTAACAACGGTTAACAAGCTCGTGGATTCCACGCATACTTAGTGTCGACGATCGAGCGCATGAACCAGGCGTTTTGAGCCAACGGTCTATCTTCACTATCCGGCGGCTGAGCTCTGTGCGTCACTGCGAGCGGCTGTGGGAATAGCGCTTAGAAATGCTAGCTATCTGCGGTAGTTTGGATGGTGCCGTTTAGTCAGTCTAGTCACTTCAGATGGTAAACGAGTTTTGGTAACTGCGACCCAGAATGTCGAAGCCGCTCATCATCATCGGGCACATACTCGTAAACATCTGGTAGTTGCTTTCCACGGAGAGTGGAAAAGTGAGGTCCGTACGCGCAGCTAAGCTTATCTAGAAGCGGACGGAAGCGTTCTTCGACGGTGACCGCGTCCAGAGGACCTAAACAGAGTTTTGTTAAGTAGACGCTGCAGACGAAATTGAACCATGAAGTACCTCTCCCTCGTTCCCGATAGCTTCTTCCCTCCACGAGAGATCGACCTCGCCGGCGTGCGTCTGTCTGTGCTGACAATCGATGACGTTGTACAAGATTATGAGGCCGTTTTTGAATGCGTTGGCGCGCTCCATGG
>CALDSD010000015.1 GCA_937911325.1 uncultured Neomegalonema sp.
GCATACGAGATCACTGTGTGACTGGAGTTCAGACGTGTGCTCTTCTGCTTGTCTTCTTCGATTTTGACGGTGTCTTTACGGACAATCGTGTCGCCGTTGATCAGAATGGAGTTGAGCAGGTCTTCTGCTGCAGGAGCGATGGTCTTGGACTTAGCAAGCTCCGCCGTTTAGGCGTCGACGCCATGATCGTATCGACTGAGCGAAATCCTGTAGTAGGCGTCCGCGCGCAAAAGCTTGCGATGGATTGTGTGCAGGGTGTTGAGGACAAAGCTGAGACCATTGGCCGATTGGCGTTTCAGCGGGGTGTATCACTGGAACGGACTTGCTTTGTCGGTAACGACGTGAACGACGTGGCGGCAATGGCGCTTTGCTGTCTTGCGATCACCGTCGCCGATGCATGGCCTGAAGCGTATGCGGCAGCTCATCTGGTGACAACGCGCCGGGGTGGAGAAGGCGCTGTTCGCGAGATCTGTGACGTTCTAGTCGCCGCGCGAGGGCAGGGTTTATCAAAATGACAAACCATCTCGAAGATGCGGTTTTGCTCGATCAACTGTTCGGTCTGAACGGGCGTGTCGTCGTCGTGACCGGCGCCTACGGTCAACTGGGACGGCGATACTGCCGCGCGCTGACGGCGGTCGGCGCCAAAGTCGCGGCTCTCGACCGGCCTTCCGTCGTTTCGGAACAGGAGGCCCCCGAAGACACGTTTGGCGTCGGCGCCGACGTTACAGACCGTGCCGCGCTGGTCGACGCGTTGAACGCTGTCCGTGCGAACCTTGGCGCTCCGACAGGTCTCGTGAATAACGCCGCGATCGACGCCCCCCCTGATGCGTCAGCAGACGAGAACGGCCCCTTTGAGTCTTTCCCCGAGAAGTCGTTCGACCGCGTAATGGAGGTCAACGTGAAAGGTGTCATGATGTGCTGCCAAGTATTTGGTGGTGATATGGCGTCTAATTCCGGCGGTTCAATTGTGAATATTGGATCGATCTACGGCTCTGTTTCGCCCGACCAGTCGATCTATGAGTACCGACGCAAAGCTGGTGAGGAGTTTTTCAAGCCGGTTTCTTACTCGGTCTCGAAGTCAGCAATTTATAATTTGACGCGCTATCTGGCAACTTATTGGTCGACGTCGCAAGTGCGGGTGAATACCCTGACGCTCGCGGGTGTCTATAATGGGCAAGATCCGAGCTTTCTCGACGCCTATCTTCAGAAATGCCCGATCGGACGAATGGCGACTCCGGACGACTATGTCGGACCGCTGGTCTACCTGCTTTCAGATTCGTCTCGATACATGACAGGCGCCGACTTAGTCGTTGATGGAGGATGGACGGCGTGGTGACTCCGCTTATAGCAAACAGAATAGCTGGAGTGTCCGCTCCGGCGATCGCCCACGAGACGTTTGAGAATATCAATCCTGCGACGGAACAGTCTATTGGCGAGGTCGCACGCTCACGCGCCGGAGACGTTGACGCAGCGGTCGCGGCTGCCCGGTCGGCGCAACCAGGGTGGGCGGCGACCTCGCCAGTTGAGCGTGGCGCCATTTTGCACGCAGTCGCAAACCTCATCGAGCAGCGGGCCGAAAAGATCGCGTCGGTCGCTGCACGTGAGAGCGGCAAGATCCATGCGCACGCCCTTGGCGAGGTTGGCGCGGCTGTTCTTCAGGCTCGCTACTGGGCGGGTGAGGGTCAACGCCTTGCGGGGCAGACGTTGGCAAGCGCCGACCCCTCGCGTCGGTTGGCGACAGTTCGACGTCCGGTGGGAGTCGCCGGGTTGATCCTCGCGTCGAACACACCGATCGCAAACGTGGCTTGGAAGATGTTCCCGGCATTGATCTGTGGCAACGGGATCGTTCTTAAGGCGTCAGAGGACTCGCCGGAAACTGCGGACATATTGGTGAAGGTTGCGGAGGAGGCGGGACTACCGCCTGGCGTAGCGAACGTTATTCAGGGTTACGGTTCGGAAGCCGGCGCGCCTTTGGTTGATCACAAAGACGTCGCCGTTATCAGTTTTACGGGATCGTCCTCAACTGGCGCACGTATCGCCGAGGCCGCTGGCCGCCGGATGGCCCGCGTATCGCTAGAGTGCGGCGGTAAGAACCCGATGCTGATCTTCGATGACGCCGATCTGGACCGTGCTGTATTTTGGGCTGCCTCCTCGGCGTTCAGCAATGCCGGTCAGCGCTGTTCCAGCGCGTCACGCCTGATTGTACTCAGCGAAATCTACGATGAGTTCAAAGAAAGGTTGGTGCGAGCAGCAGATGCTCTCCGGTTAGGAGTAGGCTCGGACGACGATGTGGGGCCCGTGATTGCAAAGGTGGCGTTAGACCGAATGGTGGCTGCTTGTGTCGAGGTTGAGAGCCAGGGGGGCAGCACGCTTACGGGCGGTGTTCGCGCACGTCGGGAGGGCTTCTATATGACGCCGACAGTGGTTGAGGGGCTCCCTGCAGACGCGAGTATGAGCCGCAATGAGTTGTTCGGACCAATCACGCAACTCTTCCGTGCTTCAAGCGAGGCAGAGGCGTTGGATCTGGCCAATAATAGTCCGTACGGACTGACAGCTGCGATCCATACAAAGGATGTGGATCGTGCGTTGCGGCTTGCGGATAGGGTCGAGGCTGGGGTGGTCTCCATAAATGCTGGAACACACGGGGCCGAGCCTCACATGCCGTTTGGCGGGGTCAAGAATTCCGGCAACGGAACGCGAGAACCGGGAGCCGAGGCGGTTGACATCTACACCGATCTAAAGAACGTCCTGTTCACTTTCCACGAATGAAGTGCAGTGCACTACTCGTTTAACGGGAACATACCATGATCGAGACACGGCCGCTTGTTGGCGTTATTCCTGTCGTTCAAACGCCTTTGACGGTCGATCGAGACATCGACATCCAAGCCATTCATCGACACATCGATTTTCTCGAGGCTCGAAAGGTCGGCGGTTACTGGGCGCTTGGCACCGGTAGCGAAGACATGAACCTCACATTCGCTGAGCGCCTGACTGCAGCGAGAGCGCTTTGTGAAGCGAATAATGGGCGTCTGCCATTGATCCTGGGAGCTGGCTTCTACTGCTACAAAGACAGCGTCGCGTTCATGCAGGAGACACGTGCTCTCGAGTTCGACGCTTATCATGTGATGCCGTATCACCCGCTACTGAGCATGGGGCAGCTTGACACGTACTACCGAATGTTGGCTGACGCGGCTCCGAAGCCTCTATGGCTCTACACGAGTGCGAACTGGGCGCAGCCTTTAAAGCCGGACTTCATCGAGAAGCTCGTCGAGCATCCGAACATCGCGGGCGTAAAGTACTCCACGCAGCGAACAACGGACATGCTGAAGACGCTTACGTTTGTTAGCCCGCAGTTTCAGATGATCACCGCCGTCGCTGCACAATGGGCCGTTACGCTCGCAATGGGTGTCAAAGCAGGTACGACGAGCCTCGCCGGCGCGCTGCCCGAGATGCTTCTGGAGATCTACGATCATCACCAGGCCGGGCGCCGAGAAGAGGCTATGGCTGCTCAACATCGTATGAACGCGTTTACAGCAGCTTGGCCAAAGGTGAAAGCGGACAACTTCCTGACCGGGGCCGAAGAGAAGTACATCTTGAGCCGTCGCGGGATCATGCAGCCTTTCATGACATCTTATTACCGTCAGCTGTCCGCTGAGGAGATCACACAAATGGACAATGCTCTGAACGATTATGGTTGGGCGAACTTGCCAAACTAAATTAATCAAAAAAAATAGAAAAATGCCATTGGAGCAAAGCGAAACTGATCAAGAACCTTCTAAAGAATTAGTGGTTGTTGTTGGTCAGCCTGCCGACGTCATTCGACTTGAAAAAATCGGCCAGGATCTTGCGTCGACTTTCATAAGTATAAGAGTGTTTTCAACCTTTGCTAGATCTCCCGACTTTGTAAGAATTGGAGATGTGCAAATCAATGTGGTGCGGATTGATGAGGGATTGCAGTATCGTAGGGCTGTCAATCGCTACGTGAATCGATTCCGGTTGGCTGACCTCTGGATTATTAGTCAAATTACTATCGATCGTCGCTTCTTCAGGAAGTGGCGCCGAGCGCTGAACTGGGCAGCTAGACGCAAGTGCCTAGCGGATGCAGTTGTCGCTGTCGCTGGAAAGTCCAGTACCGTTTTGATGTTTCAGGTCTCTTCTCTCAATTGGACAGGACTCGTTACAGAGCGACTTGGTAACAGAGCAGTGGCCTTCACCGAGGTTTGGCAGATGCCAAATAAACTTCGGATGGAAATCATTAGACGGCTCGGCGGCGTGCCTCTAACGCTAAATCAGGTTGTGTCGACTGGTAAAGAAAGGCCGCTTTGGCGTGCGGAGGATCCACAGGTTCCTTTAACCGACACCGCTTTGGCAGCCTTTTACTTTGCTGAAGCTGATGGAGGTTTCAGAGGCAACCCATTTCTTGTAAATACCTTTGGTAGAATACTGTACGCCGAACCTTTTCTCGCGCGAGAATATAGTGGATTTGGGATCTCATTAGACGGTTTTGAGCCTGTAAAAACAACAAATGGTAAAAAACTCAGTAAATATAAAAAAAGCATAGACAATATAGTCATAAATCCGCCTAAAAACTACTTTAGGAACGGGTATTATGCATGGGGATTTAGAACGTATAATGAATTTGTAAAAGAATGGATTGAATTAGTTGTTGGCAATACAGATGGACATCATATTTTGTCACTTCATCCGGCGCTCTTGGATGAAGAGAAGAAAGCATGCTATTCAGCTTGTAGTTTTGTTGATAGCCGACCTATTGATGAGCTTGTTGCAGAGGCTCGTCTTTATGTTACCTATACTTCAACTACGGCTCGACTTGCGGCGAAGTTCGGCACTGAATTAATCTTTTCCGACTGCTTCATCTTTATGATCGGTATTTGGCCAGAGATCCCAGTCGCGCGGTTGTCTGAGTCGCTTTCGAGCTTTCGTGAGGCCTTGAGGAGTGTTGAAGTGCGACAACAGAAGTGGAATGCGTTTTCAGTTCCGAGACTTGAAAGTCCTGAGGCTGTCGATCTAGCCTCGGCGATTTCGGTTCCTATCGACAACAGTGTTCGATCGCAAAAAGCCGCTGATCCACACAAGCGCGGCGAGGTCCAAACAAATGATGAATGACTTGTATGTTCTGGGCGTCACACCGGCCCGCGCAGGATCTAAGCGCGTTCCGCGGAAGAATGGGCGGTTGCTTGCGGGGCGCCCATTGCTGACCTATTCGATAGAAGCTCTCTGTGCGTCAAAGCACGTCGATGCGGTCATCTTGTCGACCGACGACGAAGAGTTCGCAGCGAAAGGCGCTGAGTATGGCGCGAAGACCTTGGCGCTGCGCCCGTCCGAACTTTCAAACGACCGCGCCCGTTTGTTCGAAGTCCTCGCTCACGAGCTGAATTCTTATGAAGCGTACATCGGTCGAAAAGTGGACATCGTCGTGTCGGCGCAGGCATCAGCGCCTCTGGTAAGGCCGGAAACAATCGATGCGGTCGTGGAGTTGTGCGCGAACGACGGTGTTGAGGCGGTGGGAACCACGTCGGTCATCGTCCACGGACACCCCTATCTTGCGCGACGGCGCAGAAGGGACGGATCGCTTGAAGAGGCGTTTGCCTTAGGAGACGATGTCGCCCGGTATCCAAGCCAGGTCCGGCCAGAGTTTGAGTACTTCGACGGTTGTGTGTTTGCTCGTCGTCGCTCCATGCTCGCTCCGCCGGATCCTCAGACCAATGCACTTGGAAATAAACCGCATGGAGTACGCTCAAAAGAAGATGAGAGTATAAATATTGATACTGAGTTTGATTTTAAGTTGGCTGAGTTTTTTATGTCTGGGAGGGCGAGTTGATGGGTTACTTTCCGATAAAAGACTGGGAGTTTAATACGCTCAACATATATAATTACAAAAAGCATGGAAAGCTTGCCAGTGTTTTTGATTGGATGCTGGGTGAGGGTCGTGGCGTCGAAGGTGATATATTAGAGGCAGGGTGTTTTAGAGGTAAAACACTTCTAGCTTTCGGTCTTTTTGTGCTGGAGCATGGTCTCAACAGAAAAGTCTACGGGTATGACACGTTTTCTGGCTTCCCCGCAGTGTACCATGAAAACGATGATTTTGGTATGTTCGACAGTCTGGCCTCTAGTGGTCGCCTCACGCCAGAGCATTTCAGTATGATTAAGCAAAATGAAAAAATAAAATCGGCAATGCGGCGATCTGTTGAGGCAAATTCGATATCAACATCTGGCGACTTTTCAAATGTAGACCTTGAAGAACTAAAAATGAAAATAGAATTTCTTGATTTGACCGAGATTGTTCATCTCGTTAAAGGAGATTTCTCGGAAACGATGAGCTCTGGTGCTGCGTTTGGGCCGGATAGGGTCGCGGTTGCGAGTCTCGATTGTGATTTGTACTCAAGTTACATGACTGCCTTGCCTTTTGTGTGGGCGAGTGCGGCGCCCGGCTCGCTTGTATACCTTGACGAGTACTTTTCTTTGAAATTTCCAGGTGCCCGTATCGCAACCGATGAGTTTTCAGAGACTCAAGGTGTGAAGCCAAAGCTGTTGAAGCGAGAGGATGATGGCTTTGAGCGATGGGCGCTGCGGAAGCCTGCCGAGTAGGTGAGCAAGCAACTACGTTAAGATCATCACTGCGGCGACTGTTTTACGGCGGGATCTCCGAGGATTTCTTTTCGGCCAAGTGTTCAAGTTTGGCGAAATCATGCGATCGCATGTTCAACACGCGGACGCCATATCGATAAAGCAAAACGATCTGGTTTGACGCTTTTGTCCACCAGCGCCCGAACTTCCATCGAAGTCGTGCGCTGAGAGTTTGTCGGCTTAAGCTCTTGCGTGCGTGTGCTCGGCCAGTGGCGATATCGCTTGCTTCCCTGTATTGCCACGCGACTGAGGGGCATAGTTCAAATGTGAGCACGCCCGTACGGGCGAAGTGGCGCATGGTTTCATCGTTCGGCGCCGACATGACCGAGGTTGTTTGAAGAAGTTTCTCAGCTCCGCGTTCTGTGACCAGATAAGCCCCACGGCCTGCGCGCGGAAAGGCGGATAGAACAATTGAGAGTTCGCCAACTCGATCGATAGGAATGGCCCATCCTCGATCGCCTTTGCGCGCGAGAGCCTCGAGCTTGAGCAGGTCGACGGAATTCGGTAGTGCAAAGTCTGGATCAACACATTCCTTAAACTGACGACTCAGCTCCAAGTCATCCTCAAGTATACACCACCGCTTCCAGCCGCGCTCCAAACCCAGGCGCAGGCAAGTTAGGTTGCTATTATAGACACCTAACTGAGAGTCTGCCAAATAGCGGTGACCAAACCAGTAACGATTTGGGCAAAGGGCCGCCTTCTCGGCCTCAGTCATAAGCATGCCGTCTGTTGCCGGAACTCGCTCGAACGATAGTGAGAGGCGGTCAAGTTGCTCTGTAATTTTTGCAAGCCGATCAGTTCGTCGTTTCAGATTTATTATAAGTATTGGGATCTGACTCATGGTTTCATTTGGTTTTGATTTATCTACGCTTTGTGGCTTCAGCTGTGTTTCGATGAAATGCACAGCAACTTGTGCGGGAGACTAGGAAAAGCGCTAAAGGAGCGGACTAGGTCGTATTTGAGGGATGGTCACGTCACATCGTTTTTTGTGTTCGTCTTCTACTCGGGGGGTCTCAAACTTCTTGCCTTCACTCCGCCTTCCAGCGTCGCGATGTCGTAGGTCTCCCACTTGGAGCGGTCGACGAGGTGCATGATCCCGATCGGATGGTGCGGGAGATAGGGTTCTACGAACAAGCCGCTTTCTTCATCGAATGCAGGCCGGGCGGCGGAGCACAACCAATTGCACCAGGATGGCAGCAGTTCGACAGGCAAATCACGGGTCAGAACCGCATGGTTCAGCGCAATCTGGTCCGACAAGTCTCGGGGACGGCGGAAGCGCGCCGCGCGCAGACTATCGCGCCAGGCCTGCCAATGCGGACACTCAGCGGGCAGCGCCCAGACACCGGCGTTGAGCGACGGTGTGAAAAACGTCTGATTGGCCAGCTGCCGAGAGTAATACTGCGTGAGTTTGCCATTCAGCCATGTGCGTGTCGCGCGCCGACGGCCGCTCAAGAATGGAACGCCTTTCCACAATTTCACGCGCCCGCCTGACAGCGGACTTGGATAGGCGCGGTCGTTCCACTGGCAGATCGCGAGACGGCCTTTCTGAGCGCCGGCGATCAGCAGATCCAGCGCCTCAGCTGTTTGCACCCAGGCGTCCGCATCGATCCAGACATAGGTTTCATGACCCGGAAAATGCTCAGCCGCGAAAGGCGAAGCGGTGACGTATTTCTTGTAGGAAGGCGGGTCTGACTTGAAGCCGTAGTCGATGTCCCAACCAGGGTCCTTGATCTCGTCGATCAAAGGCGCGAGCTCGCTCTTTTGAGCGTCCGTCAGCCCAAAGTCGAAGAGGCAGATGCGTAGGTCGTCTCGTGTCGCGACCCGGCGGACGGATCGAACCGTGTCGAGTAGGAACGGATAGAACTTGGCGTTTGCGCCGGTTAGAATTGCATGCGTCATCGCCAGCGTTCCATGAGGGATCGGCATCTTTTCACAACGACTTGCCGTTGAACGCCATCTGTACCGCAGAGGATCGTTTCGCACACGAGGAACTGTGGCCTTGGATCGACAGTGCATTGGTTTTATCAGTCGAAGATGGATCAGCGGGCGCGATTGCCGCACCGCCAACCGGGAGGTGGTCTGTGTCTGAGTTTGCCCGCCGGATTCGCGCCCGATACCGCAAGATCACGAAGCCCAGGCAGGTGACCCTGCATGGTTTGAAGGTCTTGGTAGACGATCCGGTTGTCGCAGCGAACGCCAAGTCATTTTACAAAGAAACCTACGAGCGCGCTGAGATCGAGCTCTTGCGCGCGACGCTCAGGCCTGGAGATCGCGTTATCGAAATCGGCGCGGGGGTCGGGCTGACGGCAATGGTGGCCGCCAAGATCGTAGGGGTCGAGAATGTGCTCGCCTTTGAGGCGAACCCGGCGGTGATGGAGGTTGCGCGAAAGAACGCCTCCCTCAATGAAATGCCCATCGATTTTCGGAACGAGATCCTCGTTTCCGGTGAGCAACCGCCGGCCACTGTTCCGTTTCACATCAACAAGAACTTCATCAGCTCCACCACTGTCGGGGGGCGGGATGGCGAGGCGGACGTCGTCGAAGTTAAGGCGGGCAGTCTCGAGCGCCTTCTGGAAGATTGGAAACCCACCGTGCTCAGTCTCGACATCGAGGGGTTCGAGATTGAGCTCTTGGGCCGTTTGCAAGGCTATGGCGGCGTTCGCGCCATCGTTATGGAGCTGCACGATCATGTCGTCGGGAAAACCAAGGCCGATGCTTTGCTCGATCAGTTGGGTCAGCACGGGTTCCAGCAAAACCCAGCTCTCGTTGTTGACAAGACGCTCGTACTCGAACGCGCGCTCGGGTAGTCAGCGGTCTCTCGATCGCCGACGTCCTTGAACGTCCTGGTCTGTTTGGTGCGTTTTGAGCACGGGCGGCAGGGCAAAATCTCCGCGCCCATTGGGTCTGTATGGCCGGGACTGACAGGGCGCCTTAACGCTGCCTCGTGATTTCTGCGTTCGCCACACTCGTTGCTGTCAGCGCGGCATCGTGGTCAAGAGGTCTCGCCATGAACGATACAGCACGATCCAACGCGCTCACCGCTTATCGGGAAAGCTTGCTCAGGTTGCTACCATGGCTGATCGTCGCATTGGCTCTGGTTCAAGGGCTGTTGCAGACGGCCTTCTTCGGACCACCGACGAAAGACGAAGACGAACTGCTGCGATGGGCCGCCGAACTCCGTTGGGGGGCGGGGGACCATCCCACTCTGCCTTCCAACATCGGTTGGCTTCTGAACCAACTCGGCGTTGAGCCGGTCGAGTATCTGAGGTTTTCACGACAGCTCTTGATCGCCGGCGCGGTACTTCTTGTGCGAGCGGCGCTGTTTCGCTGGACACAGGACGAAGTGACCGCATGGGTGGGCGCGTTGTCGCTAGCTCTTGTCGACAACATTCGCGGCAAAACGCTGGTGGCCTACTTTCACATGCCGTTCGTTATCTTCGCGATGGCGTTGCTTCTCTATGTTGTCGCACGATTGAGCGCCAAGAAGAGTATGGGTGGCTACGTTGCGCTTGGTCTGACCATAGCTCTGATTTTTAACAGTAAATACAACGGCATCCTGATGCCGGCTGTCATTGGTGTAATGGCGGCCTTCGACGCGGTCGCTCGGAAAATTGTCCTGGACACGCGGATATTGATTTCTCTTGCTGTCGCCGCGGCTCTGTGCGCGCCAGCCTTGATTTGGAATTACTTTAACCGACAGGTCGTTGAAAACTCGTTTGGCAAATATCGTTTTGGTGCTGACAGCAGTACTTCAATAATTGAGCTTTTGGATGCGTATCGAACCGACCTTGACATAGGTTTTATCCTTCTTGTGGTGGTCTTTGGATACTGGCTGTTAGCGGGCCGGGAGCAACGCGCGCCGTTTGCTGCGTCGCCAGAGATGCGTTTCCTGGTCAACTACGCTTTGGTGTTTTTCGCACTTGCCGTCACGATTGTCCTGGTTGCGCAAGCGGGACGCGTCAACGAGCGTTGGATCATCCCGGGAACGATGTTCCTTGCCGTGCTGATTGGAGTGGCGTGCGCAGCATTGTTGAGGCCGGGAGAACGGCTTTTACTACTAAGCGCCTTTGTTGTTTATTGGACGGCGAACCAAGGTTGGGTCTTCGTTCGAGACGTTGAGTGAGTTTCTGTCTAGATGCTGTTCAGTTGCTAGCAGATCCGGAACGGAGCTGTATTGATAAAGCCTAATCAGGCAGTGAGATGTGAGACACCATCTAATCAGAGACCAGCCATGTCGAAAGCACGATCAAAATCGAGTGCTTTTGTGTAAGTAAATGCCGCCGTAGTTCCTGGTTCGTCGACGCCTAAATCAACTTGTGAAAAGTGATCAGAATTAGCTTCTATGAATCGTTCTTGGCAAGCAAATGACTCATTTCCACACATTTTATGGTAATGATAATCCATTAAAACGACGAGTGTTTCCTCTGGTATCCAAGACGGTCCAAATGTTCGGATCATATTCACGAACTGACGAGGGCCTTTAGCTGCATCGAGAATGAATGCGCCAACAGGGCCGTGTGTCCACTCTAAGAAGTCGAGATCGCCTTTATGGAAATAGACTTCAGCTCCAAAAGGCCGCAGGGCGTCTATCACCCATGGTAGAGTGTCGTCCCCTTTCGTAAGTCTGACGTCGGCGATTGCAGCCTTAGCCACCTCTGTTCGAGACGCACTCCATCGGTCATAGCAGTGGATAGACGGTGTTTCTTCTCCTCGGGAGCGGCGCTCTGCGACCCCGTGACAAAGTTGAGCGGTGCCGGCGCCAAGCCAAACGCCGACTTCGACCACTGCGCTCGATGCCGGAACTGAACGACCAATTTGCTGCAGGAAGGGCCCGATTTCCATGCCGCCCATTGAAGGGAACTTTTCTACCCGCGTAGCGAGGCTATCCAGAGGCTCAGGTTTGCCCGGAGGAAGGTGGGTCGTGCGCAGTCGCCCGAGTCCAGTTTGGGCTAGTACTTGTGTCGCGGCGCGCCTAATTCTCTTTGGTAATCGCATCCTACCCGCTCGCTCCCGTACAACTCCACTCAAGTAACATGGTAGAAAAAAAACGCGGAGGCTCTAAGCGTTTTTATCGCACTTCAATGCTGAACTGCGATCGATGAGAGGGAGTGAGGTATCGCCGTCCCGTCACCAGTTCTGAGAAACGGTTTTTGGCGCTCCGTACGGGACTCGAACCCGTGTTTCCGCCTTGAGAGGGCAGCGTCCTGACCGCTAGACGAACGGAGCCAAGCGGGTGGCGGAAATGGGATAGACCGCGCCCGTCTTCAAGATCAGCGTCGTCATATGAGCTCCGACTTCAGAGGCGGTGATGTCTGAACTGAACAAAGGCGAGGCTGGCGTTCACGCCATCATCGACACGGATCGCTATCCGCTGGAGCGTCTTGAAAGCTCTCGGAGCATCGCGCTACTCGAAGACTGCCGCCAGAAGCTGGCGACAGACGGGATGTTCAACCTCGACGGGTTTTTGCGACCCGGCGTTGCGGAACAAGCGGCGTCGGAGATTGCGCCTCTGTTTCCCGATCACGCCTTCACCCACGCGCGCCGTCACAACATCTACTTTCAAAAAGGGGCGTCCGAGCTGCCGGCGGATCATCCTGCATTGGTCGAGTACGAAACGGTCAATCACACGATCTGCGCGGATCAGATCCCTGGTTCGATCGTCATGAAGATCTACGAGTGGCCACCCTTGGCCGCGTTTTTGGCGAGGGTGATGGGAAAGTCGGCGCTTCATCCGATGGCGGATCCACTCGCGCGCGCCAACGTCATGAGCTACGGAGCCGGCGAGGCGTTGAATTGGCACTTCGACCGATCGGAGTTCACGACGACGCTCTTGCTGCAAGCACCGCGGGCGGGCGGAGTTTTCGAGTACCGCACGGACCTTCGGACTCCCGACGATCCGAATTTCGAAGGAGTGGCGGCGCTGCTCGAAGATCGCGACCCCCTCAAACGCAGTCTCACGCCAAAGGCCGGCGCGCTGAATGTGTTCAAAGGCAAGAATACGCCCCATCGGGTCACGCCGATTGAGGGCGAGCGAGACCGGATCATCGGAGTTTTCTCGTATTTTGAGCGGGACGGGGTGATGTTCACCGACGAAGAGCGGATTGGATTCTACGGCCGCGCCGGCTAGTCAGCGGCGCAAGCGCTGCCCCCTGTGTATTGAGAGCGGCGTTTTGATTTGCTCAGACGGACGCGGGTAGAAAGCTCTTTTAAGCGCGCACAACAGTTTCGAGCGAGATCGGCAGACGCCCACGGGTGTCGATAATCAGGCCTGCGTGTTCGACGACCAGGTCGTAATCGATCGCTGTGTGGTCCGTGATGACGATCGCCAAATCGGTTGCAGCGAGCGCTTCCGCAGTCAGTGGCGTTGATCGTCTGCCAGCCAGGTTCCTGTGTTGCCGCGTCATCGGGATCTCAGATACGTGTGGGTCGT
Source organism: uncultured Neomegalonema sp. (assembly GCA_937911325.1). Taxonomy (GTDB): domain Bacteria; phylum Pseudomonadota; class Alphaproteobacteria; order Rhodobacterales; family Rhodobacteraceae; genus CALDSD01. The sequence goes on from CALDSD010000015.1 coordinate 13,079, forward strand.
GGAAAGCCACGTCGGCGCCGCGCACATCGAGAAGATCCATGATCTGCAGCGCTGGGCTTTCGCGCACATCGTCGACATCTCGCTTGTAAGCGACGCCGAGCACCAACACTTTAGCCCCTCGCAACCCTTTTCCACGCCGAGCATCGAGAGCCTGCGCGGCTCGTTCGATCACGTGCGCGGGCATCCGCGTATTGATCTCGCCTGCTAGTTCGATAAAGCGCGTCGAGAAACCGTACTCGCGCGCCTTCCAGGTCAGATAGAAGGGATCGATCGGGATGCAGTGACCGCCAAGACCGGGCCCTGGATAAAAGGGCATGAAACCGAAGGGTTTCGTCTTGGCCGCGTCGATCACCTCGAAGATGTCGATGCCCATGGGTTCGAAAGCGAGCTTAAGTTCGTTCACCAGCGCGATATTCACGGCCCGGAACACATTCTCGGTGATCTTCACCGCCTCCGCAGTCTCGGCCGAGGAGACTGGCACGATCTCGTGCACAAACGAGCCGTAAAGCGCACAAGCGAGCTCGAGCGCAATCGGGGCGCCGCCCACGACTTTGGGTATGCGTGTCGTCGAGAAGTCGATGTTTCCAGGGTCTTCTCGCTCGGGGCTATAGGCGACGAAGAGTGTGTCTTCCGACTTCAGGCCGCCGCTTTCCAGGATTGGCGTCAGCACGTCTCGGGTGGTTCCGGGAAACGTTGTGGATTCAAGGGCGACCAACTGACCGGGCCGCATGTGCGGCAGGATCGTTTCAGCGGTCGTTGTGATGAAGGAAAGATCCGGCTCGCGGTGGGGGCCAAGCGGCGTCGGCACACAGATCAGAATCGCGTCAGTCTCTGAGATGCGGGAAAAGTCGCCCGTCGCTTCGAAAAGGCCCGAGGCTCGCGCCGCTCCGACGGCAGTGTCGCCAACATGTTGAAGCGGGCTTTTGCCAGCATTCAGGCCCGCCACTTTCGGCGCGTCGATGTCAAAGCCGATCACATGAAACCCTGCGCCGGTCGCCGCTAGCATGAGCGGCAAACCAACGTAGCCCATGCCAATCACACCGATCACGATCGACCGATCTTCCACCTTAGCCTTGAACACAGTGTGATCGACCATGGGTCTTCCTTCTTCGAAGCGAGCGCTTTGCCACTGACCTCATTTGGGAGGTCAACTCCCCACGACGAGTTTGAGTGCCGCAACTCATTGTGAGCCTCAGAAACTCACTCCTGCGGCGCGTCTACCTCTCCCACCGGCAGAAACGTTGCGCCGTCGAGTTCCACCACACGCTCGGCGCCGGTCTCGCGGTCGCGCAGAACCAACGTGATCCTTTCGGGCAGAGCCTGGGCGGCCACGAGCGCTTCGGTGGATGATACGCCAGTCACGCTGGCGGGCGTCGTTTGCTTGAGTTTCCAGAGCAGTCCGAGCACGATGGCCATCACGCCGACGATCAGCACGATCAGCAACATGTTCACCAGCCGGCGCATCACGCGGAAGCGGGGATCCTCCGGCGGCAGATCGTCGTCGTCGTACGGATCTCGTGACAAGGAAGTCGACATGGACGCGGCGGCTCCGGACAAGGTCGAGTTGGACATTACGCCCGAACAGGCGGGCGCGCGACTGGACAAAGCGTTGGCTGAAGGCGTCGACCCCGCGCTTGGGCTGAGCCGTTCGCGTCTCAGGACGCTGATAGAGGGCGGACACGTCACGCGGACGGGACCCGCTCAGGACGGCGAGACCGTTCTCGACCCCTCCCGCAAAGTCAAGGCGGGAGAGCGTTTCGAGGTGACGCCGCCCCCGCCGACGCCGGCGCGTCCGCAGCCCGAGGCGATCCCGTTGACGGTCGTTTTCGAGGATCCGCATCTCATCGTCGTCGAAAAGCCCTCGGGCATGGCCGCGCATCCCGCGCCAGGGTCTGAAACGGGCACTCTGGTCAACGCGCTCCTGTCGCATTGCGGAGACACCCTGTCGGGCGTCGGCGGCGAAGCGCGCCCCGGCATCGTGCACCGCATCGACAAAGAAACATCGGGTCTGCTGGTGGTCGCGAAGACCGACCCTGCCCATCAGGGCCTCGCGGCTCAATTCGCCGAGCACAGCGTCGATAGAACATATCAGGCGATCTGTTGGGGCGCTCCCGACCGGGGCGACCCCAGGCTTGCCGGAACCCCCGGCGTCAGCTTCGAGGGCGCCTGGATCCGCATCGACGCGGCTCTGGCGCGCCATCGTCATGATCGCAAGCGCATGGCGGTCTCAAAAGCGTCGGCGGCGCGCCATGCCGTGACGCATTTGCGCGTGGCGGAGCGGTTTGGAGCTCCGTCACGGTCGATCGCAGCACTGGTGACCTGCCGCCTCGAGACCGGTCGCACGCATCAGATACGCGTTCACATGAAACATATCGGGCACCCGCTGATCGGCGACCCCGTCTACGGGCGAAATCGTCCGAGCCTCTCGCCAGAGATTTCGCAAGAGACGCGAGACACGCTGCTCGAGTTTCCACGGCAAGCGTTGCATGCGGCTACTTTGGGTTTTGTTCACCCCGTGACCGGCGAGCGCCTCGAATTCTCATCTCGGCCGCCTAACGACTTTGCGATATGTCTTGATGTGCTTCGACACCCCCCTTGACGTAGTTTCACCTTTATCTAAATGCACACACCCGGGGTTGAGGGGTAACTGCAGGGAAAGGGAGAATCATGGCGACAGGAAACTTGCCGACGCTCGCGTCCGAGAACGGTCTGAGCACGTACCTTTCCGAGATCCGTAAGTTCCCGATGCTCGAGCAGCAGGAGGAGTACACGCTCGCCAAGCGCTGGGTTGAGGAAGAGGATCGCGAGTCAGCTCACAAACTCGTCACGTCGCATCTGCGTCTCGCGGCGAAGATCGCCATGGGCTATCGCGGGTACGGTCTTCCGATCTCCGAGGTGGTCGCCGAGGCCAATGTCGGCCTGATGCAGGCGGTGAAGCGTTTTGACCCGGAGAAGGGCTTCCGTTTGGCGACCTACGCGATGTGGTGGATCCGCGCCTCGATCCAGGAGTACATCTTGCGGTCCTGGAGCCTGGTGAAGATGGGCACCACGGCCGCGCAGAAGAAGCTGTTCTTCAATCTGCGACGCCTGAAGGGCAAGATCGGCGCGCTGGAAGAGGGCGACTTGAGCCCGGAAAACCGGGAAGCGATCGCGACAAAGCTCGGCGTGACCGAGGCTGAAGTCGACATGATGAATCGGCGTCTGTCTGGCGGCGGCGACGCCTCGTTGAACGCACCGCTGAAAACGGACGGCGACGGATCAGCCGAGTGGCAGGACTGGCTGGCGGACGATGATGCGGACCAGGCGGCCGAGTACGCGGAGCGTCAGGAACTCGACGAACGCCGCGAATTGCTCATGGCGGCGATGGAGACGCTGAATGAGCGCGAACGACATATCCTGACGGAGCGCCGGCTCACGGAAGAACCGCAGACGCTCGAAGAGTTGTCGAAGGTCTATGACGTCAGCCGAGAACGGATTCGTCAGATCGAAGTGCGCGCGTTTGAGAAGCTGCAACAGAAGATGCGCGAGCTTGCCGCTGAGCGTGGGTTGATCCGGTCTCTCGGCTAGATCGAGCCAACGAAGGTAAAAGACGGGCGCGTCGGTCAAGTTCGATCGACGCGCCTTTTCATTCGGTCTAGGCTCGGGTCACGGTCGCCTCGTCTGGACACCCCCGTGTGAGACGCCCGAAAGACGCGTCCACTGGGGTGATTGGGGACCTGGTGAGCGGTCAGGCTAAATTTCTCTCCGGCGATTTGATGCGCCACGTCGTTTCGATGTCGGCGGCGGCCAGCGTCGGGCTGATGGCGATCTTTCTCGTCGATCTTGCAGACTTGTACTTCATCTCGTTGCTGGGCGAGGCGGAGCTGGCGGCGTCTGTCGGCTACGCGTCGGCCATTCTGTTCTTCACGACGTCGGTTGGGATCGGCTTGGCGATCGCAATGGGGGCGCTGGTCGCCCGCAGCCTTGGGGCTGGCGACAAGGAGAGAGCACGCGAATACAGCACCACGGTGTTGGCGTTTTCATTGGCGCTGTCGGTTCCGGTCACAGGGTTGGTGTGGGCGTTCTTGCCCGAGCTTGTCGCTCTCGTCGGCGCGCGGGGACGAACCGCCGAGCTCGCTGTGAGCTATTTGAGCATTGTCGTCCCGAGCGTGCCTGCGATGTTCTGCCTGATGTCCGGCGGCGCAATCCTTCGCGCGCATGGCGATGCGCGACGGGCGATGATGGCGACGATCTTCGCGGGCGTCACCAACGGCATCCTGGATCCCATCCTGATCTTTGGCTTGGGTCCCATCCCCGGTTATGGGCTTGAAGGCGCGGCGATGGCGTCTGTCGCGGCGCGCTTTGTCGGCGCTGCGGTGGCGATCGCGCCGATCGTTTATCGCTATGGCGGGTTTGCGCCGCTGAGGTTGGAGAGCGTGTTCGCCGACCTGCCGTCGATTTCAAAGCTGGCGTTTCCAGCCATGCTCACCAATGTCGCGACACCCATCGGGTCCGCCTATGTTACGCGACTGATCGCCGAGTTCGGCGACAGCGCGGTCGCGGGTTACGCCATTGTCGGCCGGTTGACCCCGGTGGCGTTCGGCCTCGTCTTCGCGATTTCGGGGGCGATCGGACCCATCGTCGGACAGAACTTCGGGGCGAGAGACTTCAACCGCGTTCGCGGAGCCCTGACGGCCGCACTCAAGTTTCTGGGGGTCTATGTGCTGGCGGCGTCGGCCATCCTGTTCTTGGGACGCCATTTGATCGCCGATGCTTTTGGAGCGGAGGGAGATGCTCGCGAACTGGTGCTGCTGTTTTGCGGTCCGCTTGCGCTCGCCTTCTTTTTCAACGGCGTTTTGTTTGTCTCCAACGCCTCGTTCAACAATCTGGAACGACCTTTGACCTCGACGCTGTTGAACTGGGGGCGCCATACCATCGGCACGATCCCCCTGGCGATGGCCGGCGCCGCGCTCTTTGGCGCGCCAGGCGTGTTGATCGGGCAGGCGTTGGGCGGGTTGATTTTCGCGGGGCTGGCGATCTGGCAGGCTTACGCGCTGGTCGACCATCATGAGCGTTTAAAGGACCATCCGGAACGCACGCCGAAGCTGGGCTTGCGCCTGCCGCAATGGCCGTTTTCCAGCCCGCGCGGGTGAACTAGGCGGCGTTGGCCGCCTGGCTGATCTCGATCATTCGCCGCACGAGCGCAATGCTTTCGTCCAGCGCATCCTCAAAACGGGTCGAAAGCTCGAGGTTCGCAACAACGTTCCGGCGGTAGTCGAGGGCGGCGATCGCTTCCCAGTCGATCGCGCCCCAGCCGGGCGGCAGGTGAATGTCGCCCATGCCGAACATCACGTTCTCGCCGTATGTGTAGGGCGTCCAGCTCATCGGCTTGCCGAAACTGTCGTGGATATGGAGATGCCCTGCGACCGGAGCCATCGCCGCCAGGCTCCCCATGAGGTCGAACCCGCGTTGACCAGCATTGATCGCCGCATGGCTGAAGTCGATCGTGCCTTGAATGAACGGATGTCCGACGGCTTGGATCTGTTGGGCGAGCTCTGCCGGAGACGCGAACCACGTCTGGTCATCGCCGAAGATGTTCTCGACGCAGAGCGGGACGCCACAGGCCTCCGCGTGCGGCGCGATCTCGCGCAGAGCGTCTCGCTCCATCGCCATGACATTTGCGCGCTCGGCCGCGTCGCTGTGCGGCGAGCCGCCCGAATGGTGGACCTGAGCGGTGGCGCCGAGTTCTCCGGAGACCTCAAGAACGGCGCGGCAGACGTCAACCTGCGACTGCAGCTGCCGACGATCTGTAAACCGCGATGCGACAGGTCCATGGACCGTGTAGGTGAACGGACGGTCGGCGCAGATCCGTTTCAGCTCCGCAAGTCGAAAGGGGGCCACGTTTGCGTTCAGAATGATGTCGAACGCGCCAATCGACAACTCGACGCTGTCGACGCCCAGTTTTTCGAAACGATCGAGGCATCCTGGTAGATCGGTGAGGCGATTGGCGAAGTCTGCGGTTGTCAGACCAACGGCGGTTATGGGCATCGGCGGCTCCTATTCTTATTTGGGTCGCCGAGCCTGGTTCCTTTCCGAGCGCGTCGCCGCAATATTGATCGCAACGTAACGCTCGGCTGGTCCACACGTCGATTCGAACGGTCGCAAAAACAGTGGACATATCGACATCTTGGCGGCGCCTGTCACGTAGGCGCCGCAGGGTAAGGCGATAGTGGTAAGCGCTTAGCCGCCTTCCAGCGTGACGAGCACGTTGTCAAAGCGTCGGTTCGCGAGATCCGAGGTCTCGATCCAGAACTGAAGCACGCCGCAATCCGCCCACATCCACAGCATGTCGTAATCGGTTGTCAGCTGTAGCAGCATCACTTTATCAGCATTGTCCGCGCCCGCGTTCTGGACGTTCTCCCCATAGCCGAACACTTGGTGTGCGTCAGCCGGTCCACGTGTGTAATACGGTTTGAAATGAGGCATCATCTCCTGCGTGAGCGCGCGGCGATCGGGCTGATCTGCGCTCTGACAAAGCGAAAGCGCGTCAAGCGTTGAAGACTTAAGGTACCGAAGCTCGCTCCATATTGCGTAGTGCGTTTGCTTTGTTGCGTTATCCTTCAGCAAACCATCATGGACGGCTGTTTGCGTTTCCGCCAATGGCTTGGGTTTTGGTCCAAAAAGCCGTTCGCGGACTGACGCGCGTCTTTGTGGTCTGGCGGGTGCGGCTTCGGGGGACGGCTGATTGCGCCAAGCATGGTAGTGTCTCTGAAAGCGGTCTTGGACCCATTGCCGGTATGCCGACTTCTCCCAGACCGACAAGGGGGCAAAAGGCGGCTTATCCTTAAAGCGCTTCACCCAATCATGAACTTCGTCGAGAAAAGGTTGCCTGATCGCTTGGTCGGTCGCCTGGCGCCAACGGGAGTCTTTGTCATAGCAGAACGGTGCGAGATGGAGGCCGACTGTTAGCCAGCAATGCGGCCAATTCTGGTAAAGAGGTCCTATTTCAGACGGTTCGCTCGTATACCAGGCGATGTCACAGATGTTGCCCGGGTCCAGAATGGGCCTGTAACCATCGGTTGCCGCGTCGGCGCTTTCGCGTACTTCGGCGCCATAGGCTTGCACAAGCGCTTCCTCGATTATCTGAGACCGTTTGAGCTGTAGATCGTCGTCAGGGTCGAAGTCGAGGCTGCCCCATTCTTCGCAAGCAGGGGCGCGCAGCGTTTCGCATGAGACAAAGTCGAACTCCGATTTCGGAAAACTCTGTATTGGGAAGATCCGCCCGGCCTCGCTTTCATATCCATAAGCATGACCACCATAGACGTGTTCACCGCCGATTGTTGGAGCGTCCGGGGGCGGATCCAAAGGTGTGAGCGTGCTGAGCTGATGCGCGGGAGTGTAGAGGACGGACGTCCGCACATTCCCTTCGTAATCGCATCTGGGATCAAAGAAAAAGTGGAGAACGCCATCTTTGGGCGCCACGGACGAAACGCTTTGCGGAGCGACGCCCAGATCGATCTGGGCGAGAAACGGCATCGCCAAGCCGTCGGGGTTTCGGGGCCAGGGTGTTCCCGGCGGCAGCATTGGCCGTCCGCCGAGATAGCTCAGTCGATCATCAAAGGTCGGCGCGCGCCTCTGCAACAGCAGCCCTGGGCGGGTATTTGCAGCTACGTAGTCGTCAAGGCTGATTTTCATGATAGTCCCAATACTCAAACATATCGGGACTTATACCGTTTCAAGGTTGACCAACGCTAAACAGCGAAGATCAGCAGACATATTTGTTCGGCGTCACGCGTCCATCGCTTCCAACTCGTCGATCATGCCTTCGATGACCGCAAGGCCTTTGCCCCAGAAAGCGGGGTCGGAGGCGTCTAGGCCGAACGGCGCGAGAAGCTCCTTGTGCTTTTGAGTGCCGCCGGCGGCGAGCATCTCAAAGTACTTCGCTTCAAACTCGGCGACCGACCCTTCCTCGTAAACGCCGTAGAGAGCGTTCACCAGACCATCGCCAAACGCGTAGGCGTAGACATAAAACGGCGAGTGGATGAAGTGCGGAATGTAGCACCAGAAGGTTTCATAGCCCGGCATGGCCTCAAACGCGGGTCCGAGGCTCTCGCCCTGCACCGCCATCCAGACTTCACCGAGCTGCTCGGCGGTGAGCTCCCCTTCGCGGCGCGCCGCGTGAACCCGGCTCTCGAAGTCGTAGAAGGCGATCTGACGGACGACCGTATTGATCATGTCCTCGACCTTCTTAGCGAGCAGCGCTTTGCGTTTTTGTGGATCGGTCTCGGCTGCGAGCAAGCGTTTGAACGTGAGCATCTCGCCGAACACAGAGGCCGTTTCCGCCAAGGTCAGGGGCGTGCGCGAGAGAAACTCGCCCTGACGACCCGCCAGGACTTGGTGCACCCCATGGCCCAACTCGTGGGCGAGGGTCATCACGTCGCGGGTCTTGCCCAGATAGTTCAGCATCACGAATGGATGGGCGGTGGTGACGGTCGGATGCGCGAAGGCTCCGGACGACTTGCCTTCAACCGCTGGCGCGTCGATCCATCCTTTGTCGAAGAACGGCTCGGCGATCTCCGCCATCTTGGGCGCGAACTCGCCATACGCAGACATGACGATGTCTTTGGCCTCGCTCCATGCAATCCGGCGGTCGTCATCGTCAGGAAGCGGCGCGTTGCGATCCCACGGACGGAGCTTGTCGAGCCCCATCCATTTCGCCTTCATTGCGTAATACCGATGTGAGATCCTCGGGTAGGCGGCGACGACCGCGTCCCGCAACGCCTGAACCACTTCGCCTTCGACCTGATTGGCCAGGTGCCGTGACGACTGCGGCGTTTGGAAGTTCCGCCAACGGTCTCGGATCTCTTTGTCTTTCGCCAAAGTGTTGGTGATCAGCGTGAACAGGCCGACCTTCTCCTGAAAGACCTTTGCCAGCGTTTCCGCCGCCACTTGTCGTTTGGCGCGGTCAGCGTCGCTGAGCAGGTTGAGCGTCTTCTCCAGGTTCAACGGCCCGTCCTCGCCGGGCACGTCAAAGCTCAGCGCCGCCATGGTGTCGTCGAAGAGCCGGTTCCAGGCCGTCGCGCCGACGACGGACTGATCGTGCAGGAACTTCTCGAGCTCATCGGACAGCTGATGAGGTCGATCTGCTCTGACGAGATCGAGCCATGGTTTGTATTTTTGCAGCGCCGCGCTCTCGGCGATCAAAGCTTCAAGCGCGTCGTCTTCGAAGCGGTTGAGCTCCAGTTCGAAAAAGACCATCGGCGCCGTCAGATCCGCCATTCGCGCCTGGGAATCGCCGAGCCGTTTGGCCCTGGCCGGATCTGTGACTTGCTGCGCGTAGTTGAGATAGACAAAGGAGCCAATGCGGCCGAGCTTCTCAGAAATCGCCTCGGCTTCTGCGATCGCCGCAGCGATCTGATCGCCCGACATTCCCAAGAGGTTGCTCTCGTAACGCTCGGCGAACGTCTTGGCGGCTTGTTCGGCCCAGACGAAGTCAGCCTCGATCGCTTCATCAACCGGTTCCGCATAGAGCGCCGTGAAATCCCATCTCGGCAACCGACCGAGCGTTGGATCGTCATCTTGCGCAGTCTCGCGGGCGTCGCGGACCAGGGACGTGGCAGGGGAAAAGGACGCGAATTGCGTGAGGCGGGTCATCTTGGCTCCGATCGTCAGTCGATTGGAGCGACAGATAATCCTCTGGCGACAGGGTTGCGAGACCTAAGTGTCCGTCTCGGTCTCCTCTGCCGGCTTTTTGAACGGATCTTCGTGGCGCCGCCGAATGATGATGTCGCCGTTCGGAAGAACTTCAGGGGGGTCGTACCGTGGAAGATCGGCGAGCAGCTCGCTGAAACTTTGCAGCAGCGGCCCGATCATCTCGACGAACTTCTTCGCAGCTTCTTCGGCTTCGCGGGACAGCTCTTCGAAGTCTTCGTCCGAGAAAGGCGTCGAATCCCCGTCCTGAACGGGAACGACCAACGGCGCCACCGGAGGTGGAGCGATCGATTCTTGCGTCTGCGCGACACTAGGCGCGAGACCCATTGCTCCAAGCGCGATCAGCATCGCAGCGATCGTCGTGAAGGGGCGTCCAATCATCGGAGTGCGCGCAGACTTTTCCATGGCCGAAAGACTGATCCGATTAATCCGGCGGCATCATGTCAAAGTTTCGGTGTTGATGAGATCGCGCCCTAATCAGCGGCCGCAACACAGAAAAGGCCGCCCCGAGGGACGGCCTTTCGAAGTTTTCTTGTAAGCGTTCGCTTACTGACCGGACGCGGTGATCTCAACGCGACGGTTCAGCGGCTCTTTGACGCCGTCGCCGGTCGGCACAGCGAGTTCGAGTTCCGAACGGCCTGCGGTGGTCATTGCGTCACCCGGGATGCCTTTAGCTTCCAGAGCTTCGTAGACGGTCGCTGCGCGACGCTCCGACAGACGCTGGTTGTAAGCTTTCGAGCCGACGGTGTCGGTGTGGCCGACAATCGACAGCAGCGGCGAGCTGTAGCCCTGAACAGCCGAGACGACTTCGTCGATCACGCCACGCGCTTCCGAGGTCAGGTCGAAACGGTCGAAGCCGAAGTACACGATCCAGCGCGGGCCTGCGCCAGCGAAGCCTGGGCCACACTCGGCGAATGCTTTCGCGTACTGCTCCTGAACGACGCCAGGATCGGTGCACGAGTGATCACCCTCACGCAGCTGCTCGATCCAGTAGTCATAGCGGGCGACCATGCGCGCGCAGGCTTCCGGGCGAACGTCTTTGTTCGCGGCCAGAACCGGCAGCATCTGCTGATACGCCTGGACCGGTGCGCCGGTAAGGCCAAACGTCGCCGGATCCCACGGCTGAACTTCTTCGCCAGCCGCAGCAGCTTCGCCTTTGCGGTAGAATGCAGTCGCATCGTACCAGTTGACGTCGTTACGAGCTTCGTCAGCTGCGACGTCCTGATAGGCTTTGGCTAGCTCTGCGGTGTACGAGCCGCCCTGCAGGTCCTCATTGAGGAACCCCTCGACAGAAAAAGTGTCGCCCAGGTTTGCGCCTGGGAGGCTGGTACAGCCGGCGACGGCAAGGCCGGCGCCCGCGATCATCATGCGGAAATACGCTTTCATCCCTCACTCCATTCATCGTTGCGCAGCTCGCAAGGGCTGCGCTTCGGAAAGCTTACGCTGTCGTGCCGTTCGTCGGAACGCGCCGCGCGACATCAGCTTTTTGGCACGAGGCACGCGATATTGGCAATGTGAAAGCCCCTCGAATTTCCCCGCCACCGGAACTTTAGTTCGCCCGTCACCTTCAGACAACAGTTGTAACGCCGCAAATTGGAATTTGTCCGATGTGATTAACCAAACGTAAGCAATGTTCGGAGTTGTATCAAAATGAGAGTAAAAAGCGACGACAGCGTTACAATTTTGGGTGAAAATCGAACGGGATCGCCGCTATTCTATCTGAGGAGAGAGGATAGAGAATGGCACAAACTGTATTGATCGTAGACGACGATCCGGCTCAACGGCGATTGCTTCAGTCTGTCGTCGGCGCGCAAGGCTATGCGGCGTTGACGGCTCAGGACGGGGTCGAAGCCGTTGACATTCTGAGCGGATCGAAAGGTCGGAGCGTCGACGTCGTCCTCCTTGATCTGGTCATGCCGAGCAAGACCGGCATCGAGGTCATGGCTGAGATTCGCCCGGAAAGGCCGACTTTGCCTTTCATCGTTCTAACGGCGAACGGCTCGGTGACGACGGTCGTTCAGGCGATGCAGGCGGGCGCATGCGATTTCATCGTGAAGCCCGCGAGCCCCGAGCGCCTGCAGGTGTCGATCACCAATGCGTTGAAGCTGAACGCGTTGAGCGATCAGGTGTCGCGGCTTCAGCGAAAAGCCGACGGCAAGTTCGATTTCAAAGACCTCATCGCCAAGAGCCTGGTGATGCGGCAAGCCGTGATGCTGGCGGAGCGTTCCGCGCAGTCGAACATTCCGATCCTGATCGAAGGCGAGTCCGGCGTCGGAAAAGAGGTCATGGCCCGCGCGATTCAGGGAGCATCCGATCGTCGCGGCAAACCGTTTATCGCGGTGAATTGCGGCGCGATTCCCGAAAACCTCGTCGAATCAATCCTGTTCGGCCACGAGAAAGGTGCCTTCACAGGCGCCACTGAAAAGCGCCTGGGCAAGTTCCAGGAGGCCAACGGCGGAACGCTCTTTCTCGACGAGATCGGCGAACTGCCCCTCGACATGCAGGTGAAGCTGCTCCGCGCGATCCAGGAGGGCGAAGTCGACGCGGTCGGCGCCAAGAAGCCCGTGAAAGTTGATATCCGGCTGATTTCAGCCACCAATCGCGACCTGCATGAGCAGGTGGCCGAGGGGCGCTTCAGAGAAGATCTGTATTACCGGCTGAACGTGTTCCCGCTGGCGCTGCCGCCATTGCGCGAGCGGCGCGAGGACATCCCTGATCTCATCGAGCACTTCATCGAAAAGTTCTCGGCGGAAGAGGGGCGCAACATTCGCGGCATCGAAGAATCCGCGTTGGCTCTTTTGTGCGAGTACAACTGGCCCGGCAATGTTCGGCAGCTTGAAAACACCGTCTACCGAGCCGTCGTGCTCTCGGATCGTGAGTTGCTGACGCTGCACGACTTTCCGCAGTTGGTTGCGTCGGTCGGACGGTCTGACGAGGTCGAACCGCCAGCGTCGCCCACGCTCGACGGCGAAGGTCTGCACCCGCGTCCGCCGATCGCCGAGGGCTTCTCGCCTTACGATCAGGACGGCAACCTGCGCACTCTGGCGGAAGTCGAAGGCGAGATGATCGAACTCGCGATCCGAAAGTACGACGGACGCATGTCCGAAGTGGCGCGCAGGCTCGGAATCGGCCGCTCGACGCTTTATCGCAAAGTGCGGGAACTGGGACTGGAGTTGCGCGAAAGCGCTTGAAAGTCAGAAGGCTAGCGTCGATCCCTCGGCCAGGTCAGGTCGACGCTGACTGGAAAGTGATCGCTTGCGGTTTCCAGCGCCTGGGAAAGCTCGGCGCTCAGTCGGCGGGTCGGATCGTCGGGCCGCCACGTGCGCCACTCAGGGTCGGTGCAGTCGGCGATCCCGGCGGAGAGGAGAATGTGGTCGATCGCGGCCTCGGCGTAAGCGCGCACATCCTGCCGCCAGTAACGCGTGGTCGGCCGAGCTGGCCCCGGCGCGACAGCAAGCCGATGCGCGTTGTCCGCGTCGTCGCCGATGATGAGATCAAGGCCTGACTGACCGAGCTGCCGCTCGAAATCATCAAGGCCTGGGCCATCGTTGAAGTCGCCGAGGGCCACAACGTCGTCTCCGGCGGCGAGATGTTCCGCGATTCGAGCGCGAAGCCAGATGCTCTGCCCGAGATGTTTGCGTCGGATCGCGAGCGCCGCGCTGTCGTCTTCGGCCGCTTCGTCGGCTTGTTCTTCGTTGTCTCGCTTGGGTTTGCCGTTCTTCGACTTCATGTGAACGCCAATCAGCCGGAACGAGCGGGCCGCGTCGAGATCGGTGACGATCGCCTCAAGCGGCGGCTTCGAGAAGACATTGATCTCGCGCTGCGGCGGCGATCCCGCCGTCGGCTTGTCGATGTCCCATGGAAACACGCCGTCAAACCTCGGCGCTCCGGGAAAAACCTGTCCCCGTACAGCTGCGTCAGAGCGATGAAACGGCTCGACGCGATCGGCCGCCTCCGCGCTGACGAACTCGCCAATCGGGTCATGCCGCGCGGCAATCCGATCGGGATCGAAGAGCAATGCGATCTCTTGAAAGGTCGGCGAGGGGAAGCCGATCAGCGCAGCGCGCTGACGCAGCCGGTACACACCCGCGAAATGCGTCAGCGCCTGCACCGTCGACCGCTTTGACTTCACGCCGTCGTTCGGCGCCTCGGTGATCAAGAAAAGATCGGCGTCGACCGCCTTCAGGACCTGTGCGATCGCGTCCGCCTGCTGTGCGCGCGTGACGTTGTATCGAGCCGACCACTTGTCGTCGTACTTCAGTCGGTCATTGCGATCGAACAGGTGGGTGAACCACTCCACGTTGTAGGTGGCCAAGCGCAACGGTCGCGCGACGCTATCGAGAGTCGACGTCATCCGAAAGCGATCTCACGCCGCTGGTGGAGACTGCAAGCGTTTCGGCGCGAGATCCGGTTTGGGTCAGCCTGGCAGCATTCCCATGGCGTTGAGGTAGAGGTCCAACATCGCCTCTTCCTCGGAACGCTCTTCCGGCGCCTTTTTCCGCAGGGCGATGACTTTCCGGATGGTCTTGGTGTCGAAGCCGTTCGCCTTGGCTTCCGCGTAGACCTCCTTAATCTGGTCCGCGATTTCCTTTTTCTCTTCCTCGAGCCGCTCAACGCGTTCGATCACCGAACGCAGCTGGCCCGCCGAAACGGTTACAGATGACGGCGAATCCTCGCCGCTGAAGTCGTTTTGCGCATCGAGCATGATGCCCTCCCCTGCCTCAATCAAAGCCGACTCGGCTCACGCAGAGATTCTATATCTTGTGTCTTGCTGACGCAAGTGCGCTAGATATGTGGGTAAGTCTGGGGAGAACCTGTGCGATCAGCTAGTGAGCAGGCTTGTTCTTCTCAAACGCAGCCTGCTGTTCGGCCGTGGCTTCGGTTTGGTGTTTGGCCTTCCACTCGTCGTAGGGCATTCCATAGACGACTTCGCGCGCGCCGGCCTTGTCGAGGTTGATCCCGCGCTCTTGCGCGGCATCCATGTACCAGTTCGACAGGCAATTCCGGCAGAACCCTGCGAGGTTCATCATGTCGATGTTTTGCACGTCCGTCCGCCCGCGAAAGTGGCTGACAAGTCGGCGGAAAGCGGCCGCTTCCAACTCAAGGCGGGTCTGCTCGTCAATCTGATCAGTCATGGGCTTCTCCGAATTAGCTGCCTTCGGAGGTAGCGAGTCGTTCCCTCAGGCTCAACTTCCAGGCGCCAGTTTTTCGGTAAGCTCCTGAAATTCCCGGCGCAGTTCCTCATTGCGGAACACGCGATCAAAGCCCGGACTTTCGAGCGACTGCAGCGCTTCAAAGCTTGAGGCCGCATTCTCCATGACTTGTCGCAGCTGAAAGCTCGCGTTGACGGTGCGCAACGTATTGTCGGCGACGCGAAGCTCTTTGACGGTGCGTTCCCGAGCTTCGGCGACCTGTTGGCGCTGCCCCATCAGGTATTCCCGGTAGAGCCGCAGCGCCTCCTTGGCGATTCGTTGGCTTTCCTTGTTGGCTTTCAGCGCGCGGTACTGTGCGTCGGTTGGATCATCGGCCAGAAGCCGGTCGGTCTGACGTTCGGTATCGAGGATGTCGCGCTCGATCGCTTTGAGTTTCGGCAGATAGTCGTCGTCGATCTGATCGAGGAACTGGGTCTGCGCTTCGACGAGCAAAGCGATCAGAGCCGTGTGCATCCCGTAGTACCGGCGCGCGAAGACAAGGTCTTCTCCGCTGTCCTCCATCAACTGGCGCAGCTGCTTTGAGATGCCGCGCGTGGCCTCGTAGGCCGCCGCCAATTCGATCAGATCGCCGCCGGTGACGCTTTCGAGCAGCAGGTCGACTTGATCCGCAGGCAGCGGCGCGCCCGCCTCGCTCATCGCGGTGGCGAAGTCTTCCTTGGCGCCCTCGATCCGCTCCTCTGCGCCAGCGATGCGCTCTTCAAGGGTGCGGATTGCGCTATCGATCGTCGCCTGGTCCTCGGCAAGACCGACCCAGCCTTCCCAGCCGGCGCTTTCCGGCGCCGAAACCCGGCGCTCTTTCAGCTCGGCGATCTGTTCCTGCATCGTGGCGATGTCGGCGCGAGACTTTGCGATCCTCTCCTGGATGGCGACCACAGGCGTGTCTGTGATCATTTCAAAGGCCGACCCCAGAAGCTGCTGCGCGCGGGTCTGTCGATCCATGCCTACCTGGCGCTTGAGGAAGTCGACGACCGGCCCATCCGGATCAATTTGCTGGCCGAGCCGCATCCGCGCGGCATTGTCGAGTATCTCGCGCACAATCCCGAACAGGCGCTGGGCCCGCTCATAGGACGGATCTCCAACCCGCGGATCCACTTCTTCGGTGGTGGACTGCGCCGCGACGGGCGTGGCGAACGCCGCTGCGCCGGTCAGCAACGCGATCGCGACAAAAGCGGATAGGCTGCGGTGCATGAGGATTTCCTCGAGCTCTTGATCCCAAATCACCGGTGTTTCCGGCGACCTTATACTATATTTAGTGGGCGAGCAGTTAATCGCGACCCCGTTTAGGGGATGCTGCAGCTTCAAGGAGCTTCTCAAGCATCGGAGCGAGTCGGTTCGCCCAGGCCCACTGTTGATCTTCTTCTCGGATCAGATCATGGCGAATTTCGATCAACGCGTGGGGCAAGTTGCGGCTATTGCCGTGCCGCCACATCGTATCGCCCTCAAGCGAGCCTCGGTAGGGTTCGTTGTCCCCTACGCAAAGATCTCCTTCCGCGTTGAGAAGGTGCAAGAGAGCGCGCGCTGTCGCTTCGTCCTGATCCCAGAGCACGCCCGCGTGCCAGGGCCGGATTTCTCTGCCGCGCAGCTGCGGCGTAAAGCTGTGGACCGAGACGAGAAGGGGGCGCGCGCCCGCCTCCATCGCGCCGTCGATCGCTCCGCTGACGGCGTTGTGGTAGGGGCGGTGATACGTCTCCAGACGCCGCTCGCGCTCGGCGGCGTCGGCCTGTGCGTTTCCGGGAATGATCGAGCGATCGTAGAGACGCATCAAGATCGTGGGGTCCGTCTCGCCTCGGTTCGGGTCTATCACCAGTCGCGAGAATGTCGACAGGACAGCCGGGGCGTCGAGGAGGTCCGATAGCGCCAGGACGACGCCGCGCACGCCGATGTCGTAGGCGATATGGCGCTCGCGGTCCTCGGCGCTGAGGCCCAGGTCGCCCAGTTCGCTTGGGACGGCGTTTGTCGCGTGATCGCAGATCAGCAGTATTTCAGGGCGGCTGTCTGCGCGGACCCGCTCGAACGCCGCTTCAGGCGGTGGGCTGATTGGGAAAGCTGTCGGCTTGGACATCGTGAGGTCTGCGGCGGCCATTCGGTCTCGCGTCAGGTTGAAAAACGTGTCGCCGGCGGTTTGGTTTGGCGACCGCGGCCTCCTATGCCAGATAGCATGCTTGTGCGAAAGCATCGCGCCGGAAGATTTAGCGCGGGGAGATCGGCGATGAATGGACATAGCAAGGCGCGCGGGGCGCAGCTGATTGAAATCGCGACACGCGCGATCGCCGCCGCCGACCCTGGCTTGGCGGTTCGAAAGGCTCTGCCCGAACCGCCCGCCGCCGGGCGGGTCGTGGTTTTCGCCTTCGGCAAAGCCGCTGTTCCCATGGCGGCGGCGGTCGAGGATGCCTGGAGCGACCTGAACGGCCGCCTTTCCGGGCTCGCCGTCGCCCCCGGGGAGCCGGCGTCTCTGAACGTCATCGAGACGATCGCTGCTGCGCATCCCGAACCAGATGAACGATCGGAGGCCGCCGCGCGGCGGATGCTGGATCTCGCCAATGGGCTGTCTCAGGACGATTTCGCGCTTGTTCTGGTTTCGGGAGGCGGTTCGGCGCTGCTGTGTGCGCCGATCGCCGATCTGGGCTTGCCGCAGAAGAAACGGATCACCGCCGACCTGCTGGCGTCGGGCGCGACGATCCACGAGATCAATACAGTCCGAAAGCACATCTCGGCCTTGAAAGGCGGTCGCCTGGCCGCCGCGATCCACCCAGCGCAGAGCTTGACGCTCGCAATCTCGGACGTGCCTGGCGATGATCCAGCGGTCATCGCCTCGGGTCCGACCGTGCCAGATCCGACCACCTTGCACGACGCGGTGATGGTGCTCGAAAAATACCGGATCGAACGTGCGCATCCCCCGGCGCTTACCTTGCCCGATCGCGGCTCGGAGAGCGTCGCACGCGCCGCACGGGCGGAGCGTGTGAACCTTCGCGGTCTCGAGAAAGGACAAGAGACCTTCCGCTACGTCGATACCGGCGCCTTGTGGATCAGCGAGCTGCCGGAGACGCCGAAACCTGGCGACCCGGTTTTCGAGACGGCTCAATACCAGTTGATCGGAGCGCCGCGCCTTGCTCTGGACGTCGCGATCGACACCGCCAAAGCGCAGGGTTTTGAGCCGGTCGTGTTGGGATACGAGATCGAGGGAGAGGCGAGAGAGCTTGGCGCCGCCCACGCGCAAGAAGCGTTGTCGCGGCTGCAGACCGACGGGCCGCTCGCCTTGATCTCCGGCGGTGAACTGACGGTGACCTTGTCGGGGCAGGGCCGGGGCGGTCCCAATCGGGAATACGCGCTGGCCTTGGCTCTGGGCCTTGCCGGCTCTGCGCGGGTGCACGCGCTTGCGGTGGATACCGACGGCGCCGACGGCGCGCCGACCGAGGATGGTTCGCCGGTCGCCGGCGCGACGGTGTTTCCCGACACGCTCGACCGGGCAGGCGCTCTCGGCCTCGATGCCGCCGCCTCTCTTGCGGACAACGACGCGGGCGGGTTCTTCTCCGCGCTCGGCGACGATTTGCGACCGGGATTGACCGGCACCAACGTGAACGACCTGCGCGTGATCCTGATCGATCCGAGCTAGATCGCACGGCTACTCGCCGGTCATGAACCCGCTCAGGTTGGCGCTCAACCCCGGCATGCCGATCGCAGCCAGGAACCCGCCGTCGTCGACCTTGGTGCAGGAGGCGCGGTACGTGCTCTCCGAGACCCGTGGGAGACGCGGGCGAATGATCCGACCGGAGTCGTCACGGGTGATCTCCATGCCGCATTTCTCCAGGACAGACTGGTAGGTGGACTCGATCACCCAGACTTGTCCGCCGTCCTCGGTGTCTTTGGGGCGCCATGTGCCGGCCTTGCCGCAGTGGATGTCCTTCATGACGTAATGGTTGAGGACCTCGTAGATCTGATCGCGGCAGAGGCGCAGGCGACTTGAGATCTCGCGCGCCTCGTCGCGTCCGCCGCTGGGCTCCACGCCGCGCCTTTGCAGGCACTCGTTCAGAGCCGCATATCCCTCTTCGGTCTGATTGGTCACGACCGCGTCATACGCTTCCGTCAGGCAGTGATCGTAGATGTTGAAGATCTGCCCAAGGCTTTGATCGATCGCGTATTCGGCGAAGGTGCGAACCGTGTAGCCGAAGGCTTCGCGGAAGTAGAGGTAGTTGCGCTGAAGGTTGGCGTTCCATTCCACATAGCTGTCGTCATAAAGCTGCTTGCGTTTCGACAGCACGGCTTTGGACGCGTCTCTACTCAAGGCGGAGGTCAGGAGCGTCATTCTCTCGGTCCGCTCCGAAGCTGTGCGCGAGAAATCGCGAACGGCCTCTAACGCTTCGCGTCGAAGCTGGTCCTTCTCCTGACGCTCGGCCAAGTTCGAGGTGATCGCGCTGCCGATGACGAATGTCAGGAGGAACCCGAAGATCGTGACGATGATCGGATGTCGAAGAACGGATCGCCGCTCCAACGCTGCGCGCACCTCCGAACGCGCGATCTCGTCGCGCATCATGCGTTGGATTTCAGCCCGGCCGATCCCGGTCGACGGCTCTTCTTCGCCCGCCGGCGTTTTGTCGTCGCTCACGTCCGCCCCCTCCTGTCGCCCCTCCAGCGCAATGATGAGGACGCTAGACGATTCGAGCGACAGCGGTGAGACGATAACTTTCGCAGCGCCACTTGACGGAGGACTGTGGCGCCCCCATCTGCGAGCGCTCGAACGAAACGCCGGACAGGAGGGCGGCATATGCGACTAAAACGTTTTGACGACGCTCTTCTAAGAGCGGTGCTCGCGGCCTAGCGCAACGCTCGGTCCGCGACGCGATTGCGCCGGATCGGTAGCTCAGAGGCAGAGCAGCGGTCTCTTAAACCGCAGGTCGAGATTTCGAAATTCTCCCGATCCTCCAGCGCGTTCAACGATCGCAGCATGATCTGTGTCTGGATCGTCTGTTTCCTGGGTAGCTCAGTGGTAGAGCGGCCGTTTGAAGGGCGGCGCGGCGGTGGTTCGAGCCCATCCCCAGGAGCCAAATTTCTACGGACGTGCCCCCGTCTGGCGACGGGACCCGGTTGTCGACCGGTTGAGGCGAGTTCGATTCTCGTCACGTCCGCCAACCTTCCGTAAGCCTGCGACCGGAGTTCGAGACTCTGAGGGAGGTCCAGCATCGCTGAACATGTGCGCCTGTGGCCCAACTGGCAGAGGCGGCCGCCTCAGAAGCGGCAGGTTGGAGGTTCGACTCCTCCCAGGCGCACCACAAGCTCTGGCGGAGCAATCGCCACGCCTCACCGCCAAAGAAGACCGCACACTGCGGCGCAGAGTGAGCGCATGGCGGCTGTTCCGACCTGAACGATCGCCGTGCAGCCGCATTTCGCAGCGACATGTACGTTCTCTAGCGAGTGGCCGAACCTGTCGTTGGCACGACGGTGGGAAGCACAAAACTTGGCTGAGGCGCGACCGTCGCCGTGCCCTCGACAGTGCTGGTCGAACCGACGTCCCGCACCACAGACAGCGTCTCGCGATAAAGGCTGAGGTACTCTTCTTTGTTCAGTTTGTAGTTGAAGGCGGCTTCACAAAGCCGAAACATCAGCTCGCGGGTGATCAGCACAGACGGCGCGCGCCCTCCAAGCGGGCTTTCTTGCGCGCCGACGCCTGCGGCGGCGCCCGTGCTAACATTCACGAGTCCGATATCGAGCGCGATTTCACGAACCTCGTCGTATGTCGCGTCGGGTTCTGGACCCGTGCACATGATGATTTGATCCGAAGTGTCGCGTTCGAGGAAGTTGACCGCATAAAGAGCGGCCGTGCTGACGCCAACGGTGCCCACAGGTGATTCAATCAGCTGTGGGTTGGGAATCTGACCGGTCGCACAGCCGCTCGACAGCATTGCGACCAAGACAACTACGGATATCTTGGCGCGCCCGCGTCGATGGTCGGCCATCTCACCCCTTTGAACGGCGCGACGCCGATACTGCGACCAATGAAACATCTCCACCCCTTCGAGAAGGCGTCCGCTTGGTCTTCCTTGGGCGCAGCATCCTGCCCAGTTCCAACCGAGCGGACCCGGTACATGATTTTTGCAAGCAAATCCGGGCCAAGTCCCGTATTTTATCTGAACTGGCTTTGACTCTGTCGCCTTAAGCCGCCTCGGCCTCTCAAGACGCTACCAGCCTATTCCCAATATATAAACGAGTTGTGAAGACCGAATATTGATGGCAATGAGGTTGAACGCGTCCTTTTATTTTGAAGCTGCATGATGTCGCTCAAGTGCTGCGCTTGCCTGGCGGTTCTAAGGCGCGATCCCGTTTTTGCAGCCACACGCAAGAACACGGGATACATTCACGAAGTTTGCTGCGCGGGCGCTCTGTGATGCGGGTCCGCTGCAGGCAGCGTTTTTATCCCCCATCCCTCTGAGAGATCATTGAGTTGGTCTTGACTTTTGCGGCGCCGAGAGCGATGTCCCGCACATGCGAACGGCAGCTTCCGCGTGAGAAGCCGCCGGCGCCGCGAACAGCGTCTGCCCTCAATAGGGTAGGGATCGCGGGTTTCACCAGGCGCTTGTCGAGCGCCTTGCTCATTTCCAGGGTTCCCATTTCACGCGGGGTTCCAACGGTCTTCCTTCCCACAGGGAGTGTTGAGATCGCAACCGCACCATCTCTCTTCGCTGAGGTCAGCGAAGCATGAGGTCCATTTGCTTTCCGGATGACGGCCTGGGCGCTGCACGCGCTGGCTGGTCCGAAAACGAGGATGTTTACTTGACTGCTATTCCATCTCAGTTCGATGCGCTCGGACTGTCGAAACCGCTTCTGAAATCGATCGCTAAACTCGGTTTTGACGAACCCACGCCGATCCAGACCCAGGCGATCCCGTTTGTGCTCGAAGGACGCGATCTGCTGGGGCTCGCGCAGACCGGCACCGGCAAGACGGCGGCGTTTGGCTTGCCATTGCTGCAACATCTGATGGCCGACCCGGAAAGGCTCGCGCCAAAGTGCGTCCGGGCTCTGATCCTGTCGCCGACCCGCGAACTGGTGAACCAGATCGCCGACAACATTCGCAGCTATACGGGGGGCGCGCCTCTCCGCATCGCGCGCGTCGTTGGCGGCGCGTCGATCAACCTCCAATCCCAAAAACTCGCCAAGGGCGTCGACGTTCTCGTCGCAACTCCAGGACGATTGCTGGACCTCGTGGAGCGTCGCGCGGTGTTCCTCGATACTGCAAAGTTCCTGATCCTGGACGAAGCCGACCAGATGCTTGATCTCGGCTTCATTCACGCATTGCGCAAGATTGAAAAACTGGTTGGACAGCCGCGCCAGACGCTATTGTTCTCTGCGACGATGCCGACAAAGATCGAAGCGCTGGGGCGTGAGTATCTGAACAATCCCGCGCGTGTCGAAGTCGCTCCGGCTGGAAAAGCGGCCGACAAGGTTCGTCAAACGGTCCACTTTGTCGAACAGTCCGAGAAGGCCGATCTGCTCAAGCAGTGCCTGGCCGAGCGCCCGGATGATCTGTCACTTGTCTTCGCCCGCACCAAGCATGGCGCGGAGAAGCTGATGAAGGGCCTGGTCAAAGCCGGGTTCAAAGCTGCGTCGATCCACGGCAACAAGAGCCAGGGTCAGCGCGAGCGGGCGATCAAGGCGTTTCGCCAGGGCGAGATCCGGGTTTTGGTCGCAACAGACGTCGCGGCGCGCGGCATCGATATCCCGGGGGTCAGCCATGTCTACAACTATGAGCTGCCGGAGGTGGCCGAAAGCTACGTGCATCGGATTGGGCGTACGGCGCGCGCCGGCGCAGACGGCGAAGCCGTCGCGTTCTGTGCGCCGGTCGAACAAAAGCTGCTGCGCGACATCCAGAAGCTGATGGGGATTAAGGTCGAGGTGGCCAGCGGCGAACCCGCGGCCGTCGAGCCGGCGCCGCCCAAGCGAGGCGGCGGCGGGGGGCGCCATGGCCGCAATCAAGGCGGCAGGGATGATGGGGCCCGAAAGCATGGACGCGGAGGTCAGGCGGCGCGCAATCCGGGCGGCCGCAAGCCTGCGCCGAAACCGAACTCAGCGCGCCCTGAGAGTGCTCAACGCAAAGCTGCGCACGCAGAGCATCCCGGCG
The DNA here is from genome assembly GCA_937911325.1 of uncultured Neomegalonema sp. GTDB lineage: Bacteria > Pseudomonadota > Alphaproteobacteria > Rhodobacterales > Rhodobacteraceae > CALDSD01. Next base: position 36,092 of record CALDSD010000015.1, read on the forward strand.
GCGGGCGACCAAAGCACGGGCGTCCAGGCAAGTGGCGCCGCGCTCGCAAAGCCAAGGCGGTGAACGCCTAAGACGCGGCGGGACGCTCGCTAATCGCCCCGAGAGCCCTTGCGGCCATGCTCGGGGCGTTCATCCTCGACGGCGCTGGGATCGGCGTCGTAGATCAGCCGATCCTCCCCGGCGAGGCAGACGAAGCGTTTGCCGCGCATGCGCCCGATCAGCGTCAAACCGACCTGGCGAGCGATCTCGACGCCGCTTGCGGTGAACCCTGAGCGCGAGGCGAGCACCGGCACGCCCATCATCGCGGTCTTCATCACCATTTCCGACGTCAGCCGACCGGTTGTGTAAAACAGCTTGTCGTCTGCGTTCTCACCGCTGGCGAACATCCAGCCGGCGATCTTGTCGACCGCATTATGTCGGCCGACATCCTCCATGTAGACCAGCGGCTGGTCCTCGCGGCACAAGACGCAGCCGTGGATCGCCCCCGCCTCCAGGTACAAGGACGGGTGGGTGTTGATCTTCTTGGCGAGGGCGTAAAGCCAGCTCGCACGAACCTGCGAGCCGTCCGCGGCTTTGGGCAACACGATCTGGTCGATCGCCTCCATCACGTCGCCATAAACTGTGCCGACGGCGCAGCCTGAGGTTCGGACCTTCTTCTGCAGCTTCGCCTCATAGTCGGTCTCGCGCTCGGTTCGCACGACGACGACCTCTAAATCGTCGTCATACTCGACTGCGGTCACGACATCGTCCCGTTGCAGCATGTTCTGGTTGAGCAGATACCCCACCGCCAGATGCTCCGGGTGATCTCCAATCGTCATCGCCGTGACGATCTCCTGTCGGTTCAGGTAGATCGTGAGCGGGCGTTCCTCGACGACGCGGATCTGAACCTCGCGTCCCTCGTGGTCTCGGCCAGTGACGGGCCGGGTGAGGGCCGGGTCGTGTGGGTCGGGGGCTATCAAAAACTCTGACATGAGATCGCACGAAACCGCATTGGCGCGGCCGGTCAAGCTCGGATAGGCAGAGGGTCAGGCAAGTCGGGTCGCGAGAGGTCGCTGGTGAGCGGGTCCAGTCGAGGGTTTTGGGACGGTGTCGTCGCGTCGCTGCCGGTGATGTTGGCGGTCGGCCCGTTTGGCATGATCTTCGGGGTGATCGCCACGGAGGCCGGGCTGAACCTGCTGGAGACGATGGCGATGACGACGATTGTGATCGCCGGCGCGTCGCAACTCGCGGCGCTTCAGCTGATGACCGACAACGCGCCGGTCGCCCTGGCGATCCTCACCGGAGCTGTCGTGAATCTTCGAATGGCGATGTATTCCGCCGCCATCGCCTCGCAGTGGCGCGGGGCGCCCCTTTGGGCGAGAGCATTCGCCGCGTACTTTCTGCACGATCAGTCCTTCGCTCTGTCGATGCGCCGCTATGCGGAACAACCGGCCGAACCGCAACCCGGCAAGATCGCCTTCTTCTTCGGTGTTGGAGTGACCACGGTCATCGTCTGGGTTGGGGCCTCTTATGTCGGCGCTTTGGCGGGGTCGATGGCGCCGCCGGAGTGGCGGCTCGACTTCGCTGTGCCGGTCACCTTCATCGCGGCTGTGGCTCCATTGCTGCGCTCCGCGCCTCAGTTGGCGGCGGCGATGACAGCCATCGTCGCGTCGTTGGTTCTGGCGCCCCTCCCGTTCAATCTCGGGTTGATCGTCGCCTCGGCGCTCGGGATCGCCGCGGGCGCGACTTTGGAGACGATCATGGCGCGAAGGGCCGCCGCATGAGCGCGTCAACCGAGCTGACATCGGCAGAAATCTGGATTGTTATCATAGGCTTAGGTCTTGCGACTTACCTGATCCGCTTTTCCTTCCTCGGGTTGATGGGCGGTCGAGCGCCGTCGCCCTTCGTCGAGAAGCTGCTGCGCTATGTGCCGGCCGCCGTCTTGCCGGCGTTGATCGCGCCGATGGTTGCGATTGACCGCGAGACCGGCGGGGTGGCTGCGCCTGAACAAATCATCGCGGCATGCGTTGCTGTCGGCGTGGGGGTTCTCAGTCGAAACGTTCTGGCGACGATCGCCGCCGGGATGGGAACGCTTTGGGCTTTGACGGCGCTGGGTCTCTAGAGCGGCATCGCGGCGTCGGCGACGATGGTGCGCAGGGCGAAGCTCGTGTGCAGCTGTCGAACGCCGGGCAGGCGCGCTAGGCTTTCGCGATGGATCCGCGCGAAGTCGGCTGTATCGGCGACCGCCACCTTGAGCAGATAGTCGGCTTGGCCGGCCATCAGATGGCACTCGAGGATCTCCGGGCAGGCTCGAACGCCGGCCTCGAAGGCGTCGAGCGCGTCTTCCGCCTGGCTCTGCAGCGAGATCTCCACGAAGACCATCGTCGGACGCCCGATCGCGGCCCGGCTCAAACGAGCGCTGTACCCTTCGATGACGCCAATGTCTTCAAGCCGCTGGACGCGGCGAAGGCATGCCGAGGCGGAGAGGTTCACCCGCTCTGAAAGCTCTGTATTGGTGATGCGTCCGTCCGCCTGCAGCAGACTGAGAATCTTACGGTCTGTTGCATCCAGTTCAATCGTCAGCATTTAATTTTGTGTTTCATCAAAACGACCGCAGAATATTGCTTAGTATGGCGATTAATCGCCCTCTCTTTGCAAGGACATTCTGCGGGAAAAACGGCATCCTCAGAAAAACAGAATAGTGGGAGGTCGCGATGCGGATTGGATGTCCAAAAGAAATCAAGGTTCAAGAACACCGGGTTGGAATGACCCCAGCCGCTGCGCGAGAGGCCGTCGCCCACGGTCATGAGGTCTGGATTGAGACCGGCGCAGGCGTGGGCGCGGGGTTTTCGGACGACGCGTACGAGGCGGTGGGCGCGAAGATGATCTCTTCGGCCGCGGAGATCTTCGCGAACGCCGATATGATCGTGAAAGTGAAGGAACCGCAGGCGGTTGAGCGGAAGATGCTGCGCGAGGGGCAGGTCCTTTACACATATCTCCACCTGGCGCCTGATCTCGACCAGACCAAAGACCTCATCGACAGCGGCGCGGTGTGTATCGCTTACGAGACCGTAACGGATGCGCGCGGCGGACTTCCGCTGCTGGCCCCGATGTCGGAGGTGGCTGGTCGACTGGCGCCGCAGGTCGGCGCGTGGGCGCTGCAAAAGCCCAATGGCGGCCGTGGTGTTCTGATGGGCGGCGTGCCCGGCGTTGGTCCGGCGAAAGTGACAGTGATCGGCGGTGGCATGGTCGGCACAAACGCCGCGCGCGTGGCCGCTGGAATGGGCGCGGAGGTGACGGTGCTCGACCGTTCCTTGCCGCGGCTGACCTATCTCGACGACGTCTATCGCGGCGTGTTCCGCAACCGGTTCGCGTCGAAGGACAACACCGAAGAGTTGGTCCTGGAGTCGGATCTGGTCGTCGGCGCCGTGCTCGTTCCGGGCGCTGAAGCGCCAAAGCTCATCGCGCGCGGGCAATTGGGCCAGATGAAGCCCGGAGCGGTGCTGGTCGACGTCGCGATCGACCAGGGCGGATGTTTCGAAACGTCCCGCCCAACCACGCATGACGACCCGATCTACGAGGTCGACGGGATCATCCACTATTGCGTCGCCAACATGCCGGGCGCTGTGGCGCGCACCTCGACGATCGCTCTTGGAAACGCAACGATGCCGCAGATGATCGCTCTAGCCGACAAGGGCTGGAAGCAGGCGTGCGCGGACGACCCGCACCTCGCCAACGGCCTCAACGTCGTGCACGGCCAGGTGACCCATGCGGCGGTCGGCGTCGCGCATGGCATGCAAGCGGTCTCGCCGCAGTCGGTTCTGGAATAGACGAGGGGCGGTGTCGCCCCTCATTCGATCGACTCTAGACCTACTGTTTCGCCAGAAGATCGCGGATCTCGGTGAGAAGCTTCTCCTCGGCGCTGGGCGCAGGCGGCGCGGCCGGAGCCTCCTCTTCCTTCTTCTTGAGCTCGTTGCCCGCCTTGATCACCAGGAACAGGATCCAAGCGACGATCATGAACGAGATGATCGCGTTGATGAAAAGGCCGTAGTTGATCGTCGCAGCGCCTGCATCCTGAGCGGCCTTGAGCGACTCGTACTCGCCGCCGCTGAGATTGACGAACAGGTTTGAAAAGTCGACGCCGCCGGTGATCACGCCAATGATCGGATTGACGACATCTTTGACAAAGCTGGTGACGATCGATGTGAAGGCTGCGCCGATAACAATGCCGACGCCCATGTCGACGACATTGCCTTTGACGGCGAAATCCTTGAACTCCTGCATCATGCCCATAGTCTCAACTCCCTAGGTTTGCGCCCCTACAATCCCGGAGACGCCGCCTAGCACGTCGTCAAGACAAAGCAACCGATTTCCGTAGCGTCAGCTTGATAACTCAGCTTCGAAGTGTGGCGCCGGCGGCCTTTTGCACCGACGCCACGATCTTCTGCGCGACGGCTTCGATTTCGTCGTCGGTCAGTGTCTTGGTCTTTGGCTGAAGACGAACCGAGATCGCGATCGACTTCTTCCCGTCGCCAAGCTGTTGCGCGGCCTTGGGGCCATCGAAGACGTCGAAGACATGGGCTCCGTCGATCAGCTTCTTCTCGGCCGAGCGGGCCGCGCGAAGAACCGTCTCCGCTTCAATCTGAGCGTCGACGACAAAGGCGAAATCGCGCTCAACGGCTTGAAGATCATGTAACTCAAGCGCCGGGCGCGCCTTCGACTTCGCTTTTGGGAACGGCGCGGCCTCCAGATACACCGTGAAGGCCACGGCCGGCCCTTTGACGTCCAGGCCCTTGAGCGCCTTTGGGTGCAGCTCGCCGAACTCCGCCAGCACGGTCTTGGGGCCCAGCTTCAGACGCGCCGAGCGCCCAGGGTGGAAATGGGCTGGCGTCTCGCGATCAAGCATCAGCTTGTCGACCGGCGCCCCGATCGCGGCGAGCAGCGCCTCGGCGTCGGCTTTCGCGTCGTAGAGATCGACTGGGCGACGCAGCCCGGACCAGTCGCGCGGCGCTGCATGGCCGGCGCGCACGCCGGCGGCCACATCGCGTTGCTCGCCGGGTTCAGAGCCGGTGAACTCGGCGCCCACTTCAAACAGCCCCACATCGCCAAAGCCACGCGCCTGGTTTCGCGCGACCGCCTCCAGCAGAGCCGGCAGCACCGAGGGGCGCATGTCGGACATGTCCGACGAGATCGGATTGTCGAGTTTCCGCGCGGCCTCGCCGCCGCCGAAGAGTTTCGCCGCCTCCTCGGAAATGAAAACGTAGGACACGGTTTCGTTCAGGCCTGCCGCCGCCAAGGCGCGACGGGCGACGGAGACGCGCTTTTGCATCGGCGTCAGCACGGGTCGGGCGACACCGACATGGATCCGGGTCATCGGTTGCGCCTCGAGCTTGGTGAGCGAGGCGATACGGGCGATCTCCTCCACCAGATCGGCCTCGCCTTTGACATCCGGACGCCAGGGCGGCGGCGAGACGGTGATCTTCCCACCGCGCCCCGCGACCTTGAACCCGAGCGCCTTAAGCGTTGCGACCTGCGTCTCTCGGGGGATCTCCATGCCGACCAGGCTCTGCACGCGATCGGTGTTCAACGGGTAGGCGCGGGCGGTCTTCGGCGGTTTGCCGGCCACGACCAGTTTGGACGGTTCGCCGCCACAGATGTCCAGGATGAGCTTGGTTGCGAGCTCCATGCCCTCTTCGGCGAACTCCGGGTCGACGCCGCGCTCGAACCGGTACCGCGCATCTGAATTGATCTTCAGTTTGCGACCGGTCGTGGCGGTGCGGATCGGATCGAAATACGCGGCTTCGATGAAAACGTCCGTCGTCTCCTCGGTACAGCCGGAGTCCTCGCCGCCCATGACGCCGCCGATGGCTTCAGGCCGGGCGCCGTCCTGATCACAGATCAGGGTCATCGTGTCGTCGAACTCATAGGTCTTGCCGTCGAGCGCCAGCAGGCTTTCTCCAGCCTTTGAAAGCCGGACCCTAATGTCGCCTTCGACCTTGCCCGCATCGAAGACGTGCAGTGGCCGGGCGCGGTCGTAGGTCATGAAGTTGGTGACGTCGACCAGCGCGTTGATCGGGCGCAAACCGATCGCTCGCAGCCGCGCCTGCAGCCATTTCGGGGACGGGCCGTTCTTTACGCCGCGGATCAGCCGTCCAACAAACAGCGGACAGGCTTCGTCTTTGACGTCCGCATCGAGGCTGACCTTGATCGGGCTTTTGAACGTCCCGGCGACAGGCTTGATCGGCGCAGTCTTGAGCTTGCCGATCCCGCGCGCGGCAAGGTCGCGGGCGACGCCATAGACGCCGAGCGCATCTGGGCGGTTGGGGGTGATCGCAATTTCGATCACCGGATCGTTGGCCCCGGCGTAATCGATGTACTTTTCACCGAGAGGCGCATCCTCGGGCAGGTCGATGATGCCCTCGTGGTCATCGGAGAGCAGCATTTCGCGCTCCGAACACAGCATGCCATTCGACTCGACGCCTCGGATCTCGCCCGGTTTGAGCAGAAGGTCGGTGCCGGGAACGTAGGTCCCTGGCGCTGCGAAGACGCCGACGAGGCCCGTGCGCGCGTTCGGCGCGCCGCAAACCACCTGCACTTCTTCGGACTTTCCGTCCGGACCGTTCGGCCAGGTTTCGACCCGGCAAAGTCGGAGACGGTCGGCGTTCGGATGCTGCTTGGCCTCGATCACGCGACAGATACGGAAAGCGCCGAGCACGTCGTCAGGGTTCTCGACGCCTTCCAGCTCCAGACCCAGATCGGTAAGCGCATCGGTGATCTCGTCGAGCGTGGCCTCGGTGTCGAGATGGTCCTTCAACCAGGACAAAGTGAATTTCATGTGTTCGCCGCTTTCGGGGAAATCGATCTGCACAGGCGTTTAGCGAATTCCGCCGCGGCGTCCAAGGGGTGTGGACGCGATCAGGAGCGATGACGCATGTGCGCAGAAATGGCCTTCAGTTCAGAAAGGCGAGCATGCGAGCGACGAGCCTTGCGTCCAGCAGCTATTCGTCGATCCCGCGATAGGTCTCGATCTGCTCTCGCAGGAACCCGCCCCAGTCGACGGTTTCGGTCCAGTGTAGCCAGCCGACGCCGAAGGCCGCCGCGGCGAGCAGGAGAAAGGCCAACGCCTTTTGCCCGCTCTCTGCGCGGACGCGGTTGGCGCTGCGGAGGCTCCAGAGCCCGATGAGCCCCCAGGCAATGCCGCCGAAAGTCGCGCCGGAGGCAAACCACAGGTATGTCGAGGCGGTATCGAGCAGCGTTGCGATCGAGGCGAAAACCGCACCTCGGGAGGTGAGCCACCAGATCCAACGGCCCAACGTCCAGGTTTTGCCAGCGGACGATTTCTCCTGGAATTTCTGGGCTTCATCCGAAATCGGGTCGGTCATGTCGTCCCCCTAATCGCGGTTCAGCGTTCGACGGATTTCAAACCCAGCAAGACCGCAGCGCCGATCAGGAACCCGCCGGCCGCACGTTCGGCCCAGAGCCTCGCCTCGCCCGAGAACCGCTTTGCGAACCAGTCGGCGCTGAGCCCGTAGGCGGTCAAAAACGCGCCGTCAAAGGCGAGATACGTGATCCCAAGAATGAAGAGCTGCGGCGCGAGCGGCAGACTCGGATCCATGAATTGCGGCATCAGCGCCGCGAAGAAGACGACAGCCTTGGGGTTTGCCGCCGAGGTCAGGAACCCCTGCAACCACAGCGCTCGCAGGCTCTTTCGCGGCCCATCGCCAAGGCCCAAGCGATGACCTGACGCACGCAGGATCTGTTTGACCCCGAGCCAGATCAAATAGGCGACGCCGGCCCATTTCACGACGAGAAAGGCCGTTTGCGAAGCCATGACCACGGCTGCGAGCCCGAGACCGGCGGCCAGAATCTGCAACGAGTTCGCGGTCAGATCACCGGCCATGGTCGCCCATGCGCGGTCAACGCCATGCGCCATAGAGTTTGACAGCATAAGAAGCTGGCTGGGGCCGGGCGTGCACATGAAAATCAGGATCGTCGCCACATAGGCGAGCCAAACGTCGAACGGCACTGAAGCCTCCACCCGCTGAGTCTCTAATGACAGCGAGCCTTCACCATCGCGACCCAGTTACGCAACTCCGTCATTCTTGCGGCGGGCTGCAGGTCGGACGGCGAAGCGCCCAACCTCTTCGCGGCCTGAGGATCCGTCTCGGCGGCGCGTAGGTCTGCAAGAAACGCGGCGTCCGCACCGCCGCGGCGCTCGACGGCGTCTGCCGTAAAGGAGAGCGTATACTCAGGGTGGTACTGTGTTCCCCAGAATGACGCGCCGTTCTCCTCGTATGCGACTGCCTGTACGGCGGAGTGGGCGTTCCGAGCGAGGACGGTCATGCCGTCGGGCACGCGATGAACGTCGTGGGAATGCGTGCAAGGCGCTGCGAACCCGTCTGCGCGTCCCGCCATCATGGGATGGGTCTTGCCGGGGTCGGTCAGGGTGATCCCAAGCGCGAGACCACCCTCGTAACCGTTTTCACAGTCTCCTGAGCTGCCGCCAAGCAGGCTCGCGGCGACGTTCATGCCGCAGCAGGATCCGAAGCACGGCAATCCAGCGTCAAAAGCCAGTTTCATCGTGTCGCGCAGGGGCGCCGCTTCTGGGCCATCCGTCGACCAGCTGGCGCCCGAGCCGGTGAATGCGACGCCGTCGACGCCCTCAAGATCTTGCGCGCTGATGGGCGACACAAACGGCGCTACGGCTCTTGTTTCCACGCCGAGGAGCTCCAGCGCAGTCGCATAAGTCGGGGTTTGGCCTGTGAAGCCCGGCGGATCGCTTTCAATTATCAAGATAGTCGTCATGACCGCTCGCAACCTTTTTCGCGAATCTGCTTCAAGTGATCGCCGGAAAGAAGCTGTATCTGACGGAGCTTTTAAAGAGCGGGCGCCCGTGGTTGTTTCGACACGTTATAAGAATTCTGGTGAGTTAGGCTCAGAAAAATCTATGCCACATGGGTGGCTCGGCCGAGCGCAGCAGTGCTGCGGCGCCGCGCTCTTGCTGAATTCAAGTCGTGTGGTTTCAGGCGCTCAAGCCCGCGGCAATCGTCGGCTTATCGAGCACCGAGAAGCCGTAATGCCGCAGCCAGCGCAGATCGCTGTCAAAAAAGCTGCGCAGATCCGGAATGCCGTATTTGAGCATGGCGATGCGGTCGATGCCGATACCGAACGCGAAGCCCTGCCAGATCTCTGGGTCGATGCCGCCTGCGGCCAGCACTTTCGGGTGCACCATGCCCGAGCCCAGGATCTCCAGCCAGTCGTCGCCTTCGCCGACCTTCAGCTGGCCGTCTTTCCAGGAGCACCGGATGTCGACCTCGGCCGAAGGCTCGGTGAACGGAAAGTGCGACGCACGGAACCGCAGCTCGGCGTGCTCGACCTCGAAGAAGGCGCCGCAGAACTCCTCCAGCACCCATTTCAAATTGGCCATCGAGATATCCTTGTCGATGGCCATGCCTTCGACTTGGTGGAACATCGGCGTGTGGGTCTGGTCGTAGTCAGAACGGAAAACCCGCCCCGGCGCGATAAAGCGGGTCGGCGCGCCTTCGGCTTCAAGCGTACGGATCTGCACAGGCGAGGTATGCGTGCGCAGCACCGACGGCGCGCGCGCGTCGCCTTCGGCCCGCGACATGTAGAACGTGTCGTGCTCCTGTCGCGCGGGATGCTCCGGCGGAATATTGAGCGCGTCGAAATTGTAGTAGTCCGTTTCGATCTGCGGACCTTCCTTCACGGCAAAGCCGAGATCCGCAAAAATCGCGACGACTTCCTCGGAGACCTGGCTGATCGGGTGGATCGTCCCCTGACCCGCCGGGGGTTGGATGCTGCGGGGCTGCAGGGTGACATCCATCCATTCCGCTTTCAGACGCTCGTTCAACGCAGCGTCGGCGATGCCCTCTTTCTTGATCAAGAGCGCGCCGTGGATGTCGTCTTTCAGAGCGTTGAGCGCTGGGCCCGCGGTCTTGCGTTCTTCAGGGCTCATCTTGCCCAGCTCGCGCATTTTCAGGCTGATTTCACCCCGTTTGCCGAGCGCCGCCACGCGGATCTCTTCAATCGCCGCCTCGTCCTTGGCTGCATCGATCTGGCTGAGATAACGGGACTTGATCTCGTCGAGCCCTGAAGCCGCGCCATCCATGTGTCGTCTCCGGAGTTTTCTTCAAAGCGCGCGTAGCATTTTGGTCGCGCAAAGCAAAGAGGCGCGCAGTTCTGACCGCGCGCCTCTCGAATGGTCTTCGTCTCAGATGACTTAGGCTGCTTTCGCGGCTGCCGCCTGATCGAGCGCGGATTTCGCTGCTGTGACGATCGCGGCGAAAGCCTCTGGTTCATGGATCGCAAGATCCGAGAGAACTTTGCGGTCGACCTCGACGCCGGACTTGTGCACGCCGTCGATAAAGCGCGAATAGGTCAGCTCAGGATCGATCTCCCGAACCGCGGCGTTGCTCCGCTGGATCCACAGCGAGCGGAAATTCCGCTTGCGCGTCTTCCGATCGCGGGTCTGATACTGCAGGGCTTTCTCAACCGCCTGATTGGCGACGCGGAAGACGTTCTTACGCCGACCGTAGTAGCCTTTCGCTTTGGCGAGAACACGTTTGTGGCGTGCCTTCTGGACGACGCCGCGTTTCACTCGTGACATGCTGGCGCCTCCTTAATCGTAGGGCAGAAACTGTTTGACGATCCGCTCGTCCGGCTTCGACAGCACGGTGGTGCCGCGTGCGTTCCGAATGAATTTCTTCGTCCGTTTGATCATGCCGTGGCGCTTCCCGGCCTGCTGGACCTTGATGCGCCCGTTGGCGGTGACCTTGAAGCGCTTCTTCGCGCCCGACTTGGTCTTCATCTTGGGCATTTTCGTCTCCTCTCGTGCGAGATCACAGACACGCCGCCCCGGCAGCCCAAACTGGCCGGGCGACGTCGAAAGCGCGCATATAACGGTCTTACCCAGGATGAGCAAGGGGCATCCGGGCTGGCGTCGTTTTTGCTTTCCATCGAGCGCAATTTTGGACTTGAAAAAGTCTCTGATTTAACCAAAGTTGGGCTTGATTACATCTCGCTGTGTGATATTTGAACACTCAGCATGGATATTGGGGGTTGTAGATGTTTCGCTTTGCGTTCGCTTTGGCATTTGCGCTTGGAATTGTTTCGACAGCGGCAAACGCCAGCTCGATCCGCGTCGATGGCGACTACGCCGTTTCGGGTCCGGCGCTGCACGGTTGGGGTCTGAATGTGGAGGCGTGGGACCGCACGCCACATTTCGATTTTCATCTGGACGCCCACGAGCACAAGACGGTCAAGCTGTTCAAGATCTGGACGAACGAATGGTACGTGAACTACGACGACAAGCATTGGGAATCTCTGAACGTACACTTCTCGTTCGATAGCCTCGATACTTCGGGCACCGTGGAAGGCTATTCGAGGGGCTTTAAGAACCACTACGGCCAGTACGGGTACGTTGGTTGGGACAACCCACTCGAAATCGCGTTAGAACACGGCGGTATGCTGCTCGTCTCCCTCACGCACGAGGTTTTCAACTGGGGCAAGCATCACCTGAATGCAGGCTATCACTATGGCTCATATGTGTACGCCAATTTCAAATATAAGCCGGGCGACAAGGTGGAGCCGGTTCCCCTCCCGGCGGCTCTTCCGCTGATGGCGGCGGCGCTTGGTCTCTTTGGCGTCGCAGCATGGCGGCGTCGCAAGACGGCTTAACAAAGCTTCAAACCTGTTTTGGAAACCGCCGGCGTCCGTCGGCGGTTTTTTTTTGATCTGTCTCGTGAGGCTAGGCGCCCGGATCGGTCATTGGCTCCGGCGTTTCGCCGACTTCCGCAATCCGCAGAATGTTTGTTGTTCCGGGAACGTTGAACGGCACACCGGCTGTGATCGCCAAGCGGTCTCCGGTGGTGGCGAAGCCGTTCACGGCGCTCTCCTCGATCGCGACGACGACGGCCTGTCGAAACATATCGACGTTCTTCGTCACGACGCAGTGCGCGCCCCAGAGCAGCGCCATCTTCCGGGCTGTCTTCATGATTGGCGTAAGCACCATGATTGGCACCAGAGGGCGCTCTCGCGCCATTCGCCGCGCCGTCGTCCCGGAATGCGTGAAACAACAGATCGCCTTCACTTCAAGCGTCTCCGCGACTTCGCGCGCCGCGGCGGTGATCGCATCCGAGGGTGTCGGACGCGCCTTTGTGCGCGAGTTCATGATCGTGCTGCGGTAATCCTCGTCCTGCTCCATCGAGCGGGCGATGTGATCCATCATTTCGACCGCCTCAGGCCCATAAGAGCCGACCGCTGACTCTGCCGACAGCATCACCGCGTCCGCGCCCTCATAGATCGCGTTGGCGACGTCGGTCACTTCGGCTCGAGTGGGCATCGGGTTATCGATCATGCTCTCCAGCATCTGGGTGGCGACGATCACCGGTTTCCCGCGATCACGCGACATGCTGATCAGTCGCTTCTGGATCGGGGGGATCTCGGCGATCGGCAGCTCAACGCCCAAATCGCCGCGCGCAACCATGATGCCGTCGCAAACCTCCATGATCCCGCCGATCCGTTCAACCGCCGCAGGTTTCTCGACCTTCACCATCACCAACGCGCGGCCGCGCACCAGATCATTCGCCTCGATGACGTCTTCGGGCCTCTGCACGAACGAGAGTGCGATCCAGTCGACGCCAAGTTTGCAGACGAACTCGAGATCGTCTTTGTCCTTTTCAGACAGAGCGGCAAGCGGCAGTTCAATGTCCGGGACGTTGACGCCTTTGCGTTCCGAGATCTGACCGCCGATCTCAACCACGGTTGTCAAAAAATCGGCGCCGACCTCCTTGACCTTCAATCTGATCTTGCCGTCGTTGACCAAAAGCGTGGCGCCCACGTGCGCCGCTTTGATGATCTCGGGGTGAGGGAGCTGAACACGTGTGGCGTCGCCAGGCGTCGGGTCCAGATCGAAGCGAAACGTCTGCCCTTGTTCGAGATCAGGCTTGGCGCCCTCTGCGAACACGCCGACGCGCAACTTGGGGCCTTGCAAGTCGCCAAGGATCGCGATGGGTCGCCCCACCTCCTCTTCGACTTGGCGGATCGCGTTGTAGCGAGCCGTATGGTCCTCGTGGTCGCCATGGCTCATATTCATTCGGAACACGTCGACCCCTGCGTCGAAGAGGCGGCGGATCTGGTCTGGCTTTGAGGAGGCGGGTCCAAGAGTGGCGACCACTTTGACATTGCGATGACGGCGCATATGAACTCCTCCGAATCAACTTTAATATGTCTTTCGGACGATATAGCCCGGCAACCTCGTGCGGAAAACGCAAGATATTGTGCCACTTTACCTTTGAAGGCCGACAAGCATGAAAAAAACCGCAGGTGTCATCCTCGCCGGAGGGCTGTCGCGCAGGATGGGGGGCGGTGACAAATCGTTATTGGATTTGGGCGGCGCCACGATCCTGTCGCGGGTCCGGCGGCGGCTGTCTGAGCAAGTCGAGGACCTCGCGCTCAACGCTAATGGCGATCCCAGCCGGTTCCGTGCGCTCGAACTGCCCGTCGTTCCGGATACGATAGACGGGTTTGCCGGGCCCCTGGCCGGGGTGCTGGCGGGGCTCGATTGGGCGGCCGAGGCCGGGTATGACAAGATCGTCACCGTCGCGGCGGATACCCCGTTCTTCCCCTCCGATCTGGTCGAGCGGCTGACTGCGGCCGCGGAGGCTGAGAACGACGCGCCTCTGGCTTGTGCGCAAACGCAAGGGCGCGATCACCCGACGTTCGGTCTATGGTCGGTTGCGCTACGGGAGGACCTGAGGACCGCCCTCGCGGAGGAGGGTTTGCGCAAGGTTGTGCTCTGGACCGAGCGGCATGGGTGCGCGCGCGCCGAGTTTCCCATGGTCGAAACAACGCGCGGCCCCCTCGATCCGTTCTTCAACGTCAACACGCCCGATGATATGGCCGAGGCGCTAACGTGGCTTGACGCCCAACAAGAGGACTAAACGCGTGAAGATTTATGGCGTGGTCGGGTGGCGGAACTCAGGCAAGACGACACTGATGGAAAAGCTTGTCGCAGAGATCACCTCGCGGGGCGTTTCGGTCTCCAGCGTCAAGCACGCGCATCACGCCTTTGACATCGACCACGAGGGCAAGGACAGCTGGCGTCACCGACAGGCCGGGGCCCGCGAGGTGTTGGTTTGCTCCGGCGCGCGTTGGGCGCTCATGCACGAATTGCGTGGCGCGGAGGAGCCGCCGCTCGCGGTGTTGCTTGAGAAACTGTCCGCCGTCGATCTTGTGCTGGTGGAAGGCTACAAGCGCGACGGCCATCCGAAAGTTGAAGCTTTCCGGTCGGCGACCGGCAACTCCTTGATCGCCTTGGAAGAGGCGACGATCCGGGCCGTCGCGTCCGATCAGCCGATCGACGGGCTTGATCGACCGAACTTTGATCTCAACGACGTTCGCGGGATCGCGGACTTCATTCTGACAGAAACGGGGCTGGCGTGAGCCGTCTTCCAAACGACTGTTTCGCATTGCCTCCTGGCGTCCATTGGACGCCGGTCGACGAAGCGCTTGCGGCCCTGCGCGAGCGACTAAGCCCGGTTGTGGGAACAGAGCAGGTCGCGCTTGCGCGGGCGGACGGGCGCATTCTGGCCGAGGATGCGATCGCGCGGCGCAGCCACCCGGCGACCGACAACGCAGCGGTCGACGGTTACGCTTTCGCCCATCCCGGCGTGGCGTCGAGCGAGGTCGCTTTGACGCTGCGAGACGGGCGCTCGGCGGCGGGCGCGCCCTGGAGCGGCGTTCTCACGCCTGGCGAAGCCGTTCGCATCTTCACGGGCGCCGCCATGCCCGCAGGCGCCGATACGGTGGTGCTGCAGGAAGACGTCGAACTGCAAGGGGCTTCGATCCGCTTTCCTGCGCCCCGGAAAGCGGGGGCGAACCGCCGTAAAGCGGGCGAGAATGTCAGCCGCGGCGGCGTCGCTCTGTCGGCGGGCGCAGTCGTTACGCCTCAAGCTCTGGCGCATGCGGCGGCCGCGGGTCTGGCCGCCTTGTCGGTGCATGAAAGGCTCCGGGTCGCGGTTTTTTCGACAGGCGATGAGGTGGTCGACGATCCCGGCGCTGCGGTTCGGGGGGACGAGGTCGTCGACTCGAACCGTCCGATGTTGCTGTCGATGATCGGACGTCTGGGCTTCGAAGCTGTTGATCTTGGCGTGATCCCGGACAAGCGCGCGGCGGTGGAGGCGGCGCTTGATCGCGGCGCGGAGCAAGCTCATGCGATCATCGCGTCCGGCGGCGCGTCGGGCGGCGACGAGGATCATATGTCGCGGGCGCTGTCCGAAGCGGCGGACAGCGCGTTTCATCTCTGGCGCATCGCGGTGAAACCGGGACGCCCGTTGGCGATGGGGCTTCGCTCGGGGCGGCCGGTGTTTGGCTTGCCGGGCAATCCGATCGCAGCATTCGTGTGCTTTGCGATCTTCGCGCGGCCGGCGCTGCTGCGTCTGGCCGGAGCGCCGTGGTCCGAGCCGGCGCGGCTGATGCTTCCCAGTGGGTTCGACTACAACAAGAAGATCGGCCGACGAGAGTTTCTCCGTGTCCGTATGGGAGCGAACGGACGGCTTGAGAAGTATCGGTCGGAAGGGTCGGGACTGATCGAAGGGTTGGTCTGGGCGGATGGTCTTGCCGACATCGCGCAGGAGGCGGGGCCGTTCAAAGCCGGGGATCCCATCGCCTACATTCCGTTCAGCGCGCTGGGTGTCGCCGGGTGAGGGTGTCGACGGCGACTTCGGCCGAAATTCGTTTCTCGCTCGTTTATTCGGGGCTGTTTCTGGCGCTTGGCGCGCATCTCGCCTTTGGCCAGCTCTGGTACGAGGACTGGGGGCTCGACCCGGCGGAGATCGGCTGGTTGAGCGCATTCGCAATCGCTGTGCGCATCGTCGCCGGCGTTGCGTTGCCGGCGCTCTCGGATTGGATTGGAAAGCCGCGACGGTTCCTCGCCGTCTTGTCGCTGATCGGGGCGATGGCCGGCGTCGCGCATCTGGGCGTTGAGACGCGCACGGGGCTATACCTGCTGACGGCTGTGCTGGCCTGCGCCTTTGCTGGGATGATCCCGTTGACCGACGCGCACGGTTACGCGGCGGCTGACCGCATGAAGTTCTCGTATCGACGCGCGCGCAGCGTCGGCTCGTTCGCCTTCCTGGCGGCGACGTTCTGTGTCGGGGCGATCGCCGAGCGGTTTGGCAATGACGTTGTGATGATTTGGATCGGCGCGTCGTTGGCGCTGGGCGCTTGGGCGGCTTTGGCTGCGCCGATGCACGGTCAGAAGACGCCGGGCCCTGTCTGGCGCGGATTGGGCGAGGTGCTGGCGCGTCCCGGCATCCCGATGTTCCTTTTGTGCGTGGCGTTTCTGAACGCGAGTCATGCTGTCTACTACGCGTACGGTTCGATCCACTGGCGCGCGATCGGCTACTCGGAGACGCTGATCGGCGGGCTTTGGGCATGGGGCGTTCTGGCGGAGATCGCGCTCTTCCTCGTCGGCAGGTCGGTGATCGAGCATCTTGGCCCCACCAGAGGTCTGGCGCTCGCCGGGCTCGCCGGAGCTGTGAGGTGGGGCGCGATGACGTTCGATCCAGGCATCGCCGCGCTTTTCGCCTTGCAGACTCTGCATGCGGCGACGTTTGGCCTGATGCACCTGTCTGCGCTTGAGTTCATCGCCCGGACTGTTCCGGAAGCTCGACGCGCGACCGCGCAGGGTCTGATGTCGGCGATGGCCGGCGGGTTGGCGATGGTCGCCGCGACGGTTTTGGCGGCCTGGGCCTATCCGCTTTATGACGCCGCCGCTTACCTGATCGGCGCCTTCGCAGGTCTGGGCGGCGCGGTGGCGGCGGTCGTTCTGGCTCGGGCGCTCCGCGTTCAGCCCCACAAAACTTGAGGCGGCGTCGACATGGTGGCGCCGTCGAACCGGATGCCGGGCTGGCGATCCTCGGCGAGCAGCAGGGGGCCGTCGAGATCCACCGCCAGCGCGCCCTCTGACAGAAGATAGGCCGGCGCCATCGCGAGCGAGCCCGCCACCATACACCCGATCATGATCTCAAAACCCTGCGCCGTCGCCGCGCTGCGCAACTCGATCGCAGCGGTAAGGCCCCCGGTCTTGTCGAGCTTGATGTTTGCGACCTCGTACTTGCCGTGGAGATGCTCGAGATCATGGATCACGTGGCAGGATTCGTCGGCGCAGATGCGCGTCTTCAAGCCCATGCCCTTGATCACGTCGTCTTCGCTCGCAGGCAGGGGCTGCTCGATGAACAACGCATCGATCTCGCTGCAAACCGGATCCATGGCGGCGAGCGTTTCAGCGTCCCACCCCTCGTTGGCGTCTACAATCAGCTTCGCCGCCGGAGCCGCCTTGGCGATCGCTCTTAGTCGCGCGGCTTCGAGATCGATGTCGCGTTCGCCGAGCTTGACTTTGAGCACAGGGCGCTGGGCCTCGGCGGCGGCTTTGGCCATCGCCTCCGGCGTGTCGAGGCTGAGCGTATATGCGGTGACGGCGGAGGCTGGCGGGGACAGGCCTGCCAGCTCTGCGACGGGTTTACCGGTTCGCTTGGCCTCCAAGTCCCAGATCGCGCAATCGACGGCGTTGCGCGCGGCGCCCGGCGCAAGTGTTTGCTGCAGCTCGGTTCGATCCCGGACTGGATCCATTGTTTCGATCCGTTCCAACACGCCGTCCGGCGTTTCGCCGTACCGCGCATAAGGCGTGCATTCGCCGCGACCGGTATGAGCGCCGTCCGACGCCTCCACGACCACTGTCACGGCCTCGGTTTTCACGCCCCGCGCGATCTTGAAAGGCTTGGCCAGTGGCCATCGCTCGATGCGAGCCCGAACGGTCAGCGGTTTTGCGGTCGTTCTCATGTTGGGGATCCTGTGCTGGCGATCAGGCCAGTTGATAGATCGGCACCTGCTCCGTCCAGCCTTTCGGCGTCATGGAGCCGGTTTCAGCCAGACCCAGATTATCGTTCGAAAGCGCTTTTGCGCCAGGTCCGACGAGGACGTCGACGCCGCGCCTCGCGGCTTCGGCCTGCAGCCGCGCCGCCAAAGTCGCCGCCGCGCCGATCGCTGTGTAATCGAAGCGCTCCTCGGTGCCCATGTTGCCGACGACGCAGACGCCGCTTTCAATGCCGATCGACATCGCCAGCGGCGGCAGACCCTGCTTGGCCAACTCCTTGTTCAGGCGCTTCAACGCCTTGCGCATGTTGCGCGCCGCCGTGCAGGCGAGGTCTGCGTGATCTTCACGCGGGACCGGCGCATTCCAGAGCGCCATCACGCAATCGCCCATGAACTTGTCGATGGCGCCGCCCTGGAGTTTGATCTCGCGCCCCATTGCGGCAAGGAAGGCGGTCAACAGACGCGAGAGACCTTTGGGATCGTCTCGAAAGTTCGCAGTCAGATGCCCGAACTCTCGGATGTCGCAATACATGACCGTAATCTCTTGCTCTTCGGCTTGACCGAGCGAGAGCTTTTCAGGGGTGTCCTCGATCTGGCGAATGAACTCCGGGTCGAGATACCGCTCGAACGCCGCGCGGATCCTGGCGCGCCCTTCTTCTTCGACGACGCTGCGCGAGGCGGCGCCGACGGCGAAAACAAGAAAGGCCGCAGTGACGGGCAGCACAGGATCGATCAGAAGGCGCGCGCTCTCGAAGATCGCCCACGAGCCCAAGACGGCGAGCCCTGCGGCGCTGAGCCCGATCAATCCTTGCCAACGCGTCGCCCAACGTCCGGCGCTGATCACCAGGAGCCCGAGAAGCGCCGCAAGCATCATCTCGGCGCCCAACGCCCAGTCGGGGCGCCGTAGAAAGCCGCCGCCTTCCGTGCGCGGCAAGAGCGCTTGCTCGAGCGCTTCAACATGCAAGAGAGCGGCGTCGATCGTCTCGATTGGGGTCGCCCGGGCTTCGCTCAAACCCTCGGCCATCGCTCCGACCACCAGGATCTTGCCTTGAAGGTCCGTCGCCGAGCCGTCGAGCACCTCAGCCGCCGAAATGACGCGTTCAGGGGCCGGAGGCGTGAAGTGCAGCAGCGCAGCGCCCGTCGCATCTGTGAAGAAGGCTTGTTCGCCCACCTTGGCGGCGACGAGCCTGCCTTCGCCGAACGGGTCGAGTTCGTTGGCTCCGCCTGCGACGCGGAGCTGAACCGTCGAAATCGCATCGACGGCTCGAAGCGTTTCAACAAAGAGGCTCGGATGCAGAACAGGTTCCGCGTCTTCGAGGTTTCGAGGCGGTTGTGCGATTTGCACGGTTGGCGCGCGTCGGGTCACGCCGTCATCGTCCGCCGGCAAAGTGATCGAGCCCAATCCTGCCGCGCCATCCAACAGGCCGGTATCGGGCGCTGTCGCGCTGAGATAGTCGGGGATCATGATCGCGCCGTCCGCCGACAGCGGGCCGGAGAACGCAAAGGTCGCTTTTGCGCCCGGCGCGTCGTCGCGCGGCGTGTCCGCCATCACCAGGCTGAGCACAACCGGAATGCGCGCCGCCGCGTCTGCAAGACGCGCGTCCGCTTCGAAGTCGTCGCCTTCCGCAAACAGAATCGCAAAAGCGATCGCGAGGGCCCCGGCGTCGGCGGCCCGATCGACCAGCTCGGCGATGCGATCACGCGGCCAGGGCCACCTGCCATACGCGTCCAGGCTGGGCTCGTCGATTGCGATCAAGCGGACGTTCGCGTCGATCCACTCGCGCGGGGCCACACGCTGAAAACTGTCGAAAGTCCGTTCGCGCAGGCTTGTCATCAGCCCGCTCGGGTCAGTTTGCGCCCACGCCAACAAGCCCACAAGCGCGAGCGCCGGCGGGCCAAACGCGAAAAAACGGCGTCGGATTCGCCGCCAACCGCTCGAAATGACAGTGCGCAATCGGGTCACCGGGTTAGTCGCCGCTCTTCGCAGCCAGGCGACTCTAACCTTTGGAAAAGCAGTTGGAAACGATGCGCGGAGGTCTGCGGCGCAGACGCCGGCGCGCGTCGGATGCGGCGGCGTCGGACGTCGTCAACCGAAGCGACCGGAGGCGCGGCCCAACAACATGAAGGCGCGACCCGTTCGCGTGTCGGCCAATTCGACGACCAAAGACGGATCCGCCGCCTCCACCATCAGGCGCGAGGCCATGCTCTCGTAACGATCCAGGAACCTCTCCGCCGTCTCGTTGAAGCCCGACCGATCTTCAAACGCGGTGATCGTGTCTTCGATCGCATCGGCGTTTCGGATGCCCCCCAGGTCGATCGCGTTGGTCCGGTTCTTGTCCATCAAGTAGGACCGCCACGCAGCCGCGTCGGCATGATGCGGCTTGAGGTCCTCCATAAAGAGGCCGATGTCGGCCAGTCCGGAGAGCGCGTCTTCAGCGGTTTGCAGCAGGTTGGCGGCGTCCCGATCCGACAAGACAGCGTATAGGGCGTCGAGAGTGTCGCGATCTTCTTCACTGTCTGGAAAGTTCGCAGCGCGGATGAACTGCGTCCAATCCAGCCCCGACGACCCGCGCTTGGCTGGCGAGACGAGATCCGCTTCATCCGCCGAGACCTGCGCCTGCACGTCGCGCGCAGGCGTGCGGGCGGGGGTTTTTGCAGCCACGCTCTCATTGCCGGCCATGCCGACATCCGCCTGATTGTCGCGGCTCCGAGCGGTTTGAGTGCGCAGTCGGTCAAGCTGACGCTTGAGTTCCTCGATCTGACCAGGGCTCTGGTCTTCGTCCGATGCAGAATCGACGGTGGCCGCGGCGCGGGCCTCCGCTTGCGAGAGGGGCGCATGCGCCGCCGCCTTCTCCCTGGCTGTCGGACCTTCGCCGCTTCTCGTCGCTGAATTCGCGCCGCTCGACAGCTCGGTCAGTCGCGCCGCCGCTCGCTCCAACGACAAGAGCGTGTCCGACATACGCGCGGTCATCTCCCCGCCGCCTTGCCCGCCGGTGAGGGCGTTGAGCGGTCCGGCTTCCGCGCGGATCTCCTCAAGCAGACTCTGTAACGCGACGCGCTGCGATTCCAGGCGGGAAGCAGTTTCGGCGACGCCGCGCTCCGTCTCGGAAATGGCGAGCTGAAGATCGCTCACCGAACGGGTCGCGCGGTCAATCTCCGCCTGGATGGATGAAGGATCCAGACCCGACGCCGCGGCGCTCAAGCCGTGCGCTCCGCGCGACATGTGGCCGCCGCCCAATCCGGCGAGCGCGCTTGTCTCGGTCAGCTGGGCGGTCAACTCGGCGAGTCGGCGAGCCTCGATCCGCAGATCTCTTGCGCGCCGCGCCTGAAGCGCCGTCATCCACAAAAACGCCAGCGGGCCGATCGCCAGCGCTCCAATAACGGTCAAAGACGAGGCCGGCAGCGTTTCAAACGCATCAAGCAACGCCGCTGGCGTGTTGGCCGGAAGCTGGTGGTAGCCGATGGCGAAGGCGCAGACGGCGCTGACCCAGACCAAAGACAGAAAACTAGCCCAAACCCATATCCCGGCGCCGCCAGAGGTCTGCTCGCGCGGCGTCGCGACCTTGGCGATGGGAGCGGTTTTCTCGACCGGGAGGGGCTTTTTCGCGCTCGTCGCCCGTCGCGCAGAGGTCGCCGCCGGCGGCGGATCCTGGAAGCTGTCGCTGAAGCCTGCGTCTGACAGCGGGTCGTCCGATTGTGGAAACTCGAACGCTCCATCGTAGCTGTCGTCGACAATGACCGAGCGCCGGCTCCGTGGCGCTTCGTCGGACATGCTTGCGAAGCCGGGTTCAGGACGACCGCGACCGCGGGACGAGGAGTCGTCGGAAAGGCTCATCATCGGTTCCTTCGTGGCCAGTCCCTTATGCAAGACGAGGGATAACGCATTTGGCTGGCGACTGCTCGACCCATCACGTCGTCGCGCAATTCTTGATCAAGCCCATCCACGTCCATCGCGACTTCAGGACTTCGAAACAAGCCTGATTAGTCGCAATGGATGCGGCCATCACAAGGCAGCCTGGCGACAACCTCTCGTTTTCATGCAAGGAGAACACCAGGCACGACCTGTCGTCAGACGAACTTGACGGCGGTGATCTCGTAAGAACGGCCGCCGCCCGGCGTCATCACTTCAACGCTATCGCCTTCTTCCTTGCCGATCAGCGCGCGGGCGAGAGGCGAGTTAACATTCAAGCGGCCAGCTTCGATGTCTGCTTCGACTTCGCCGACGATCTGATACGTCTTTTCCTCTTCCGTATCTTCGTCGACGAGATCGACCGTCGCGCCGAATTTGATGGTGTCGCCGCCGACTTTGCGCGGATCAATGATATCAGCCCGTGAGATCATGCCTTCGAGCTCTAAGATCCGGCCTTCTATGAAGCTCTGCTTTTCGCGCGCCGAGTGGTATTCGGCGTTCTCCGAGAGGTCGCCGTGCTCGCGCGCCTCTGCGATCGCCTTGATGATGTTCGGGCGCTCTTCAGACTTTAGCTGCTTCAACTCCACCTGCAGCTTTTCGTAGCCTGCGGCGGTCATTGGGATCTTGTCCATTCCTACTCCTCCGCGAGACGCCCTCCCAATCCAGGAGCGGGCGCCGCGAGATACAGAAACCGCGCCGGATGGATCCGGCGCGGCGTCGGTCGCTTAGTTAAGCGGCTGGGAAGTAGGATTGCAATGGGGCTACGTCTAGCCCCCCCGATGTCGCTTCGTCACGTAAGTTCTCAATTGCGCGCACCGCGGCCGCGGCGCCGGCGGCCGTCGTATAGTACGGCATCTTCCGGTTGAGCGCGGTCGCCCGAATGTCGAAGCTATCTCGCAACGATTGAGCGCCTTCGGTGGTGTTGAAAACCAGAGAAATCTCGCCGTTCTTCATGAGATCGACGATATGTGGTCTGCCTTCGAAGACCTTGTTGACCCGCTTGGTCTCCACGCCGTTTTCAATCAGAAAGGACGCTGTGCCATCCGTTGCAACGATGGAAAACCCGAGTTGTTTCAGTCGTTTGGCCGAGTCCAGTATGGTGGTCTTGTCGCTGTCTTTCACCGAGATGAAGACAGCGCCGTCATTCGGCAATGTCACGCCGGCGCCCAGTTGGCTCTTTAGAAACGCGCGGTTGAAGCCTCGGTCGAGCCCCATAACCTCGCCGGTCGAGCGCATTTCGGGTCCAAGGATCGTATCGACGCCGGGGAAACGCGCGAATGGAAGCACCGCTTCCTTAACGGCGACATGGTCTTTGGGCGCCGGAATGGGCGCAAAGTCTGAAAGCGATTCGCCAGCCATGATCCGTGCGGCGATCTTGGCGATCGGCCGTCCCACAGCTTTCGCGACGAACGGCACCGTGCGAGAGGCCCGCGGATTCGCTTCGAGAACGAAAATCTCGCCATCCTTCACAGCGAACTGAATGTTGATAAGTCCGCGGACGTCCAACCCTTCGGCCAGAGCCACGCTTTGCGCTTCGATCTCTGCGATCGTCGCATCGGGCAGGGAAAAGGGCGGCAGCGAGCAGGCGCTGTCGCCAGAATGCACGCCGGCCTCTTCGATATGCTCCATAACGCCCGCCACGCGAACGGTTTCGCCATCCGAGAGCGCGTCGACATCGATCTCGATTGCTCCGGACAGATAACTGTCGAGCAGCACCGGGCTCGCTCCGGAGACTTCAACGGCCTCGTTGATGTAGCGCTCGAGGCCGTCGCGGTCGCGCACGATCTCCATACCGCGCCCCCCTAGCACGAAGGAGGGGCGGATCACCAATGGATAGCCGATCTTCTCAGCGACGGCGTGCGCTTCCGCAGGCGAGCGCGCGGTGCCGTTGAGGGGTTGCTGCAACCGCAGTCGCGCCAAGAGCTCCTGGAACTGTTCGCGGTCCTCAGCGAGGTCGATCGAATCGGGCTGGGTGCCAAGAATTGGGATGCCCGCGGCCTCCAGGGCTCGCGCAAGCTTCAGAGGCGTCTGTCCCCCGAACTGCACGATGACCCCGTGGAGGGTCCCGTTGGAGCGCTCTTTTTCAATGATCTCGACGACGTCTTCCGGGGTCAGCGGTTCAAAGTAGAGGCGGTCTGACGTGTCGTAATCGGTGGAGACCGTCTCGGGGTTGCAATTGACCATCACCGTTTCGTAGCCGGCGTCCGACAGTGCAAAACATGCGTGGCAGCAGCAGTAGTCGAACTCAATGCCCTGACCGATCCGGTTCGGACCGCCGCCGAGGATAACGACTTTCTTGCGGTCGCTCGGCCGGGCCTCGCACTCTGTGCCCCCCATGTGCCCGACTTCGTATGTCGAGTACATATACGGGGTCTGTGCTTCGAACTCGGCGGCGCAGGTGTCGATCCGTTTGTAAACCGGACGCACGTCGAGCGCCTTGCGCACATCGCGGACGGCGATCTCGGGCATGTTGGCGAGCTTGGCCAGACGCGCGTCCGAGAAACCCATCTGCTTGAGCAGATGGAGGCGCGGCGCCTCGTCGGGCAGACCGTTTTCAATGACCGATGCTTCGGCCGAAACGATCTCGTCAATCCGCTCGAGGAACCAAGGATCAAACTTTGTCGCCCGGTGAACAGCTTCAACGGTCATGCCCTCGCGCAGAGCCTGCGCCGCGGCGCGAAGCCGGTCCGGGGTTTGCTCGGAGAGTTTGCGGACCACGGCTTCTCGCCGGTCTTCCGGCGACATCTCGACATTCTCTGGCGCGATCTCGATCTCATCGAGGCCTGTGAGGCCGGTTTCCATCGACCTCAGCGCCTTCTGCAGGCTTTCATGGAAACTGCGGCCGATCGCCATGACCTCGCAGACCGCCTTCATCGCGGTGGTCAGTTCGGGCTTGGCCCCGGGAAACTTCTCGAACGCGAAGCGCGGGATTTTCGTCACCACGTAGTCGATGCTCGGCTCAAAGCTCGCCGGCGTGACCTTGGTGATGTCGTTGTCGAGTTCGTCGAGGGTGTAGCCGACCGCAAGCTTCGCGGCGATCTTTGCGATCGGGAAGCCCGTCGCCTTTGACGCCAGGGCCGACGAGCGCGAAACGCGCGGGTTCATCTCGATCACGACCATCCGGCCGTCGGCGGGGTTGACCGCCCACTGCACGTTCGAGCCGCCGGTCTCAACCCCGATCTTGCGCAGAACGGCGATCGAGGCGTTGCGCATCATCTGGTATTCTTTGTCGGTCAGCGTCAGCGCGGGCGCGACGGTGATCGAGTCGCCCGTATGCACGCCCATCGGGTCGACGTTCTCGATGGAACATACGATGATCGCATTGTCCGCCTTGTCGCGGACGACCTCCATCTCGAATTCCTTCCACCCCAACAGGCTTTCGTCGATCAGGATCTGAGCAACCGGCGAGGCCTCCAATCCGCTGCGGCAGATGGTTTCGAAATCCTCGCGGTTGTAGGCGACGCCGCCGCCGGTGCCGCCCAGAGTGAAGGCGGGGCGGATGATCGCCGGCAGCCCGATGTCTTCGAGAGTGTTCAGCGCCGTCGACATGCCCGCGGCGTAATCGAACGAGCCGTCTTCTTTCTTCGGCGCGGTGACGATCGAGGCGCGGGGGTTCTCCAACCCGATCTCGTCCATCGCCTTTCGGAACTTGTCGCGATCTTCGGCCTTCTCGATCGCCTCGCGGTCCGCGCCGATCAACTCGACTCCGAATTTCTCGAGCACGCCCATGTCGGCCAGCGACATCGCGGTGTTGAGCCCTGTCTGTCCGCCCATCGTCGGAAGAATCGCGTCCGGCCGCTCCTTCTCGATGATCTTCGCGACGATCTCTGGAGTGATCGGCTCGATGTATGTGGCGTCCGCAAGCTCCGGATCGGTCATGATCGTGGCCGGGTTGGAGTTCACCAATACGACCCGGTAGCCCTCTTCCTTGAGGGCTTTCACCGCCTGTGCGCCCGAGTAGTCGAACTCGCACGCCTGTCCGATCACGATAGGACCGGCGCCGATGATCATGATGGAAGAGAGGTCTTCACGTCTGGGCATTTGGGTCCTCGAAACCGTCGTGTCGCCTGAAACTGCTCGCGCGCTCGTCGTCGCGTCCACGTTCAAGGGGGCGCGCAAGGAGCACGGGGTCTGGGCAAAATTGCGAGGGTTATACGCGCCGCGCGCGCGGACGCAAGGACGGCGTCGCGGTCGGTGGTCGTCAGACGACTGTCGCGATTTCGCCGCACCCGATCGCCGCTGCGCCGTCTTTGTCGAAATTTCATCGGCCTCGATGCCGAAAGTGGTTAATTCTTTTGCATCGCGCGGGGAGGCGCAGATCAAAATGCTGGGGGACCCTATGTCCAGAATGCGCGTCTTAGGACGGTCGCGAGTCGCCGTCACTTTCGCAGCCGGCCTCGTCGCCTTGACTGGGTGCGCATCCACGGAAGACACATTCTTTCTCGAGACGATCGAGCTTCAGGGCGGCGAACTGTTTTTGAAGAAAGACGATGAGGCGGGCGAACCCTCGCCGCAGCTCAAAGGGGTTTCGGTCGACGCGAAGCAGCGTTTCGTCTGGTCGCCCGAGGTCCCGATCCGTCAACCCGTCGCAGTCTCTCAGGGCGGTTACTCGGAATATGAAGTGAAACCGCGCTCGATCGTTTGCGCAGAACCGTCGCCGGACGCGGCGTCGGCGATCGCAGCCGAGATCGGCGCTGCGGTGAAAGCGAAAGCGGGACAGGCGCTCCCGGGCGCTGCGGTGGACGCCAGCTTTGAGCAGAACCTCACAGAGAGCGTTCAAAACATCAGCCAGCGGACTCAAACCATCCAGCTCATGCGCGACACGCTCTACCGAGCTTGCGAAGCATATGCGAATGGCGCGCTCGACTCGTTCGGCTACGCCATGATCCTGAGCCAGTTTGACGTGTTCATGGTGCAGCTCCTGGGCATCGATGCGCTTGGAAACGGAACGAAGCGCCGCGGACCCGGAGGGCCAGGCGGCCATGGCGGCGGCGGCCGCGGAGCGGCGTACGACGGGATCAACAACATCGTGCAGTCCTCGATGCTGGGCACAACGAACCCGGCGCCGGGGCGCGTGACGCGAACAGCTTGTCTGATGTGGTTCGCGCAACATCCGCAGATCAAGATCCGCCGCGTCGGCGGCGTCGCTGAAATCGTCGGCCAGGATGTGCCGGTGATCGCCGATCTGTGCCTGCGCGTGGTGGAAAGCGCGATCAACGTCGAGAGGGTGCAGCAGGCCCGCCAGGCCGGCGCCACGCCGCAACAGGTGCAAGACCTGTACGACGCGCTGGCTCAGTAGGCCTTACAGGGCGAGGCCGCCCGTCGCGCGCAGGAGCAGCAGGACGCCCAGCACCACCAACGCGACGCCGAACAGGTCGCGAGCGCTTGGGCGCTCCCGGAACACGAACGCCGAGACAAGGACCGTGAACAGGATCTCCACCTGACCCAGCGCGCGAACATGCGCGACAGGCTCCAGCGTCATTGCGGTGAACCATCCGGCCGAGGCCGCGGCCCCGCAGAATCCTACGAGCAAACCGGGCCGCCATGCGGCGCCGACCGCTCGGAGTTCTTTGGGCGCGCGCCACGCCATCCAAGCGCCCATCAAAACCGTCTGCACGGCGGTCGCGGCCGCCAGGGTCGTGGCGGCGCGGATCATCGCATCCCCTTCGGTGAGCGACAGCGAGGCGGCGCGATAAGCCGCGGCCGAGACGCCAAACAGCGCGGCCGAGCCCAACCCCAGAAGCGCTGCAGGGCCGAGATAGCGCCGAAGGCCGGAGCCGTCTCCGCCAGGTTTCCAGCTCATGAGCACGACGCCCGCGACGCCGACCGCGATCGCCAAGGACGCCACCGCACTTGGCGCCTCTCCCAGCAGCACTGCGCCGAACACGGCGGCCTGAATCGGCTCCGTCTTCGAATAGGCCGTGCCGACCGCGAAGTTCTCGTGGGAAAAGCTGGCCAGCAACGCAGCCGTCGCCAGGATCTGCGCGATCGCGCCCAAGGTGAGGAACAGCGCCCATGGCGCCGTCGGGCCGGGGATCGCGCCTTGCCATGACCAAACCGCTGCGGCGTAGAGCGCTGCGAAGGGAAGGCCAAATCCAAACCGGACGAAGGTGGCGCCGGCGCCGCCCAACCGGCCTTTCAGCATGCGTTGCAAAGCGGACCGTGCGTTCTGCAGAAACGCGGCGGCGATCGTGATGAGGACCCAAGCTTCCATTTATCCTGCGTCCATTCCCCAGCGGCCCGTTGTCCGTCGATCCAGAACATAATCGCCGCGCTCTAGACCGTTTCCGAAATCAGTGCGAGCGCGGCGTTGCATGCTGCGCCTGCGCAATGTGTAGTGGAGAGGTCGCCCGGCGCGACAGAAATCGGCGCAAAGATTCGCCGTGTGAGGAGAGAGAATGGCCAGCACAGGCGACATGCAGTTCCTTGAGTCCGCTGCAATCTACCTGGGGGCCGCCGTTGTCGCCGTACCGTTGTTCAAGCGCCTGCAACTGGGGTCGGTGTTGGGATACCTGGCCGCCGGTGTTTTGATCGGACCCCATGCTCTCGAGCTGATCCCGGAGGCGTCGACCGCGCTGCATGTCGCTGAATTCGGGGTGGTGCTGCTTCTGTTTGTCATCGGACTGGAGCTGAAGCCCGATCGATTATGGCGCTTGCGCATGGACATCTTCGGTCTTGGGACCGCGCAGGTGGTGGTCTCGGCCCTCGTTATTGGTTTTGGACTCTGGTTCGCCTCGAGCATCGCCTGGGACTGGCGACTGACAACGACCGAGGCGATTATCGCGGGCGCCGGTTTGGCGCTGTCCTCAACAGCCTTCGCGGTGCAGCTGTTGCGCGAGAAAGGCGACTTCGCCACGCCCTATGGAGAGCGTTCGTTCGCGGTTCTGCTGTTTCAGGATCTCGCCATCGTGCCGCTGATCGCGCTTGCCGCGCTCCTCGCGCCGGCGGTCCCGGGCGAGACAGCCGAGCCCCTGTGGATCGCCATCGGCAAACCCGTCGTCGCGGTCGTCCTCGTTTATGTGGTCGGCAAGTACGGGATGCGACCGCTGTTTCGCGAGCTCGCCAAGGCGAAAGCAGACGAAGTGTTCACCGCCGCCGCCCTGTTGGTCGTCGTCGCGTCCGCGCTGATCATGGATCTTGCGGGCCTGTCGATGGCGATGGGCGCGTTCGTCGCCGGGCTGCTGTTGGCGGAGTCCGAGTTCCGGCACCAGCTGGAAACCGATATCGAACCCTTCCGGGGTCTTTTAATGGGGCTGTTTTTCATCGCGGTGGGCATGAACATCGACCTCAGGCTCGTCGTGCAGCAGCTGGGTCCCCTGATCGGAGTCGTAGTGTTCCTGCTGGCGGCGAAAGTGGCGATCCTTTACGCGTTGACGAGGGTTAGCGGCTCGAACCAAAGCGATGCGCTGCGGGTCGCAGCCACGCTCAGCCAGGGCGGCGAGTTCGGCTTCGTGCTGTTCAGCGTCGGCATGGCCAATGGCGCGATGGGCGTCGCAACCGGGTCGCTGCTTACGGCGGCGGCGACGCTGTCGATGGCCTTGACGCCTCTGCTTGTCCATTTCGCCGATCGCTCCGCCCTTCCGGCGACGGAGACCGGAGAGGACGTGCCGGGCGTCGAGTCGGCGCCAAACGCCCCGATCATCATCGCGGGGTTTGGCCGCGTCGGGCAGGTGATCGGCCGGATCCTGCGGCTGCGGGGGTACGATCTGACCCTGATCGACGCCAGTCCGGAGCGGATCCGGTTGGCGCGCTCGTTCGACAACGACGTTTACTTCGGCGACGCCACCCGCCTCGACGTGCTCGCCAACGCCGGCGCGGCTGAGGCGCAAGCGATCTTTCTGTGCATCGACGACCGGGACGGGACCCAGCGCGCCGTGTCCAAGATCAAGCAGCGCTTCCCCAATGTGAAGCTGATCGTCGCCACCTACGACCGGTTCACGATGATGCAGCTCGACGAGGCCGGGGTTGATCACATCGAGCGTGAAACCTTCGAGGCCGCCATCTCAATGACCCGTCGCGGGCTCGAGATGCTCGGCGACAACGAGTCGGTCGACGACCTGATTGAAGAGTTCCGGCGCCGCGACCGCCGTCTGCTCCGGCTTCAATCCGAGTACGGCGCGCATGAGGGTCTCAAAAAGATGCGTGAAGAATTCACGCTGGAGCGCGAGCGTTAGATGGAGGGTCGTCGATGAAGATCACCCTCCTTTGTGAAAACGAAGCCAGCGACATGGTCTGGCTGGCGGAGTGGGGGTTTTCGACCTTTATCGAGTACGGCGATCTTCGGGTCCTGTTCGATCTTGGATACTCCGACGTGTATCTGCGCAACGCTGCCCATGCCGGGATCGATCTTCAGAGCGTCGACGTGATCGCCTTGTCGCATTTCCACCGCGATCACACGCGTGGGCTCAAGTTTCATCCTTTCGTCGAGCCGAAGACGCTGGTCATGCATCCGCGCGTTCGAACCGCGGCGCTCAAAACCGACGACCCGGCGATTTTGGCGGATTTCGCGCAGATCCACGAGATCCTCGCCAACGACTTCGATTTGCGAGAGTCGGCCGAGGCCCTCGAATTCTCGCCAGGCGCGTTCTTTTTGGGCGAGGTGCCGCGCGTTACGGAGTTTGAGCCCGGCTGTTTCGAAGACGACCCGATGGAGGACGACACGGCGCTGGCGTTTCGGACTGAAAAAGGCGCGGTCGTCGTCTCCGGCTGTTCACATGCGGGCATCTGCAACATCTGCGAGCACGCCAAGTCGGTCACAGGGCAGCCGCTTTACGCGGTGTTGGGCGGTTTTCATCTCTTGGCGGCTGAAAACCCTCCGGTCGAGGAGACCATTGGGTATTTCCAAGCTGAAGCGCCGGAAGTGCTGCTGCCCATGCATTGCGTGGACTTTCCGACCCTGGCGCGCTTTCACACTACTTTTGGTTCTCCAAAGCACGGCGCCGGTTCGGTGATTGAGCTCTGATCGGCCGCTCGCACTTGACTTTTCAGCGGCTTTAGAGCCTATACCGCGCTTCCGCCGGACGTTTGTCCGGTGGCTGCCGACATCCGAGGCCCGCGCAAGCGGGATCCTGTCGTCCGGAGGAAGATCCGGAAAAGGAGGGTGTCTCTTGTTTGAACAGCGGGCTTTTTTCGGCCCCACGGTATTGAGAGGAGCTGCGTTCCATGTCGAAACGCACGCAAGCGAAACACAAACTTGACCGCCGTATGGGCGAAAACATCTGGGGCCGCGCAAAGTCCCCGGTGAACCGCCGTGAGTACGGCCCGGGCCAGCACGGCCAGCGCCGCAAGGGCAAGATGTCGGACTTCGGCCTTCAGCTGCGCGCCAAGCAAAAGCTCAAAGGCTATTACGGCGACCTGACCGAGAAGCAGTTCCGCCGCATCTACGCCGAGGCCGAGCGCCGTCGCGGCGACACCGGTGAGAACCTGATCGGTCTGCTGGAGCGCCGTCTGGACGCAGTGGTCTATCGCTCAAAGTTCGTCCCGACCGTTTTCGCGGCGCGTCAGTTCGTCAACCACGGGCACGTGAAGGTCAACGGTCGCCGGGTCAATATTCCGTCCTATCAGGTCAAGGATGGCGATCTGGTCGAGATCCGCGACAAGTCGAAACAGATGACGCTGGTCCTGGAAGCGGTGCAGTCGAACGAGCGTGACGTGCCTGAATATCTCGAGGTCGACCACTCGAAGATGACGACGACTTTCGTTCGCGCGCCGGGCTTGGGCGATGTGCCGTATCCGGTGCAGATGGAGCCGAACCTCGTGGTCGAGTACTACGCGCAAAACTAAGCGACGCAGACGGTACTGGGATCTTGAAAGGCCGGCGGAACGTCCGGCCTTTTCTTTTGTTTACTCCGCTGGCGTCGCGGCGAGGCCGCGAGGCGCAGGGGAGCGGCGGTCGATCAGATAATCCGTCGCCGCTGCGCCCGCCCAGAAGGCGCAAAGGGCGATCCAGGCTGTGAGGGCGAAAGTCGAGCCTCCGGTGACGCCGGCGCCGATGGCGCAACCGCCCGCCAACATGGCGCCAAACCCCATCAAGGCGGCGCCGATCAGATAGCGCCGCATGTTGGCCGCGCCCTCGAACCCTTGCCAACGCCACTCGCCGAAGATCAGCGCCGAGATCGCCGCGCCGATCAAAACCCCCGGCACGAGACCGATGTCGAAGTCCCAGGCGCCGTCAAACGGCGTCAGCGTGAACATGAGCACGTCCGCGGACGGGCCGGAGAATGTCAGGCTTTCAACCGACGTCGGGTCGAATGTCTGCGAGGACAGCGTGTAGGTGAAGGCCCATCCCAGGAACACCGCGAAGCCGACCCCGCAGCCGGCCAGAAGCTCAAAGCCCGTGATCCGGTTGCGGATCGCGAAGTACAGCGCGATCATGGTCGCCGCGATCGCCAATGCGACGCCGCCATAGGTTCCCAGGCCGGTTACGGCCAGAAGATCCGGGTTGGGGCCCGTGGTCACCCACCAACCAGAGATCTCTCTGCGAAGCGGACCCAATAGACCGTAGAGCGACATTTGCGCGGTAACGGCGAACACGAGACCTGACAACAGGGCTCGCAGGTTTCCGGTCGCGGCCAGCACCAGCAGACGTCCAGGGCAGCCACGCGCGAGGACCATTCCAGCGCCGAAAGTCAGCCCTCCAAGGAGAGCGCCGGATATCGTGCCCGCCGAGGAGAGCCATCGCGCCTCGCCCAGATCCAACATCCCCGTGGCGACGCCCGTCTGCACCCATAAGATGGCTGTCGCGAAGCATAGGAGCCAGATGGAGCTTCGCGGCCCAATGGCTCCGCGGGCGAACTCGACAGCGGCGGCCCGAAGGCAGAAGCGGCTTCGTTGCGCTGATGCGCCATACAGAAGGCCGATAAGCAAGCCTCCAACGGCCGCCGCGCCGCCGTCGCCGGCCCATTCGGTGAGGAACTCCCAATCCATTGCTCGCCCCGAAGAGACTTCGTTGATGCCTGAGGTACAATACCGGTCGCTGGGGGCGTCGCCTTGATCTGCGTCACTCGCCCCCGCTGCGTCTCAACACGACGCAGGGAAAGGCTCTGCGGAATTCCACAGGTTACAACTCCTCGCCCGCGGCCAACATCTTTCAGACGGCGTTCGTGGAGGATGCAGGATGATGCGCCGACGTCTCAGGAGGGCGCGATGTACGGGCATAGCGTGATGTTCAAGCTGGAGTTGACGCGGCCGAGGCGTTCCCAGGCGCTCCGCACCGGGTCATTGAGCGAGCGCATCACTTCTGTGGCGCAGGTCGCGCCTTCGGTGCGGTCCGTCGCAGCTGTTCTGATTGCCTGTGCGGCTGCTCTGGGTCTTATGAGCGCCTCGACATTCGCGGCGGTCGCCTGGCTGGGATAGCATCCCGGTCTTAACGTTCGCCAGTGCGCGAGATTTGACGCCGCCGCGCGCGCCCGAGCTGCGGGTGACGAAACGGGGCCCGTTCAAAACAGGCTGGCCGTGTCGCTCGGACCGATTGCGCCCGCGACCGGTCGAAGCGGTCTGAGAACTCTCGCAGGGTTGGATCAAATCCGGGGGCGGCTCAAGGCTTCGACCACTTCCCCAAGTTTCTTCCATCCCCCCCAGCGCCGAAACTGCTGATGGTTTCGCGTTCAGAGCGGGTTGCGCTGCGCTGCAGCGTCGTTACGCTTATCCTCAGACCAGCGAAGAGGGGGCGTGAATGGCGGCGTTCGAAGGCGCATCGGCCAGATGGGGCCGGCGGATCATGATCGGCGTGCCGTATCTCTGGCTGCTGATCTTCTTCCTGATCCCCTTCGCAGTCGTCCTGAAGCTCAGTTTTTCCTCGGCGGCGATCGCGATCCCGCCCTACGCGCCCACCTGGGACACCTGGGAGGGCGTTCAAACCTTCTTCGCCGAGTTGAACTTCGACAACTATACCTTCCTGTTCGAAGACTCGCTCTACGTGAACTCGTACTTGAGCAGCTTGAAGATCGCGTCGATCTCGACGTTCTTGACGCTGCTGGTTGGGTACCCGCTGGCCTATGCGATCGCTCGATCGTCCGACACATGGCGTAACGTGTTGGTTCTGCTCGTGATCCTGCCGTTCTGGACCTCGTTTCTGATCCGCGTCTATGCATGGATCGGCATCCTGAAGACCGAAGGCTTGCTCAATCTCGCGCTCGAGTCCATCGGGCTGATCAGCGCGCCGCTGCAGATCTACAATACAGATTGGGCGGTCTATATCGGCATCGTCTATTCCTACCTGCCCTTCATGGTGCTGCCGCTTTACGCGACCTTGGTGAAACTGGACGGCTCACTGCTCGAGGCGTCGGCCGATCTCGGAGCGAAACCGCTGACGACCTTTTGGCGCGTGACCTTCCCGCTGTCGCTGCCTGGCGTCGCCGCGGGCTGTTTCCTCGTCTTCATCCCGGCCGTGGGCGAGTTCGTCATCCCGACGCTTCTCGGGGGCGCCGACACGCTGATGATCGGCAAGACGCTGTGGACGGAGTTCTTCTCCAACCGGGATTGGCCGCTCGCCTCGGCCGTCGCGGTGCTGCTGTTGTTGGTGTTGGTGATCCCGATCGTGGCCTTCCAGCGCATCGCGCAGAGGGAGGGCCAGTCATGAGGCCGCGCATTCCCTGGTTCAACTGGACCGCGCTCATCCTTGGGTTCGCGTTCTTGTATCTGCCGATCGTTATCCTGATCATTTACAGCTTCAACGAAAGCAAGCTGGTGACGGTTTGGGGCGGCTGGTCTTTGAAATGGTATGGCGAGCTCTTCCGCAACGAGGGGATCATCAGCGCAGCGCAGGTGACGCTCGTGGTCGCGGTGGTCGCCTCCACGATCGCGACCGTGCTGGGAACGATGGCTGGCTTCGCCCTCGCGCGTCTGGGGAGGTTCCGCGGGCGCACCCTCTTCAACGGCATGGTCCTGGCGCCGCTGGTGATGCCGGAGGTGATCACCGGCTTGTCCCTGCTCCTGACGTTTGTTGCGGTCTCGCTCGACCGGGGGCAGCTGACGATCATCCTCGCCCATGCAACCTTCTCGATGTGCTACGTCGCGGTGGTTGTTCAGTCTCGGCTCACGGGCTTCGACGACAGCGTCGAGGAGGCCGCGCTGGATCTGGGCGCCAAGCCGGCGACCGTGTTTTTTCGCATAACGCTGCCGTTGATCCTTCCGGCGGTCATCGCGGGTTGGTTGCTCAGCTTTACGCTCTCGCTCGATGATCTGGTCATCGCCAGCTTTGTCACCGGCCCAGGCGCCACGACGTTGCCGATGAAGATCTTCTCGGCGGTGCGGTTGGGCGTGACGCCGGAAATCAATGCGCTCTCGACGATCTTGATCGGGCTCGTCGCCACGGGCGTCGTCATCGCGTCATGGATCGACAAGCGCGGGCGAATGCGGGCGCCCGATTAGTCGAGGCGGCCGCACATCTCTTCGATCCAGCCGCCGACGGCTCGGATGCGCGGCAGATCTTTCAAGTCGCGATGGGTCAGCAGCCAAAGCTCACGCGTGATCGCGACGCCATCGTCGAGCCGCGTCAATCTGGCGTCGCGCGCCGCAATGGCGATTGGAAGCAGGGTCTTTCCAAGGCCGGCCGCGACAGCCTCGATCAGCCCCTCCGCGTCGTTTGCAGACAGCGTCGCGACCCTTCCTTGTCGACGCGCCATCCATTCGGCTTGCGGTAGATGTGCGAACCTCGGCTCGTAGGTGAGCCAAGGGAGAGCCTCTTTCCCACTGGCGGGGCCAAAAACGGCGTAAGACAGCTTGCCGACGCGACGGGCGATCACTCGGCCGCCGCCGGTTTTCGGGCGCGCGAGCCGAAGCGCCATGTCGGCGTCTCGCTTGGTCAAACTCAAATCGGCCGGTTCCGCGTTCAGCTCGATCTGCAGGCCAGGATAAGCCGTCAGCAGCGCTGGGCTGGCGGGCGTCAGCAGTCGATTTACGATGAGAGGCGTCGACGTCAGTCGAACGAGGCCTTGAACCATCTGATCCGCGCCCCTCGCCGTTTCGAGCAGACGTATGATTTCGGTCTCCATCGCCTCGGCTCGGTCGGCGACGTCGCGCCCAAGATCCGTCGGCGTCAGAACTCGGTCGGAGCCGCGATGGAACAGTGGTCCGCCGAGCACCCCTCTGCGCCGTGCGCTCCGGCGCGAACCCGTCGCGCCGTCAACGCGAAGAGCCCGAGCGGCGCCGACCAGAGAACCGTGTCGCGCCACCGCAAGCGCCACTTCAAGGTCGGACCAATTTAGTCCCTGCATTTTTGCAATCCTGCTTGGCGATTTCACTGGTTGAGCCTGCAGTTACGCCTGGCGAACCTATCCGCGCAACGATCACAGGAGATGTCGATGCTGTTCGCCGTTCTGTTTGAGGACAATCCCAATGCGCCGGGGGATGTCCGGCAACGCCATATGGCCGATCATCTGGCTTTTCTGGAGCGCCACGACGGGCAGATACAGGTTGCGGGCCCGCTCTTCGAGCATGGCAAGGCGGCTGGCGGTCTGTGGCTGGTGAACGCCGCGACGGTCGGGGAGGTCGACGCGATGGTGCATGCGGATCCGTTCTGGCCGACCGGCCTGCGCAAATCCTACAGAGTGTTGGAGTGGCGGCAGGTCTTCGCAAGAGACACGCCCGGGTCCTAGTGGCGTCAATCCAAAGCTTGGAGCCCTGGCGCCGACAAGCTCCGACCGAAAATCGATGGTTGGCGATGCAGCGCAAAGCCGACACCAGAGCTCAAATGACCCAGCGCAGCTCGCGACCCAAAACGGTCGTCGTGGCGCTCCACGACGCAGTGGAACTCTTAACAGCCCAGCGGCGCGCTGAACTATAGATCGCTATCGCGCATAGGGCTCGGCAGCCTGCTTGCCTGCAGTCTCTCTGCATTTCTGCAAGCCTCGCTTGCATCATTCGTCCATTTATGTGCGCGCGCTCAGGCTCAATCTTGAGTGTATCGGTTGAGCGAGGAGAAACTATGCACGGTGACTTAGGCGACAGATCCAGTCCCCGATCGGGCGGCGCATTGGCCAATTTTCCGATAACTGAGCGCTGGGCTCCATCCCATCTGGATCGACTTCAGCTCTATTCGCATGGAACGCCGAACGGCGTGAAGGTTTCGATCGCGCTCGAGGAGCTCCGGCTCCCCTACGAGGTGCACCGCGTCCCTTTGAGCGATGAGTACGTCAAGAGCCCAGAGTTCCTTTCGCTCAGTCCCAACAATAAGATCCCGGCCATTATCGACCCCGATGGGCCAGGCGGCGAACCGATCGGCCTCTTCGAGAGCGGCGCAATTCTCATCTATCTCGCGGCCAAGACCGGACGGCTCGCCGGCTCTTCGGAAGCCGAGCGGTATGAGATTTTGCAATGGCTGTTTTTCCAGGTCGGCGGCGTTGGTCCAATGCTCGGGCAGTTCGGCTTTTTTCATGCCTTTGGCGGAAAAGACATCGAGGACCCTAGGCCCCGTGATCGCTACCTGAGTGAGACGAGACGTTTGCTGAATGTGATCGACGGGCGGCTGGAGGGGCGCGAATGGATTGCTGGCGACTACTCGATCGCAGACATCGCCCTTGGCCCGTGGCTTGAGACGATCGAAAGGTTCTACAAAGCCGAAGAAATCACCGGCTATGATGGTCGCCCCCGCGTCGTCGACTATGTGGCGCGGTTCAAGACGAGACCGGCCGTCATGCGTGGCTGGTCCGTTCTGTCCGGCGAGTAGCTCATCTCGACCGGGTCGATACCGAAGAGCGATGCGTCGTGCGTCGCTCTCCGGCAGGAGGCTGTTTACGGCTTGACGCTGTAATCAATATCGACTGGCGTTGGGCCGTGCGCCGGGCCGATGAGTTGGACCATCTGCAGGCGAAAGCGTTCAACCAACTCGCGGTTTAACATCCAGCGATGGAAGTCTCCCGGCGACGTATTGTGGTTCAGGACAGAGCCCTTGCCGCCTGGCGCCTCGACGTCCATGCGCACGGGGAACTGCAGCCATTTGCCCTGAAACTCTTCGGAGAGCATCCAGTTCAGATAGAGCTTGGCGGCCGCCTTGTTTTTCGCCTGCTTTGGGATTGCCGCGGTTTGATACCAAGTCAGGAAGTAGTCGTGCTCGGGGAACTGGAACTGCGTGTTCATCCCAGGGAACGGTTCGAACGCCCAGAAGGTTGTGAAACTCGCCGCGTACCAGCCGTTGTTGATCGCGACATAGGGCATCGCCGTACCCCGGACCCAGACGGGCTCTGTCGCGATCAACTCTTCCAGATAACCCCACCCGTAGGCCTCTTTCAGGTTCCAGAACTGGTAGAGGACGGCGTCGTCGTCATGCGGATAGGTCAGGATGACCTTTCCCCTAAGCGCCGGATCCAAATAGTCCCTTGCATCGCGGGGCGCCTTTTCTGGATCGATCATGTCGAGATTTACGTAGTTCGTGAATGTCACGCCGTAGAGACCTGTCCAGCGGCCATGCGGGTCCCGATGATCCGGGAACACCTTGTCCCAATTCGCAGGCCTATAGGCTTCCAGCAAGTCGTGTTCGACGTAGTAGCGGAAGTCGTGCAGCGTCTGGAACTGGATGACGTCTGGAACGTTTTCTTCGCCGCCGGCGGCCATCGCGTTATCGAACCTCGGCGCGTGATTGAGGCTGACATCGACGCTGTGTGTGACGGTCAGTTCAGGGAAGCGGGCCTTGAACATGTCCAGGTAATAGTCGACCTGGTCTGGCTTATCGCCGCCTGCGCGCAGAATAAACTCGCCCCCTTCTTCGAGAGCCGCGGCGTAGAGCTCGTCCAGAGATCGCGTTTCGATCTCCACCGCTGAAACCGGGGCGACGAACACCAAGCTCAAGGCGAAAACGCCGAAAGCATGCAGTAGTTTCATGTCTGTCTCCTTTAAAATGGGATTGGGTGGTTCGACGGACGAGGAAACCCCAAGCAGGCCGCGCGCAGCCGCCCGGCGCGGGGCGCACGTTGCGTGCAGTTCCGCCAGCACAGCGCCGAGACTAGGTTGGTA
Organism: uncultured Neomegalonema sp.; assembly: GCA_937911325.1. Taxonomy (GTDB): domain Bacteria; phylum Pseudomonadota; class Alphaproteobacteria; order Rhodobacterales; family Rhodobacteraceae; genus CALDSD01. The sequence continues at coordinate 74,826 of CALDSD010000015.1, forward strand.
GACTGGCTCCGGTTGCGAATGCGTAGGAGCGGCCGATGATCGTCTTGACCACCTCAAGTTCCGAATCGTCGCGGGGTGAGAAGACCATCACCAGTCCCATCGGGAGCCGACCTTGCGTCACCAGGTAGTGGCTCTCTCCCCAGCCAGTCGCGACGACTTCCGCTGCGTCTTCGGCGCTGATTTGAAGATGCATGCTGCCATTATCGGGATGTGGGTGAATATGCGCGAACTCGCGTCCTACCATGAAGGCGTCTTGGTTACAGTCGACACCGTCATGCAGCACCAAAGCGCGAGACCCTGGCACGGAGATACCGCTGTCCGCTTCGTCGACGTTCGGCAGTGAGAAGCACCACGCGTGCAGCTTCTCGATGACGGCGTCCGGCCCGTGCTGCGTAACTTGCGAATGCGGCAGGCTGTTCGTCGTTTCGGGCTTAGGCCCGCTGCGCCGTGGTAGGTTCATCTTGCTGGGCATGTGTCGGATCCAGAGTGTTGCATGCGATCAAAATGGCGGTCAATCTGCGCAAGTAAATCGACGCTGATCGCAAACGGATATTGCATGAACGCACAGATATCTCAGCGACTCCAAAAGCTAGATTGGAGCGACGTGCCCTACATTCTGTCCGTTTGCGAGGCGGGCAGCCTCGCCGGCGCGGCTCGAATGATGGGCGTCAATCACTCGACGGTGTTCCGCCGCGTCGAGAGCGTCGAGGCGAAGCTCGGCGTTCGCCTTTTTGAACGCCTGAGCCACGGCTACGTCATGACGCCCGCCGGTGAGCTGTTCTTTCAAAGGGCTAGTGCGCTTTGCGAGGGCATGAACGGCATCGAGATGGCCTTAGTCGGCAAAGACCTACGGCTGGAAGGCGAACTGACGGTGACGACGACAGACTCGCTTTTGCACTGTCTGACACCAGTCATTTCAGCATTCCAGGAGCAGCATCCCGACGTCGAGCTGCGTTTACTTTCCGATGCGCGCTCCTTGGACTTGATGCAGCGCGACGCGGACATCGCGTTGCGGCCAACGCCAAAACCGCCTGAGCATTGGGTCGGGCGGAAGCTGCTGCCAGTCTATTGCGCCACATACGCGCACGAGGATTACTGGGCGGGCGCCAATGCCTCGCCGCCAGAGCAGCGCCGATGGCTCATCTTCGACGATGGTCTCAGTCAGTCGCCCATGGGTCAGCTTACGAAGCTGAAGAAAGCCAAGGACGCGCCTACGACCGTCGTGAACACCGTGATGGGTGTCTTTGATATGACTAAAGCCGGTCTCGGGATCGCCGCGTTGCCCTGTTATCTTGGCGAAAAGCAGCCTGAGTTGATCATGATCGACGAACCAGACGAGCGGACGACATGGGATCTTTGGCTGCTGGCCCATCCTGATGTGCGCCGCAGCGCCCGCGTCCACGCTTTCTTCGACTACGCGTCGTCTGCGATCTCCGAAGATGTTTTGGGGTTGCCTGGCGGGCCCCGTCCTTCGAGCTAGGAGCAAAACTAACCTTCGGATCTTGGCCCACATCTGCCGTCAGGCCTTCTGGATATAAGGTCGGCTTCAGGCCGGTTTGCGGTCTTCTATGCCTGGCTCCAGAACTTGGAAACCTCTTGCGCGTGCGGCGATGATCTCCCCTGGATCCGCTCGCCAGACAAATGGCTTGGGCGTTTCGTTGGGCTCTGTGATGAAGCGATTGATGGCTGCTTGGAGTTCGGCGACCGAGCAAAAGACGCCGCGCTTCAGCCTTCGCCGCGAGAACTTGGCGAAGTCATCGCGCGCCGCGCGGCCTCTTCGAACAGGATCGCGTGGCGTTCGGCCACGTGCTGCGGGTCGTCGTGATACCCGCCGCCAATCGCACAAGCGAGGGGAAGCCCGGCGCCGCGCAAGCCCTCGATCACGCGCCGGTCGCGGGCGCGGACGCCGTCTGTGCTCAACGCGAGGCGGCCCAGCCGATCTTCCGCATGGACGTCGACGCCTGCGTTATAGAACGCGATGTCGAACGGTCCGAGCTCCAACGCCCTGCGCAGCGTGTCTTCCAGCACGCGCAAGTAATCGTCATCGGTCACGCCATCCGCGAGTCCGACGTCGATGTCCGAGCTTTTCTTTTCGGACGGGTAGTTACGCTCCGAGTGGATCGACACGGTGATCACGGCCGGCTCGTCGGCGAAGATCTCCGCCGTTCCGTCGCCCTGATGCACGTCGCAATCGAAAATCAGAACGCGTTGGACCACGCCGGTCGACAGCAGCGCGCGTGCGGCGACCGCGACATCGTTGAAGGTGCAAAAACCGGCCCCGCCCAAAAGGCCTGCGTGATGGGATCCGCCTGCGGTGTTGCATGCGATGCCTTCGGCCATCGCCAGCCGGGCGGCCAAAACGGTCCCCGCGCTGGCAAGGCGAGCGCGGCGAATGACCCGTTCGGTTCGCGGGAGACCGATGGCGCGCATCTCTTGATCCGAGAGGGTCAGGGAAAACGCTCGAGAAACGTAGCCGGCGTCATGCGCCAGGGAGATCGTCGCAGCAGTCGCCGCCGCCGGAGCCACCCATGAGCCCGGCTGCATGAGCCCGCGCGCCGTCAAAGCTTTGCGCAGGTACCCGTACTTTGACATCGGAAATCGATGCCCCGGGCGCAGCGGCGCTTGGTAGTCGGGATGGTGGACGATCGGCAGGCTCATGGGTCTAGAAGATAAACACCCGATCGCCGGCGCCTAGTTGGGTGTGTAGGCGCGGTTTTCCGCGTCGAGCAATCGCATCGCCTCCGACCAGGACAAAGGCAGCTCGCTCTCTTCGATCTCGGTCTGCGCAAATCGGCCGCCGGACAGCATGTCGCCGGCGCGGTCGGCGACGCGGCGGTGCGGTTGGCCGTTCAGAAACAGCTCAAGGCTTGCGCGGTCTCGCCACGCGGTCATCGTCCAGGCTCTTTCTCCGAAGAGCTCCTTTCGAACCGAATACCCCAGCAATCCGGGCTGACGGTCCAGACCTGCGACAATCGCGGCTGAGCCCGCGCTGAAATCGCGTCGCCCTTCGCGCGTCACTGTGGCTTCGGTTATCACAACGATCACGCGACCGTCGTCGGCTTGCGTGTTGGACAAGCTGGGGGCGTCCGTCGACCGAAAGGGCGTCGAGATTGCGCATCCGTTCAGGCCGAAAACGGTCAGTACGATCGCTGCGAGCCCGAGCGCGCCTGTGCTTAAAAGGCGAAGCGCGCGCCGGAGGTTCGGGCCTGGCTGAGAGGTTGTCTTGGGCGCTGGGGTCATGTGGCGATTTACGAGCGGCTTGAGCGAGCGGATCACCGTCTTCTTCAAAACTCGCGTTGCTCTCTCATTCGCGTTAACAAGCGAACAGGTTTGTGTTCCAGCGCGCTGACGCGGCTGGGGCGAAACGCGCTCAAACAGGCTGTAGATGTCAAAGTTTCCTGTCTCGGAGGCCGACCAGCTTCCCCGCTGGCGCCGCCCTGAATCGCTGTTGATGCTGATGGCGTTGGCCATGCCGCTCGCGTTTTCGGTGTGGATGGCGATGCTGAACAACTTCAGCCACGACGTCGTCGGCTTTGCGGGCGAGGAGATCGGCGCGATCCACATGTTTCGCGAGATCCCCGGATTTCTCGCCTTCCTCGTCGTCTACCTGCTTTTGTTTTTCACCGAGCAGCGCCTTGCAATGATGTCGCTGATTTTGCTGGGCGTCGGCACTGCGATGACCGGCGCTCTGCCGACATTTTGGGGCCTCGTGCTGACGACGGTGATCAGCTCGATCGGTTTTCATTACTTCGAGACGGTGTTTCAGTCGCTGCAGTTGCAGTGGATCTCGAAAGAGCGCGCGCCGGCGGTTCTGGGGAAACTGGCCGGCATCGGGTCCTCGACCGCGTTCGTCGCGTTTGGCGCCGTCTGGTTGTTTGGAACCGAAAGCGTCGCCGGGGGCGAGCCTCCCTATCTCTGGCTCTACATCGCCGGCGGCTTGGCGACGACGTTGCTCGCCATCGCGGCCTGGGGGCTCTATCCGCAGTTTCAGGCCGCCACCGAGCAGCGCAGGGCGCTCGTCCTGAAACGGCGCTATTGGCTGTATTACGCGCTGGTTTTCGTGGCCGGCGCGCGGCGCCAGATCTTCATTGTGTTCGCGGCGTTCATGGTGGTGCAGCAGTTTGGCTTCGGGCTCGCGGATGTGGCCCTGCTGCTGTTGGTCAATCACGCCGTCAGCGTGTTCTTCCTGCCGATGATGGGGCGAATGACGGGTCGCTTTGGCGAGCGTGCGGTTCTGACCTTTGAATATCTGGGCTTGATCGCCGTCTTCGCCGCCTACGCGCTGGTGCTGCATCCCGGCGCGGTCGACGCGCTCGGCGAATGGGCTTGGGCGCTGCCGGTGACGGCGGCGGCTCTCTATGTGATCGACCATCTGTTTTTCGGGCTGCATTTCGCCCAACGGACCTATTTTCAGAAGATCGCGGACCCTGAGGATATCGCGCCGACGGCTGCGGTGGCGTTCACGATCAACCACATAGCGGCTGTGGCGCTGCCCTTGCCGTTGGGGCTGCTTTACGACGTCTCTCCGGGCGCCGTCTTCTGGATCGGGGTCGCAATGGCGTTCGTCTCGCTCGTTCTGAGCCGGCTGATTCCACGCTGGCCTGACAAGGGTCGGGAGACCACGGTGACCGCGCCCGCGCACGCTCCCGCGCCTGCGGAGTAGAAGCAACCCTAGACAGCCCCATAATTTCCCCTTAAGCGCGCACGCTGTAAGGTGACAGCGCCCTAAACCCGCAACGCACAGGACGGACAGGAAGACCCGAATGCCAAAAATCACCTACATCGAATTCGGCGGAACAGAACATGTGATCGACGTCGCCGAAGGACTGACCGTGATGGAAGGCGCGCGGGACAACTCGATCCCCGGCATCGACGCCGATTGCGGTGGGGCCTGCGCGTGCTCGACGTGTCATGTTTACGTCGATCCAAGCTGGGTCGAAAAGATACCAGGCATTGAGTCGATGGAAGAAGACATGCTCGATTTCGCATACGAGCCGAAAGAGAACTCGCGCCTGTCCTGCCAGCTCAAGGTGACCGCCGATCTGGACGGGTTGGTCGTCCGCATGCCTGAAAAGCAGGTCTAAGACGGATGCGCTGCGGGATCTTGTTTGCGATCGCCGCAGCGCTGCTCTGCGGCGGAACCGTGCTCGCACAAGACCCGCCGGACAGATGCGCGACATTCTCCCAGAACGGGCTGGCGGAGGCGATCGCCTGTTTTGAGGGCGAGGTCGATCGCTATGGCCATCAGGTTCTCGGCGATACGCCTGAGTTCGAGACTCTGATTTTCAAGCTCCGCCGCGTCGATGAGACCTTGGAGAACGTCGAAGAACGCGTCGGCTCGGCGACTTTGCCGTTTGAGCGCGTGTTCGAAGACGTTGCGCCTCGCCTAGCGGATCTCACCGGCGACGGTCTGCCCGAAGTGATCGTGATCGAGGCTGATCAAAACGCAGGGGCGCAATTGGCCGTCTATGGCTTCAACGGCGATGAAGCCTTCGAGAAGGTTGCGGCGACGCCGTTTATTGGAACCCGCAATCGCTGGCTGGCCCCGGCCGGCTTTGCCGATTTCAACAGTGACGGCCGTTTGGACGTCGCCTATGTGCAGACACCTCATATCGGCGGGATCCTGCGGATCTGGACCTTGCGCGATGGGGAGATGATCCAGCTCGCGTCACGCAGCGGGCTTTCCAACCACCGTATCGGCCAAGCCTTTATCCCCGGCGGCGTCCGCGATTGCGGCGACGGCCCCGAAGTCGTCACTGCGGATCAGACTTGGCGCGACACCGTGGCGTCTTGGCTTCAGGACGATGGCGAGATCGCCAGCCGTACGATCGCTGAAGACGCCTCGCTTGAGACGCTCGAGCGCGCCGTGGCCTGCGAGACCGACGGATAGTTCAAAAGAAAAAGCGCGCCGCGGAGATCTCCGGGCGCGCAAGTTGTGAGCGAGGGAGCGCTGAGGGATCAGCGCGTAGGTTTGCGTCGGCTCATTGACGCTTATTAACAGATGGGTAGGGGCGGCGCCGAAATCGAGAGGCGAATGCGGCGAGCGCGCGTTTTTTTAGGGCGATTTTGGGGCGGATGACCGCCGTCCATGCCTGGAAACTCGAAACGTTGCAGAAAAACCGGCGACCTAGTTCGCCTCGCACATCTTGCTGAACCCCATGCGGCGGCATGTGAAAAGCGCGGCGCCGGTGTCGCCGTCCGCCGCCGGCGCATCGCCGCCCACGCTTCTGAGCGCATCAATGACGACGGACTGCATCTTGGCGAGCTCCAAAGCAGTCTCCAACGCCTCAATCGTCTCCGCTTGGCGCTCCTGCAAGTCCTCCAGCCGGTCATCGGCGGCGGCGTAAGAGAAGACGAGTGACGCTGCTGCGGCGAGGATCAATGGGCGCATTTGGGAAGACTCCTGAGTCGCGGTCGTCCCAGAATGAGACGCGTTGCGACAGAGTCAACCAGCGGCGCCCCAGTTATAACGCGCGCCACCCGATATCGGTGCGGTGAAAGCCGCCCGGCCAGTCGATCGCATCGACCGCCGCATAAGCGCGATCTCGAGCGGTTGCGAGATCGGCGGCCGTCGCGCAGACGTTGAGGACCCGACCCCCATTGGAGACCACCCCTCCGTCAATCGACCTGGTGCCTGCGTGAAAGACGGTGACGCCAGGGACGGCTCCGGCCGCGTCGAGGCCGCCGATCAGCTGACCCTTCTGGTAACCGCCCGGGTATCCCTCGGCCGCAAGGACGACGGTCATCGCCGGCTCGGCGGCCCAGTCCAGCGTGATGTCGTTCAAGCCTCCTGCGCCGCACGCCTGCAAGGCGGGAACGATGTCCGAGGCGAGACGCAACATGAGGATCTGGCACTCCGGATCGCCAAAGCGCGCGTTGAACTCGACCAATCGCGGCTCTTCATTCTCGATCATCAGCCCGACATAGAGAACGCCGCGATAGGGCGCGCCGCGTTTGGCCATTTCGGCGATGACCGGCTGAACGATCGTCGCCATCGCCTTTTGCTCGACCGCCGGCGTGAACACGGGCGCTGGCGAGTAGGCGCCCATTCCACCGGTGTTCGGGCCGTTGTCGCCGTCGAAGGCACGCTTGTGGTCCTGCGCCGAGGCGAGGGGCAAGACGGTTTCGCCGTCGGTGAGCACGAAGAAGCTGGCTTCTTCGCCGGTCATGAACTCCTCGATCACGACGCGCGCGCCGGGCTCTGACAAGGCCGCGTCGGTCGCCGCCAAGGCGTCCTCAAGCGACATCGCGACGACGACGCCCTTGCCTGCCGCCAATCCGTCGGCCTTGACGACGATCGGCGCGCCTTGTTCTTCGACATAGGCTCGGGCGGCGGCAGCGTCTTCGAAGGCGGCCCAGGCCGCGGTCGGCGCACCGCAGGCATCGCAAATCTCTTTGGTGAAACTCTTCGAAGCCTCGAGCTGGGCCGCGGCGGCGCTGGGGCCGAAACAGGCGACGCCGGCTTCAGACAAGGCATCGGCGACGCCCGCCGCCAACGGCGCCTCGGGGCCGATGACGACGAAGTCTATGCTCTGATCCCGGCTGTAGCGGACGACCTCGGCGCCGTCCTCGATGTTCAGGCTCGCAGTCTCGGCGATCGACGCGATCCCGCCATTGCCGGGCGCGCAGATCAACCGCGTGCATAAAGGGCTCTGTTTGATCTTCCACGCCAGCGCATGTTCGCGCCCGCCTCCGCCCAAAACCAGGATGTTCATCGTCTCTCCATTGCGTCGCTCGCTGCTGCTTTTATGGTGGCGACGAGAGAGGAACAACCAGATGTCGGATTTTCTGATCGGCGGCGATGAACCTGACGACGGTGCGCCGCCGGCGAGCAACGCGTTGGAGGTCACGGTCTCCGAGCTTTCGGGCCGGATCAAGCGCACGCTTGAAGACAGTTTTGGCCATGTGCGCGTCCGGGGAGAACTGGGCAGAGTATCTCGCCCGCGCTCCGGCCATGTCTATCTTGATCTGAAAGACGATAAGGCCGTTCTCGGCGCCGTCATCTGGCGCGGGGTCGCTCAAAATCTGCGGATCCAACCGGAAGAGGGAATGGAGGTGATCGCCGAGGGGCGTCTGACCACCTATCCGGGGCAATCGAAGTATCAGCTGGTCATCGAACGACTCGCGCCCGCCGGCGTGGGCGCTCTCATGGCGATGCTGGAGGAGCGCAAGAAAAAGCTGGCGGCCGAAGGGCTGTTCGCGGAAGAGCGCAAGAAGCCGATTCCGTTCCTGCCCGAGGTGATCGGCGTGGTCACATCGCCCAGCGGCGCGGTCATTCGCGACATCCTGCATCGCCTGTCGGATCGGTTTCCGCGGCGCGTTTTGGTCTGGCCTGTCGCGGTCCAGGGCGAGGCCTGCGCGCCCGAAGTCGCCCGAGCCGTCGAAGGGTTCAACGCTTTGCGGCACGGCGGCCCGGTTCCGCGTCCGGATCTCCTGATTGTCGCCCGCGGCGGCGGATCTCTCGAAGATCTCTGGGGCTTCAACGAAGAAGCGGTCGCCCGCGCTGTCGCGGCCTCTGAGATCCCTGTGATCTCGGCGGTTGGCCACGAGACAGACACGACGCTGATCGACTTCGTCTCAGACCAGCGCGCGCCGACGCCAACCGCCGCGGCAGAGATGGCGGTGCCAGTGCGGGGCGAGCTGCTTGCGACCCTGGCCGGGCTCGAAGAACGGCGCGAGCGCTCGCTGGCGCGGAGCTTGGAGGATCGTCGCGCGCGGGTGAGGGACCTCGGCCGCGCTTTGCCGCGCGCAGAAGAGCTGCTGCAGCTGCCTCGGCAAAGGCTCGACGCCGCAGGCGAGCGGTTGCCCCGCGCGCTTCTGGCGTGCGTCAATGCGCAGGAGGTCCGGCTCGGACGGCTAGCGGGTCGGCTGCAGCCCAGCGCGCTGACGCGGCGCATCGAAACGTCTTCTGAACGCGTGCAGATTTTCGCAGCCCGGCTGGGCCCGGCCCTCTCGAGAACCTCCGAGCAGGCGCGCGACAGGTTCGACAAACTCGCGAGGCTTTTAGAGAGTTTTTCCTACAAGGCGACGCTAGAACGCGGTTACGCTGCCGTCCGGGGTGAGAACGGGGTTCTCGACAGCGTTGCGAAGGTCGAGGCTGGCGCGACGCTTGAGATCGAGTTCGCGGATGGGCGCGTCGATGCGGTCGCCGGCGGCGAGCGCGGCGGGCCAAGACGCCGAAAGAAGAACCCAGGCTCGACCGAGGGCGGCGCGCAGGGGTCGCTTTTTTAACGGATCGCTTTTCTAGACGGGTCGCTGTTTTTAAGAGGTTTGGAGACCAACCGATGCCGAAAGGATACTGGATCGCGCATGTCGCGGTCGATGATCTCGATGAGTATCAGGAGTATGTCAGGCGCGCTGCGAAGGCGTTTGAGAAGCACGGCGCCCGCTTCCTGGCGCGCGCCGGGAAAGCTGAGGAGATGGAAGGCGGACTTGGACGCGGCCGCCATGTCGTGATCGAGTTTCCCAGCTTTCAGGCCGCCGTCGACTGTTATCACTCAGACGAATACCGGCATGCCAGAGACGCCCGGGCCGGCGTCTCGAACGCCTATATCACTGTCGTCGAGGGCTTCGAGGACTAGGCGATCTCAGTCGGTCTGAGCGTCGCCTGTATCCTCTTCGTAGTACTCGTCGTAGTAGCCCTCTTCCTCGCTGGGCTCATAGGCGTAGCCGGGGTTGTCGTACCACGCGTCGTCATAGGTGTAGGGCTCTACGTTTGTCGCCGAGATCTGATAGCCCACCTCGGCCAGCTCAAGTTCCTTTGGGATCGCCTGGATCGGGCCAGTGATGAAAACCGGCTCGAAATATTCGAAGTGTCGCGCTTCTGGCAGCGTGACTGCGATGATCTGGTTCGGCGGCGGCGGCGGCACATGAATGCACGCGCCGATGAACGGCACCAGCAGCAGGTTCCGCGTTCCATCCTCATTATAGTCGAGCGGAACTGTGTAGCCGGCGATCCGCACGGTCTCGCCGTCGAGCTCGGTCACGAGTTTTGATCCAAGCTCGACGCTGTCCGCCCCGAGCCAGGCCCCGCCGTGAGACACGATGCCGCCGAGGCGGTTCGGGCGAGAGCTGCCGTCTTCCTCCAAGCCCAGCGCCGCAAGTCGGTCGGCGAGGCTTTCGATCGCATCCTCCCGGGGCACCAGAGCGTCCCAGGTGATGTCTTTCGGGCTCGCCGCCTCCGCCAAGAAGGCCAAGGGTGCGAGCAGACCCAGCGCGAGAGCGAAAACAACAGCACGCATGAACGGACCCTCAGTTGCGAACGGCGATGCCGTCGGCGAGCGACATTCGATAGGCGCGGACGGCTGGTAGAAGGCCAACCAGGGCGCCGCAAAGACCGATCAACCCGACCAATCCCAACTCGTTCCAGCTGGGCGCGGTGATCGGCAGATACAACCCGAACGCTTCATCTAGCCAAGGTTGCGCCAAAGCCAACCCGAGATAATGCAGCGCCGCACCGAGTATAGCTCCTGCGAGCGCGATCGCAGCGGCTTCGATGATCAAAAGTCCGAGAACGGTGGCCGGGCTGGCGCCGACGGCGCGTAAAATCGCCAACTCGCGCCGCCGTGCGGTCGGCGTGGCCAAGAGCATTGTCGCGGTCCCGGGCGGCGCGGCGGCCGCGCCCAAGACCGCGACCGCGGCGAGCGCGACCTCGCCAAGCCCGATCACGCGCCAAAGCTGCTGAAGCGCAACGCCGGGCAGGACGGCGGTCAGAGGCTCTTCGGGATACTCGTTCACAAAGCGCTGGTAATCGAAAACCGCCAGCTTCGACTTCATCCCGACCAGCGCCGCCGTGATCGCCTTCGGCTGCAGGTTGAGCTGGCGCGTCTCTTCCGCGGTGATTTGAACACCGGGCACCGGCGCGCCTTGGCGCCAGTCGATATGGATCGCCTCGATCGCCTCAAGACTGACATGGACGGTCCGATCCACTGGCGTTCCGGTTTTCTCCAGAACGCCGGCGACAATGAACGGCTTGTCGTCATGTTCGCGAAACGCTTCGGCCCCGATGCCGTGCGCGACGATGATCTCCTGTCCGATCTCATATCCGAGAGCTGAGGCGACGTCGGCGCCGATCACCGCATCATAGAGATCGTCGAACCGCTGTCCCGATGCGAAGACGAGCGCGCGGTCGCCGCGATACGAGTATCGCTCGAAATACTCCTGCGTCGTTCCCAGGACGCGAAAGCCGCGATGACTGTCGCCCAGTGAAAGCGGCACGCTCCATTCGACGGCGGGATGCGCCCGGATGTCCTGATAGCTTTGCCAAGTGATGTTGTTTGTGGCGTCGCCGATGCGAAACACCGCGTAGAGCATCAGCTGCACGCCGCCGGTCCGAGCCCCGACAACCATGTCGGTTCCTGAGATCGTGTTTGCGAAGCTCGAGCGCGCGCCATCCCGAACCGACGCAACACTCATCAGCAGCGCCACCGAAACTGCGATGGACAGAATCGCCAGGAAGACGGCGCTCAGGCGGGCGCTCAACGATTGAAGTGCGAGCTGCAAGACCGTCAAAGCGTTCCTCCCGCGTCGTCTCTGCTCACACGCGCCACATCGCTCAACGCGATTTGCCGATCAAACCGCGCGGCGACGGAGGGATCGTGCGTCACCAGGATGACGGTTGTTCGCGTCTCCTCGGCTTTGGCGAAGAGCAGATCAAGGAAGTGATCGCGTCGATCCGCGTCGAGCGCAGAGGTCGGCTCATCCGCGGCGATGATCTCTGGCGAACCGATCAACGCGCGAGCGACGGCTACGCGCTGTTGTTGGCCGACGCTGAGGTCCCGCGCCGGCGCGTCCGCCAGCGCGGTTTCCAACCCGAGCGCTGACAGGAGCTGCGTCGCTTCGAGCGCTGGGTCGTCAACGCGTCGCCGGCGCTCAGGCGCGAAGGTCAACGGCAGCAGGATATTCTGCGTCACCGTCGCATAGGGCAGCAAGTTAAAGAGCTGAAAGATCACGCCGATATGGTCGCCGCGGAAGCGGTCGCGGGCCGGTCCGCCCAGGGTACCGAGCGACTGGCCGAGAATCGTCACATCGCCCGCATCCGGCGTCACCACCCCACATAGCAGGCTCAAAAACGTCGACTTCCCGCAGCCCGACGGCCCCAGAAGCGCTACCCGATCGCCGCGCGCAATCGCGAGCTCCTCAATCTCGATCCGAAAACTCGCGGAGCCGGGCCAGGCGAATTCAACAGAGTCAAAGGCGATGGCGGGGGTCTCCGCCCGGTCCTTCGCCGTCTCCGCTTTCCGCGCCTGCGCCATGCTCCGCTCTTTCTTCGATGCTCGGAGCGTTTGGTCGCCCTAGGATCCGTTGAGGTCAAGCCCTGACAGATCGAGGCTTGGCGCGTCGCGCGTCACTTCGAACGCTGTCTGGCTATCGCCGCCGAGCACCGTGACCTCCAGCGCTTCCGCGCCTTCAAACAGGTCGAAGTACGTGACTTGCATGCCCTTCAGTTCGTCCATGTTCGCGCAGTCGAGATGATACTCGGCGTGAAACTCGCTGTGGCCGGTTTCCTCCTCGACGTGGAGTTTGACGTCAGCCTTCTCGATCTCGCAGTTGGCCGCGGCGGACGGGCCGAAGACCGCGATGGGATCGCTCAAGGTCTTCTTCGCTGCTTCGACGGCGGCCTTTTGCTCATCTGTCTCCGGCTTCGTTTCAAACCCGACGATGTCAGCTCCGGGCGAGGCCAACTCCATCTGCAGTTCGCCGCCTTCAACGGCGATGTTGAGAACGCCTTCGCCATGAACATGCGCGTCGAGCTGCCGCTTCTCTCCGTCGCCGTGGTCGTCAGAGTGATCGTGGGAATGATCATGACTGTGGCCATGGTTGTGGCTGTCGCCTGCAATCGCCGACGCCGCGGCGAGTGAAAGCGCGGCCGCGGCCGCGATGGTCGTTGCGAAACGCATAGAAGGACTCCGGTCTGATAAACCAAGGGCGAGATGTTATAATATAACAGTGCTGATGTGGCGTGAAAGAGGCTGAACGCACAGCGCTCTGTTGAAATGCTACCGGAGGCGGAAAACGGCGTCTTCAGGCGCCAGGCAAATCTCGTCAGAGCACGCTTGGACTGTAAGCATCACCAGCGCCGGCCCGTCTTCGGCCAGCTGCGCAGTGATCTTTTGCCGGCCCTCGAGAACCTGTATCGGCGCATCCTGAAAACCCAGCGTTCGAGAGACAGCCGCCGGGTATTCGGCTTCTTCGACGGCCTCCCCAGTCAAGGAGACGCCGATCAGGTCTTGGTCAGTCTGCTGATGCGCGTTCAGATGCCACCCGTCCGCGATGCGGATCTCGGCTTTCAGGTCGCGCCCCTTTCGGGTCATTTCGACGCGAACGCGACCGGAGGACAGCCAGCGAAAGGGTCGGCTATCGCCATGGCGCAGGAGCAATGCCCCGCGCAGCGCCGTGGTCCGATCAACCGGGCGCGCCGCGAGAGACCCCGAGATCGCGCCGAGCAGGACCTCTGCGCGGCTGCGTTGCTCGAGGCCCTGAGTTCTCAGGGCGAGTGCGGCGAACAATTCGAGCGCCGAGGACTCGCCCGCCGGGGTCGCGCCATCCTCGTTCTCGTAGGCGGGACCGAGCGGCCCATCCTCCGCCGCCATGCGCAACCGCCCGTTCCGATCGGGAAAGCGCTGCATGATTTGATCGGACAGCTGCGCAGCCCGCTGCAGCCAGGTTGGGTCCTGAGTCGCGTCAAACAGCGCGATGAAGCCGACGCCAAGCCACGCGTGGTCGTCCAACCCCCCGTCAATGTCCGAGGTTTTTCCATCCGCGTAGAGACGTTTGAGGCGCTCGCCGTCCCACAATCGCGCCCAGATCGCTTCCGCGGCGCTTGCTGCGGCAGCGACGTAGCCCGGCTCGCCCAGCACCATCCCGCCCGCTGCGAGCGCTCGGATCATCAGTCCGTTCCAGCCGGCGATGACCTTCTCGTCGCGGAGGGGGCGCGGTCTCGCCTCCCGCGCCTTGCGAAGTTTTTCAAGCAAAGGGTCGAGTGTTTCAAAATCGGTGGCCGCGTCCGGGTCGAGATGCGCGATCGGTCCGCTTTCGATCGTCGCCGGCTGATCCAGGCCCAGGATCGTCGCGACGCGATCCGTATCGTCGCCAAGCGCGGTTCGGGCTTGGTCCGGCGTCCAGGTATAGAACGCGCCTTCGGTGCGCTCGCCCTCAAACTCCGTGCCGCTCAATCCAGTCGAGTCCGCGTCTTCGGCGGCGTAGAAGGCCCCGTCGGGGTCGCGCATATCTCTCAGAACATAGTCGAAGGTTCTTCGTGCGGCCCGTTCAAACCGCGGATGGCCGAAGGCTTCCCACGCCTCTACAAAGGCAAGGCCAAGAAGCCCTTGGTTATAGAGCATCTTCTCGAAATGCGGGGTTCTCCAGTTCGGGTCGACGGCATAGCGGTGAAAACCGCCGCCGATCTGGTCGTGGATGCCCCCTGCTTCGATCGCGCTGAGAGTGCGCACAGCGATGTCCCGCGCTCGCGGATCGCCCGCACGGCGCCACATATCCGTAAGGTACAGCAGATAGACTTCATGTGGGAACTGAGGCGCGACGCTGAACCCGCCTTCCATCTCGTTATGGAACTGGGCGAGTTCGGCCACCGCTTGCGAATGCGTGGCTTCGTTGACTGCAGCGGATTGCGCGACGCCGGCGGAATAAGTGCGGATCGCTTCTGTCAGACGTTCGCTTTGGTCGTTGATCTGAGGCCGCTGGTTCCTCCAGGCCTCGGAAACAGCTTGCAGCGTCTCGATGAACGCCGACTTGGGCAGATACGAAGCCGCATGAAAGGGTTTGCCGCTCGGCGTCATCCAAACCGAATTTGGCCATCCGCCCTGACGCGTTAGGAGCATCGTCGCCAGCATATAGGTCTGATCGACGTCCGGCCGCTGCTCACGGTCGACTTTGATCACGATGAAGTCTCGGTTCAGGATCTCGGCGACGTCTTCGGCGTCGAAACTCTCCTCCTCCATGACATGGCACCAGTGGCATGTCGCGTAGCCGACAGAGAGGAAGATCGGCTTGTCAGAGTCTTGAGCGGCGGCCAGCGCCTCGGGGCCCCAAGGTCGCCAATCCACGGGATTGTGGGCATGCTGGACCAGATACGGCGATGTTTCGAGGATGAGGCGGTTCAGATGCCGCGGCCCGCCTTCTGGGGTTAGAAGATGCGTGCGAGGAACGTAACGGTCGTCTTTTGCGGCAAACGCTGAACGCAGCTCCTCGGCGAGACCGGCAGGGCGCGGAGCCTCCAGCCCAGGCGCCGTTTCTCCAAGTGCGGTGGGCGCGGCGACGTCTTGCTGCGCGTCGGCAGGGTTTTGCGATCCGACGTCGTCGGCGGAAGTTGGCTGCGCCACAGAGCGACTCTCCTCAAAAGCGAAAACAAAGAGAGCAGATAACACAATCACGCGAATTACAGTGATCGTCGCCGCCATTTTTAATGATCCTTGGACGAGACGTCTAATTAGCTTAACGCGGCAATGATAGTCGATGCGGCCGTGAGCATCGATCACGATCATTTAAGCGGCTCTCCGCCGAGCCGAGCCGAGACGCGCTACACGCTGGCCCCGCCCTTTGCCCGATTCACTTTGCGCCGAGCGGACAGCTGTTTTCGACACAGGCGCGCAGAGCGGCTCTCGTGTCGTCGTCTGCGACGCCGTCCAACGCCCCGGGCGGATGACCTTCGCGCGCGAGCGTCTGCTCCAACCGCAGACCGAGCGCCGCATCCAGAGCGATCGCCTTTTCATAAGCCGCCACCGCGTCGTCGGTGGCGCCGATGCTGGCGAGTATCTGACCGAGCATCGCCTGGATCTGTGCGTTTGCGGGATCGAGCCTGGCGGCGCGCTGGGCTTGCGGCGCCGCGGCGTTCAGATCGCCAGCGCGCCAGCGCGCCTCCGCCGCGGCGATCAGAAACGCTGCGTTGTCGCCGTCCGCCGCAAGCGCGGCGTCGAAGTCGTTCATCGCACCGTCGCCGTCGCCGATCTCGAGACGGGAGAGGCCGAGGCGGTATCTCAGGTCAGGATCCTCGGCGCCGAGGCGAATGGCCTCTTCAAAGTCGCGAATCGCTGCGCCTGCGGCGCCGAGCGTCTGATAAACGGCGCCGCGCCCGCGATAGGCGCTCGAGAGGAAAGGCCCCAAACGCAACGCGCGGTTGAAGCTTTCCAGCGCTTCCCGGGCTCTCCCATTCTCAGCGTGCTGCTCAGCGAGAATGATCAAGCGAAACGGCGTGGCCGATTGCGGGTCGATTGCGCTGCCTTCGCCAAAGTGCCGTCTCGCTGTGTCGAGATCGCCCAGCGTCCGTGCAACGAACGCCCGGCCAAACCAAGCCTCTGCGTAATTGGGGTCAAACGCCGTCGCTTTCTCAAAGTCGTCCATGGCGTCAGGGAAGTTCCCCAACGCGGCTTTCGCATAACCGCGTCCGTACATGGCGGCGGCGATAGTCGGATCGAGCGTCAGGGCGAGGCTGAAGTCGGAAATCGCCTCGGCCGCGGCCCCGAGTTGCATATGGGCGCCGCCACGGCTCACCAATGTGGACGCTGATTGCGGATCCAGCGACATCGCGCGGTCGAAGTCGCGTAGCGCCAGGATCAGCTCTGCCCTTTGAACAAACGCGTCGCCACGGTGTCGAAACGCCTGGGCAAGACCCGCAGCCTCCATTCCGCCAGCGCGAATGGCGTCGTTACAGGCGGTGATCCTTTGGCCCGCGGCGTCCGGACCTCTCAGAGACGCACAAAGCTCATCCGGGGCCGCGGTCTGCGCCAAGGCTCCGTCAACCAGAAACCCGGAGACCCCGGCGCCGGAAAACCCTGCGCCGAACAGACAGACGTTCAACAGGGCTGCTGCGAGAACTGGTTGGTTAAAGCGCTTGTCGCTCGCCATCGTCGGACCTGCGTCAACTGAAGAGTTCCGGTTGGCAATTCAAGGGTCGTGCCTCCACAGCGACAATGCGCAGCAAAAGCCCCTGGACCGACTCCGCCCAGAACGACCCTTGCGCTTCAAAAACGCGCCAACAGGATTCCGAATGGCCTGGGTATCTGAAGCAGAAAACCGTCTGTGCGTAGTCCCAGACGCCGTCCTCGCAGGGGCCTTCAGCCGCGATCCAGATCGAACGATCGCCAGGCAGGTAGTATTCGGACCCGTAATGTCGCCCACGAAAGGTCAAATGGACGGTGTGGTTTTCAAACCGCGCTCTGAATTCCTCTGCGTCGATGTAACGACGCTCAACCTCTGGCACGAACACGTCCTGTTGAGCAGCGGCGGAGCCCGCAAAGAACAACAAGCTTGAGAGCAACAGGAGTGGGAGGATCAGGAGCCGATGCGGCATCGTTTCAGTGTTTCCTCTTTGCCAAGAGCCCATCCGGCGCCAGCTGTTCCGCAAAAAACGTCTCGGGCGCGAAGAACCGGTTCGGCGCATCGCTGAACAGGTCAGCGTCACAGCTCAGCGTCTCATCGGAGATCCGTCGCACCCTTTGTTTCGCACCATTCCGGCTCAGGACTGTTAGGCGGTCGCCTTCGTAGAACGTCAGCCAGCAAGAAGGCTCATCAAGGTAATAATAGCAATAGTATTCACCTTCTTTGCGCCAGTCGCCATTATAGCACTGGCCATCGGCGAACTCGAATACAGTTCGGTTCGTACCGCGAATATAGTACTCGCGCCCCCAAAAGGCGCCATTTTCCAGCTCGAAGTAAACGGTTCGTCCATCGACCAAGGCGTTGAATTCAGCCTTCCCGATCGAACGCTGCGAGTCGCTGCTCTCGACGGTCTGGGCGCCCGCGTGATGCGCAACGAAAAGCGCTGCGGCGAAGATGAGCGCGTTCCGCACACCTCTAAAACAAAGAGCTGAGACCATTGCGATGCCCATCTTCAGTTCATTCCTAAAAACCCTGTGCGGCCCGTCTGTCAGAGAGTCCAAGCTCGTGGGAGAGGACAGATCCGCGCGCATCCCTGCTATCATGATTCTGGAATTTCGATGCGAGTGTGGTGATTTCGTGGAGTTGTTCGAGTTGAAGGAGACAGCGGACAGAGCTAACGATCTGAAGTTTCTGTTGATCTGTGAACGTGATCGACGATCTTTCGGGAGATTTTAGACGACAAACGGACAAGATCTTTGTCGGGTCCGTCGCCAGATCGGCTTTCGTGTCCCCACCGCAGAACGCTTTGGCGACACGACAATAGTAGGTTTGCGAACCGCCGAATTCAGGCGGAAAAGATGCCGTCATCATTAGAATGTTCACAGGCCGCCTTGCACCGTTCGCGCGCGCTATCGGGTTTGGAACGCGCCTGACCGCACGCAATGAAGTCTGGATTGCAGGCCGGACTGCGCAAAAGGCATGCCTCGCGACTTCTGCTTACAAGAAACCCGGCCTTATCGCCCGACCATAGCAGCTCTGCGCAAATGCGCTGTCCTCGTTTGGATCAACTCAGCAAATCCCTGTCGCAGGACAGCACTTCGTTTGTGATGTCGACGACGACTTGTTCAGGACCGTCCACTTCAGCTGCGATCAACACGCCGCCACGTTCGATGTGGCGAAAGTAAAAGTCGCCGTCATACCGAAACTGGAAAACGCCGTCGCTTTCGCTCCAGCTTCCTTCATAGCAAGACCCGTCGAAGTAGATAAAGACAGCCTTGCGAGAGCCGGGAACGTAATACTCCCGTCCAACAAAACCGCCTGACATGTTCTGATAGTACAGCGTCTTGCCTTCCACCAAAGCAAACCACTCCGGCCCGCTGAAGTGGATCTCCTCGACATGCTCCAGGGGAGCTGGCGTCTGGTTTTCTCCTGCCGCGGGCGATGCGACGGCGACAGCGGCGAGCAGCGCGCCGCACACGCCCATGAGCGCGCAACTCCGCGAGAAGACTAAGCCGGGCGAGCGCATGAGAAGCCGCATGTTCACTGTTCCTTGTCTCCCAATCGGAGGTCGCGATCGAAACACCTGAGCCATCCGCGTACGTCGGACGATGTGAGCACGGCCAAAATTGGGCGCCCAAGACCGGGTCTTCAGGCATAGTCTGTTTTCAGAACGCCTGAAGCGACAGCAATTGGGGGACGTTATGTCTGTGGAAAGCCGGCCCGCGCGTTTGGTTGAACGATTTTACAATGAAGTGTGGAACTGCGCCGATGAAGCCGCCGCGCATGAGATCCTGCATGCCGACTTCTCGTTTCGAGGATCCTTGGATGCGGAAAAATCGGGTCCACACGGGTTCGTCGATTACATGCGTGCGGTTCATGCAGCGCTCGGAGAGTATCGCTGCGAGATCGTGGATCTGCTCGAGACGGATCTTCGGGTCGCCGCGCGCATGAGGTTCGTCGGCCGACACCAAGGGGTGTTCTTTGGCGTCGCAGCCACCGGCAGATTGATCGAATGGACTGGGGCGGCTTTCTTCACGACCAATCGCATTCAGATCACAGACCTCTGGGTCCTCGGCGATATCGACGCCGTCAAAAAGCAACTCGGCGTCCACGCGGACGCGGGGTTTGAGGCGTCCTAGGCGCCGTTCACACTCTTGTGTCGGGCCTCTCCTAACGAAATGGCCGGCTGCGGCGATGTCGCGCTTGAAGTTCAGCGGCTCTGAGCGATATCTAGCGGCAACGCACCCGCAGCATTTTCCCAATTTGGAGATTCCCGCATGGCGCAGCCGCGCATTCTCATGATTCTTACGTCCCACGCTGATCTTGGCCGCACCGGTGAAAAAACCGGCCTGTGGGTCGAGGAGTTCGCAGCACCGCTCTACGCGTTTTCCGACGCCGGCTTCAGCCCGGCGATTGCAACAATCAAGGGAGGCGCGCCAGCCATAGACCCTCGTTCGATCGAGGGCGACGCGGTCACCGAAGCCGTCAAACGCTACCAGGACGACAAGAACTTGCAGGATGTTCTGGCGCAGTCGCCAAAGCTCTCGAATGTCGCGACGCTCGGATATGACGCGGTGTTCCTGCCGGGTGGGCATGGCACGATGTGGGACTTCCCGACCTCGCCAGAGCTGACCGTGATGCTCGAGCAGTTTGCGCTGCGCGACAAGCCGATCGCCGCTGTGTGTCATGCGCCGGCTGCGTTTGCCCCGGTCATGGACCGCAACGGCGCGCCACTGGTGAAAGGCCGCAAGGTCAGCTGCTTTTCGGATGAGGAAGAACGCGCTGTCGGATACGAGGCGGTTGTGCCGTTCTTGCTCGAGAGCAAGCTGCGCCAGCTCGGCGCCGAAATCACGCCGGCTGCGGCCTTCGAGCCTCAGGTCTCGGTGGACGGCAACCTGATCACGGGCCAGAACCCTGCCTCGTCTCTTGCGACGGCACAGGCGATGATCGACAGGCTCAACGCCAGCGCTGAAGACGTCGAGGGCAAAGCCGCGTAAGTCGCTCAGTCTTGCGAATGTGACCGGTACGATTTCGCCGTTGCCCAGACAGGGCGACAGCACTTAAGCCTCGCGGATCTGCTGCGAGGCTTTTTTCATGCACCCGAACCCAGCGTTTAGAGACGCTACGGACGCGCTCAATCTCGCCTTCGCCCGGAAGCGCGGCTTTGGCGTCTTGACTGTCGCCGGCCCGAACGGGCCCCTGGCGTCGCACATCCCGTTTGTCGTGAGCGATGACGGCGCAACCGCAGCGTTTCATTTGGTGCGCTCCAATCCGATCGTGAAAGTGCTGTCCGAGGATGCGGGGGCGCTGATTGTGGTGTCCGGTCCCGACGCCTATGTCTCGCCGGATTGGTATGGCGACATTCCCGATCAGGTGCCGACCTGGAACTATGTCGGGGTGCATTTGCGCGGCGCGGCGCGGCTCTTGTCCCGTGAACAGCTGCGGCCGCATCTGACGGCCGCCTCGTCCGAGTTTGAGACCCGCCTCTCGCCGAAGAAGCCCTGGACGCTCGACAAGATGTCCGCCGATCAGCTTGAGCGGATGGAGCGCATGATCGTGCCGGCTGAAATGACGATCGCGAAGGTCGAAGGAACCTGGAAGCTCAATCAGAACAAGCCTCAGGAGGCTCGAGCGGGGGCCGAGGCGGCGATCGAAGCGGGGCATGTAGGCTCCGAACCGGCTTCGGCGATCGCGCGGCTGATGCGCGAGATGTAGCGTCGACCGCACAACCGAGGTATAAATCCGGGGAACGTCAAGGAGGTTGACGATGCCTGCACCGGTCCTGATGAGCCCACTGGCCTGGCGCCTGATCGCCGTCGGCGGCGTCGCTTTGGCGGGTGCCGTGATGCGGGCGTCTCGCGCGCCGTCGAGCGTCGTGCGAGACGACATGCTCGATGAAACCCCTGACGGCGTCTCGGTGCGGCGCGAGTCGGTCGACCGAGCCGAACAGGCCACCGCTTTGGGGCGTTGGCGGCGCACCATTCGTTTGGGGACGCGAGGGCCCGGCGTCGAGATCGATCTGTCCGGCATGGGCCGCGGCCGCGTGCGCCCCGTACGGCGGGGCGGCACCTAGTTCGATCGTCTGCGCATTTCCTGTTGGCGCATCGGCATCGAGTCGATCAGATCGAAGATGCGGCTGGGGCGGACGGTCTCCCGCTCCCGCAGTTTGACGCCAGTGTCCTTGCCGATCAGGAGGATCGCGAACTCATCCGCGCCGATCCGGTAGCGGCTCCTGAGCGCGGCGGCGGACATCGGCGCATCCTGCCCGTTCATCCGCACGGCGTCTTCCGTCACGACGATGACAGGCACTTCGCGCTCGAGGAGCTCATCCTGGTGCGGACGGAGAACCTCCAACTGTCGGCGAAGCGTCGGTGCGCTCTCAGAGCTTGCAAAGATCAACAAGGGCCGGGCTTCCCAGGCGTAGGCGTCGAGCGGGCTTGCAGCCCAAGCGGTCGAGATCCCCGCGAAGGCGAGGCAACCGCTCAGTACGGCGGGAAAGCGGGAAAGCAAGCGGGGCATTGACCTCTCCGACCACAACGCGTGTTGACGAAAGAGCTAGAGTAGAGTTCTCAGCGTGCAACAAACGGCGGCGCGCTTCGCCCGTGCAAAGCTTTTTGAATCGGCTGTTTACGCCGACGATCCGCGTTGCTATATCCCCGGCTTGGCTGATCCGGCGTAGCTCAGTGGTAGAGCATCGGACTGTTAATCCGCTGGTCGCAGGTTC
>CALDSD010000016.1 GCA_937911325.1 uncultured Neomegalonema sp.
GGACGGCGCGATGATCGTCGCCGTGATCGCCTCCCCCCAGCCCAGCGAGAAAATCCCCGAATTCGAACAACTGCTCTCAGCCGGAGCGGTTTGCCTCTCGATCCTCAACGCGGCGCTGGCGAGCGGCGTCGGAGCCAACTGGCTCAGTGGTTGGATCAGCCACGACCGCGCGTTCTGCGAAGACCATCTCGGATTGGCGTCAACCGAACGGGTGGCTGGCTTGATTCATCTCGGAACCCCAAAAATGGCCCCTCCAGAGCGCCCACGACCCGATCTTTCCGCCAAGATCAGCGAGTTGAACACATAAGAAAAGAGCGATGGATCAACCATCGCCCTTTCATTCGTACACTCGGATATTGCGAGACCTAGCTCGTGGTCGAGGTCGTCTCTTCTTTCTTCTTGCTGGACCAAGGGCAGGCGTCTGCGGTCGCGACAGCGCCCATGACGAAGACAGCTGCGAGAAGTCCAGCCACGATGTTACGCATTACGAATATCCCTCGATTCGGTTTCAGACCCTCTAGACCTTAACGCAGTTTGTGGCGCCGGCAAGATGGACCGCACGATGCGGAACGACCGGTCTGTCGCCGAGATTGCGTCGCCCCGACGGCGCAGGCGCTCTATCTTCTTGAAAATGAACATGTCCCCAGCCCGCCCAAACAGCGAGAGCCTCGAAGATCTTCGTCGCGAGATTTTTTCTCTCTTGGCCCGCGCTGTCGCCGATCGGCGCAGCCCGATGCGCACGCCAGCGTTGGCGACGACGGATCCAGCCGGCAGGCCGTCGGTGCGCACCGTTGTTCTGCGCGCGTGGGATCCTGCGCGGGCCGAGATGCAGATCCATACCGATGTTCGATCCCAGAAGGTCCTGCACCTGTCGGAGCGCCCAGCGGCGGCGATGCTGTTTTGGGACCCCGGCCGGCGACTGCAGCTCCGGATCGACGGAGACGTCCGCACCTCTGTTGACGACGCGGTGGCGCACGCGGCCTGGTCAAAGGTCCCAAAGGCCGCGCAACGGCTCTACGGGCTGTCGCCAGCCCCGGGGGTCACGCTCGGCGCGCCGACCGACTACCGCTTTTCCGAGGAGGACGCGGGCGCCAACTTCTGCGTGCTCACGGTTCAGGTCGAGCGTCTGGAGGCTCTCAAGCTGCTGCCGGACGGTCACCAGCGCGCCGTGTTTTCCTGGCCCTCGCCTTCTGTCTGCGAAGCCAGCTGGCTGGCGCCGTAAGCTATTGGAAGCGCCCCTATTCGTTCAGGTTTTCGCGGTGAAACGACTCAGGAAAGAGAAAGTTGAAGTCGTCGAGCCTCAGCACTTCAAACTCCAGCACGGCGAAGAAGACGCCCCACGGAACAAACGCCAAGATCGACGCCCACAGGAACTTGCGGCGGATCCGGATCGCCGCCGGCGCGCCGGGCGGCGTTCCGGGAACGACGTCGCCCTCCTCGTCCTGACTGCGCACGCCGTTCTGCAGAAGAACGAACAACACCAGGAACCACAGCACGGCGTACATTACGATTGCGCCAGATATCGACACGGCGGTTACACCTCTTCCAGTTCGATCAGTGCGCCGTCGAAGTCTTTGGGGTGCAGAAACAGCACTGGCTTGCCATGCGCGCCGATCTTGGGTTCTCCGTCCCCGAGCACCCGGGCGCCGCCCGCCTTGAGCTGGTCTCGCGCAGCGCGGATGTCCTCGACTTCATAGCAAAGGTGGTGAATTCCGCCAGACGGGTTCTTTTCGAGAAAGCCGCGGATCGGCGAGTCCTCGCCCAAGGGCTCTAGCAGCTCGATCTTCGTGTTGGGCAACTCGATGAACACAACGGTGACGCCGTGATCCGGTTCAGCTTGCGGAGCCGTGACGTTGGCTCCGAGCGCGGTGCGGTACTTCGCTGCACCCGCTTCAAGGTCGGGTACGGCGATGGCGACATGGTTCAGGCGACCGATCATTCGAAAACTCCACGTTGCGTCCCGAAAGCGTGTCCCGCAGCAGGGCGCGCTTGTCCAGACCCTCGATGTCGCGGCCGCGGGGTTGTCGAACACCTCCCGGCGCGCATACTGAGGCGAATTGAAACGGGAGCACGCTGTTGCGCTCTGCAGACTTCGAGTTGATCGAGCATCTCCCTTTCACGACGGGAGAGGATCTCGGGCGGCGCGCCCGGGTCGGCGTCGTCGCTTTGTCGAGCGATTATACGATCGAGCACGAGCTGGGACGGCTTCTCGACCTGCCTGGAGTCGGCGTGTACACGGCGCGTCTGCCGAACTCGCCCGAAGTGACGCCAGAAACGCTGGCCGCGATGCAGGACCATATCGCAGACACCGCCGCGCGCATTCTGATGGGCGACCGGCTCGACGTCGTGGCCTTCGGATGCACCTCCGCCACCGCCGTGCTGGGCGAAAAGAAGGTCGCAGAGCTCATTCAAAGCGCAAAACCCGACGCCCAGACCGCGACGCCACTATCCGCCGCCTTGGCGGCGATGACAGCTCTCAAGGCCCGCCGCGTGGCGGTTCTCACGCCCTATCGAAGCGACGTGAACGACACCCTGCGACAGCGGCTGACCGAGGGTGGTCTCGAGATCCCGATCTTCGGCTCCTTCAACGAACCTCAGGATCCGATCGTCGCGGCGATAGACGAGAAAAGCCTCGCCTCGGCCGTTCGAAAGCTGATCGACGGCCGTGACCTAGACGCCGTCTTCGTGTCGTGCACATCGATCCGGTTCGCGGAGGCGATACCAAGCCTTGAGGCCGAGATCGGTCTGCCGGTCACGACCTCGAACCATGCGCTGGCCTGGCGGTGCCTCAGGCTGGCGAACGTCCACGATAAGACGCCCGAGAAGGGACGCCTCTATGCGCTCTGACCGCAACAACCCAAAAGAGGGGGAAATACAATGACCAGCGACGCTCCTCGCGCAACCTCCGGCCGCGGCCGGCTTTTTGACAGCGTGCTCGACACGATCGGCGACACGCCGTGCATTCGGGTCAACCGCCTCGCGCCGGATGGCGTGCGGCTCTATGTGAAGGCCGAAGCCTTCAACCCGGCCGCATCGGTCAAGGACCGGCTCGCCGTGAGCATCATCGAAACCGCGGAACGCGAAGGCGCGTTGAAGCCGGGCCAGACCGTCGTGGAGGCGACCAGCGGCAATACAGGGATCGGCCTCGCCATGGTGTGCGCGGCGAAAGGCTATCCACTCGTCGTGACCATGGCTGACAGCTTTTCCATCGAGCGGCGCAAGCTCATGCGGATGCTCGGCGCGAAGGTCGTGTTGACGCCTCGCGCCGAAAAAGGGTTCGGCATGTATAAAAAGGCCGTCGAGCTGGCGGAGGCCAATGGCTGGTTCCTGGCGCGGCAGTTCGAGACCCACGCCAACGCCGCGATCCACGAAGCCACGACCGGCCCTGAGATCGTGAGCGATTTCGCAGGCGACCGGCTCGACTATTGGGTCACCGGGTATGGCACCGGCGGGACCGTGACGGGCGTGGCGCGGGTTCTGCGCAAGGAACGCCCGGAAACGAAGATCATTCTGAGCGAGCCCGCGAACGCGCAGATCGTCGGCTCCGGTCACGCGCAGGAGCGCGGCCCTGACCACTCGCCCTCCGTCAGCCATCCGCATTTCGAGCCTCACCCGATCCAGGGCTGGACGCCGGACTTCATCCCTTACGTTTTGCAAGAGGCGATCGACAACGGCCTTTACGACGAGCTGGTCCCGGTCGCGGGAGCGGACGGCATTCACTGGGCGCGCGAACTCGCCGCGAAAGAAGGTATCTTCACCGGCGTCTCCGGCGGCTCGACCTTCAAGATCGCCATGGACATCGCGGAGAAAGCCGAACCGGGTTCGGTGATCCTGTGCATGCTGCCCGATACGGGCGAACGGTATCTGACCACGCCGCTCTTCGAAGGCATCCCTGAAGAGATGACTGAAGAAGAGATGGCTCTGTCGCAGTCGACGCCGGGGTATCAACTCGGCTAGCGGAAGCGTCATTGGACGGTGTGCTCCGTTTGGCTCTAACCGTGGACAACGGTTGGAGCGAAACAGGAGATGCGGCGTATGACGCTCGTTCACAGAGCAACTCGCCCGGTCACAGTCGCCCTTCTTGGACTGACGGCGGCTCTCAGCGCGTGGGCCACCCCGGCCCCTGCGCTTGAGGAAGACGAGATCAGAGAGCTGTCTTGGGGCCTGTTCTCCCATTTTGGCGACCGCAAGCAGGTTGCGATCGACGCCCTTGTCGCGACCGGCGATCGCAGCTTGATCCCGACCTTCGTCCTCGCCTTGCGTTGGGCGGGCGATGATATCTTCGTCGCAGACGCTCTTTCGACGCTGACCGGAGAGCGGCTCGCCACCTGGCACGCCGCCTTCGAGTGGCAGGAGGCCCATCCCGAAATCACGCCGCATCCCACCTACCGAGACGTCAAACTGCATCTGCTTCGGGGGATAGACGAGCGGTTCATGGATCTGCTGGACACCGAAGCCGCTCGCGCAAACGCGCAGATCCGCTTTGAGGAGATCACCTGGGGCGGCGCGAAGGTCGACGACATCCCACCGCTCGACGCGCCGAAGATGCTCAGCTTCGAAAATGCGGGGTATCTCCGCGATGAAGATCTTGTCTTCGGGGTCTCGATCAACGGCGACGCGCGCGCCTATCCGCTCCGGGTTCTCGGCTGGCACGAGATGATGAACGATGTGATCGGCGGCGTTCCCGTCGCTTTGGCGTACTGCACGCTGTGCGGCGCCGGCATTCTGTTCGAAACGGATGTCGACGGGCGCGCAGAACCGTTCGTTTTCGGTTCCTCCGGCCTTCTCTACCGCTCGAACAAGTTGATGTTCGATCGTCAGACCGAAACGATCTGGAACCAGTTCACCGGCAAACCGGTCATCGGCGAACTCGTCGGCTCTGGGATTGCGCTCAAGCAACGCCCGATCCTTGTCGCCTCGTGGAAAGACTGGCGCGAGGCCAATCCGACGACGACGGTTCTCTCGGATGAAACGGGCTTCTTGCGCGACTACGGTCCCGGCGTCGTCTATTCGGACTACTTCGCCAGCCCGGACTTGATGTTTCCGGCGCTGGTCGGCGACGAAAGCCGTCTGAAACGCAAGGACTACGTGTTCGGCGTCCGTGCTTTCGCCGCGTCTAAAGCATGGCCCCTCGACGTGTTCGAAGGCGGCGCGGTGATCAACGATCGGATCGGCGACATGAACATCGTGCTGATCGGCGACGCGGCGACGAGAACGGTGCGCGCCTATGACCGCGGGGATCTGGAGTTCAGACGCAGCGCCGATGGAGACCAGCGGCTCTTGACCTCCAACGGCGCTTGGACCCTGCGCGAAGACGCCCTGACAGGACCGGACGGCGCTGCGTCGCCGCGCATTCCCGGCCACATCTCCTACTGGTTCGCGTGGAACAATTATCTCGGTCTGAGGTCCGAACTCTATGACGGCGAGTGATCCGGAGCCGAGACGCTAGAAGACAGCATGCTCTCCCAGATCGACGGCGGCCTCGTCTGCGATCAGACGCTTGTAGAAATCGAACAGGGTCTCGGTCCCGTAACTGGGGGTCGCTTCGGCGTCGTATCGTCCGGCGAGGTGGTCAAAAACCAGCATCGACTCGGTCGCGTAATACCGACCGATACGGGCCAGTTCAGCCTTGTCGGCCAAACGTGTCGAAAACCTCCCCGCCAGGCTCAACCCGCCGATCACCGCGTCCATCATCGCGACGGGAACACGCCGAAACTTCGGGGGGCGATCGAGCAGTTCGAACAGTCTCTCTCCCTGTTGTTTCGGGGTGATCGCGGGGCCGGGGCCGCCGATCGGCAGGATGCGGTTCCATCGCTCCCGATCGTCGAGGCAATCGGCGATGAAACTCGCAAGATCGCCGTCGCTGATCGGCTTGCAGGCCGTGAGCTCTCCGTCGCCAAACAGCAGGAAAGGTTTTCCATTGCGGACGCGCGAGACCTGACCGGAGAGCGATTTGAAGAACGCCGTCGGCCGGACGATGGAATAGGTCAGGCCGGAGGCGATGAGGGCTTCCTCCATGGCCAGTTTCGCCTGTTGAAAGGCGAGCTTGGGCCGCTGAACGCAGATCGCCGAGAGCAGAACGGCCTGCGTGACGCCCGCGTGTTGCGCCGCGTTTAAAGCGTCGCTGGTCGCTGTGAAGTCGATCGCCCACGCATCGTTCGGGGCGCCGGTTCGCGACGCGAGACAAGACACAAACGCGTCGAAGCGCTCGCCCTGAAACCCATCCCGCTCCAGCGAGGCCGGATCGGTCGGATCGCCGACACGGATCTCCATCCCCGCGAACTCGGCCTCCAGGCCCCGGCGTCGGACGAAGCCGACAACCTCGTTCCCGCGCGCAAGCAGCGCCTGCGCTGTCGCACGGCCGATCGTCCCCGTCGCGCCCAGCAGGAAAACGCGGCGCAAGCGGTCAGACTTCTTCGACATGCCGGACCGGCGGCAGCGCCTTGAGCGCGCCGCGAACCTGAGGAGAAACCGGGAAGTAGCCAGGCAGCGGCATGTCGCACTCGCAGTTCAACCCCGGCGGGTTCAACACCAGAACAATCCGCCCCTGCCCTCGCGGCGGCGGCCCGTCGAGCGCTGCGGCGCGTTCGGACAGATCGCGCCCGGTGATCGTCTCGAGCGTCGCCCGCACCAGGCTCAATCCCTCGTCGTCGCCCAGATAGATCCGCAGATCCCTGGCCTCGGTTCCGGCGACAGCCTCGTCGATCGGCTGCACGCCTTGTATGCGAAGCTTGACCTCCTCCCCGTCTTTCTCCGCGTCGACCGTCAAGACGACGGCTGTTCCCGCCTCGAGCATTTCGCGGCTGGCCAGCAGCACGTCCGAGAAGCACACGGCTTCAAAGACGCCCGTCGGATCAGAGAGCTGAACGAATGCGAACCGGTTGCCCTTTGCGCTTTTGCGTTCTTGTCGACCGGACACGACGGCGGCGATGCGCGTGGTCAGACCGCCGCCCACCGCGCCGCGCAACTCGGCGAAACTCATGATCCGTTTGCGTTTCAGGGCCTGCTGATAGTCGTCCAGCGGATGACCCGACAGGAAGAAACCGATCGCAGCCTGCTCTTCGGACAGGCGTTCGAGCGGCGGCCAATCGGTGCTGCTGGCCAGTCTTGGCGGCGGCGTATCGACCCCGGCCTCGCCGAAGAGCGAGCTTTGGTTCGACGCAGCTTCCTGGTGAACCGTCGAGGAATAGGCGACGAGGGTTTCAACAGAGTCGAACACGCGCCGGCGGTTGGGCTCCAACCGATCAAAGGCCCCGGCACGCGCGAGGTATTCAAGCGGCCGCTTACCAACCATCTTCAGATCGCCGCGTCGCGCGACATCGAACAGATCCGTAAACTCCCCGCCGGATTTGCGCGCCTCGACGATGAGCCGCATCGCCTCGCGCCCGACATTCTTCAGCGCGCCCAGAGCGTAGCGGACCTTGCCCTCGCCCAACGGTCCCTCGACGGTGAAGGCGTCCTCGGACGCGTTCACATCCGGCGGCAGGAGCGCAAGGCTCATTCGGTCGAGCTCCTGCCGGTAGAGCGCGAGCTTGTCGGTGAGATGCATGTCGAGGTTCATCACCGCCGCCATGAACTCGACGGGGTGGTTCGCCTTGAGCCATCCGGTTTGATACGAGACATAGCCGTATGCGGCGGCGTGGGACTTGTTGAAACCGTAGTTCGCGAACTTGTCGAGCAGGTCCCAAACCTCTTGCGCCTTGGCCTTGCCGACCCCGTTCGCCGCCGCGCCTTCCAGAAACTTCGGACGTTCGGCGTCCATCGCCTCTTGGATCTTCTTGCCCATCGCGCGGCGCAACAGATCGGCGCCGCCAAGCGAGTATCCCGCCATTTCCTGCGCGATCTGCATCACCTGTTCCTGATAGACGATGATGCCTTGCGTTTCGTCGAGCAGGTGGTCGATCGACGGATGCAGGCGGTCACGCTCCTCCCTCCCGTTCTTGACGTTGCAATACTTCGGGATGTTCTCCATCGGTCCGGGTCGATAGAGCGCCACCAACGCGATGATGTCTTCGATACAGGTCGGCTTGAGCTGACGCAGGGCGTCGCGCATGCCCGAGCTCTCCACCTGGAAGACCGCAACCGTGTCGGCGCGGCTGTAGAGCTCGTAGGTCTTGTCGTCATCCAGCGGCACCGCGTCGATGTCGATCTCAACGCCGCGGTCTTTGAGGAGATCGAGCGCATTCTGAATGACAGTCAGCGTCTTGAGGCCAAGGAAGTCGAATTTCACCAGGCCCGCCGGCTCGACCCACTTCATGTTGAACTGCGTCGCCGGCATGTCCGAGCGCGGATCGCGGTAGAGCGGCACCAGCTCCTGCAGCGGCCGGTCGCCGATCACCACGCCGGCGGCATGGGTAGAGGCGTTGCGGTAGAGCCCTTCGATCTGCTGCGCGAGCTCCAAAAGCTGGCCAACCACATACTCTTGCTTGGCCCATTCCTTGAGCCGCGGTTCTTCGACGATGGCGCGCTCGACCGACATCGGCTTCACGCCTTCAACCGGGATCATCTTCGAGATCCGATCGACCTGGCCAAAGGGCATCTGCAACACGCGTCCGACGTCGCGCACCGCCGCCTTCGACAGGAGCGCGCCGAAAGTGATGATCTGCGCGACCCGGTCGCGCCCGTACTTCTCCTGCACGTACTGGATCACCTCTTCGCGGCGGTCCTGACAGAAGTCGATGTCGAAATCCGGCATCGAGACGCGTTCAGGGTTGAGGAACCGTTCGAACAGAAGCGCATAGCGCAAGGGGTCGAGATTGGTGATCGTGAGCGCATAAGCGACAAGCGAGCCAGCGCCCGAACCGCGCCCGGGCCCAACCGGGATGTCCTGCGCCTTGGCCCATTTGATGAAGTCCGCGACAATCAGGAAGTAGCCTGGGAACCCCATGCCCTCGATGACGTCGAGTTCAAAGTCGAGACGCTCTTGATACTCTTCGACCGAGGCGGCGGGCTCGATCGCTTTGAGCCGCGCCTGCAGACCCTCGTTCGCCTGGCGCCGGAGTTCCGCGACCTCGTCTTCCGCAAAGACCGGCAGGATGGGCGCATGGGTGCGAGGCCGATAGGCGCAGCGCTGCGCAATCTCGACGGTGTTTTCGACAGCCTCAGGCAGGTCCGAGAACCTCCCGACCATCTCAGCTGGGGACTTGAAGTAGTATTCCGGCGTCAGCCGACGGCGGTCTTCCTCGGTCACATAGCGACCATCTGCGATGCACAGCATCGCGTCATGCGCCTCGAACATTTCGGGTCTTGGAAAGAAGACCTCGTTGATCGCCACGATCGGCAGGTCATGCTCGTATGCGATGTCGAGGAACGCTTCTTCCGTCGCGTCCTCGGCTTCCGTCCGCAGCGCTCCCTCCGCGCCGTGCCGCTGCAACTCGATGTAAAGACGATTCGGAAACAGCTCGGCCAGGCGCAGAACATGATCTTGCGCCGCAGAGCGCTTTGCCTGGCGGATCAGTCTCCCGGCAGGTCCATCCGGGCCGCCGGTCAAGCAGATCAACCCGTCGGTGGCGCCCTCCAACCAATCCCAATAAAGCTTGGGTTCGCCGTCCTCGGACTCCAGGAACTCGCGGGAGTTCAGCGCCATCAGGTTGCGATAGCCGATCTCGTTCTGGGCATAGAGGACGATCGGCGCGGGATCGGGGGCGCGATCGCCCGGGCGCTCGGCCTGCGCGTAAGACAACGCGATCTGCGCGCCGATGATCGGCTGCACGCCGGCGCCGACCGCGATTTCTGAAAACTCCAAGGCGCCGAACAAATTATCGCGGTCGGCGACGCCCACGGCCGGCATTCCGTGCTCGACGCAGAGCTTTGGCAACATCTTCACGGGCAACGCGCCTTCGAGCAGCGAATACGCGCTGTGGACCCGAAGATGCACAAACTCCGGCTTGATCAGATCATCCGCCGGCGCGCCAGCGCCCACCGCTTCGCTCATCTCTTGTCTCGCTCGATCTCTGAACTGATGTTCTTGTTATGTGCGCACGCTAGCGGGTGGCGTCGGCGCGAGCAACGATTCGTTAACCACACGCCAGAAGACGCGGCGCGGAGCGCTACTTCGACGAGGGGTCGGCCGGCGCATCCGGAAAGCGCCAATGCTCCGCTTCGTTTGGGTTGTCGGAGACGTCGGCGACGTCCGGGGTCGTCAATAGGCCCAAGGCCAACGCCGTAATCGTCGCGCCAAAAACCAGTCCGATCGCGAGGACCGCCAACGGCGCCGTCGCTGCGTTGACGCCAATTTGGCGGCCCAGACGGCCTGGATGGCTCAAGTAGCGGGCCGAGAACCGTCGCGGACGCTGGTTTGCGGGCTGGTTCGAGCCCGGGCGCCTTGACGGGTCCGCCTCCGCGCCGCCATAGCTGTCGTGATCCGCCGACACGTGCGCTCCTTCGCAGAAAGACCGCGCTCGAGGCTCTTTTGGAAACCGCGCCGAGCTCGAGCGCCTTCAGGCTTTCGCCGATCATGCTGCTGCTAATCGATAACTATGACAGCTTCACCTACAATCTTGTCCACTATCTGGGCGAAGTGATCCAGGGGTCGCGGCGCAAGTCGACACAAATCGAAGTCCGGCGCAATGACGCCGTGTCTGTCGATGAAGCCCTTGATTTGAAGCCTCAGGCGATCGTCTTGTCCCCGGGACCCTGCGATCCGGACCGAGCCGGCGTTTGCCTTGATCTGATCAAGGCGGCCGCGCCTGATGTTCCGATGTTTGGCGTTTGCCTCGGCCATCAGGCGATGGGTCAGGCGTTTGGCGGAGATGTGGTGAGGGCGCATGCGATCATGCATGGCAAGACCTCTCCGATCCGGCATGGCGGCTCCGGCGTTTTTGCGAAGCTCCCCGACCCGTTGACCGCGACGCGCTATCACAGCCTGACGGTCGACCGGGAGACGTTCCCCGACGCCCTTGAGATCACCGCGGAAACCGAAGACGGCGTCATCATGGGGCTGCGTCACCGCGCCCACCCCATTCACGGCGTTCAGTTTCATCCGGAGAGCATCCGTTCGGAACACGGGCGCGAGATGCTGAAGAACTTTTTGAGACTGGCGGAGGTCGTTTGATGTCGGATGGGTTGAAAAGCCTGATCGGCAAGGTGGCGGACGGTCTTGCGCTAAGCCGCTCGGAAGCCGTCGCAGCGTTTGAGATCATCATGTCTGGCGAGGCGACCCCCGCGCAGACCGGCGGCTTTCTGATGGCGTTGCGGATGCGCGGCGAGACGGTTGACGAGATCGCCGGCGCGGCCACCGTGATGCGCTCGAAAATGTTGCCCGTGAACGCCCCGGCGGGCGCAATCGACATCGTCGGCACCGGCGGCGACGGCAAGGGAACGCTCAACATATCGACGGCGACGGCGTTCGTCGTCGCAGGCGCCGGCGTGCCCGTCGCCAAACACGGCAACCGCAAACTCTCCTCGAAGTCCGGAGCCGGCGATCTTCTCAGCGCGATCGGGGTCAATGTCGAAGTCGGCCCCGACACCATCGAACAGGCGCTGCGCGAGGCTGGGATCGGCTTCATGATCGCGCCGCGCCACCATGCGGCGATGCGGCACGTGATGCCGGCGCGCACCGAGATGGGCGTGCGGACCGTCTTCAACATTCTTGGCCCTTTGACGAACCCGGCGGGCGCCAAGCGGCAGCTGACCGGCGCGTTCTCGCCGGATTGGCTGGAGCCGATGGCGGCGACCCTGCGAGACCTCGGATCAGAGCGGGCGTGGCTCGTCCACGGCGCTGACGGGACCGACGAGCTCTCGATCTGCGGTTCAAGCACGGTTGTTGAACTCGCGGACGGCGAGCTGAAGCGTTTTGAGATACGCCCCTCCGACGCCGGTCTGTCTGAGCATCCATTTGAACAGATCCTCGGCGGGGATCCCGACTTCAACGCCAGCGCTTTTCGGGACTTGCTGCAGGGCAAAGCCTCCGCCTATCGCGACGCCGTGCTGTTGAATGCGGCCGCGGCGTTGCTGATCGCCGACAAGGTTCCGGATCTGCGGTCCGGGGCCGCGCTCGCCGCTGAGAGCATCGATCAGGGCAAAGCGATGACGGCGGTCGAGGGGTTGGCTCGGATCACCCAATCCGCCTGAGCGCCGGGCCGTCGTCCCGTTTCGAGATTCAGTAGCTAGGCGAAACCGTTCAACTCAGCTAGACATGAGGCGATGGCGACCATTCTCGACCGCATAAAGGCTTACAAGCTCGAAGAAATCGCGGCGCGCAAGCGTCAGCGGAGCTTTGCCGATCTGGAGGAACTGATCGAGGCGGCGGGCCGAGTGCGCCCGTTTGCGACAGCGTTGCGCGTCGCGCAGGACATGGGCCGCTACGGGCTGATCGCCGAGATCAAGAAAGCCTCCCCGTCCAAAGGCCTGATCCGCGAGGATTTCGATCCTCCCGTTCTCGCCAAAGCGTATGAGAACGGCGGCGCCAGCTGTCTGTCGGTGCTGACGGATGCGCCGTCCTTCCAGGGCGCAGACGCTTATTTGACCGAGGCGCGCGCGGCGACGTCCCTACCCGCCATCCGCAAGGACTTCATGTACGACGTCTATCAGGTGGCGGAAGCCCGCGCGCTTGGGGCGGACGCCATCCTGATCATCATGGCGAGCGTTTCCGACGCCCAGGCGCAGGAGTTGGAGCACGCCGCCGTCGAGTTCGGCATGGACGCGCTCATCGAAGTGCATGACGGCGAGGAACTCGACCGCGCGTTGGCGCTGCGCTCTGAGTTGCTCGGCGTGAACAACCGCGACCTCAACACGTTCGAGACACGGCTTGAGACGACGGAAGAATTGGCGCCGCGCGTCCCGTCCGACAGGGTGCTCATCGCGGAAAGCGGCCTCTTCAGCCCGGACGATCTCGCGCGGATGGCGGATGTCGGCGCGCGCTCGTTCCTGATCGGGGAGAGCTTGATGCGGCAGGACGACGTCGAGCAAGCGACGCGGGAGCTGCTGGGCCTATGAGCGATACCACGGAAAAGCGGTTCACGCATTTTGACGCCAAGGGCGATGCGGCGATGGTCGACGTCTCGGGCAAGGACATGACCACGCGAACAGCGATCGCGCGCGGCCGGATCGTCATGGCGGCGCAAACCCTTGCGATGATTGAGGACGGCGGCCACAAGAAGGGCGATGTGCTGGGCGTGGCGCGGATCGCAGGGATCATGGCGGCGAAGCGCACCCATGACCTGATCCCGCTCTGTCATCCTCTCGCGATCTCCAAAGTCGCGGTCGAGCTGTCGCCGAGCCGTTCGGAAAACGCCGTCGAAATCGAAGCGACAGTGAAAGTCGCCGGTCAGACAGGCGTCGAGATGGAGGCGCTCACCGCGGTCACGGTCGCCGCGTTGACCGTCTACGACATGTGCAAAGCCGTCGACAAAACCATGCGGGTCGAAGATGTCAGGCTCGCGTTCAAAGAAGGTGGAAAGTCAGGCGTCTTCCAAGGGGAGTGACACGTCATGCCGCCCAAAAACGGATCTGACTCCGCGCTGCCGGAGGAACACGAAACCGACAGTGTTCGGAAAGCCGTGGTGCCGGTGCCGTCGCTGTTGTCAGTCGACGAGGCGCTGCAGCGCATTCTCGACATGGCCGAACCCGTCGGCTCCGAAACCGTTTCCCTGGCTCACGCCGACGGGCGGGCTTTGCGCGATCCGGTGATCGCGCGCCGCACGCAGCCGCCGTTCGACGCCTCTGCGATGGACGGGTACGCCGTTCGCGCCGTCGAGGCCAATCTGGGCTCGCGGCTGCTGGTGATGGGCGAGATTCCGGCCGGCGCGATGCCTGGTCACGGCATCGGCCATAAGGAAGCGATGCGCATTTTCACCGGGGCGCCCATGCCTGTCGGCGCCGACGCGATCCTGCTCCAGGAAGACGCCGCGCCGGATGTATCGCGCAAAGGCGCGCTGGAACGGCTGCTTGGCGTAACCGTGCGCGCCGGCGTCGTACAGGGAGACTGGGTCCGCCCCGCCGGCGGCGACTTCCACGAAGGCGACGTGCTGATCGACGTGCCGCGGCGGTTGAGGCCTCAGGATATCGGACTGGCCGCCGCCGCCGGAGTGCCTTGGCTCACTGTCGCGCGCAAACCGCGAGTGGCGCTGATCGCGACCGGCGACGAGCTAAAGCTGCCGGGCGAACCAACTGAACCTTCTGAAATCGCGTCATCCAACAATTTCAGCGTCGCGGCGCTTCTGGCGCGCTACGGCGCCGAGCCCGTCATTCTGCCGATCGCTCATGACGATGTCGGCGCGCTGAGAGCCGCCATAAGAGAGGCGCGCGGCGCCGACCTGATCGTTACCCTGGGCGGCGCGTCCGTTGGGGATCATGACTTCTCTCGACGCGCATTCGAAGAAGAAGGCATGGCCCCGGACTTCTACAAGATCGCGATGCGCCCGGGAAAACCTTTGATGGCCGGGCGTCTCGGCGACGCGCTGGTGGTCGGCCTGCCAGGCAATCCGGTCTCGGCGTTTGTCTGCGCCCATGTCTTTCTCCGCCCCGCGCTCGACGCTCTGCTGGGCCTGCCAGCGGAACAACTGATGCGCCGCCCCGTCCCCTTGGCGATCGATCTGCCGCCTGGCGGCCCGCGCGAACACTACATGCGCGCCGCGCTTGAACGTCGCGAAGTCGGTCCTGTGGTTCGACCCGAGGCGAACCAGGACAGCTCGCTCATGTCCATCCTCGCCCAGGCGGACGTTCTGGCTGTGCGTCCGGCGCATGACCGAGCCCGACAGGCCGGTGAGATGCTCGACTGCATAGATCTGTGAGCAAAGATGAGAACAAACACTGGATATTGACACAAAGCGAGAACACCCGTAGAACATGATTAACACATCCAACGGATCTGGAGAGGGTCATGCTCACAAGAAAGCAGTACGATCTGCTGATGTTTATCCACACAAGGGTCAACCAGTCAGGGGTGTCGCCCTCGTTTGACGAAATGAAGGACGCGCTCGATCTGCGGTCGAAATCGGGGATCCACCGATTGATCACAGCACTCGAGGAACGCGGCTATATCAGGCGCCTGCCGCATCGAGCCCGCGCGCTGGAAGTGGTGAAGCTTCCAGAAAACATGACGCACAAACAACGTACCGGCGCGCCGCATCTGAGCGTCGTCAGCGGCGATCTCGACGATGCTCCGGCGGAGCAACCCTTGAAACCTGCAGGGTCGCGACCTCTCGAAGCGGACTTCCGCGGTTCCGTGTCCGAAGTCGAACTCGTCGGTCGGATCGCAGCGGGTCAGCCAATCGAAGCGCTCGAAAACTCGCTGAACCGGATTGGCGTTCCCTCGATGATGATGGGATCCGGATCCGAACACTTCGCGCTTGAAGTGAAAGGCGACTCGATGATCGACGAAGGCATCCATGACGGGGACTATGTCGTCATCGAGAAGCGCGACACCGCCCAGAACGGCGACATCGTCGTTGCGTTGATCGAAGGTCAAGAGGCGACTCTGAAACGGCTGCGGCGCAAAGGCGGCGCGATCGCGCTGGAAGCGGCCAACCCGGCCTACGAAACCCAGATTTACGCCGCGGAGAAAGTGCAGATCCAAGGCCGGCTCGTCGGCCTGATGCGCAGCTACTGATACGTTGAGAAACCGGGCGTGGTCCATAATCTGCGCCCGGCGACGTCCGCAGCGGATGTGAGTGTCGGAGACGGACCTCTCCAGCTCAGCGCCAGCGCGCCGGATCGACGAAACACCGAACGATCCAGAAGAAGACACCGCCCAGACACCCGTTTGCGCTGAGCGTCGTCGATTTCCGCGCGCGGCAGGACAAGCACTGTTCGATGAGCGCATCGCCGGATCAAGGCCCCGTCATAAGGCGTGCGCTGCAGCCAGACCCGCAGCCGCCATCCAGCTGGAAGCGGCGCCGTTCGCTCGGACGTGGTCACTCCGTCGGAGTGGCTCGGCCAGCGATCCGCGGCGGCGCTTTGATCGGAGCCGTCGCCGTCACGGCGCGACCAAAGACCCGCGGCGTAACTCGCGCCCCGAGGGCGATCGACCGCCCGCCCCATATCCGTTTGCACTCCCACCAACCTCACCTCCGGCGCGATAAGAAGGACGGGGCGTTGATGGCTCGTCCAGGCGATGACGCCAAGAACGACCGGAACCAGTCCCACGGCCCGCAGCCACGGCGCTTTGTGAAGGCAGATCTGCAATCCGCCAAAGGCAATCAGCGCTAACGCCGCGTTTGGACCGCTCGCGACGAGGGAAACCGAGCCCGGCCAGGCCGCGACGGTTTCCGCCACCTTCATGATCCACCAAACGCCTAACGCCATCGCGTCCAGCGCGGGTGCCTCCAGACCAAACGGCATCAGCAGAAGCGCCGCCAAACCCGCCGGCATGACCAGCGCCCCCATCAGCGGCACCGCAGCGAGATTGGCGATCAGCCCATAGCGCGCGACACGGTTGAAGAGAAAGGCCGAGAACGGAGCCGTTGCGAGTCCGGCGATGAGACTAGACGTGCTCAGAGCGCCGACCGCCGAGAGCATGCGCCGTCGCAACGACGGGCGTCGTCGCAGGTCAATCCACACAGGCCGCGTCGCCTCAAAGAACGCGACCATGGCGGTCGCCGCAGCGAAGGAAAGCTGAAAGCCCGCATCGAAAAGGCTTTCCGGGCGCCAGAGCAAGATCAACGTCGCCGCCGTCGCGACGGCTCGCAACGTGACCGCCGGGCGGTCCAATAGCACTCCCCCGAAGGCCACGACGGCCATAAGGAACGCGCGCTGCGTCGGGATCGTCGCGCCGGACAGCGCGAGATACGCGGTCGCGACGGCCAGCGCCGCGATCGCCGCGGCTTTCTTGCCGGCGATGGCCGAGGACGTCCAAGGATGCAGCGCCAAGAGAAAGCGGACGACGCCAAACGCGGTGATGGAGATCAATCCCATATGAAGGCCCGAGATCGCCAACAGATGCGCAAGGTTGGCGTCGCGAAGACTGTCCACGGTCTCCGCCGAGAGCCCCGAGCGATCTCCGACCAACAAGGCGGCGATGACCGCGCCGATCTGGTCTGGACGCTGCGTCTGCACATGGTTGGAGATCCGTGCGCGCAATCGTCCAAGCGCCAGGCGCGCAGCGTCCCACCCGGTCGCCTGCTCAGGCGCGGCTCGGTTTGGCGGCGCGCGCACCACCGCCAATGCCCCTAGCCGCTCAAACCACGCCTTTCTGCGGAAATCGAACGCGCCGGGCTCGGCCGGACCCGGCGGCGGCGACAGACGGCCCAAGATCCTGATCCGGTCTCCGATCTGGAAGCGGCCGATGGTCTCGGCGGCGGCGTCGAAAAAGGTCGCGCGAACTCGATGCGGGGTTCGCTCGCTGGAGACGCCAAGGATCGTCACATGCTCGAGCGTGAGCCTGGGCGCGCCAGAGCGTGAACGATCAATCGCGAAAATGCGCCCGTTCAATTGCTGGGCGGACCGCGTGTCTCCCGACCAGATCGGCGCGGCCACATGCCAGGCGCGCGCCTGCGCGACGGCGAAACCGAGAGCGAGCAGAAAGAGCGCCGCCGCGCCGATCCGAACGCCGGAGGCTCCGGCGAAGCGGGTGCAGGCGAACAGCAGAAGACCGCACACCGCGACCAATCCGCCGCCGAGCCACCAGGGCGGCTCGCCGAGAATTGCGAAGTAAGTCCAAGCGCCGCCCCCGAGCGCAACCGGCGTCCACAGCGCCAATCGACCGCGCTCGGCCCGCAAGCTCGTCGCCATCGCCTTGCTCAGGCCGCTCAGCTCCGCCATAACCCGCTCCGAATGACAGCTCGCCCGAAGCGAAAGCCAATTACCATGAATGATATATCCCGCGACACAAGTGTCGTGACCCGTTTCGCGCCGTCGCCGACAGGCTTCCTGCACATCGGCGGCGCCCGCACCGCCCTGTTCAACTGGCTGTTCGCGCGCCGCAACGGCGGTCGTTTCGTTCTGCGGATTGAAGACACCGACCGCGAACGCTCGACCCCTGAAGCCACCGAGGCGATCTTCGAGGGCATGCGTTGGTTGGGTCTGGAATGGGACGGAGACGCGATCAGCCAGTTCTCGCGCGTCGACAGGCACGCCGAGGTTGCGCACGAGCTCCTGGCGCGCGGCGCAGCCTATAAGTGCTTTGCAACCAAGGAAGAGATCGACGCCTTCCGCGAGAAGGCCAAGGCCGAGGGTCGCCCGCCCTTGTTCCTGTCTCCCTGGCGGGACGCGGACCCTTCAACGCATCCCGACGCGCCGTACGTTGTGCGCCTGCGAGCGCCACGAGACGGCGAGACGGTGGTCGAGGACGCGGTCCAGGGCCGGGTCGCCTGGAAGAACGAGACGCTTGATGATCTGATCCTGCTGCGCTCGGACGGAACGCCTGTCTATATGCTGGCGGTGGTTGTCGATGATCATGACATGGGCGTCACGCATGTGATCCGCGGCGACGACCACCGCACGAATGCCGCCCGGCAGAGCCTCATCTATCACGCCATGGCGTGGCCGACGCCGGTCTTCGCCCATATTCCGCTGATCCATGGGCCTGATGGCGCGAAACTCTCGAAACGGCACGGGGCGTTGGGGGTCGAGGCCTATCGCGACATGGGCTATCTGCCCGAGGCCATGCGGAACTATCTGGCCCGCCTGGGATGGAGCCACGGCGACGACGAGTTTTTCACCACGGATCAGGCCGTCGCTTGGTTCGGTCTCGACAGCGTCGGCAAATCCCCGGCTCGCTTTGACTTCGCCAAGCTTGAGAACCTTAACGGACAGCATATGCGGGCCGCTTCCGATACGGATTTGCTGACGCAGATTGACGCGCTTCTCGCAGCGCAACAAAAACCCGCGATCCCACCGTTAGCGCGTGAAAAGATGCTCGCCGCGATGCCTGGCTTGAAAGAGCGCGCTAAAACACTGAATGAGCTCATAGATTCCGCTTACTACCTTCTGGCGGAGCGGCCGCTTCAGCCTGACGAAAAGGCGGCGAAGCTGTTAACCACAGAGGCGCGCGCGCTGCTCGGTCGTTTGACCACGCACCTGCAAAATGCTAGCGAATGGAGCGTGAGCGGTCTTGAAGAGATCGTACGCGCTTTTGCCGAAGCTGAGGGCTTAAAGCTCGGAAAAGTCGCGCAACCAATGCGCGCTGCGTTGACGGCGCGGGCGGTGTCGCCAGGGGTGTTCGACGTGCTCGAAGTCCTTGGAAGAGAAGAAAGCCTCGCACGGCTTGTAGAAGCGGCGGACGGGTGACACAGGCCCGGTCCTAAGGATCCCCGGAACCCAGCCCTACAGTGTGCGAAGAAAAAAATAGGATAACGCACCAGACAGGCGCGAAATGAAAAGGGGACCAAAATGACCGTAGGCTCAAAGACGGCGAAACTCATCGTCGACGGAAATGAGTATGAGTTTCCGGTGCGTTCGGGCGAGATCGGCCCCGACGTGATGGATATCCGCAAGCTCTACGCGCTGACAGGCATGTTTACCTATGATCCGGGGTTCACATCGACCGCAGCCTGCCAGTCGACGATCACCTACATTGACGGCGACAAGGGCGAGCTGCTCTATCGCGGTTACCCGATCGAGCAACTGGCGGAGCAGTCGAACTATCTCGAAGTCTGCTATGTCCTGCTCTACGGCGAACTTCCCACCCGCGCGCAGTATGCGGATTTCGTAAACCGCGTTACGCGCCACACCATGCTGCACGAGCAGATGGTGAACTTCTACCGCGGGTTCCGCCGCGACGCGCACCCGATGGCGATCATGTGCGGCGTGGTTGGCGCGCTTTCGGCGTTCTATCACGACAGCACGGACATCAACGACCCGATGCAGCGCGAGATCGCTTCGATCCGCCTGATCGCGAAGATGCCGACGATTGCGGCCTGGGCTTACAAGTACTCGATCGGTCAACCGTTCATCTATCCGCGCAACGATCTGAGCTATTCCGCAAACTTCTTGCGCATGTGCTTCGCCGTGCCAGCGGAGGAGTACGAGCCACATCCGGTTCTCAGCCATGCAATGGACGTGATCTTCACGCTGCACGCCGATCACGAGCAGAACGCCTCGACTTCGACCGTTCGTCTGGCCGGATCGTCTCAGGCCAACCCGTTCGCCTGTATCGCAGCCGGCGTGGCTTCGCTTTGGGGCCCGGCCCATGGCGGCGCCAACGAAGCCTGTCTCAACATGCTGCGCGAGATCGGCTCTGTTGACCGCATCCCTGAGTTTGTGGCCCGCGCAAAGGACAAAGACGATCCGTTCCGCCTGATGGGCTTTGGCCACCGGGTCTACAAGAACTACGACCCGCGCGCGAAAGTTATGCAGAAGGTCGCAGCGCAGGTGCTCGATGTGCTTGGCGTCGAAGACAACCCAACGCTGCAGGTCGCTCAGGAACTGGAACGCATCGCTCTCTCCGATCCGTACTTCGTGGAGAAGAAGCTCTATCCCAACGTCGACTTCTACTCGGGCATCATTCTCGATGCGATCGGGTTCCCAACGTCGATGTTCACAGCGATCTTCGCTCTGTCGCGGACGGTCGGATGGATTGCGCAGTGGAAAGAGAGCCACGAGGACCCGGAACAGAAAATCGGTCGTCCTCGTCAGCTCTATAACGGCGCGCCGTCGCGCATTTACGCGCCGATGGAGAGCCGTGGCTGAGTGAATGAACGCACAGGCGACGCGGCGCGTTCAAACGACACGCGCGTCGTACGCCCGCAATAAAGACTGCGCCGCCCGACGCGAAGGCGGCGCGGCGCCTTCGCCAAGTCGTCGCATTGTCTCATCGAGCATATGAAGCTGCTTCAGGCGTTCCGGCGCGTTTGGATCGATCAATCCATCAAGCGCAGCTGCGACGACATCCGGTTTCAGATATTCCTGCAGGAACTCCGGCACGCCGCGGCTCTCCGTGACCAGGTTGGCGAGCGTAGCCGACTCGACCTTGACGATCCGGCGCACGATCTGGGCGGTCAGCCATGCAGTCCGATATCCAACCACCATCGGCGTCCGCATCGCTGCGAGTTCAAGCGAAACAGTCCCAGAGGCGGCCAAGGCGACATCCGCCGCCGCCATTGCGCGTAACTTTCGCCGCTCCGCCGCTTCGAAACTGAGTTCGCGTGGGTCGAGAACATGAGTTGGGAGCGACCAAGACGCCGTTCGCTCGCGGACGAGCTCGACGACATGCTCCCCAGCCGGAACGATCGCCTGCAGCCCTGGCCGCTTGTCCGCAAGCTGGACGAGCGCGTCGCCAAACAGCCGCGTCAGACGCTCCACTTCGCCGCGCCGACTGCCTGGAAGAACAACGATCAGCGGCGCATCCACCGCGATCCTGAGGTCTTCGCGCAAACTGTCGTCGGTCGGGTCGACTTGCCCGGCGCTTTCGACGACGGGATGACCGACAAAGTCGCACGACAGCCCCTCCGCTTCGAAGTACGGCGGCTCAAACGGCAAAAGCGCCAACAAATGATCCGTTCTCCGCGCCATCTTGGCGGCGCGTCCGGGACGCCACGCCCAGACGCTCGGCGCGACATAATGCGCAAAGAGCCGGTTGTCCGCGCCCAGGACCTCGCGCGCCTTGGCGGCGGCGCGCAGACCGAAATCGGGCGCATCAATTGTGACGATAATGTCGGGCGCGGCTGCAATCATCGCCCGGGCGGTTTCCTCAACGCGCCGCAGGATCGTGCGTAGTCTGGGAAGAACTTCCGTCAGCCCCATCACCGCAACGTCAGATATTGGAAACAGGCTTTCAAACCCTTGCGCGGCCATCGCGACACCGCCAACGCCCTCAAATGTCGGAGCTGGCTCGCCGCGAGCCGACGCCTCAGCTCGCAATCCGCGCATCAACGCAGCGCCCAAGCGATCGCCCGAAGCTTCGCCCGCCACGATGAAGACGGATCTGGGCGCGCTCATCCTGGCCCCTCCTCTGGATCCCACCCGAAGAGGAAGACGCCCGCCGCATCCGCTGCGGCGATCGTTTCGTCGACATCCAAAATGAAAACGCCGCCGGAGCGAACCGCAACCCCATTCAGCCCCGCCGTGGCTGCGCGTCTGATCGTCTCAGGACCGATCGCAGGCAAATCGAGGCGCAGATCCTGATCAGGCTTGGGCGACTTGTAGAGCACGCCGCTGGGGATCGGAGCGCCTCCTCGCCGCGTATCGCCCTCAAGCCGTCCGAGCATCACGTCGGTCCCTTGGACCGTCTCGACCGCCAAACAGCGACCACGCGCGACAACGGCGCCTTGCCCGACATCGACCGCGCCGAGCGCCGCGACGATCTCCGCGGCCCGCTCAATGTCGGTCAGATCGCTCTGGTTTGGCGTCCGCGCGCCAAGCGGGCCCATAGGCGCCAGCAGCTCCCCGAGCAGCTCGTGCGCGCCGACCATCGTGAAGCCGCGCGCCTCGAAGATCTGGGCCAGACCGCGCAACAATCCATCATCCCCCTGCCGCATCAACCGACGCATGACCGGCAAAACACGAAGAGCTGTGAAGTCGAACCGCACATTGGACAGCGAGGGCCGCTGCAGCGCCCCCGCAAAGCAGACGCGACCACACCCAGCGCCAGACAACGCCGCGAAGATCCGCCCGACCTGACCAGGCCCGGAGACGGTGTTTTCATAGTCGCTGACCCAGTCGCCGGCGTTGGCGCGCAGCGCAATGACAAATGGGTCGCCGCCCGCGTTTCGTTCGGCCTCGCAGACCAACCGGGGCAGCGCCCCTCCCCCCGCGACGACGCCCAGCCTGGGACGTGACGACCCGTCGCCGTCGGCCGCCTCATTCGACGAAGATGAAAGGGTCATCGTCATTCCCTGCGGTGGGTCACGTGTCGCGCGGGGTGCAGAATGACCGCGACGTGTCAGCTCGGATGAACCGAATGATCTCTTGCACCGGTTCGATGTCCGCATACGCCTCGGCCACCGGATCGACGCGCTCGCTCAGAACACCCTCCCCGAAGAACAGAGTTTCATAGG
This sequence comes from uncultured Neomegalonema sp., assembly GCA_937911325.1. Lineage (GTDB taxonomy): Bacteria > Pseudomonadota > Alphaproteobacteria > Rhodobacterales > Rhodobacteraceae > CALDSD01. The sequence goes on from CALDSD010000016.1 coordinate 22,875, forward strand.
CGCTTCGAAGAGCGTGAATTGTCTGCCGATCAAAGCCGCGACGCCGCAGACCGATGACATTCAGTCCTCCAAGGGCGGCGCGATTTCCAATAACCGAGCCAAACGGAATCACGTCTTTCTCAACGCCGCTCATGCCGCCAACCATCGCATGCGCTCCGACACGGCAGAACTGATGAATGGCGCATAACCCGCCAAGCACCGCGAAGTCGCCAATCGCAACATGCCCCGCCAACGTTGCATTGTTTGCGAGGATCACATTGTCGCCGACCTGACAGTCATGTCCGACATGCGCGCCCATCATGAACAATCCGCCTGAGCCGACGGTGGTAAGCATCCGATCGCCTGCGGTGCCCGGATTCATCGTCACATGCTCTCGAATGCGGTTGCGCGCGCCGATCTTCAACCGTGACTGCTCGCCCGCGTATTTCAGATCCTGCGGTTCCGAACCGATGGATGCGAACGGAAAAATGCGCGTCTCTTCGCCGATCTCCGTGAGACCCTGAACCGCAACATGGCTGATCAGCTCGACCTTTTCAGCGATTTGAACGCCAGGGCCGACAGCGCAAAATGGTCCGATCTTGCAACCGGACCCGATGCTGGCGCCATCCGCGACGACGGCGGTCGGGTGGATTTCCGCGTCGGACGCTATGGGCATACAGTCGTCACCTTACATCGTTTGAGCCACAACGGTCGGATTGCGGCGGGGGGTTAGCCGTCCGCGCCGGTTCCCTTGGGCGGATCGACGATCATCGCCGAAAACTCCGCCTGGGTGACCTCAACCCCGTCGACTTTCGCAACGCCGGTGAACTTCCATACAGCGCTCCGATGGCGAACCACATCGACATGGAGGTTCAGCACGTCGCCAGGAAGAACCGGTTTGCGAAACCGCGTGTTGTCGACCGTCATAAAGTACACGAGCTTGCCCTGATCAATCATGTCGAGGCTATGGACGACCAGAACCGCAGCCGTTTGCGCCATGGCTTCGATGATCAGCACGCCGGGCATGATCGGCTTTGTCGGGAAGTGACCTTGAAAAAAGGGTTCGCCGATCGAAACGTTCTTCACGCCGATCGCACTTTTTGACGCATGCAGGTCACGGACCCGGTCCAGCATCAGAAAGGGGTATCGATGCGGGATCATTCGCATGATCCGTTCAATCTCGATTTTCTCTACGAACGCCTCAATTTCAGGCATCCTAAGCACTCCAGTCGTCTAACTGTTCCGGTCGTCGCTGACCGCGGCGGGACTTTGTGCGACACCATCCCCATCCCGACGCAAATGTCTAGAGCGCCGAGACTATTGGTCCGGCGATTCCAGGATCTCCAGGGAAATGTCGAAATTGGCCGCATCCAATCGGCGGATCACTTCGTCGGTCACTTCAAGATCGTTTGCGCTCAATATGATATCGCGTTTCTCCAACATCACCCGAGCGCCACGCTCATTCATGATCTGCACGAGAATGGTCGTTGCGGCGCGACGCAGTTGTTCGTTCGCCGCCGACACAGCCCTTTGCAGTCTGGAGGACAGCTCCCGCGCGTCGCGTTTGAGAAGCCGCACGCGTTCTTCAAAACTTGCGACGCGCTGATCAAACGCGTCTCTGGGGAGCGACTCCCTGAGAGCCACGAGCTCTTCTTCTTCCGCCCGAAGCGCAGCTCTGCGCTGCTCGATATCCAGATTGAAGCTCTTTCGGAGCTCGTCCGCCTGCACATTGATGCGTTGCGCCGCCTCGGCTTCACGGAGCAACCGAGACATATCGATGATTAAAACGGTGTCGCCGTCTGATTGCGCAAGCGTGGGCGACGCCGAAAGCGACGCCCAGAGGATGAGGCAGGCGAGAGGCGCAACCGCCAGCACGCGCCGCAGCGACACCCCCGAGACCCGACTTGCCGCTAGAACCTCGTGCCAACAGAGAATTGGAAAAACTCCGTCTCGTCTTCTTCTTCCTCAATCAGCGGGAACGCAAAGTTCAACCGTAGAGGACCGACGGGAGAACTCCAGAACACGGTCGCCCCCGCGGCGGCGCGCAATGCGAAGTCACTGTCCACCGAGAAGTTCTGAGCCGCGTCATCCGTGTAGCTGTCGGTGTCGAGGCCCCAAACGCTGCCCGCGTCAGCGAAGAAACCGCCGAAAACGCCGTATTCTTCGGGCAAACCAATTGGAAACGACACGTCGGCGCGCGCGACAGCGTAGTAGTTGCCACCAAGCGCGTCGTCGATATTCTCCAACGAGCCATCGATATTGACGTCGTCATTGGTGTCGCGCGGCCCGATCCCGCTATTCGCAAAGCCCCGGAAGCTGTCGCCGCCTAGCTGGAAACGGTCTGTGATGCGGGTGTCTTCATCGGCGAAACTCACGATGGCGCCACCGGCGAGTTGGAGGCTTGTGACCACATCTTCCCGGAAGAACGACTTGTAGCCTTTAACGGAACCGGTGGTCGAGATGTACACGCTGTCGCCGCCCAGGCCCGCGAAATCCTGGCCGAGCCGCAGCTCATAACCATCCGTCGGCTCGAGACGGTCGTTTCGCTGATCGTAGAAGAAATTGTAGCCGATCGCGGACGTAATTCTCGATCCCTGGTCAGCAGCGATCAACGGCGACGCATCGTCCGGAACGTCGGTCACTTCGCTGCTTTCGATCAAGTAACTAAAGCCGATACGCGACTCCTCGCTGATCGGGAAACGCACACGGGGCCGGAAACCGGTCTCCGTCACCTCGTAAGACGATTCGTCCGAGTTATCGATCTCCCGGTGGAAGATGTCGAAACCAGCCGCCAGGTTACGGTCGAGGAAGTACGGCTCGGTAAAGCGAAAATCCGCGAGCTGCCGTTCCGCCGTAAGAGAAACCGATGCGCGCACAAACTGCCCGCGTCCGAGGAAGTTGCGCTCTGTCACGCTCACTTCGCCGCCAGGGCCGTTGTTCGAAGAGAAACCAAGACCGAAGGAGATTTCGCCCGTCGACTGCTCTTCGACCACTGTTTTCACGATGACGCGGTCATCCGCTGAACCGCGCACTGTTGAGACGTCGACCTCTGAAAAGTAGCCGAGCCGTCGAACACTCGTCCGGCTCTGTTGAAGCCGATAAGCGTTAAAGGCGTCGCCTTCGACAAGCTCGAACTCTCTCCGGATCACCCGGTCGAGCGTGCGAATATTGCCCTCGACATCGATCCGCTCGACATAAACGCGCTGGCCTTCGTTCAATTCGTAGGTCAGGTCGATGATCGGCTCGTCGTTCTCATCCCGGCGTTTGTTCGCACGCGGCCGAACATCGACGAAGTTGATGCCCTCTTCCCCCATTACGCGCTGAATCCGGCCGATCGACTTTTCAACCAGATCGGCGTCGTACGTGTCTCCCGAATCCGTCAGCAGGAGATCTTCAAACTGCTCCGCTTCGAGGCCGCGCGTGTTCGACACCAGGCCCACGTCGCCAACCGTGTACTCTTCGCCTTCATTGACGGTAAAGGTGATGAAGAACTCATCCCGCTCCGGATTGAGCTCGGCGACCGCGGACACGACCTCGAAATCAGCGAAGCCGCGCGCGAAATAGAAGCGCCGCAACAGCTCCTTATCGAACTCAAGGCGATCAGGATCATAGCTGTCTGACGAGCTCAGCAGTTTCCACCAGGCGCTTTCTTCGGTTTCGATGACGCCTCTCAGGCGGCGGTCGGAATACTCGGTGTTGCCGACGAAGTTGACAGCCGCGATCCCGACGACGTCGCCTTCGGTTATCTCAAAAACGAGGTCGACCCTGTTCTCGGGCTTCTGAATGATCTTCGGCTCGACAGTCGTCGAATACCGTCCCGCCGCTCGATAGATCGCAATGATCGTCTGAGCGTCCGCTTCGGCGCGGGCGCGCGTGAATGCGGTTCGGGGCCGGGTCCGGATCTGCGCCTGAAGAACCTCGTCTTCAATCGAGCCGTTCCCCTCAAACGCGATGAAATTGATGATCGGGTTCTCGACGACCTGCACGACCAGCACGCCGTCGCTGCCCGGGGTAAGCTCGACGTCGGAAAACAGACCGGTTGCGACGAGGCGCTTGAGGGCCTCGTTAATCTCGGCGGCTCCGACACTGTCGCCTTCGTTCACGTTCAGATACGAGCGGATCGTCGCTTCCTCGATACGCTGCGCGCCTTCGATCTGAATGCGCTGAACGGCGATCTCCGACTGGGCCGACGCTGGGGTGGCCGCGGCGAGGGACAGGCCGAGAAGCATCACCGCCTGCAGCGCCAGAAGGCGCACCGTGCGCCGCGCCCACAAAGCGGGGGAGCCGACACAGCGGTTTCGGATCACGCTATTCATTGCTCGCATCCCTCAACATCCCGTCGGCGCCGCGACAAACAAGCGCGCAATATCGTTATACGTCGCAAAGACCAGCAACAACAGGATCGCCGCCAGTCCGACTTTCATACCTGCGTCCACCCAGCGCTCACCGAGCGGACGACCCCTCACCGCCTCGATAGCATAGAACACCAGATGTCCGCCATCGAGGATCGGTATCGGGAATAGGTTAATGAGACCGATCGCGGTGGAGACTGTTGCAATAAAGGCGACGAAGGCGACCAGCCCCGCCTGCGCCTGAAATCCCGACGCCCGCGCAATGCCGATAGGCCCGCCGAGCGACGACCCATCTGCAGCGCCGGCAAAGATCGCACCGAGATACGAAAAGGTTCCCGTCACGATCCGCCAGGTGGCGTCGGCGCCCAGGTTCAGCGCCTGCCCTGCGCCCACCCCTTCCATCGGCGACGCCAACCCAATCTGAAGATCGCTCAGAACGCCGATCATCGGCGTCCGTATCAACTCCCCCGAAACCGGATCGATACGTTCGATGATTCGGGGCTGAACCTCGGTGACGAAAATCTCGCCATTCCGTTCAACGGTGAAATCGAGCGCGCATTCGTTCGACGCTTCGACAATCCGTTTGAGGTCCAGGAAGCTGGCGATGGTCTGTCCATCAATCGCCTGCACGACGTCGCCGACCTGAATTCCAGCCTGCTCCGCAGGCGCGTCCGGCACGAACCCGGAGACCTGGGGAAGCCGAACAAACGTGATCGGAAGGGTCTCGGAACCACCTTCGCGAGACACTTCAACCGGCAGGGTCTCCCCTTCTCGTTCAAACATCGCTCGGAGGAAACTGGACATACGCTCCACCGGTTCGCCGTCGACCGAGACGATGCGGTCGCCCTCTCGCAGCCCGGATCCAGCCCCTTGGCCGGTCGGATCGATTTCGGCGATGACCGGTTCGTCGCTGCTTTGGCCGACGGCCAGCGCCAAACCTGCAAACACAACAATAGACAGGAGGAAATTGGCCCCCGGCCCCGCTGCGACGGTGAGCGCGCGCGCCCAGATCGGGGCGCCTTGAAGCGTGTTTCGTCGCTCCTCCGGCGGCAGTTCGGCGACAGCGGCGGCGTCCGGCCCGCTCGCGACGTCGGCGTCGCCCTTGAACTTCACGTAGCCGCCCAGCGGCAACCAGGACAACCGCCAGCGTGTGCCGCGACTGTCGGTCCATCCGAACACCTCGCCGCCGAAGCCCAAGGAGAACTCTTCAGCCGCGATGCCGCACCAGCGCCCGACGATGTAGTGGCCAAACTCGTGGACGAAGATCACGATCGCCAGAACGATCACGAACGGAATCACCACCGAGATCAGAGGTCCCAGCACCGGGATCTCTAAAATGGCGCTTATCAACGCTGCGCTGCTCACGGCTCAGGGTCCTCTGCTCGTATCGTCTTATGCGACTCGCCCCTTCTGGGGATGATGACTAGCAAATAGTGCGAGAAAGCGAACGCAAAATAATCCGTCCAGGCCAATCAAGCGCACTCTTTGACCGCGATATGTCGCTCGGCGACCCTGCGAGCTTCGGCGTCGACTTCTAGCGAATCCGAGAGCGAACCAAGTGTTCTGGCGGCGACCTGCTCGAGCGTCGCCTCGACAACCCAAGCAATGTCCAGGAACCCGATCCGCCCGCCCACGAACGCGTCCACGGCGACTTCGTTCGACGCATTGAGCGCGCAAGGGCTGGATCCGCCCGCGGCAAGCGCCTCGCGGGCCAGGCGCAGAGCCGGGAAGCGAGCCTCGTCGGGCTTCTCAAACTCAAGTCGGCGAACCTTTGAGAAGTCCAGACGCTCCACCGGCGCGGCGACGCGACGCGGCCACCCCAGCGCATACGCGATTGGCGTTCGCATGTCGGGCACGCCCATCTGGGCGAGAACCGACCCGTCGACATATCCGACCATGGAGTGAACGATTGACTGAGGGTGGACGACGACCTCGATCTGATCGGCGGACACCGGAAACAAGTAGGCGGCCTCGATGAACTCCAGCGCCTTGTTGAACATCGTCGCGCTGTCGATCGTGATCTTTCCGCCCATTGACCAGTTTGGATGCTGAAGGGCCTGGGCCGGCGTCACACGCGCCATCTCTTCCAGCGACAGTCGCCGAAATGGTCCGCCAGAGGCCGTCAGGATCAACCTTTCGACGGCTTCATTCTGATGCTGATCGAAAACCTGAAAGATCGCATTGTGTTCACTGTCCACTGGCAAAAGCTGGCCGCCGCTCTGGCGAAGCTCCCGCACGAACGCCGCGCCGGCGCAAACCATCGTCTCCTTGTTGGCCAAGGCGACGACGCGACTGGCTCGGGCGGCGGCGAAACTGGGACGAAGGCTCGCCGCGCCGGCGATCGCCACCATCGTCCAATCCGTCGCCTCCGCGGCGGCGTCACAGACGGCTTCGGCCCCGGCCGCAACCCGGACGCTCGTGCCCGACAGCCGGTCTCGCAGATCACGATACGCCGCCTCGTCCGCGCAGACGGCCAGCTCCGCGCCAAACTCGATCGCTGCGTCCGCAAGCTTGTCATAGGCGCCTTTCGCGGTCAGAGCGACCACATCGAACGCCTCTCGCCCGCCATGCGCGCGCAACACATCGAGAGTGCTCTCGCCGATCGAACCTGTCGCGCCCAGAACCGAGATCCGACGGCGCTCGCCTGCGGCGTCATCGGCGCTCACCATATGAATATCTCCTTGCCGCGCACGAAGGTGACGACAGCAGCGACGAGGGTCGCCGCCATTAGACCGTCGAGCCGATCCAACGCGCCCCCGTGACCGGGGATCAAGTTGCTGGCGTCCTTCACGCCGAACCTCCGTTTCAAGCGGCTCTCGCCCAAGTCGCCTGCGACCGCCAACAGCGCGGCGATCGCGGAGACCGTACACACTTCTTCAGCATAGGTGCCTGTCGTGAAGTAAGAAAACAGTCCGCCGACGATAAACGCCAGCCCGATCCCGCCGGCTAGGCCTGACCACGTTTTTTTGGGCGACAACTTGGGCGCCAGCTTTGGGCCCCCGATCAACCGACCGGCGAAGTAGCCGCCGACGTCGGTCGCCACGACCACGCAGACAAGCCATATGGTCGTCGCCAAACCATACTGCGGCAGCTCTCGCATCCATACAAAGGCCGCTGTCGAGGCGGCGATCACGAGAAAGCCCGGCCCCGTCCAGCGACCACGATGACCGTCGATCAGCCAGAAAGCGATCGCCGCCGCGAGCGCAAACAGACCCGCAACCCAAAACTCATCCGCTGAAAAGGCCAGAATCGGCGCAGCGAAGGCCGTCGCGGCGAACGCGACCGCCAGGAACTTCTGTCGCGGCCGGGTGGATGGGTCGAACCGTACGAAGCCCCGGTACTCCCAGGCCATAGCCGCAGCGCCCGCTGCGCTAAGCAGCGCTGTGACCCACCCGCCAAGGTAGATCGCGCCAGCCGCCGCCACGCCGAGCAAAACACCCGACAGCGTTCTCAGCCTCAAGTCGAAGAAGACGTCGTTCAGGGGCGCTCGATCCGACGGCGCCGCCGGCCCTTCCACCGGTTTCTCAGTCGGATTGCTCGGCGGCTCCGGCCTCACCCGGCGACAGCGCCGTAGCGCCGATTGCGGCCGTCATATCGAGCCAGGGACCGAGCGAACGCCTCCCGATCGAAGTCCGGCCATAGCTCAGGCGCGAAGACCAGCTCGGAATAGGCCGCTTGCCACAGCAAAAAGTTGGACAAACGTTGTTCGCCGCTGGTTCGAATGATCAGGTCCGGGTCAGGCAAGCCTTCGGTGAAAAGCTCCCGACGCAGAGCGTTCTCGTCAATATCGACCGGCGACATCTCTCCCGCGGCGACTTTGGCGGCGAGCCGACGGGTCGCATTCACCATTTCCGCCCGTCCGCCATAGTTGATCGCGATCGACACGGTGAGGCGTACGTTGTGGCGCGTGGTTTCCTCAAGCGAGCGCATCATTCGTTGAATGTCGGGCGGCAGCGGCATCGGATCGCCGATGAAGCGGACCCGCACGCCTTCCCGGTTCAGTTGCGCCGACTCGCGCTGGAGGTAAATGCGAAACAAATGCATCAGTCCGCTGACCTCGGTCATCGGACGCTTCCAGTTCTCGGTCGAGAAGGCGTAGAGCGTTAGATACTCGATGCCCAGATCGGGGCACGCTTCGACGATAGCGCGCACTGAATCGACGCCCCGACGGTGCCCCGCCAGCCGCGGCAACTTTCGCGCCGAAGCCCAACGACCATTGCCGTCCATGATGATCGCGACATGGGGCGGCCCCGCGGTCGCCAGGACCGGGCCTTTGCCCGCGCAAGGAAGCTGATCGGAACCAGAACGGGCCTGGTTCTGAGATGCGCTCGTATCGTCGTCAATGCGCCGCATGCTTTTCAACTTTCTCCTTCACCGGCTTCACCCACCCGGACAAGTCGTGTTTCTCCGGCCCAGTGTGCAGACCACCTTAAACCTGCATTATTTCTTCTTCCTTGCTAGAAAGCGCTGCATCCACTTTTGCGACCTCGCCATCCGTCAAGCTCTGGATTTCGTCCTGATAGAGCTTCTGCTCGTCCTCTGACATGCCATCTGACTTGGCTTTCTTGATCTGGTCCATTCCATCGCGTCGGACGTTGCGAATTGCGACCCGCGCTTTCTCGGCGTACTGCCCCGCGACCTTGGCGAGTTCGCGGCGCCGTTCCTCGTTTAGCTCGGGAATGGGGATTCTGAGCAACGTCCCGTCTACAACCGGATTGACGCCCAATCCCGAGTTTCGGATCGCCTTATCGACGGCGCCCACCAGCGACTTGTCCCACACATTGACGACCAACATCCGCGGTTCGGGGACGTTGATCGTTCCAACCTGGTTGATCGGCGTTGGAGATCCGTAGGCTTCCACCGTCACAGGGTCGAGCATATTGGCCGAAGCCCGCCCCGTGCGAAGAGACGCGAATTCTTGCTTTAAAGAGGAAATCGCTCCATCCATTCGCCGGTTTAGGTCCTCCATGACCGCGTCCATGTCGACTTCGTCTGCCATTTCCTCTTTCTCCCTTTTTGTTCTTTTCGGCGCAGAGGCGGCGCCATCGCGAAACTGATGCGCAGGTCGGTCCAGCATGATCGGGGCTTGCAGCGGAGGTTAGCCGCCCCCGCGGACAATTGTATGCGACCCGCGTCCAAAGAGAATCTGAGCGAACCCGCCCGGTTCTTGCAACGAGAAGACAATAACCGGCAACGCATTGTCGCGAGCCAGCGCAATCGCCGCCGCGTCCATCACTTGCAGGTTCCGGAACAGGACTTCGGTGTAGCTCACCTCGTCGTAACGCTTGGCGTCCGGATTGGAGCGGGGGTCGCTCTCATAAACGCCGTCGACTTGAGTTCCCTTCCATAAGGCGTCGCATCCCATTTCCACGGCCCGCAACGCAGCGGCCGTGTCGGTCGTGAAAAACGGGTTCCCCGTGCCTGCGGCGAAAATGACGACGCGATCTTGCTCCAGATGTCGGACCGCGCGCGTGCGGATATAAGGTTCGCAGACTGTCGGCATCGGGATCGCCGACTGGACCCGGGCGTCGATGCCGTGCTTTTCCAGCGCGGATTGCATTGCGAGGGCGTTCATGATCGTTGCGAGCATGCCCATGTAATCAGCCGACGCCCGGTCCATGCCGTCAGCGGCGCCCGCAAGGCCCCGGAAGATGTTTCCGCCGCCCACGACCAGCGCCAATTGTACGCCAGTTTCGCGCAAGGCCTTAATCTGACTGGCGATTTGGTCGATCGTGGGAGGATGAATGCCGTAGCCGGCCTCCCCCATCAAAGCTTCGCCTGAGATTTTGAGAAGAATTCTCCGATAGAGCGGCTTTTCCGCGTCTCCATCAGGTTCCGCTGTCGGATCTGGGCTCATGGGATCGGCTCCGCTCCTGCGCTCGCGCGCGCAACCTGTCTCAAAACCGCCGCGCTCGCAAGCGTCGCGGCAGTCGCACTTGTCACGCCGTCCAATCCCGCATCGGCGATACGCTTCCGCCGAGCGATGGGCTGAGCTACGTTCGCAGCCAGACCAGAGCCCCGGTCGCCGCGAGGAAGGATACGCGTATGCGCCAAGAGGAGAACGATCCGATCGCGCGATTGTCGGAGGCGGCGCCGATGTTCATGCGCGCGCGGGGATTTCATCTCGAGGAAATCGAACCGGGGGTCTATCTCGGACAATCGCCGGATCGAGCGACGCAAGTCGGCTTGCTGGTGCCCGAGCGCTTGGGCGGAGGCGACAACGTCGACCTGACCTGGGCGTTGAACGGACTTGCCTTGTTGCGCCAACGCGGCGTCGTCAGCCGAGCGCCGATTGTACGCGCGTCAGCGGCCGGTCTGTCCAACGAAGACCGCGCCAAGATCTCGGAAAATGGCGGCGCCCTGCTTTTTCCACTTCAGTTCTATGACATCGACTTCCGAGGCGCCCAGGAGGACGCAGCCGCAAAGAACATCGATGATCGGCTGCGACGCGAGATCGCGCGAGAGCGGATCGACCGGCGGGCGCCCCAACCGTTCCGCCGCCTTCCCAGCGTGGGCGCGACAGATGCGCCGATCGAAGGCGGAGATCTGTTGGATCATCTGCTTTCGGAGATGTCAGGCCGACCTCAAAGCGCCCGGATCCGCGTGATTTCAGGCCCCGCCGGGGTTGGGAAGAGCGTGCTTCTAAGCGAGCTTCTGGCGCGGCTGCATGACCGGTTCAACGACGCAAAGCGCGCAAACGGCCTCGCGGCGCGACCGCTGATGTTCAAGCCCGACGAGCTTGGCAGCCAGGACGAAAGCACCGCCGCCGAAGTGATCCGGCGTATGCTCGACGCCAGTCTTCTCGCCCATGTCGCCGACACAGCGGTCGATTGGCTGAACAACAGCGGCCTTTCGGTCTGGGCGTTCGACGGCCTCGACGAATTCTACCGCCGCCAAAGCGACTTTTTCGAAACGCTCGGTCGGAAACTGTCGACGCCCGGAAGCCGGTCCCAGATCTTGATCTGCACGCGCGACTCGCTGATGTCTTCAGCGCCCGCCCTGATCGAGTTCCTTCAGGCGCAACACGCCCGCGATCCGGAAAGCGTCGCCCTCTACGAACTCGCTCGGTGGGACAGAGCCGCCAAGCGCAGCTTCCTGGAGATGCGGTTGGAAGACAGCGCGGCGGTCGACCACGTCATGGCGAGGCTCGACGCCGAGCCCGCGCTCGACGGACTGACCGACCTGCCCTTTTACGCCGACCTCTTCCTGGCGTCTGTGGACGAAAGCGGGAGCGCCGATGTGTCCGACGAGTTCGGGCTGTTGCAGGCCGCAGTCGATGCGCTGATCTCGAGAGAGAGCCGAAAGCTGAAGATTGACTGGGACGTCTTCGTCACACGATCGGAAGAAACCGAGTTGAAACGTCTCGCCGCGCACCAGGCGGCGACGGGGCTGGGCGTCGACGGCGCCAATCTCTTCGCCGATGCGTTGCATGACCTGGGGCAGGCCAACCTCGAGCAGCTCCTGGGCGCGGCCGCCCACTACTATCGTTTCGGCGCCGCGGACGGAAAAGGCTTGGCGCAGATCTCGGCCGAAGAATGGGGGGCGGTCCTGGCGCCCGTGTACCTGGGCGACGACCTGGATGAAGAGCGCGAAGAACGCTTGGTTCTGGCCTTGATGCAGTTCGCGTTTTTCAGCCGTGGCGAGGATGAAGGCGGCATTGCGTTCACCCACGATCTGATCGCCGACTACCTCGCGGCGAAGTTCGCGCTCGAATGGATCGCTGGGGATCCTGGCAACCCGGCGACGTTGAGATTCGCGCTGGGCCGCCGCGAAGATGCGCAGGGCACAGTGTTCTTTAGATACCTCGCAAGCCAGATCAACGCCGACCCAACTTTGAAAGGCGTGTTGAAACCTCATTTGGCCAGCGACAAGCTCAAAGGGCCCGCGCTTAGCACCGCCGCGGCCTTGCTCGGTTAGAGGCGCGCATGCGGACGACTGATCAGATCCTGTCGAAACGCCTCTGCGCCACGTTAGGCGCGCTCTGCGTGTTCTTCGCGCTCTCTTTCAACTCGGTCTCAGCTCAGAACGACGCGCCCCGCGCGGACGAAACTCTGGACATCGCCGTTGTGATGGCTCTCAACAGCTCCGCCGGGTGGGATCTTTCGTTTCGAGAGGCGCTCGAACGCTTCGCGGCGCGCCCGCCCGAGGATCTGTCCATTCGCGCCACGCTCTACGCGCCGGCGCCAAACCGATTGCGGGACCTCGCTGAAAGTCAGAGGTATGACGTCATTTGGGCGCATAGCCACGCCTCGGATCGAGTTGAACCGCTGATGCTCGCACACCCGCGTGTGTTGTTCGTCGTCGCTGGAGACGGCAACCGACCCCTGGGCGGTGCGCAGCTCTGGGTGATGAAACGGCTGCATGAACCCAGCTGGCTGCTTGGGGCGCTTGCCGCACGGCTATCGAAAAGCGGCGTGATCGGCGTTGTCGGCACGGTCCCCTACGCCGACGTGAATGATCAGATGAACGCATTTTTGGCGGGCGCACGCGAAACTCGGCCCGACATCAGAACGCACGTCAGCTTTATCGATGCTTGGAGCGGCGCCGACAAGGTTGCTGCGGCGACCGCCGCCCAATCTGCGCAAGGCGCCGACATCGTGTTCCGTTTGGCGTCGGGCAAAACCCCATGCGCCGAGCTGAACGTCAGGTGCTTTGGCAATTTCACCGCCGATCCCGACGCCATCGCAAGCGCCTTGGCTTTGTGGGAAGCGGACCTGAGGCTCGCAGCGGAGGTCTGGCGGAAAGGCTCTCCCCTCGCCGCGCCGAAGGAGGGCGTTTGGCGCGGCCTCGCCCAACACGGCGTCGGATTACATATCGACAGCGCCGAGGTCTCGCCTGGTCAAGTCGCAGAGATAGAGCGCCTGCAGCGTGAAATCGCAAACGGCGACCGCGTGATCCCGATCGATCCTCGGCGCCCACGCTGATCCCGAAAAGCGCATGAACTCGGCGACGGCGAGCTTAGTGGAGTCCCCGTCCGGTGGTCGAGCCCGAGCTCCCGTCGCCGTCTTCGGTCGGCTCCTCGTCGTCCGAGCGCGTCGGCGAGCTGATCGGCGACCGCGTTTTCTGAAACGACTTTATGAGGTCGATGAGCGCTTGGCGCACCTGGTCGTCTTCGATCTGGCTTATGATCTGCGCAAGCTCATCGCTGAGCTCCGGCCCTTCGCGCGCGAAGGGCTCGTCATCCGAGTCCGTTGACAAAGATGCACCTCAAGTCTGTGGAGTCGCACCCACCGCTTCGAGGTCATTTTCCTTACAAAGACTTAAGGGATCGCTAAAAGCCGCTGGTTTTGTCGCATCCGTCAGTTCGCTGAATGCAAGGGCGCGCGGTCGAGCCGGTAAACCCCGTATCTGGCGCCCTTGAAGACCTCCCGCGCGATCCCGCACGTCGCTGGGCGTTCGCCCAACCGCGCAACCAGGTGGGTCACGCCCTCTTCGCCAGCCAACCGTTCAAGTTCAGCGCAAGACGCATCCTCGTTTCGGAAGATCTGCCGCGCCGTGTTGATCCGGCGAAACCACTCGATGACCTCGGAATCCTGATAGGGATGCGTCTTCCAGCTGACATATTGCGGCGTCGAGGTCGTCATCCGAAAGTCGGCGTCGCGCACTCGGGTCAGATAGATCTCGCCCGACTGCGCCGTCTTTTGGACGAAGTGGTAATAGTCGTCCTTTTCCGAGGCGACGTATCGATCCCACTTCTCCCAAAGCGCCTCGCCTGTTGCCGCAACGGCAAAAAGCGCCAGGACCGTCGCCGCCCCTTTCAGACGCCGCCGGACAGAGGCGGCGCCGTCGCTATAGCGTCGAACAGCCCACAGGCATGCATGCGCCAGAACGACGCTGAACGCAGTGGGCACGAGATAGGTCGACGCCCGCCATGGCGCGATCAGCCCCAGCTCGTCACTGTCCAATACCTCCTTGGCGGCGGAGGTGATGAAGATCAGCCCCCCGACAACCGCGATGAACGTTCCCAGAGGCCGCCCCCAGCTCAGCCAGACGGCGCCTGCGACCATCGCCGCTTTGAACGCGGTGTCGATGTCGAGAAACCGGGTCACATTGGAGTGGTCGGGGATCCGGTATTGCGAGATGATCTCTGCTGCGCGCGCCCAAGCCTCTGGGCTGGTGGCCGGGAACGCGTTTGCGAGAAAAACGGCGTGTCCGACCACGGTTCCCGCCAACGCGAGGGATGCAAGAAGACCCGGCGGAGCCAGAGCGTCGCGATGCCGATACGCCGCGATCAAGAAACCGCCCAACAGCATCGCGCCCGGAACCACATATCCGGGATGCATCGCAACCGGCAGCACAGCCGTCCAGCACGCGGCGCCGGGACGGCGATTGAAAAACAGCGCGATCGAAATCAGGAAAAAGACGCCGAAGTTCTGCGGTTCGAGCATCGGGGCGACGAGATACTGTTGAGCGAGCCCTTCCCATAGGCGTCCGCCGCCGTTCTTGAAATGCGAGAGCGCAGCGATTGCGATGAACAAGGCGCTGAACGCCGCCGCATGCCGCCCCGGAGCGACGGCGAGCCTCGCCACCGCATACAAACCACACAGGAAAACGCCGAAAAGCGCCGCTTGCGTCAGGTAGAAGACGATCGGTCCGATCGCTGCAAGCGCGAACTCGACGTAGACTGTGAACAAAGGCAGGCCGTTCTTCGTGTTGGCTTGCCAGTCTTCGGAGAGCAGACCCAATCCCGCCTGGGCCGCGCCATGGAGGAACTTTGTGTTCTGGTTTGAAAAATAGAGAGGCTGTGTCTGGTAAAGAAGGAAAAACCAGGCCGTCAAACCCAGCCAAATCGCCAAGTTGACCGTTCCGGACGTCGCGAGCCGGGGCGCGACGACCACGTCGCCAGAGCGCCCGGGCGCGCCGTCGCTACGGCCGGCTCCCGTCGACATTCCGCCTCCACCCCTTCTAAGTCGCGCGTGTCCGCGCACCGGCGGGCGCGCTCAGCAGCGCCCGCGCGGTTACTGTGTCGTCGCAGTCTACGACTTGACCGCCGCTGCGACCTCGGCCGCGAAGTCGGTTTCTTCGACTTCAATCCCCTCGCCGACCTCAAAGCGAACGAACGCAGCAAGTTTGATCGAAGCGCCGACATCGCCCTCGGCTTCCTTCACCGCCTTCTCGACGGTCAGGTCCGGGTTCATCACGAACGCCTGCTTCACCAAACAGACCTCTTGATAGTACTTGTTCAGGCGGCCGGTGATCATCTTCTCAATCACATTGTCCGGCTTGCCCGACTCGCGCGCCTGCTCGGTGAGGACCTGCTTTTCGCGCTCGACCAGAGCCGGATCGAGGTCTTCCACATCGAGAGACGCCGGATTGGTCGCGGCGACGTGCATGCAGATCTGTTTGCCGAGCGCTTCGAGCTTGCCGGCGTCGCCGTCGCTTTCAAGCGCGGTCAAAACACCGATCTTGCCCATGCCCGGCGCGACCGAGTTGTGGACATAGGTCGCGACGACGCCAGAGCCCACGGACAGACGCGCAGACCGACGCAAGCTCATGTTCTCACCGATGGTGGCGACTTTGTCGGTCACGATGTCGCCAACGGTCTTCCCGCCCATCGGCGCGGCCTTGAGCGCATCGACGTCGCCATCGACGCCGACGGCTGTTTTGGCGATCTCGCCGACCATTTCCTGGAATTCGGCGTTCCGCGCGACGAAATCGGTCTCCGAGTTCACTTCGACCGCGGCGGCGGACTGTCCGTCGACGGCCACGGCGACGAGACCTTCGGCGGCGGTGCGGCCGGCCTTCTTCGCGGCCTTCGCCAGGCCCTTCGCGCGCAGCCAGTCGACCGCCGCTTCCATATCGCCGTCGTTTTCCGTCAGCGCCTTTTTCGCGTCCATCATGCCTGCGCCGGTCTTGTCGCGCAGTTCTTTCACCAAAGCAGCGGTGATCGCAGCCATGTCACAGTCTCCTCAGCTGAGCTCATCTCGTCGAGTTCGAAGGTCCGAGATATGCCGGTTCTCCAAGCGCCGTGGCCGCCGACCATGGCCAGAAACCATGGACGCGGCGCGTCGTTAGCGGCGCTGGTAAATAAACGAACGCCGCGACGCAACCGCCGCGGCGTTTACAAAAACGTCACAGCGAGGCGCTTAGGCCGCGTCGGTGCGTTTTTCAGCGCCATCGGCCGGATCTTTGGCCGGATCTTTGGCCGCATCTTCCGCAGGCGCTTCAGCAGGCGTTTCGGTCGCCGCTTCCGGCGTCGCCTCTTCGGTCAGAGCTTCCTCGACCGGCGCTTCCTCCATCTCGCCGATGTCGATGCCGGCCTGACCAAGCTGCGCCGACATGCCGTCGAGCGCGGCGCGCGCGACCAGATCGCAGTAGAGCGCGATCGCACGCGCTGCGTCGTCATTGCCCGGGATCGGATAGGTCACGCCTTCCGGGTTCGAGTTGGTGTCCAGCACCGCCGCGACCGGGATCTTCAGCTTGTTGGCTTCCTGGATCGCCAGATCCTCCTTGTTCGTGTCGATCACGAACAGCATGTCCGGCTTACCGCCCATCTCGCGAATGCCGCCAAGCGTCAGCTGCAGTTTCTCGCGCTGCCGCTCAAGCTGCAGGCGCTCCTTCTTGGTGAAGCCTTGCGCTTCGGTCGCGAGCTGCTCGTCTAGCTTCTTCAAGGTCTGAATAGACTTCGACACCGTGGACCAGTTTGTCAGCGCGCCGCCAGGCCAACGGTGGTTCATGAAGTACTGCGCCGACCGCTCCGCCGACTCTGCGATCTGCTTTTGCGCCTGGCGCTTGGTGCCGACGAACAGAATGCGGCCGCCTTTGGAGACATGGTCGCGCACTGCGACCAGCGCCTGGTGAAGCAGGGGCACGGTTTGGGTCAGGTCGAGAATATGAATGCCGTTTCGCTCACCGTAGATGTACTGGCCCATTCGCGGGTTCCAGCGGTGGGTCTGGTGACCGAAGTGCACGCCAGCTTCCAAAAGCTGACGCATAGAAAACTCAGGCAGGGACATCTGCGCCTCTTCTTTCCGGTTTCGCCTCCGCGGAGAAGAAGTTCAACGAACAATAGCAAGCTATTGAAAACCTTGAACAACCGGTGGACGGAGCAGGATTTCTCCCCGCGACGCCCGTTCTCCGCGTGTGGAATAGCGGCGGTCTTAGAGCGTCTCGCCTATGTTGACAACGCTTTTCGAAACATTTCATTTTAAAACCCTTGCCAACGACTAAGCGTAGCTTGCTCCCCCGATGTGCTTGATCAGCAATGACGACCAACCTTAGACCGATCCTGCTGGCCGGTCCGACCGCGTCTGGGAAAAGCGCGCTCGCCATGATGTTGGCCGAGCTCTCGAACGGCTGTGTGATCAATGCCGACGCCCTTCAAGTCTATGATTTATGGCGTGTTTTGACTGCTCGCCCGTCAGAAGCGGATGAGCGGCGGGTTCCCCATCGGCTTTACGGACACGTACCTGTCTCCACCCCCGACTATTCGGTTGGCCGGTGGTTGAGGGAGTTGGATCCCATCTTGGCCGAGTGCGCGAAATCTGGCTGTCGGCCGATCATCGTCGGCGGCACCGGGCTTTACTTCAAAGCGCTCAGCGAAGGCCTCGCCGAGATCCCCGAAACGCCTCCCCCTGTCCGGACCGAGCTGAAGCTTGTGCAAAAGCAGATGGGAGAAGAGGCCTTCTACACCGAGTTGAAGCGGCTCGATCCGGAAACCGCCGAACAGATCGATCAAGCGAACCCTCGGCGGGTGCTTCGGGCGCGCGAAGTGTTTGAGACAACAGGCGAAGGTCTCGCGACCTGGCGCGCCAGGACCCCTCCTCCGCTGATCCCGCTCGAGGACGCGCGCGCCTTTGTCTTGGAGCCGCCGCGGGAGACACTGCGGGCCGGGATCGCCCAGCGCTTTGACGTGATGCTCAAGTCCGGAGCGCTTGAAGAGGTGGCCCGCCTGCGCCAACTCGGTTTTGACGAAGAGGATTTCGCACGCCTCCCGGGGCTCAAGGCGCTCGGCGCGCCCGAACTGCTCGCACATCTCGCCGGAGAGACCGACCTGGACACGGCGATCGACCGCGCCGTCACTGCGACGCGGCAATACGCAAAACGTCAAAGTACTTGGGCCCGAAATCAGATGAGTGCGTGGGCGCGCGTTGAATTGAAAGAAAGTTCCAAAATCGACCCAAAAATAGTGGCTGAGATGTTGAATTAGAGTTGACCCTGCGCCAGCCGCAGAGTATTGACTTTCCGGCTTAGTTTAGGAGTTCGAACACGTGGGCATGGTCCTCGTAATTGGGAAGCGCACCGGAACCGGTTTGGCATAGGAGCCAAATCCGCACGGTGCGCATGCAAGGGTCCAACGGGGCCCTTTTTTATTGCCCGATTGCGAAGCCTGCGCCTCGCGACGCTTGAAGACGAGATGCGAAAACGGGAGTTTGAGTGATGTCTGATCTGATGACCGGCGCCGAGATGGTGGTGAAGGCCCTGAAGGATCAGGGTGTCGAGGTCGTATTCGGCTACCCCGGCGGCGCCGTGCTTCCGATCTATGACGAGATCTTCAAGCAGCAGGGCATCAAGCACACTCTTGTTCGTCACGAGCAAGGCGCCGGCCACGCCGCGGAAGGATACGCGCGGGCGACGGGCAAACCGGGCGTCGTTTTGGTGACGTCGGGCCCAGGCGCGACAAATGTGGTGACGCCGCTTCAGGACGCCTTGATGGACTCGATCCCCATCGTCTGCCTTTCCGGGCAGGTGCCGACCTTCCTGATCGGGAATGACGCGTTCCAGGAAGCGGATACGGTCGGCATCACGCGCCCATGCACGAAACACAACTGGCTCGTGCGGGACGTCGAGGACTTGTCCGGCACGATCCATGAGGCGTTCCATATCGCGACGTCTGGCCGGCCGGGACCGGTTCTGGTGGACATCCCAAAGAACGTCCAGATGACGACAGGGACCTACCAAAAGCCAAACAGCGCGCCGCGGAAATCCTATGCGCCGAAGGTCAAAGGCGACATCGAACGGGTGACGGACGCGGTCGCCCTGCTCGAAAAAGCCGAACGGCCGATCTTCTATACCGGCGGAGGCGTCATCAATTCGGGACAGAAAGCGACAGAGCTTCTGCGCGAGTTCGTGCGCTCCACAGGTTTCCCATGCACCTCGACCCTGATGGGACTGGGCTGTTATCCGGGCTCGGATCCGCAATTCGTCGGCATGCTGGGAATGCACGGCACCTATGAAGCCAACATGGCGATGCATGACTGCGATCTGATGATCTGCGTGGGCGCACGTTTCGACGACCGGATCACAGGCCGGATCGACGCCTTTTCGCCGGGCTCCAAGAAAATCCACATCGACATCGATCCGAGTTCGATCAACAAGAATGTGGCGGTGGACGTGCCGATCATCGGCGATGTGGCGCATGTTCTGGAGGACATGTTGCGACTGTGGAAGTCCAACGGATCCAAGAAGAAAGACGTCTCCGCGTGGTGGTCGACGATCGAAGAGTGGCGGGCCGTCGACTGCCTCGCCTACAAGATGGGCGGCAAGACCATCAAGCCGCAGCACGCGATCAAGCGGCTGTACGAGCTGACCAAGGACCACGACACCTACATCACGACCGAGGTGGGGCAGCATCAGATGTGGGCGGCCCAGTACATCAAGTTCGAAGAACCCAACCGCTGGATGACGTCTGGCGGGCTGGGAACGATGGGATACGGCTGTCCGGCCGCGATCGGCGTGCAAGTGGCGCATCCCGACAGTCTGGTCATCGACGTCGCCGGTGAGGCATCGTTCCTGATGACGATGCAGGAGATGGGCACCGCGGTTCAATACGACTTGCCGGTGAAGATCTTCATTCTGAACAACGAGCGCCTTGGCATGGTGCGCCAGTGGCAGGAGCTTCTGCATGGCGAGCGCTACTCGCACTCCTGGTCCGAAGCGCTGCCCGATTTCGTCAAGCTCGCCGAAGCGATGGGCTGCATCGGCATTCGCGCGGAAACAACAGACGAGCTCGACGACGCGATCAATGATATGATCTCAATCGATCGCCCGGTGATCTTCGACTGCGTGGTTGAGAAGCACGAAAACTGCTTCCCGATGATCCCATCAGGCAAGGCCCACAACGAGATGCTGCTGGGCGAGGCGTCCACAGAAGGCGCAATCGATGAGAAAGGCGCAGCGCTCGTCTGAGGGCATCCAACCGGTCCGGGCCGAAGGAATTGTCAATGAGACCGCCGCTTGTCGCTTTGGTCTGCGCGCCGCTGATGTTGAGCGGTTGCTTCATGCATTCTGACGGCCCTGCCCTCGATGTCGTTTCGACCGACGCGCCCGGCTTGGCCGGGCGCTATCTCGACGACGACGGGATCGAGCACCGCATCGATCGGATCGGCGACGGTCTCTACCGCCTGCGCACGCCGGAGACCGAGGTCGCTCCGGAAATCGTGGCGGAGATGCGGGCGATGACCGGTGATTGCGACGCTCTGGACGACCCGGATCAGCGCGCGGAGTGCCGCCTGAGCACCGATGAGATCTGCGCAGACGAGCAAGACGCGCAAGATCGTCAAGACTGCTTGTGGATGCTCGGCGCAATGCGCGGAGAGCTCCAACTTGACGAGCTCCCCCTTCGCGAGGCCGCGCTCGCGGAGAGCCTGCTGAGCCTGGCGCGCGGCCTTCCACATCACGACGACGTCGTGCTCGCGGTAACGCCGTTGCAAGCCGACGCGGACTGGGTGGCGGCTCAGGTGCTCATGATTGCGAGCCATGGAGAGTACAGCGATTTCGGCATTTTCGAACCTCAGCTCTTGCCGCTCGACATCCTGATGCTCCGGCGCACGCCCGCCGGCTGGACAGCTTACGCGACGAGCCAATGCGTCGAGGACGCCGACAGTCCCGTCCCGAGCACAACCGCACTTCAGATCCTGGACGACTGCCGGTCAAAGCTGGCCGAAGCCGACGCGAACAGATACCAGCGGCTGACCCGGCAAGCTGGCCCACAACCGAACTAAGAGAATTCCCATGAGCAAAGACGCGCCGCCAAAGACCGAAGAACAACAGCCGCCCGCCACGAATGGCGGCCGCCGCCGCAAAGATCTGCGAAAGAGCGCTTACGATATGACCGCCGCTGGCGCCGAACATGTCGTCGAACGCCGCACGCTTGCTGTGCTGGTCGACAACGAGGCCGGCGTGCTCGCGCGCGTCATCGGTCTGTTCTCCGGGCGCGGGTACAACATTGAAAGCCTGACCGTGGCGGAGACCGACCATATCGGCCACATCTCGCGGATCACCATCGTCACATCAGGCACGCCGATGGTCCTCGCTCAGATCAAGGCTCAACTTGATCGGCTCGTGCCGGTCCATCAGGTCACCGACCTGACGGTCGAGGGCCCCTCGGTCGAGCGCGAACTGGCCATGGTCAAAGTCGCTTCAACCGGCGACGCGCGCGTCGAGGCTTTGCGGCTCAAAGACGCCTTTCGCGCCCATGTGATCGACGCCACTCTCGACAGCTTTGTGTTTGAAGTCACCGGCAGTCCGGAGAAAATCGACGCGTTTATCGAACTGATGCGACCGCTGGGCGTGACCGAAGTGACCAGAACGGGCGTTGTCGCGATAAAACGCGGCCAAGAAGGCATGTAAGGACCTTCATTCTCCGGGAATGTGAATGCGACTGTGGACAGCGTGTGGACAGGCTATGTGACCGTCTCTACCGCACACCGAGATTTCATCTCGCCTTCACCCCGCCGCCTTTCCGCCGTTAACGAATCCTCCTATAGGGACATAGGAGCTTAGGCGGGACGCCCCAGGAGAGACCACTGTGAACCGAGTGACGAGATTTTTCATCGCGACCGGAGCCGGATTGCTCGCAGCGATCCTTGCAACCTCGGCGAATGCAGGCGCGGACATTCATATCGGCGCGGGCAAAACACAAAACGACGCGCCGTTGATTATCTTCATCTTCAATCAAGGCGACACGGCCGAATACGATCCCGTCGACGCCTTCACCATTGAGATCGACGACACCGGAGCGTGTGTGGCGGACTTCGACGCGGACTGGACGCAGTTTGCCGAAAACCCCGGCGAGCCGATTTACGGCCCGAACTCCGGCCGCAGCACGATCGCAGCCTCGAAGCTGCCGACCTTTTTCGCCGGACACACCGCCAAACTGATGAAGGAAACCGGTCTTGCGCCGACCGCGGAGGCCGCCGTGCCGTACCACAACTGCGCCGGCAAGGTCTGGGCGACAGTCCTGAGCCGGAACCCTTACGAGTAAGGATCATTCGACCAACGTGATGTTTTCGCGGGCGTTCGAAGCGCCCGCGACGCGTTGGCGGCACAGAACCTTCAAGATTTCTGAGAATCGTTCGCAACCTCCTTGACGCGGCCCTTTCACGCTCTCTATTTGAGAGTGAGTTGCAAAAGCAGGCAAGGCATCGTTGTGAAGACCCCCAGATCCTTTTCGCGCAGACCAGCAGATCTATCGCGCAGACAGTCGCTCGGCCTTTTTGCCGGGGCGGCCGTGTCGCCGTTTGTGCTGTCCCCGTTTGCGCTGTCTTCGGGCGCGCGCGCGCAAAACGCCGTGATCAAGGTGGTGACGACGACGTCGATGATCGCTGATGCGGCGCGCCAGGTCGGCGGCGATCGCGTCGAGGTCACTGCGTTGATGGGGCCTGGCGTCGATCCACATGCCTACAGACAAACGCGCACCGACATACTGGCGCTCTCGCGCGCCGACGTCGTCCTCTGGCATGGGCTCTACTTGGAGGCCCAGATGGAGGAGTTTCTCCTCGGCCTCGCCCAGAAGCGACCCGTCGTCGCCGTTGGCGAAAGCGTTGCTGTCGAAAAGCGTCTTGGCAATGACGATTACGCAGACCGTTTTGATCCCCACGTTTGGATGGACCCGGCCCTTTGGCGCGACGTCGTCACGGCCGTGCGCGACGCGCTGATCGAGGCAGCGCCCAACGACCAGGCTCTTTTTGAAGCCAACACGACCCGCCACCTCGCCGAGATCGACAACCTTGCCGTTTACGCATCGAACGTCTTGGCCTCGGTGCCGAAACGGTCACGGGTTCTGCTGTCGGCGCATGACGCCTTCAACTATTTCGGCAGCGCCTATGGCTATGACGTGGAGGGGATCCAAGGCATTTCGACGGAAGCAGAAGCCGGCCTGCGCCGGATCGAAGAGCTTGTCGCGCTGATCGTGGAACGAGACGTCAAGGCGGTCTTCATCGAAAGCTCGGTTTCGGACCGCAACGTCCGGGCGTTGATCGAAGGCGCCGGGGCGCAAGGCCACGACCTGAGCATCGGCGGAGAACTGTTTTCCGACGCCATGGGGCCCGCGGGCTCCTATGAAGGCACCTATATCGGCATGATTGATCACAACGCGACGACGATCGCACGCGCTTTGGGAGGCGAGGCGCCTGAACTCGGCATGCGCGGCGCGCTGACCCTCGCGACGTCGACGGGTCAATAGCCATGCAAGCAGAACTCATCGCACAGGATGGCCAGCTGCAAAGCTCTGCGATTGGCGTCAGAGAAGACCAGCCACTGAGCGTGCGCGGCCTCACCGTCTCTTACGGCGACAAGCCGGCGGTGTTCTCGATCGACGCCGATTTTCGCCCGGGCGAGATGACGGCGATCATCGGACCAAACGGCGCTGGCAAGTCGACTTTTCTCAAGGGCGCGCTGGGCGTCATCCCGCGCTTGTCCGGAGACGTCAGAATCTTCGGGCGCCCCGTCGACGCGGCGCGCGCGCGCTTCGCATTTGTGCCGCAGCGCGCCAGCGTTGATTGGGATTTCCCGGCGCGCGCAATCGACGTCGTCATGATGGGTCTCTATCACGACATCGGTCTCTTCCGCTTGGCCGGGTCGCGGCATCGCACGCAGGCGCTGGAGTGTCTCTCTCGGGTGGGCATGGCCGACTTCGCTCACCGGCAGATCGGCCAATTGTCAGGCGGCCAGCAACAGCGCGTGTTTCTCGCGCGGGCGCTTGCCCAGAATGCGGATCTCTATTTGCTCGACGAGCCGTTTGCTGGCGTCGACGCGGCCACCGAGCGCGCGATCATTGATGTGCTCAAGGACCTGAAATCCCTGGGAAGAACGATCGCGTGCGTGCACCACAATCTGACGACAGTCACGGAGTACTTTGACAGCGCGCTCTTGCTGAACGTGAGAAAGATCGCCGAGGGTCCGGTCGAAACGACGTTCTCGGCGGGGAACCTGCAGGCCACCTATGGCGGCCGTTTGGCGGCGACGCATCTCGACGATGTGATCCGCAAGACCGGCTAAGGCGCACGCCCAATGACGGGTGACGCCGCCAATCCCTTTCTCCGTCTCTTGTTCGATGCGCTGCTGCTGCAAGGCGGTTTCAACACGGCGCTCGTGACGGTGGGCGCCGGCCTGCTTGGCCTGGCGGCAGGCGCCGCAGGCGCATTCATCTTCCTGCGAAAACGCTCGTTGGTTTCGGACGCCGTCAGTCACGCGACCCTGCCGGGGATCTGCCTGGCGTTCATTGTCATGGCGTATGCCGGCGGCGACGGGCGCTGGCTGCCCGGGCTGCTGTTGGGATCAGCGCTCACCGCCGCGATTGGATTGTACCTGGTTGACTGGATGACCCATGCCACAAGGCTCTCGCAAGACGCCGCGATTGGGGCTGTGCTCTCTGTTTTCTTCGGTTTTGGAATTGTTCTGCTGACCGTTATCCAAACCCTCAATGTCGGACGGCAGGCGGGGCTCGACACGTTCCTGCTCGGCTCCACAGCCGGCATGCTGCGCAGCGAAGCGACGACCATCGCGGCGGCGGCGGCCGTGTCGGCGGCCTGCGTCTATGCGCTGCGACGCCCGATGACGCTGGTGGCGTTCGATCCTGCGTTCGCCGCGACGACCGGTGTGAATGTGCGCCGAACCGATCTCGCGATCATGGGGCTCGCACTTCTGGTGACGGTCATTGGGCTGAAGATTGTCGGACTGGTTTTGATCGTTGCTCTGTTGATCATTCCGGCGGCGACCGCGCGGTTTTGGACGGATCAGGTCGAGCAGCTGATCCTGATCGCCGCGGGGGCCGGCGCCGCCGCTGGGTATGTCGGCGCCGCGCTCTCCGCCGCGGCGGACAAGTTGCCCACGGGTCCAATCATCGTCTTGATGTCGTTCGCCCTCTTCGCCGTATCGCTCCTGGTCTCCCCGTTGCGCGGCGTGCTCGCGTCCGCAGCGCGGCGACGACGCTTCCAGCGGCGCGTTCACGCGCGACAAGGCCTGCTGGCGATGGCGCGAGGCGAGCCGATCTACGACCCTTTGACGCTTCGCATCCTCAAGCGAGACGGTTTGATCCGCCCCGACGGCGTCGCCACGCTCGATGGCCGCGCCGCCGCGTCGAAAGCGCTGCGAGACGAAGCGCGTTGGGAGCTGCTGCGCCGGTCCTCCGGTGAGAACCCGCTGGCCGAACGCTACGACGGTCTGACGCCGATCGAAGAAGTCATGACCCAAGATCAGATCGCGGCTCTGGATGCGCAGCTGACCCCACGCCTCACGGCCGGACAGGATGAGGCGGGCTCAAGCGAATGATTGACGAACTGCTTTCTCCTGAATTCGTTCAGCTAAGCCTGCCTCCGATCGTGATCGGGATCCTGGCGTCGGTCGCCTGCGCGCTGCCCGGAAACTTCCTTCTGCTGCGCCGCCAAGCCCTGATCGGCGACGCGATCAGTCATGTTGTCTTGCCGGGGATCGTCGTCGCCTTTCTGGTCACCGGCGTGATCTCCGCATGGCCGATGATGATCGGCGCCGCCCTCGCTGCGATCTTGGCGATCGTGATGATCGAGGTCATCCGACGGATCGGTCAGGTCGAGCCTGGGGCGGCGATGGGCGTGGTTTTCACGACGCTTTTCGCCGCCGGGGTTCTGCTGTTGGAGCAGTCCGACACCAGCAGCGTGCACTTGGATGTCGAACACGCCCTTCACGGAAACCTCGAAAGCCTGATCTGGTTCGATGCGATAGGCTGGGCGTCGCTGACCAATCCGGATGCGCTCGCCGGATTGCCGCCTCAGATCCTCAGGCTGGCGGTTGTACTGTCCGGCGTCGCCATCTTTCTCGCGCTGTTTTGGAAGGAACTCGCGATATCGACCTTTGATCCCGCCTTCGCCGCTGCAATTGGCGCCCCGACCGGCATTGTCAGCGCCGGGCTAGTGATCGCCACGGCGATCGCCGCTGTGGCCGCCTTTGACGCGGTCGGATCGATCATCGTCATCGCAATGTTCATCTGCCCGCCTGCGACCGCGCGTCTGATGACGAACAGGCTCGATCGCCAGGTCGCCTGGAGCGTCGTTTTCGCCGCCGCGGCCGCGATCATTGGGTACGTCGTCGCTGGGTATGGGCCCCTTTGGTTCGGCTACGCGAACGCCGTCAGCGCGGCGGGCATGATCGCAACGGTCTCAGGCGTCCTGCTCGGGATCGCCTGCCTGTTTGGACCGGTGCGGCGCCGTGTTGGCGAAGCGGCTCAGTAAGCAAGCGTCGAGACCATTTGATTCGCCGCGTCGCCATGCAATCAGCGCAAATTTCGAGCTTGTCGGTGGAAAATGGGGTCAAAACCCAGAATTTCCTCGCTCTTTGAACAAGGTTACCCACAGGAAAGAGATGTTATCCCATTTACTATGATTTTTTGCTGTCACAGTATGATGCCAAGAGCCGAGGAGGTTCTGTCGAGAGCGACCAATCCCCCCAAACGACGGTCGCCGCAGTGCCGGGCGCTTTTGGGGGGGCCCCCCCCCCCCCAACGCCAAACCCCCCGCGCCGCCAAAAAAGGGGGGGCAGGGGGGCCAGACAAGCGGAAACCCCC
>CALDSD010000017.1 GCA_937911325.1 uncultured Neomegalonema sp.
CTTTTGCAGCGTGACCTCGACACCGCACTTCTCGCAGACGACGCCGCGATACTTCATGCGCTTATATTTGCCGCACAGACATTCGTAATCTTTAATCGGGCCAAAGATCCGAGCACAGAACAGACCGTCACGCTCGGGCTTGAACGTACGGTAGTTAATGGTCTCTGGCTTTTTGATCTCGCCGTAAGACCAAGACAGGATCCGCTCCGGCGAGGCCAGCGAGACCTTGATCTCGTCAAACACCTTGGGCGGTGTGAGGGGGTTAAATGGGTTATTGGTCAGTTCCTGGTTCATCAGGCGTCCTTTCCATCGCCGCGCATGGCGGCTTCAATCTTAGCGACGCGGCGGGAAAGCGCGTCGAGTGATGTCATTGCCTCTTCGCCAGCGCTGGCGAGGGTCGAAAGCTGGTCGACCTTGATGCCGAGCCGATCGACCTTCCGCATCAGGCGATCATGGCTCGCATTCTGTTCATCGAAACGCACAACGACCGCATCAAGCCGACTGAAAACAGCGTCGAACTTATCGCTGATGGCGTCAAACTTGCCGCTCATCTGATCAAAGCGTTGGCGGGTCTCATCGTCCATGCGTCGTCTTCTTTCGGCTTACTCTCTCTTAGCTCTTTGGCTACGAACCGCTGATCAATCAGTCTGAACGATCAGGCATCCACAACTATCAATCTGTCGATGTTGATGGAAGTTGCTCCGCCAGTCCTGCGCAGTCAGGTTTGAATACAAACATCGGAACGGTGATATCAAACATCAGGCCGTTCTTGCCCGAAACGATCTCCGACACGTGACCAGAACGCTTTGGGTTTGGCCTCCAACGAATGTCTTCAGGTTTCGCCCCCACAGGAGAGCCGCAAAACTCAAGAGCTGATTGCTCTTGATCAACCGAGATTGCCGCCTCCGTAGATGCCCAAGCAAAGCCGCACGGCGACCCATCGGTATCATAAGAGCCGCCAAAGCTACACGGCGAAACCTCGACGTCTGAGGTGAAGTCTTCCTGCGTTTGCGCGAACGCAACCGCCGGAAGGGCTGTGAGTGCGATCAACGCCGTTTTCACTCATCCACCTCCGCATCGAGGAGTTCCATGTTGAGGCCGAGGCCGCGGACTTCTTTGACGAGCACGTTGAAGGACTCCGGCACGCCGGCCTCAAAATTGTCCTCGCCCTTGACGATGGACTCGTAGACCTTGGTGCGGCCCGCAACGTCGTCGGATTTGACCGTCAGCATCTCCTGCAGGGTGTAGGCGGCGCCATAGGCTTCGAGGGCCCAGACCTCCATCTCACCAAAGCGCTGACCACCGAACTGCGCCTTACCGCCCAGCGGCTGCTGGGTCACCAGGCTGTAAGGCCCGGTCGAACGCGCGTGGATCTTGTCATCCACCAGGTGGTGCAACTTCAGCAGATACTTGACGCCGACAGTGACAGGACGTGCGAATTTCTCACCCGACCGGCCATCGTAGAGGTCCGATTGGCCCGATGTACTGAAACCGGCGCGGGTCAGCGCATCGTTCACATCGGCTTCCTTGGCGCCATCAAAGACAGGCGTTGCAATCGGCACACCGCGCGTGACGTTGCCCGCTGCCTCCATAAGCTCGTCTTCCGACATGTCGCCGATGGCCTCGTCATAGACATCGTCGCCATAGGCGATGCGCATCGCATCCCGCACCGGGGTCATGTCACCAGACCGGCGATACTCCCCCAACGCGTCGTCGATCTGGATCCCCAGACCGCGTGCGGCCCAACCCATATGGGTTTCCAGGATCTGACCGACATTCATACGCGACGGCACGCCAAGTGGGTTCAACACAAAGTCAACGGGCGTCCCGTCCCCAAGGAACGGCATGTCTTCCATCGGCACAACCTTGGAAATCACACCCTTGTTGCC
>CALDSD010000018.1 GCA_937911325.1 uncultured Neomegalonema sp.
CAGAACCTTTGGCTTCTTGAAGATGCAAATGCCGCCGTGCGGTTCAAGAAGACCGATGAGAACGGCGTCTCTTCCAACTACCCGACCAAGCAGGCCCGTGATTTCGAACGCGGTGATCTCTTGCCAGGGCTTCCTCAAGAGGCAACACGGCTGAACGTGGGGTACTTTCTTGATGACATGGGCATTGGGTTTGTCCGGTCACAGGTCGCCCTTCCCGCTGGAAAGTCTACGTTGTGGTGCGCTGCAATCATTCCTCACGATGAGCGTGAAGCACATGATGCGGTTTGGCAGGACGTCACACGTGAACCCCGCTTCCGCACGGGCTGAACATGCAAGAAGTTGGGTCTTTTAACCGCCATATGATGGCGCTCGCCAGGGATTCCCAAGGTTTCACGCAGACTGATCTCGCGCGCGAAATCGGCGTGAAGCAAGGAACGATTTCCAAATACGAGGCAGGACTCTTGGCGCCGCCAACAGAGTTCGTTGAAGCGCTTTCGTCTGCTCTCGGCTTCGAGATGGATTTCTTCTTTCAGGCCGAACGCCCGTATGGAATGCCTCCATTCCACTACCGTCGGCGCAAGAAACTTGGAGCCAAAGCGTTAGCGAAGATTGTCGCTGAGATGAATATTCGTCGAATGCATGTAGCGACGATGCTCCGGTCATATGATGCGCGGTCTAACGGGTTCATCCCTGAAATTGATCGTGACGAGTATCGCGGTGGTCATGGGCGCGAGTTTACAGTCGACGATGCGGCCCGCCACGTCCGCGAGATGTGGATGATCCCCGATGGTCCAATCGACAATGTCATTGATCTCTTGGAGGAGAACGGTGGGATCGTCATCCCCTGCAACTTTGAGAGTGACCTGATCGACGCGGTTAGTCAGCGTATAGATGGGATGCCAGTACTTTTCTTTGTGAACATGAATGCCCCTGCGGACCGGATTAGATGGACCCTGTGCCACGAGCTTGGGCATATGGTTTTGCATACAACTGCAATTTTGGGCGATGAGGAAATGGAGGCCGAAGCGGACAGGTTTGCAGGAGCATTCCTGCTCCCTGAGAGAGAACTGCGCCGCCAACTTAAGAAGTTTGACTTGCGGCAAGTGGCCAACCTGAAACGCTACTGGAAGGTCTCGATGCAGGCCATCGCTATGAGGGCATTTCATCTCAAGCTCATCACTCCATACCAAAGGAAAATGTTCTTCATTCAGATGGGCAAGCTCCAAATGCGCAAGAACGAACCCTATGAGCCGCCAAGGGAGTCCCCACGAAAGATCAAGAGAATGCTGAGGCATTTCCGATCCGTCCTCGAATATACGACCGCCGAGATGGCGCGAGCGCTTTTCGTGTCTGAGGCAAAATTGGCTGGAATGTACGACTTTGCGGACGATGGGGATAACAACGGGCCAGGAAATGGGGCCGACCATCTTCGCATTATATAGTGAACTTTTATGCTTGATGGCAGGCAAGAGAGTTCAAATATAAGGGGTATGAGACAATTGCCCCTGAAAACCCGTTCGCTGATCCTCAAGATGCTCTGTGAAGGGCAGTCCATGCGGGCAACCGCTCGGCTGGCGGATGTCAGCTTCAACACTGTCGCGAAGTTGTTGATCGACGCGGGTAAGGTCTGCGCCGATCTGCACGACGAACTGGTGCAGGACGTGACCGCCAGCCGTATCCAGTGCGACGAGATTTGGAGCTTCACCTACGCCAAGCAGAAGAACGTCGCGAAGGCCAAGCGCGCGCCGCAGGAAGCCGGTGACACATGGACGTGGACCGCGCTGGACAGCGCTACGAAGCTGATTGTCTCGTGGCTGGTGGGTGGCCGTGACGGCGAATACGCAATCGAGTTCATGGACGAGCTGCGGGGCCGTCTGGCCAACCGGGTGCAGCTGACCACGGACGGCCACAAGGCTTATCTAGAAGCCGTGGAAGGCGCGTTCGGCGGGGATGTGGACTATGCGCAACTTATCAAGCTGTACGGCGAACCTACCGGGCAGAAAGGGCATGAGCGGAAGTACAGCCCGTCAGAATGCACCGGGACCAAAGAGCAGCGCGTGGAAGGCTCACCTGATCCCAAGTACGTCTCGACCTCGCACGTCGAGCGCCAGAATCTTACCATGCGTATGCATATGCGCCGGTTCACGCGCCTGACCAATGCGTTCTCAAAGAAGTTCGAGAACCATATGCACATGGTCGCGCTCTACACCGTCTGGTACAACTTCATTCGCATCCACAAAACACTGCGCGTCACCCCGGCGATGGAAGCCGGTTTGAGCGAGACTGTCTGGGATATGGATGATCTGGTAGCGATCATGGAAGAGCGTGCGCCGAAGCCAGGCCGTCCGAAGACCTACAAGAAGCGCGGCACCGAGATTTCAAAGTGATGCAGTACCGGATATCGCGATCGCTTGTTTTCCAAACGGATGATCGCCATACCCCCATGAAGACCGCGAGATGGATCAAACGCTAGATGCCTGTCCCCGTTGCTACTGATCCGACGCCGGCTGACGGCGTCCACCTGATTACCGGCTCCGCCGGGTTTATCGGCTTCCATCTGGCGGAACGCTGGCTGCAGGAAGGCCGCAGGGTCGTGGGCCTCGACAATTTAAACGACTACTACGACCCATCGCTCAAAGAGGCTCGGCTCGCGCGACTGACCCAGCACCCAAGCTTCGCCAACTTTCGCATTGGTCTCGAAGACCGGGACGCCGTCGCCGAATTGTTTGACGCCGTGAAACCGGCGGTCGTGGTCAATCTCGCAGCGCAGGCCGGCGTGCGGTACTCGCTTGAGAATCCGCGCGCTTACACGGACAGCAACGTTTCGGGCTTCATGAACATCTTGGAGGGATGCCGGGACCATGCGGTGTCCCATCTGGTTTATGCGTCCTCCAGCTCCGTCTACGGCTTGAACGCAAAAGCGCCGTTCGCGGTCGGCGACACGGTCGACCACCCGATCAGTCTTTACGCGGCCACCAAGAAGGCCAACGAGCTGATGGCGCACACCTACAGCCATCTCTACGGTCTGCCAGCGACCGGGTTGCGGTTCTTCACTGTTTACGGTCCTTGGGGCCGACCGGATATGGCGTATTACAAGTTCACCAAGGCGATCTTCGAAGGGCAGCCGATCCAGGTTTACAATCACGGAAAGATGCGTCGCGACTTCACTTACATCGACGATATCGTCGAGGGCGTCGCCGCGGTCGCGGATCGCCCAGCGAGACCCAACCAGCAGTGGGACCCGGCGAACCCAGACAGTGGAACCAGCTCAGCGCCGTACCGGCTACAGAACATCGGCAACAATAACCCGATTGAGCTCATGCGCTTCATCGAGACCCTTGAGACGGCCATTGGTCGAAAGGCTGAAAAGCAAATGCTCCCGATGCAGCCCGGCGACGTCCAGTCGACCTATGCCGACATTGAACCGCTGGCGGCAGACACCGGAGTGCGACCGACAACTCAGATCGAGGAAGGTCTGGAGAGATTCGTCCACTGGTTCCGAGACTATTACGGTATCCGGGCCTGAGGACGCTCACAGCACTCGAAATACGGCGCGTAAGCCGCTATCTGCAGCGCTCAATGCTCAGTTGTTCGACTGTCGACGCGATGACCGACTTCCAGATCATCTCTCATACGCCTGCGGAAACCGCTGACGTCGCGGGACGCCTGTCCCAACTATTGCGCGCCGGCGATGTGTTGCTGCTGTCCGGCGATCTCGGGGCGGGCAAAACCTTCTTCGC
Organism: uncultured Neomegalonema sp.; assembly: GCA_937911325.1. Lineage (GTDB taxonomy): Bacteria > Pseudomonadota > Alphaproteobacteria > Rhodobacterales > Rhodobacteraceae > CALDSD01. The sequence goes on from CALDSD010000018.1 coordinate 3,741, forward strand.
GCAAGCTGTCGCGCGCGGCCTCGGCGTGGAGGATGCGGCGACAAGCCCGACGTTTCCGATTGCGAACATATTGCCGACGCCCAACGGCGCTCTCTTGCATATCGACGCTTATCGCCTGGGCGGCGTCGCAGAGTTTCGCGATCTCGGTCTTGAAGACGACTTTGACGAGGCTGTCACCATCATCGAATGGGGGGAAAGGCTGTCGTCAGAGTTCGACGCCTACCTGAGCCTCCAGATCGATTTCGGCGATGAGAGCACTGCGCGAGAGCTGCGGTTCGGGGGCTTTGGCGACCGTGGAATGCACCTTCTTGCGCGCCTGCAAGCGCAGTTGGCGAAGGGGCCTGCATGAGCCTGACCTTGGTCATAGAAACATCTTCGCGCGCCTATGCGATCGGTTTCAGTCGCAAAGGCGGAGTCGTTTATCAGTCCATCCATGATGTTCCCAACAACAGCGGTCGCGATCTGACGCCGCTGGTCAAAGCCGGTTTGGGCGACTTGGGCGCGGCCGCGTCCGACATCTCCAAAATCGCCGTGAACTACGGCCCAGGAGGATTGGGCGCGATCCGCGCCGGCGTCGCCTTCGCAAACGGTTTGGGTTTCGCGCTCAACGTGCCGGTCGCACCGTTGTTGTCGTTCGAATTGTTCGCGGAAGAGGCCCGCGCCAGAACCGATTTGCCGCTGCTGTGCCTGCGGAAAGCGGCGGCGGGCGCGGCCTATGCCGGATTGATGCGTCCAGACGCTGAGGCCGTCCTAAGGTTCGGGCCGTTGAGTTCGGTGACGCGTCTCGCCGCACATTTGCCCGCAGTGGCGCTCGCAGGCTCGTTTCGAGTGGAAGCCGCCGCCCAGCTCGGTGATGTCGAGACAATCGACACGGGCATAGACGCGCCGCGGATCCAGACGCTCGCAACCCTGGCCGAGCGCCATCCGGGACAGGACGTCCGGGTCAAGCCGGTCCTTCCGATAAACGAGTTCTCGCCGCGCTTTCCATCGATGGAGGCGGCATGAGCGCAATCACCATCCTGGGGTGGGGGGATACCGCCGAGATCGCGGATCGGATCCAGGCGGGAGAGGTCGGCCTGATCCCCACTGACACTGTCTATGGTCTCGCCGCGTCGCCGTCCGACCCAAATGCAACCGCGCGTATCTTCGAGTTGAAGAAGCGCCCCGGAGCGCGGCCATTGCCGCTTTTGTTGTCGGACCAGGCAGCGCTGACCGCGTTGGGCGTCGACGTGGCCCCGGTCGCCGAGCGTCTTTTGAGGTCGCCCTTCATGCCCGGCGCCCTGACATTGGCGTTGGGTTTCAGCGAAGCGCCACGTGTCGCCTGGGTGGAGGGGCGCGCGGAAGTCGCGGTTCGGATCCCGGATGAGAGGCCGCTCCGCGACGTGCTCGCCCGCACCGGCCCGATTTGCGCAACAAGCGCCAACGCCCATGGAGAGCCGACGCCGGAATTACCGAAAGACATCCTTCCCCAACTGGATGGGACGCCGGACTTCGTCGTGGAAGACGGCCCCCGTCCGACGGTGCCGTCGACGCTTGTCAATTGCGCCGTCACCCCGCCTCGGATCGAACGTGTGGGCGCCGTCTCGGAAGCGGACCTGGCTGAATACCTGGCCACTGACCCGGGGGAGGACCTGTCATGAGCCCCCAGACGCCCCGCGACGGGTTGATCCTTGGCGTCGAAACATCCTGCGACGACACCGCCGCCGCGCTGGTTGACGCGGAGGGTCGCGTGATTGCGTCCGTCGTCGCCTCTCAGACCGAGATTCACGCGGAGTTTGGCGGTGTTTATCCGGAACTCGCCAGCCGCGCTCATGTCGCCACCATTGTGCCGACGATTGACAAGACCCTGACATCCGCGGGGATAACCGGCCAGGATCTGCGCGCGATCGCCGTGACGCGAGGGCCTGGCCTGATCGGATCTCTGCTGGTCGGCTTGAACACGGCCGCGGGTCTCTCGATCGGCTGGGACGTGCCCGTGCTCGGCGTCAACCACCTGCGGGGGCATCTGCGGAGCCCGGAACTGGACGGCGGCGAGATCACCTACCCGGCGCTCGCGCTCCTCGTTTCGGGAGGGCACACGTTGCTGGCGCGGATGGACGCATCGGACAAGATCACCGTGCTCGGAACCACGCGCGACGACTCGGTGGGCGAGGCTTTCGACAAAGTCGGCCGAATGCTCGACCTGGGATATCCTGGCGGCCCGGCGGTGGACCGCCTTGCAGCGACCGGGCAACCAACGATCGATCTGCCGCGGCCGATGATCCGCGACGGCCTCGATTTCTCCTTTTCCGGTCTCAAGACGGCTGTTGCGCATGCTCTGGCGAAAGGCGCGGCGCCAGCCGATCTCGCCTCGTCCTTCGTCGAGGCCTGTTTCGAGGTCTTGATGACCAAATGCCGACGCGCCTTGAGCCAGCGCCCTTACCGGTCGCTCATCATCGTGGGCGGGGTCGCAGCAAGCATACCGCTGCGCGCCCAGGCATCTGATCTTTGCGAAGAGATGGGCGCCACGCTCAATCTGCCCCCGCTCAAATGGGCGACCGACAATGCGGCGATGATCGCGCTGACAGGATGGGATTATCTTGATTTGGCGAACCCACCCGGAACGCTTCCAGAGGTCAGGCTGAAGGTCTCCGAGCTCTAGAAGCTCCGCCTATCCCCATGCCTTGCCCCGCGTGAGCGCGTTCACGAAATCCGGCGACAGGCTGTAGGTCAGGCTTCGAAGATACGTCATCATCGCTTCGGGCTTGCCATAGTACGGCTCGAGCGCGCGTTGATCCAGCGTTTCGCCAATCGTCACCTTGACCGGTCCGCCGATCATCCGGTCGAACTCGTTCACAGCCAGAGCGATCCGCAAAGTTTCCGACAGATGAGACGCGATCTGGTAGAGCCGACTGTTCTGGCCATCGAAGAAGATCGGGGTCACTTGCGCGCCTGTCATCTGAATCAGCGTCGCCGTGAAGTTTTTCCAGTTCGCGTCGAAGGCGCGTTTATAGATCCGGCGGCTCTGGGACACAGTGCCCGCCGGAAAAACGGATATGCACCCGCCGTCTTTCAGTAGCGAGATCGCCTCGCGGCGCGTCTTCAAGTTCGTCTCCATCGCCGCCCGCGTCGGTTCGCGATCGATCGGCAGAACGTGATGCATGATCTCCGGCGCCGGGACGAGCCACTCGTTCGACAGGATCTTAAAGTCCGGCCGGGTCTTGGCCAGGATCATGCAGAACGTAAGAGCGTCGACGATCCCAAACGGATGGTTGGCGACACAGACGAGCGGCCCGTTTTTGGGGATGCCTTCCAGCCCGACGCCATCCGCTTCGAGCTTGAAGCCGAAGCGTTCCCAGAAGACCTCCCAGAAGGTCTTTCCCGTCGCCATCTCGTTCTCATAGCCCGCCAAGCTGCGGATGAGCCGTTTGCGCCCCGACAGGTTCTCGATTCCACGGATAACGGCCCGCCCCGCGCGCGTCTCGGCGCAGCGAGCGTAAGACAATGATTCTTCGGATATCTTTTGAGAACTCATATCCGCGTCCACGTTTCTCCTACTCCAGTATTCGGATGCAAGCCGCAACCGGATCAGTCAACCCCACCGCCGGCCGACCGGCGGTCCCGCCAAGCGCGCCTCCTCCGAGAGGCCTTCGGCGTCCGGCGACAGAGCATAAGTCATCGCGCGAAGATACGCCATCAGACCCGGCGGGTCACCGGCCCTCGCTTCAATCTGGGCTCTTGGGATCGGGTCGCCAATTGCGACGGGCACCGGTTTGCCCATCCGACGCCAGAACTCATGAACATGCAGTCCGTAGCGCAACGCCGGCGCAAGGCGTCCCGCAGCTTCAAAGACGCGCGAATTGCGGCCAACGAAAAAGACCGGGATCACGGTCACGTTCGGCGCGCTCGCCATCTTCGCGGCAAATGGTTTCCAGTCGGGATCATAAGGCGTCCCAAACGCTGTTCGAGCCGACGCGACCGCTCCGCCGGGGAAGATGGAAACGAGCCCGCCCGATTTCAGATACGCCAGCGCATCCCGGCGCGTCTGTAGATTGCGGACCGCTGCAGCGCGATCACCTTCGAAATCAATTGGCAGAATGTGGGGCGCCAGCTCGGGCGCCTGTGCGAAAACGGCGTTGGCGACGATCTTGAAGTCAGGACGGCGGTCCCACAGCAGCTTGCCAATCGCCATGCCGTCAAGAATGCCGAAAGGATGGTTGGAGACGACGACCACCGGGCCCGTCGCCGGGATCCGTTCCGCCGGATTGCGCACCAGATCCAGCGAGAGTTTGTAGCGACGCCAGACGACGTCCCAGATCGCCTCGCCCGCGGCGACGTCTTTGTCATATCCGAGCAGCCGGTACAGCACCGGGAGCCTTCCAGTAAGGTTCTCGGTTACGCGAACAACGGATTTTCCCAGACCCGTCTTCGCGCTCAGCGCGTAGCTTAGGTCGCGCGGATTCACCGCGCTCGCCACGGCCTCCGGGCGCTCATCGGGCAAAGCCTCTTGAACCGTCTGGTTCATCTCCTCGACCCGTGCATCATGCTGTCCGCGCGTCTCACAAGCATGATTTATGGGCGCAAACGGGCGGCCAGCGCAAATGCTTCATCGCCGCACAGTCCGGACAGGATCGCCGGGGCTTACAGCTCGCAAACGACTTTGCCGACATGCCCCCCTTTCGAGAGGTTGGCGAGCGCTTGTCCCAGCTCTTGGAGCTCGAAATCCTGGTCGTCGATAACCGGTCGGATCTGATGCTCAGCCATCGCGGCCGCCATACGCTCGAACATGTCGCGACCGCCGAGCGTCACGCCCTGGAGCCGGATGTTGCGAGTGACGATCTTGCCCAGCGAAACGGCGGCCTCTCCGCCCCCTAAAACGCCGATCAAGCTGATCGCGCCGCTCGGCCGCACCGCGTTGATCGCCTTGTCGAGCGTGCCCGCGCCGCCGACCTCGACCACGTGGTCGACGCCAATGCCCCCTGTGATCTCCAGGGCCGCTTTGTCCCAGCGCTCGGTCTCGCGGTAGTTGATCAGATGGTCAGCGCCCAGCGCGCCGGCCGTTTCAAGCTTGGCGGCGCTCGACGAAATCAGGATGACTTCGGCCCCACGCAGCTTCGCGAACTGCAGCGCAAAGAGCGCGACGCCTCCCGTTCCCTGGATCAGCACACGATCGCCTTCGCCCACGTCGCCCTGTTCGACGATGGCGTTCCACGCGGTGACGGCGGCGCAAGGCAGCGTCGCGGCCTCCCGAGCGTACAGATGGCGCGGGGCCTTCACCAGCGCCTCCGCCGGAATCGACATGAGCTCGCAGGCCGTGCCGTCGATCATTCCGCCATGGGCTCCGAGATGCGCCGTGGGATGCGCCAGGCCCTGCAACCAGGTCCGACTGTAGTTCGGACAAACCAGATCGCCGACCGCGACACCGGCCGCTCCCTCGCCCAACGCAATCACCTCGCCGGCGCCGTCGCAGAGCGGGATCAACGGCGGTTGCGCCGCCATTCTGCCGTAGCCTCCCTGAGCCATGATCAGGTCGCGCGGATTGATTGAGACGGCGCGCATCCGCAAAAGCGCCTCCGCCGGCCCCGGGCTCGGATCAGGCAGTTCGACTGGACGGATGTTCTCGACGCCCCAAGCTTCGATCCGCATCGCTTTCATAGTGACCTCCCGCCGTTGTCGAGGTTCAACCCGATCGCGTCGCGAAGACTTTCGCAAGCGCCGGAAGTTGCGCATGACCCGGCCGCGCCGGCGCGCGCAGCGGACGATGCAGATCGATCATCATTGTCACGACCATCATTTTCACGACGCCCGTTCAAACGCGCTTGTCTGAGAGGCGATCGCGGTTCCCGCAGCCCATGCGGACGACCACGCCCACTGGAAGTTGTACCCGCCGAGCCACCCTGTCACATCGACGACCTCGCCGATGAAATAGAGACCCGGAACAGTCTTGGTCTCCATCGTCTTGCTGCTCAAGCCATCAGTGTCGACGCCGCCCAAGGTCACCTCCGCAGTGCGATAGCCTTCCGATCCGGTCGGCGTGAGCTCCCATGTGGTGAGTTGATCAATCAGATCGCTCAAGCGCTTGTCAGAAAGATCCGCGAGATTGCCGCGCGCCCCGAAACGATCACACAGATGTTGCGACAGCCGCTTGGGCATGAACTGCGCGAGCACCGTTGAAACCGCGCGCCGACCATTCGATGCGCGTTCGACCTTGAGCGCCGAGGACAGGTCGACGCCTGGCGCAAAGCCGACGGTGATCGCCTCGCCTTCCCGCCAATACGACGAGATCTGCAGAATTGCGGGACCGGACAGCCCGCGATGGGTGAACAGCGCCGCTTCCTCGAACGCAGCCCGAGAGGAACGGACGACCGCATCAGCGGCCACGCCCGCGAGCGACTTCAGCTCGTCAAGCAGTTCACCGCCGAACGTGAGCGGCACAAGCGCCGGCCGCGTGTCGATCAGCGACAGATCAAACTGCTCCGCCAGTCGATAGCCGAGCCCGGTGGCGCCCATCTTGGGGATCGACTTGCCGCCTGTCGCGACAACAAGGTTCTGCGCGGCAACCGCGTAACGCGCCCCTTCTGTCTCCAACGTGACGCTGAAGCCGGCGGCCGTTTTCGCAACCTCAACGATCTGCGTGTTTAGGCGCAGCTCTGCGGGCTTCATCTCGGCGAGCAGCAGGTCAATGATATCTCGAGCGGACGTGTCGCAAAAGAGCTGGCCAAGCGTCTTCTCATGATACGGCACGTCGTATCGCGCCACGAGATCTACGAAATCCCACTGCGTGTAGCGCTTGAGCGCCGACTTCGCGAAATGCCGGTTCTGCGAGATGAAGTTCTCCGGCGACGCCCGAAGATTGGTGAAGTTGCAGCGTCCGCCGCCTGAGATCCGGATCTTGTCGCCCGGCGCTTTCGCATGGTCGATCAGCAAGACGCGCCCGCCGCCGCGCGCCGCGAACCCTGCGCAAAACAGGCCGGCCGCGCCTGCGCCCAGAATCAAGGTATCGACGGTTTCGGTACGCAGCATCTTTGGTCGGACTTTCGTTGGGACGCGCTTCTATACCGCGACCGATCCCCAACAGGCAGCTTCTGGCGCGCGGCGCCGTCTCAGCAGCCAGACCGGTCTTTCCAACGCGGCGGTGGTCGGTGGTCGGACGAGGGCGCCGCGCCTGATCAGGATCCGCGGTTCACGGGATTGCCGATGATGTCCAGAAACTCTTTGCGGGTTGAAAGGTTGTCGCGAAAAGCGCCCAACATCTTGCTGGTGACCATGCTGACGCCGGGTTTGTGCACGCCGCGCGTGCTCATGCAGTGATGCTCGCCCTCGATCACAACCGCAACGCCCTTCGGCTTCAGCACGCCGGCGATGCTCTGAGCGATCTGCGCCGTCATCTTCTCCTGGACCTGCAGCCGCTTTGCATACGTTTCGACGACCCGCGCCAGCTTCGAGATCCCAACGACGCGATCAGTCGGGATGTAAGCCACATGCGCTTTGCCAATGATCGGCGCGAGATGATGCTCGCAATAGCTTTCGTAGCGAATGTCGCGCAACACGACCATCTCGTCATAGCCTTCGACTTCCTCGAACGTCCGTTGAAGATAGGCGACGGGGTCTTCCTCATACCCCTTGAACCATTCACGGTACGCGCGAACCACCCGGCCGGGAGTGTCGAGAAGACCCTCGCGATCCGGATCGTCGCCCGCCCAGCGCAACAGCGTGCGCACAGCGGCCATCGCCTGTTCTTCGGAAGGGCCTTGGATGTCTTCGATGTCTTCCTGGGCGGCTTCGCGATCCACGTTGAGTTCGCGAATATCGTGTTTGTTCATTGAATCCCCTCATCCCTCTGCAGCCGAGGGCTTCGTAACCGTATCTGAGAAAATCGCCGCTGGGGTTCGCGGATCAGTGCGCGAGCCCCGAGTCGTGCGGGCTGTCGAGAGAAAACGCCGGGACGTCGACGTCCAAGCTCTCGCCTTCAGGGGTCTCCATTCCATAGCGGCCGTGCATGAAACCCGATGGGGTCGCCAACGGCGCGCCTGATGTGTACTCGTACGTCTCACCGGGCTGGATGACCGGCTGTTCGCCGACAACGCCTTCGCCAAAGACCTCCTGCACGGCGCCGCGGCTGTCCGTGATCCGCCAGTATCGGGTCTTCAGCTGAACTGCGCCGCCGCGACCATTGGCGATCCGGACCCGGTACGCCCAGACATAGTGATCCATCGCAGGAAGCGAATGGCTTTCCAGGTAAATCGGTTCAACTGCGATCGCGACACCGTGAGAGGACTTCTCAAAAACCCGCGCAGCGTCGGCTTGATCTTGTCCGTCGCGCCCCTGCTTCGGCGAATTCCGGTCCGCGTCAGCGTCGTCCATCATTTTTCTCCCCGGTCCTGAGACCCCAAGCTGACCGGGCGAAGAGACAATTGTCCAGCAGGAAACGACGGGCCCTTGATAATATGAACTGTTTCACGACAGTCTCGCGCACGGCTAACAATTGGCCGCGTCGAGAGCCCTGCTCACGTCCGCGACCAGGTCGCCGGCATCCTCAAGCCCGACGGACAATCGCACCAGTCCGTCGCCGATCCCCAGAGCGGCGCGCGCCTCTGCCGTGAGCCGCTGATGCGTTGTCGTCGCAGGATGCGTCGCCAGGGATTTGGCGTCGCCGAGATTGTTGGAGATCCCAACGATCTGAAGCGCGTCCAGAAACGCGAACGCCGCGGATTTTCCGCCAGACAGCTCGATCGCCAGCATGGTGGCGCCGGAGGTCATCTGCCTTTGCGCCAGCTCAAACTGCGGATGATCGGTTCGCCCGGGATACAGGACGCGCGCCCTGCCCGGGTGGTCAGCCACCGCATCCGCCAGCCGCGCCGCGCTCGCCGACTGCGTGCGCACGCGAAGCTCCAACGTCTCAAGCCCTTTCAGCATCACCCAAGCGTTAAATGGGCTCATCGCTCCGCCTGTATGCTTTAGATAGGTCTCAACCGGCCCGCGGATCGTTTCTTCGTCGCTGAGCAGCACTCCGCCCAGACAGCGACCTTGTCCGTCGATGTGTTTCGTCGCGGAGTACATGACCATATCCGCCCCGAGCTCCAGGGGCTTTTGAAACACCGGCGTTGCAAAAACATTGTCCACGACGACGCGCGCGCCGCCGCCATGGGCGATCTCGGCGACCGCCGCGATATCGATCAGCTCAAGGGTCGGGTTCGCGGGCGTCTCGAGGAAAACGAGTTTGGTTTCAGGCCGCATGGCCGCGCTCCATGCGTCGAGATCCGGGCCGTGAACGAGCGTCGTTTCAACCCCGAAACGCGGAAGCAGCGTTTCGATCACGTAAAGGCAAGAGCCAAAGAGCGCCTGCGAGGCCACGACATGATCGCCGGCCTTTAACTGTGAAAACATCGCCGCGTTCATCGCCGCCATGCCGGAGGCCGTCGCAAAAGCCGCCTCCGCGCCTTCATAAGCCGCGATCCGATCCTCGAACATCGCAACGGTCGGATTGCCATATCGCGCGTAGATGAAGCTGTCCTCGGGTCCTTCTCCCTCGAAACGGGCCTCGGCCGCGGATGCGTTCGGATAGAGAAAACCCTGCGTCAGGAACAACGCCTCGGAAACCTCGCCATATGCGCTGCGCCTTGAACCTTCGTGCACAAGACGTGTCGCCGGCGCGATGTCGGCGGGGAGGCGCCGTTGGGCGGGGGGGTGTTGCGACATCTCAGCTCGCCTTTCGCCTAATGGGCTAAAGAGGCGGAACAGACGATCACGTCGCTCATCCTACCTCTTTAGCGGAATCTTTACCGTGGCCCGCAATCCGGTAACAAATCGCCACAACGGCTGCGTAGCCCGAGCGCCCGCTCACGTCAAATCTTCAGTCCTCTCCCAAAAGTGGCGCCCTGCTTGCTGAGTTCGCGTCAGACGCTTTTGAACTGATGGCCGGATGGACACCTTTCGACTGATAACCATGATCTGCGCAGCGCTTTGCCTGACGACGCCCTCAGCCTTGGCTGAACAGTTGGCGTCGGCTGAAGGCGCCGGCTCTGGGCTGGTGCTGATGGCCGAAGGCGAGACGATGTATGGGCCGCGCGGCTTTTACGACCTGTGCGCGCGCAGTCCCGAGCAGTGCCCGGCGCCGCTTGCCCCGACCGGCGAGACGGCGGTGACGATGTCCGCATCGATGATGACCACGCTGGACAGGATCAACCGCACCGTCAACTCCGCTTACGTGCCGGCGACGGACGAAGAGGCGCACGGCGTCACAGACCTTTGGTCGCATCCCACGGAAACTGCCGATTGCGAAGACTTCGTCATTGCGAAACGGCAAGCGCTCATCGAGGCGGGATGGCCGCCAGAGGCGCTGCTCATCGGGGTTACTTTGGGACAAGAAGCGCCGTATCACGCGGTTCTGGTTGTGCGCACCAACGCGGGAGAGCTGGTGCTCGACAATCTTCGGGATGACGTTCTGCGCTGGGAAGATACCGGTTATTCGTGGGTGGCGCGGCAATCAAAAGCCGATCCAAGGGTTTGGGTGCGGGTGATCGGCTTTGAACGCGCCCATTTGCAAGGCGTCGGCGAGATCTAAGGCCGCCGCTAGCGTCTGAGCAGACGGAACAACTCAGAGGCGCCCCAACCACAGAACAACGCGGTCAACAACGTCAACAGACCGTACAGGAACGGCGTCTCCTGCGCCGCGGCGTAGAGCACACGCTCCACGCCCTCTTTGCGCACTGGCAATTCGATCCTCGCCTGGTCTCTCACACGTCCGTCGCGAACGAGAAAGACACGCACCTGATAGTCGCCCTCAATGATGTTGGCCGGCATCCGGAACCGAGCCTGATACAGCGTGCCGCCTTTCAGCGTGACGCCGAAAGGGGTGTTTCGATAGAGGCCCGACTGCCGCTTCAATCGAATCAACGCTTCGCGAAAGTTCGCCGGGTTTTCGGCGGAGAACGGAACACCGGCGATCAAAACCGCTCGGTCGATGCTGATGCGGTAGGTGAAGTCGTCGAGCTCCTCGAGGATTTCGGGAAGCGGCTTCGTGCTGGCGACCGCGTAGTAGCTCGGGGCGGCCGCGATCCGCACGGCTTCATTGTTCATCCATAAGCCGCCGATCCGGTCTTTCTTACGCACCATGATCGGTGAAGACGGGCCGCGAACGACAATGATGATCTCCGGGCTGTTCTCGCCGACGGCCAAGAAGCGATTGCGGGCGATGGCGCCGTAAACAAAGAGTTCCGAGCCCGAAAACGTCGCCGTGATGGCGACCTGGTCCTGGGCGGACCCCGTCAGGATGCGCTCCTCAAGGGGGATGCCGGCGGGCCCGAACGGCGTCATCGGCCCATCTGCGCCTTGCGCATGGCTTAACCCGGCCGACAAACACGCCCATAGGCACAGAGCAGCTGAAGCCCAGGACACTCTCCATCGCTTGGAAAGAGCGTTCATCAGCCCGCCTCAATGCGCGAAATCGAGTAGAGCTCGCTTGGCGTGGCGATGAGATCAAACGCCAGAACGAGACATACAGTCAGGACCAGCGCCGCGAGCAACAGACGCAATTGCTCTCCGCGCAGACGGGCGCCGAGCACCGCGCCAAACTGCGCCCCGACGACGCCCCCGAGCAGCAGCAGCAAAGCCAGCACGGCGTCGACGGTTCGGTTCTCCACCGCGTGGAGGATGGTGGTGAACATCATCACAAACACGATCTGAAACAGCGACGTGCCCACGACGACATTGGTCGGCATGCCCAGAAGATAAATCAACGCCGGCAGCATAATGAAACCGCCGCCAACACCCATGATCGCACCGAGGATCCCGATCGAGAAGCCGATCAAGATCGGTGGGATGACGCTGATGTAGAGCTTCGACTGCTTGAACCGGACCTTCCAGGGCAGCTTGTGGATCCAGCGCCGACGTTTCGCCGCATTCGACGTGACCAGACCGCCATTGCGCCGTCGCTTCAGCGCGGAAACGCTCTCGAACGCCATCAAGCCGCCGACGAGCCCGAGAAAGACCACGTAGCAAAGCGTGACAAAGAACTCGACCTGACCAAGTTCACGCAGGTAGCTGAAGATCTCGACCCCGATAAACGAGCCGACAATACCCGCCCCGAGCAGCACGAAGCCCATCTTCACGTCGACCGCTCGGCGCTTCCAATGCGCCAACACTCCGGAAAACGAAGAGGCTACGATCTGCGGCGCTTGCGTCGACACCGCGACGGCCGGCGGGATCCCGATCAAGATTAGAAGCGGGGTGAGAAGAAAACCGCCGCCGACGCCGAACAAGCCGGAGATGACGCCCACCATGCCTCCGAGCCCAATGATCAGGAGGGCGTTTACGGAGAGTTCGGCGATGGGCAGGTAAATTGTCATTTGGCCGCGTGCAACTTTCAGATTTGCTACACGCGCGCCCGCCCGATGACGAGGGACGTTTGTGGAATTGCACGCCTGGATTCTCTTTTCAAAACCGATCGTGCCATTTCCGCCATGTTGCGGCGCGCAACAACTCCACGTTGGCTAGAAGCGGCTTCGCAAGAGTCTCGGCGCCAAGCGGAAGATCGCGCCAAAAGCGAGAAGCATGAGCGCGACGATCAATACTGGCGGACCATCCCATGAATCGCCCGACAGCCACCGAAACCATTGGTCGCGGGGATAGGGCGGCCGGATCGCCGCTTCAAAAAAGACGCTTGGAGGAGGGAGCGAGGCGATCGCGAACTCAGGACGGTCCACGCGATCGGCCAAAAGTCGCGTCAGTTCGCCCAACGCTCGCGCCGAGTATATGTCGTCGTCGGCCGCTTCCGCGATCTGGCGCGCGTCGCGCGCGCGGATGGCCGACAGGATCTCGGCCGTGGCTGCCGGTACGGTGGGATCGTAGTCTTCGAGAGGGCTGATGGTCGTGATCTCAAGGCCTTCGCCCGCGCGGTGGAGAATGACGGCGGTCCCGTCGAGCACGCCGAGTCCATCGACCGGCGCTCGCGACGCCTCGACCCCAATTGGGGTAGCCCATGCTCTTGGCTCGCCGACAAGCGAGGCGCTCAGCAAACAAGCCAAGAGGACGAAAGCCTGTGATCGGCGAAGTCTCGAGGAGTGACGGCTCATGCAGCCTTCATAAAACGCTCGGCGATCGCCTCACAAGACACTCCGACCGTTTTGGGCGCAATGTCGAGGCGATCGATCAGTCCTTGGACGCGGCGGCGACCTGAACGTTGTGCGTGGGCGTGGGTGTCACGGCGACCGGCCGGCCGCGCTCCGCACACTGGGTTCGTCGATACGGGTGCGCGATCGGCTCTTTGCTGCGAAACATCCAACGCCAGGCGATCGTCGCATATCCAGGCAGGTAGTAGCCGCCGTTTCTTTCAAGCACCTGAGCCCGCTCCTGACGCCAGAGCTCTGGCAGCGCAAACCACGAGACCGAGGGGTTCGCATGATGCACCGCATGCAAATTGTTGTTCAGGAACAGGAACGCAAGCGGCGCCTCTGCTTCGACGATCGCCGTTCGCTCTGATGTCGCGACCGCCGCCTGATGCTCGGCGAAGGTCCGCAGCATCAACAACGAAAGCCCCGGCCAGCTCGCCAGCAAAACGTACCAAAGAGGATTGAGCCCACAGACGCCCCAGACATACGCAAGCACCAACGTAATTCCGATCAGGTGACGCAGATACGCATCGACGATCCGCGGCCCGCCTTCTCGAACATCCGCGCGAAACAGGCCGAAGACGGACAAGAACGGCCCGATCAAAAGCCGCCCGCCCAAGGTGCTGTTGAAACGGAGCACCATGGTCATCGGAGCCGATAATGCGCGCGCATCGTCCGCGCTGAGGTACCAGCTCTCAGGATCGTCGTACGGGTCGGTGAGGCGCTCGTCGTGGTGATGGCGCAAATGCGTGTCGCGGAAGCGTCGATAGGGAATGAACAAGTTGAGGCTCGGAAACACGAGCGCTTCGTTCACCGCGCGCGACCGCGTCGGATGTCCGTGCAGAACCTCGTGCTGCAGACTTGCATGCAACGCGACCAGGTAGCCTGCGAGCGCTGCGAAGAGCCACCCCCCGAGCGCCTCGTGATGCCATACGACAACCGCCCAGCCGCCATAACACGCCAAGAGCGCGAGCCATGTCGGCCATTCCTTGACAGTATGCTTCCAAAATCGGTTCTGCGACGAGCCAGCCAGCGCATCTGGCTGTCTCAAGGGATCGGCTGTTCCCACAGGTTCGGCGTTATTTTGGGGCGAACGTGACCGCGACATATCTCCTCCAAGCTCACCGAAACGTTACCTCATTTCGTGTCATTGCGGGATGGGAGAGTTGTAACATTCTCTGCTCAGTTGTTTTGATTTGTCTACAGTTGTTGGTATAATGCGCAACATGAGCACAGATAATGACGACGCGGGCGGCGATCAGACCCCAGAAGGTTCACCGCCCGCACTCGTAAAAAGCGGCCGAGGCGCCCTCGATCGTCGCGCGTTGGGCCCCAAATTTCGTGAGCGACTTGATGAAGTTATTCGGCGGTCGGGCCTGAACAAGTCGGCCTTCGCGAAGGTTATCGGCATCGATCGGTCCGCGCTTTCACAGCTCTTCGCCGCCAAGGATGCGCGGCTGCCCCGCGCTGAAACACTGGCTGCGATTTCTCGGACGCAGGGCGTCAGCCTCGACTGGCTGCTCGGTCTTTCAGAGGACGACTCGCTCGCCGCAGAGGTCGCTCCGGAAGTGGCGATCGAGGAACGCGCCGACCGCGCCGACGACAGTCGCCTTCTCGAATGGCGCAGAGAAGCGCAAGGCGCCAAGATCCGTTACGTTCCGTCGCATCTGCCGGATCTGCTCAGGATCCCCGAGATTACAGAGCATGAATTCGCAGCGAACGTTCGGCCGATGATCGAGAACCGCCTCGACACCGACCGCGAGACGCTGGAGCTGACGCGAACGCCCCAGAGCGATATGGAGGTTTGTCTGCCGCGGCAGCGCCTCGAAATGCTGGCCGAAGGCGGCGGCGTCTATTCCGGCCTGCCAGCGGAAATCCGCTTCAAGCAAATCACTCACATGGCCCGGCTCGTCGAAGAGCTGTTCCCCGCCTTTCGCATGTTTCTCTTTGACGGCCGCGCGGCTTTCTCCGCCCCCTACACCGTCTTCGGAGCGAAACGCGCAGCCGTCTACATGGGCGACATGTACTTCGTATTGAACGCGCAAGCTCACATCGAAGCGCTCAGCCGCCATTTCGACAGCTTGATCCGTCTCGCAGAGATAGACGCGCGCGATTGCGCCGACTTTCTACGCAAGCTGCCGGTCAAAATCTGAACCATGCGCAAGCGACGCGTCGAAACCCCGGATGGACGCTACGTCGTTTCGCGGGGTCGTTTGAAACGCAATTCAGACCCGACCCTGCCGGTCAGCGAGCGCCGAGCGTGGATCAAGAAGCTGATGCAGGCGCGCCTCGCCACGCGCCGCGCTCAAACCGAAACGAAGCGCGAGGCGGCGTGGTCCGCCGTTCAGGAGGCGAAGCGCGCGCTCGGCGAAAAGGGGCCCGTGTGGTGGAGCGACGGCGCGCCGGACGAGTCTGGCGCAGATCCTATCGACAGCAGCTACTCGGAGTGGTGGACAGCCTTGGATGACGACACGCGAAGGGCCGCCTCATCATCTCGGGACTAGTCCTTTTTTCCGATTTGAGCCATAAGTTATAAAGGCTCCGGCAACTCTTTTCGCCTACCCTTCTTATATGAGCGGTGAATTCAAAGAACTCCTGGAACTGTGGCGCACGCGCCTGCCCTTGATCGCGGCGGCTGTGATGCTCGTGGCGCCAGCGGACGCGTTGGCGAGCGATCGGCCTCTCCTTGCGAGCACGGCAGGCGCATTGTTCATTGCGATGGGGCTGGCTCTGCTTCCGCGCTTTGGTCATCTGTTTCTCGGAGCCGCAACAGCGCTGGCAGGGGTGGTTCTGACCCATCAGTTCGTGAACATCCTGTTTACGGATACTGTCTGGCTCAGTCTCACGCTCACAGTCGTCGTCGTCGGCGGCGCGCTCGTTGGTCTCTACGCCACGCGGTCGCCGTTTACCCACCGCTTCCAGTTGCGCACCTCGCTGCCGGGCGAGGTTGCTCGGACTTGGGCTGTGTTGTTCCCGAGGCTCAGCGCTGATCCATGGGACAAGTCGCTTCTCCGCATCGACCCGGTGCTCGGATCGCCCAACCGCTTGCGTCTTGTCCTGGGCGGAGTTTGGGAAGGCAAAGAGAGGTTCGTCGAGCTTTCGAACGTCCGCGAGGGCGCGTCCTTCGAACTGCGGCGCCTTCAGTCAGCACATCAACCGGCGATCGATATCGACAATGGCGCAAACAAAATCGCGCTGGAGGCGCGCACTGGAGACGAGACGGTTGTTTCGATCGAAACAGTCTTGATCAAACCACGGCTGATCACGGTTCTCGCCGCGGTTTTGCATCATCCAGCCCGCGGCTGGATCCTGCAAGCGCGTCAGTACCTGCTCGACACCGCCGAAACACAGACGCCCCAGGCCGCCAACCCATCGGCCGCCTGAGACATATGCTGGTTCGCGATCGAGCGGATCAGCTCATCGCTTCAACCGCCCGCTTCGTCATGACTTTCACAAGGTTGGCCCGATAGTCAGGCGTTCCGTGCAAGTCTGCGATCATTCCGGCCGAGGAAACGGAAGCTCCCTCGACGGCCGCGGCAGAGAAATCGGACGCAAGCGCTTGTTCAAGCGCGGCGGCCCGGAACACGCCTTCTTCCGAGGCGCCCGTGACCGCGACACGAACCTCGCCCTCGACCTTCGCAACGAAGACCCCGACAAGAGAGAAACGAGACGCGGGTTGCTCGAACTTTTGCCAGCTTGCGGCTGCCGCGACGGGAAACTTCACCGCCGTCACAACCTCCCCTTCATTCAGCGAGGTCGTGTAAAGGCCCTGGAAGAAGTCCGCAGCGGCGATCTCACGCGCGTTGGTCACCACCGTCGCCCCAAGTCCGAGCACAGCGGCCGGGTAACACGCAGACGGGTCATTGTTCGCAATCGAGCCGCCGATCGTTCCGCGGTTACGGACCTGCGGATCACCGATCTTGCCCGCGAGATCCGCGAGCGCAGGGATGGCGCCGCGCACTTCAGCCGAGCCCGCAACCTCCGCATGGCGCGCTCCTGCGCCAACGCTCACCACTCCGCCGTCGACGGAAATGCCCTGCATCTCCGTGATGCCCGTCAAATCCACGAGGGTCCGCGGCTGCGCCAGGCGCTGCTTCATGGTCGCGATCAACGTCTGACCACCGGCGATCGCCTGCGCATCTTCGCCTTGCAGGGCTGCGACGGCGTCCGCGACGCTGGCCGGTTTCACATAATCGAAATTGTACATGGGTGTCTCCGATCTCGTCGCTTACTCGGCCGCCATCGCGGGCTTGGCGGCTTGTATCGTCGCCCAGACCTTCTGAGGGCTCAGAGGCATGTCGATATGGTCCACGCCGTAGGCCGACAGGGCATCGACAACCGCGTTGACAAGGGCTGGAGGCGCTCCGATGGCCCCGGCCTCGCCGCACCCTTTCACGCCAAGCGGATTGTGCGTGCACGCAGTCACGCAAGTGTCGACCTCGAAGCTCGGGAAGTCGCCAGCCCGCGGCATCGCATAGTCCATGTAAGAGCCCGACGGCAGCTGTCCGTTCTCGTCATAGACGCAGTTCTCGATGAAAGCCTGGCCCAAGCCCTGAACCAGCCCGCCATGCACCTGGCCCTCGACAATCATCGGGTTCACGACATTGCCGAAATCGTCCGCCGCCCAGAACCCGAGCACCTCGATCTTCCCGGTGTCGGGATCGACTTCGACTTCGCAGAGATAGGATCCCGCCGGAAACGTGAAGTTCTTGGGATCGTAGAACGCCGTCTCCTCCAGACCTGGCTCGATGTCCTCGATCGGGTACTGGTGCGGCACGTAGGCCGCGAGACTGACTTCGCCGAAGGCTTTCGCCTTATCGGTGCCGGCGACTTTGTACTGACCGTCCTCGAATACGACGTCGGCCTCGGACGCCTCCATCAAGTGAGCGGCGATCTTCTTGCCCTTGGCGATCACCTTGTCCACCGCGTTGACGATGGCGGTGCCGCCCACCGCGAGGCTTCGAGAACCGTAGGTGCCCATACCGAACGGCACACGGTCGGTGTCGCCGTGAACGATCTCAATGCTCTCGTAAGGAATGCCAAGGCGGTCTGCGACGACCTGGGCGAACGTGGTCTCGTGTCCCTGCCCGTGGCTGTGCGAGCCCGTGAAGACGGAGACGGAACCGGTCGGATTCACGCGCACGGAAGCCGCCTCGTAAAGACCCGCCCGCGCGCCCAAAGCGCCAACCAACGAGCTCGGCGCGATCCCGCAGGCCTCGATGTAGCAGCTCAGACCGATGCCGCGGAGTTTCCCTCGGGCGGCGGACTCGGCCTTGCGGGCGTTGAAGCCGGCGTAGTCCGCCATCTCAAGCGCGCGTGCGAGCGTCGCCAGGTAGTTGCCAGTGTCGTACTGAAGCGCCACCGGCGTGTCGTAAGGAAACTGGTCGGGACGAATGAAGTTGCGGCGCCGGATCTCGACCTGATCGAGACCGATCTCCTGCGCCGCCTTGTTGATCAGCCGCTCGAGCAGATAGGTCGCCTCCGGCCGGCCTGCGCCGCGATAGGCGTCGACCGGCACCGTGTTGGTGAAAACCGCGCGGACGCGGCAATGCACCGCCGGATGCGCGTACTGGCCCGCGAGCAGCGTGCCGTGCAGCCATGTCGGCACGCAAGGCGCGAAGGTCGAGAGATAGGCCCCCATATTCGCCAGCGTGTCGGCCCGCAGCGCGAGGAACTTGCCTTCGCTGTCCATCGCGAGTTCTGCTTTGGTCACGTGGTCGCGGCCATGCGCGTCCGTGACAAAGCTTTCGGAGCGTTCCGCCGTCCATTTGATCGGCCGGCCAATCTCCTTCGACGCCCAGGTGACGAATGCCTCTTCAGCGTAGTGGAAGATCTTCGACCCGAAGCCACCCCCGACATCCGGCGCCATCACACGCAACTTGTGCTCGGGGATGTTGAGCACGAACGCGCCCATCAAAAGCCGGATCACGTGCGGGTTCTGGCTCGTGGTGTAGAGGGTGTGCTGATCACGCGCAGCGTCGTATTCGCCAATCGCCGCCCGCGGCTCCATCGCATTGGGGATCATACGATTGTTCACGAACTCCAGAGTCGTGACATGCGTCGCGTTTGCGAACGCCGCATCGGTCGCGTCCTTGTCGCCCAGATCCCAGTCGTAGCACAGGTTGTCCTCGGCCTCGTCGTGCACAGGCGCGCCGTGGCCCTGGATCGCCGTCGTCATGTTCACGACCGCGCCCATCTCTTCGATTTCGAGACCGATGGCCTCAGCGGCGTCCTTCGCCGCCTCACGGCTCTCCGCGACGACAGCGGCGATCGGATCGCCCACATGCCGGACCTTGCCCTGCGCGAGGATCGGGTGCGCGGGCTCCTTCATTTTCTCGCCGTTTGAGCTGGTGATCTCCCAACCGCAGGGAACGCCGCCGAGGCCGGCGGCGGCGATATCCTCGCCGGTGAAGATGCGCACGACGCCCGGCATCGCGGACGCAGCCGCCGTGTCCACGCGCGTGATCTGACCGTGCGCCACATTGGATCTGAGAAACACGCAATAGGTTTGATCTGGGCGGTTCATGTCGTCCGTGTAGGTGCCTTTCCCGGTCAGGAACCGCACATCTTCGCGGCGCTTGACCGCCTTGCCGATACCGCCCGAGGCGACAGCTTCATCTCTTGGCATCTCAAGTCCTCCCAATCAGCCGCGTCGTTTTTTGCGCAGGCTGGAATTCTTGTTGTTCGACGATGTTATTCAGCTGCGATCTTCTCGCCGCGCATTTCAGCGGCGGCCGCGAGGATCGCTTTGACGATGTTGTGGTAGCCCGTGCAGCGGCAGAGATTGCCCTCAAGCCACTCGCGCACTTCCCGCTCGCTCGGGTTGGCGTTGCGCTTCAGAAGATCCGCTGCGGACATCACCATACCGGGCGTGCAGAAGCCACACTGCAAACCGTGGTGATCCTGAAAAGCCCGCTGAAGCACCGAAAGCGATCCATCCGGGTTGGCGATCCCCTCAATCGTCGTGATCTCCGCTCCCTCGGCTGACAACGCCAGCATCGAGCACGCTTTCACGCTGTCGCCGTTCACATGCACCACACAGGCCCCGCATTGCAAGGTGTCACAGCCGACATGCGTGCCGGTGAGACGAAGGTTCTCGCGCAGAAAATCTACGAGAAGCGTTCGCCCTTCGACGTCGCTGGCGACGGCCTTGCCGTTTACGGTCATGGAAACTGTCGGCATTCGTTTTCTCCCAAGCGCTTGTTTTTGACGAGGCCGCAGAATTGGCGCGGCTTTGTACTTTTCGAAGTTGCTCTCGGGAACTTTGCGCGAGATCTCCGCGCAGCGCAAACCCCGATCGCTTTGTACGCGATCGTTGACATTCGTTATTATTTCGATATTTCTGGAATTATGGATTTAAAGACAGAAACCACGGACCACCTCGACGCGGCGCAGGCGTTCGCCGCGCTGGGATCGGAAGCGCGTTTGGAGATTGTGCGGACTTTGGTGCGCGCAGCCCCTGAAGGATTGACCGTCGGCGCGCTGCAGGAACGGCTGGGCATGGCTGGCTCGACCCTGAGCCATCACCTCAAGTTTCTCAGCCAATGCGCGCTTGTCAGCCAAGAGCGCGACGGCCGCAGCCTCATCTGCCGAGCCGAGGTCGAACGGATCGAAGCGCTGGCCGGATATCTGACGAGAGAGTGCTGCGCGGACGCGAGCGCCGCGCAGGCTGCTGAATAGCTGTGAAAGGGGGCTTGGCGTGATCCGTGCCACAGACATTGAAACCGGCAGGATGGGTCGAGCAGGCCAGTGGCTGGGCGCGCCCCGCGCGATGGATCAATGGCCTCCACAGCCGCAAGCCATTGCGACCGAGCGCGTTTCAGGCTTTCGAGACATCGGCGCGGAAGACGCTGGGTGTCGCGCCTTTGTCGATCACGCCGACAGAGCGCTGACCCGTCCAGACTTCAGTGTTCGTGTCATAGTTCGTGTCCGCGACCCCAACGGGTCCAGAGACCAGTTCCCTGTTTTGGAGGCCGCGGAATGACCGCTCTCGTTCAATCACTCAACTCGATCTGGAAAGGCGATCTGAAGATCGACTGGGTTCTGGTCCTGATCGCGGTCATTCCGCTGATTGTTCTTTGGCTCGATCCAGCTCAGATCATCGCGTTCATGACCATCGCGCTGAGCGCCTTGGCGCAAACGTCGATCTATATCGCCATCGCCGTCGGTTTGCTCGCCTACCTGAAAGCAACCGGAGCTGAAACGATGGTCGCTGAAGCGTTCAAAGGCTCGCCCTCGCGGATGATCGTCGTGGCGGCTCTTGTCGGCGGGCTCGCGCCGTTCTGCTCCTGCGAGGTCATCCCCTTCATCGCCGCCCTGCTGGCGCTGGGCGCGCCCCTTTACGCGGTGATGGCGTTCTGGCTGTCCTCGCCCTTGATGGACCCGCCGACGTTCCTGATCACCGCAGCGGCGTTGGGGTGGGAATACGCCATCGCCAAAGGCGTGGCGGCCGTGGCGCTGGGCCTGTTCGGCGGCTTCGCCTTGCGGGCGATGATGGCCGGCGGGGCGTTTTCCGATCCGCTGCGCAAGGTCGAACAGAAAGGGTGCTGCGGCTGCGGTCCGTCGCCGATGTCAGGCAAGCCGATCTGGCGGTTCTGGGGGGAAGAACAGCGTGTTGCGGTGTTCCGCGAGACGGCCGTCACCCAGGGTATCTTCCTGCTGCGCTGGCTGGCTTTCGCCTACATGCTCGAAGCTGCGCTGATCCTCTATATGCCGGCTGAGACAGTCGCGTCGGTTGTCGGCGGCGAAGGTCTGTCGCCGATCGTCATCTCCGCCCTGGTCGGGATGCCGGCCTACCTCAACGGCTATGTCGCCCCGGCGATGGTCGCGGGCCTCGTCGAGCAAGGAATGCAGCCTGGCGCGGCCGTCGCCTTCCTCGTCGCAGGCGCGGTCAGCTCGATCCCGGCGATGGCCGCGGTCTTCAGCCTCGTCAAGCGTGAGGTCTTCGCCGTTTATCTGGGTCTGGGCGTCGCCGGTGCGATCATGTCGGGCTTCCTGTTCCAGATGATCGTCGCGTGAGCTCAATCGGACCCGAACACGCTGGGCCGCCTTCGGGCGGCCCTTTTGTTTTCGGAAAACTGCGCTGAACACTAAGGGAGGTCTCGATGAGTTTCGACGCAGCTATTCCCATTCACCGGATCTTCGACGAGGGCAAGGCGCGCGAATTCTACCTCGACTTTCTGGGCTTCAGCGTCGACTGGGAACACAGGTTCGAGCCAGACACGCCGATCTACCTTCAAATCCGGTTAGGCGATTGCATTCTGCATCTCTCGGAGCATTCCGGCGATGCGACGCCCGGCTCGACCGCGCGCATTCCAGTGGCCGACCTGAGAAAGTTTCACGCATCGCTTCAACGCAAGTCGTACAAGTACGCCCAGCCGGGCCTTGAGAAGATGCCCTGGGGCCTTGAGGAGATGAAGGTCGCCGACAATTTCGGCAACACGCTCATCTTCTACCCGATCGAGGAGAGCTGATCCGGCAATCCGATCGGCGGGACCCGACCTATCTGAGCTGTTGGAAAGCCTGACCAGCCGGATCCCTGAGAAGCGGAGGACCCGTTTCTCTGATCCGGAACGTGTCACCGTCCTTCCGGTTTTCAAGCCACACTTCCGAAACCAAGCGTTCGAATTGCCGGCGACGGCTGACGCGGCGCTCCGCGTCCGCTACCACTGTCGTCATGGGAATTTGGGAAAGGGCGAAATGATGCAGATCCCTGTGGAGCCGGTTCTGGCGTTGCTCGGCGGCTTGATCATTCTCTTCAACGAGAAAGGTCTGCGCGATGTGGCGGCGGCTTATCTTTTGTGGGTCGCGGCCACTGGGCTGGCGCCAATCGTCAAGGCGCAGCTTGGGGTTTGAGCGGAAGGCTCGCGACCAGCTGAGGCAATCCCGCAACGACGTCGAGACGATCCGTTCCCGCTGTGGGTCCGCGTCGATCACGAAGCCGTGAAATTGTCGCGGATTGAGGTTAACGCTCCGACCCGGGACGCGGCTGTTCACCTGCGCCCGAACCAAAAAAGGGAGCTACACCAATGCCCACAGACGTTTATGGAATTCCGCTTCTGCCGCTGCTCGCGCTCGTCGGCGGGCTGATCGGCCTTGTGAAGAAAGACTTTCTCGAAAGCATCATGGCCTTGTTCCTGATCGCGTTCGGACTGCTCGGCGTGTTGCCGGCGATTGGCGTCGACATATCCGGCGTGCAGGAAGTGATCGACTCGGCCACGACGCCTGACACCGGAACAGGAACGGGAACAGGAACCGGGACCACCAACTAGGTCGTCCTAGTCGCGGATCATCCGCTGCAAGGTTTCAAGCCGGTCCGCCTCATGGGCCGGCTTGTCCCAGCGAATGCGCTTGATGCGCGGGAACCGCATCGCGACGCCTGACTTGTGCCGCGTCGAGACTTGAACCGCGTCGAAAGCAACCTCGAAAACGAGCTCCGTTTTCACGGCCCTCACAGGACCGAACCGGTCGGTCGTGTTGTTTCGGATCCAGCGATCAAGTTTGAGCAGCTCTTCGTCCGTGTACCCTGAATAAGCTTTGCCGACCGGGGTCAGTTCGGGCCCGTCTTCGCCCCCACGCCATGCCCCGAACGTATAGTCGGAGTAATACGAGCTGCGCTTGCCGTGGCCGCGTTGCGCGTACATCAGCACGCAGTCCGCAGTCAGCGGGTCGCGCTTCCACTTGAACCATTGGCCGATCGGCCGTCCTCCGACGTAGACGGCGTCTCTGCGCTTGAGCATCAAGCCTTCCTGCGCAGCCGCCCGCGCCCCGGCGCGGATCTCCGCAAGAGCGTCCCATTGCGCGAAATCGACAATGCCCGAGAGATCGAGGCGATCAGCCTCGGCCTCCGACGCCCAGGCTTCCAGACGCGTGCGACGCTCGGCAAATGGTCGGCCCCGAAGATCCGTCTCGCCGTCATGCAACAGATCGTACGCGCGAATATGCGCGGGGAAATCGCGGAGCATCTTGGCGGAGACAGTCTTGCGTCCCAGTCGTTTCTGCAGATCGGAGAACGGTGCGACCTCTCCATCTCGGACAACCAGAAGTTCGCCATCCACGCATCCGCGCCATCGCATGGCCTCGACCAGGTCAGGAAAGGAGTGGCCGATGTCTTCGCCTGTTCGCGAGTAGATCTTTCGGCCGTTGTCGGTCGCGACCGCTTGAACGCGGATGCCGTCCCACTTCCACTCCGCGGCGAAGTCCGAAGGCGCGAGCCGTTCCGCCAGTCGCGCGCGCGTCGCTTCTTCGCTTTCGGCGTTGGCCTTGAGTTCATCGGCCGAGTAGAGCGCTGCGTCGATCGGATGCGCGAGCATCATCGGCCGGAACGCGAGCGACAGGTCGACGTCAGGCTCAGGTCCCCCGCCGGACAGCCATTGGAACAGAGCCACATAAGGCGGTTCGAGCCCGTGCCAGAGTTCCTCGATCCGTTCAACCGGCGCGTCGACGCCTTGCTCGCCAGCCCATTCAGACAGCGCTGTCTTCGCCAGGCGGGCCGAGACGCCGACCCGCATGCCGCCCGTCGCCAGCTTGATGAGGGCGAACCGTTCTTCCGGCGGCAGTTGATCGAAGAGCCGCACCAGAAGCGCCGGCGTTTCAGAGCGCGACGCCGCGGCGAGCTGGTCGACCACACCCGACAGCCGCACCGATGTTCCCTCTGGCTCGGCCGGCCAGATCAGCGAGACGGTCTCCGCCAGATCCCCCACATAGTCATAAGAGAGCCGAAACAGGACTGGATCGACCCGCTCCTCGACGAGACCGCGAATGACCGAGGGCTGAACCGCGCGCAGATCCATTTCTCCGGCGATCGCCGCCAGGGCCCAGCCGCGATCCGGATCAGGCGCCTTGTCGAAGTACCGCATGAGCAGCCGCAACTTCGCATTGCGCGACGGCGTGAAGACGAGGCTCGTCAGAAGCTGGGCGAAAGGGGTCACGCGTCGCCCTCGTCGCTGCGACCCGCGATGGAGAGCGCCGCCGCCTCGTATCCCTGGCTGCGCCGCCAGTGCACCAGCGCTTCTTCGGCGCCGTGCGTGACCCAAAGCGTCTCTGGATCGACTTCCTCAACCGTCTGGCGCAGTTCGTCCCAGTCGGCGTGGTCCGAGATGATCAGCGGCAACTCGACGCCGCGTTGTTTCGCGCGTTGGCGCACCGTCATCCAACCGCTCGCGCCGCAGATCAGCGGGTCCGGCAGGCGCCGCGCCCATTTGTCGGACAGCGCCGACGCCGGAGCCAGCACCACCTGCCCCGCCATCTCCGCCTTTGCAGATGCCGTCGCATCGCGCGTTTCGCCCAATTCAACGCCGAGCCGTTGATAGAGATCGGTGAGTTTGCGCAAAGAGCCGTGCAAGTAGATCGGCGCATCCCAACCCGCGCGACGAAGCTCCGCAATGAGCCGCTGGCATTTGCCGAGCGGGTATACGCCCACAGCGTGCGCTCGCTCGGGGAAGGCGGAAAGCGAGGCGAGGAGCTTCCCAACCTCTTTTTCGGTCGGCGGATGACGAAAAACCGGAAGACCGAATGTGGCTTCGGTTACAAACAGATCGCACGGCATTGGCTCAAATGGTTCGCAAGTTGGGTCAAAGCGCCGCTTGTAATCGCCCGAAACGATGGCTCGAACGGTCTTCCCGCCGAGCTTTGCTTCGATCACCACCTGTGCGGATCCAAGGACGTGTCCCGCGGGAATGAGGCGGACCTTTACACCTTTTAGGCGAATATTGCCGTTATAGCGTATTTCCTTAACCTTAGAGAAACCATTCGGGCCGTATCTAGTCCGTGCGATTTCAATCGTGTGGGGAGTTCCCAACAGGGCCTCATGACCTGGACGACAATGATCGCCATGCGCATGCGTGACGACGGCGCGGGCCACTGGCCTCACCGGATCGACGTAAAATTCGCCTAACGGGCAAAACAGCCCGTTAGCATTAAGCTCCAGTAAAGCTTTCGCGTTCACCATCACTCGCACCAAGGAAGTTTCGCCGACTGATTCGGCGAGATCGAAATGGGGGACAGAAAGATGCGCTATTATGATCCGTTCGACGCCTCCGTCGAACCAGTGAAGCAAAAACCAGCCGCCGGCACCATCCTGGACGCCGCTCGTGGCGTGACTTCGCCGCGGAACGCGCGCCTGAAAGCAAAGGGCGAGCGTATCGAGATCGCTCGCGACGCGGAGACCTGGGATTTTGGCTCTGATCCAATGATCTGGGCCCGCAGCCACTACGGCCAGCGTGACCTTTCCAGAGAGATCCGCTTCGATCGCAAGCCTGCAATCGATGTTGCGATGCCAGACCAGCCGAAGCGGTTGATCAGCGTGCTCGCGCTCGTCGGAGCCCTGACCGCGATCGGTCAACTCGGCGCCACCGGCGTCATCTAAGGCGAAAACGCGCTGTCGCGCAGTCGCGGCGGCTAGGCCTCGCAAGTTGATCGCCCTATCTGTCGACGAATGAACGCCGACGGACCCGCCCTGGACGCTATCGAACACTCCGCGATCCCATCCCCCGTCGCGCAGTGGTTCGCCAGACGCAACTGGCGCCCCCATCCCCATCAGATTGAACTGCTCGCGCGCGCGCGCCCCGAGGCGGCGACTTTGCTCGTGGCGCCGACAGGGGCCGGTAAGACGCTGGCCGGATTTCTGCCCACCATCATCGAGCTGACCGCATCGCCGATGGTCGGACTGCATACGCTGTACGTATCGCCGTTGAAGGCTCTGGCGGTCGACATTCGGCGCAATCTTTCGACCCCCATCGAAGAAATGGGGCTTCCCATTCGCGTCGAAGATCGAACCGGAGACACCAAATCCCACGTCAAAGCGCGCCAGAAGGTCGACCCGCCGCATATTCTTTTGACGACGCCGGAAAGCCTCGCCCTGCTTTTGGCGCAGGAGCATGCGCCGCGATTGTTCGCAGATCTGAGAGCGGTGGTCGTCGATGAGATCCACGCTTTGGCCGGTCTGAAACGCGGGGACCAACTGGCCCTGTGTCTCGCTCGGTTGCGCACTCTGGCGCCCGACCACCGCAGGATCGGGCTCTCCGCCACGACCGAAGATCCGAGAGCCCTGGCGGACTGGCTAGAGCCCGGCCGAGCCGAGCTTGTTTTCGCCGCGCCAGGCCCCGATCCAGACATTCGTATCCTGGATGAGGCTGGCGACCCGCCCTGGTCGGGCATGGGCGGACGGTACGCCGCCAGCGCGGTGATGCGCGAGATTGAAGAAGCAGGCTCCACGCTGGTCTTTATCAACACCAGGGCGCAGGCCGAGCTCTTCTTCCAAGCGCTATGGAAGGAAAACGCCAATGCACTTCCGATTGCGCTGCACCACGGCTCGCTGGGGCGAGAGACCCGGGAGAGAGTGGAAGCGGCCATGGCCGCGGGAGACTTGCGCGCCGTCGTCTCGACATCGTCGCTGGACCTTGGCGTCGACTGGGCCGCCGTCGATCTGGTGGTCCAGGTCGGCGCGCCGAAAGGCGTCACGCGGCTCGTCCAACGGATCGGCCGCGCCAACCATCGTCACGACGCCCCCAGCCGAGCGATCCTAGTCCCCGCCAACCGGTTCGAAGTGCTTGAGTGTCGCGCCGCGCTCGAGGCGGTCGAAGCCGGCGAGCTCGACGGCGAGGGTCTGCCGCCGGGCACGCTGGATACGCTGTGTCAGCATCTCTTGCTCATCGCGTGCGCTGGACCGTTCGATGCGGACGCGTTGTTCGAGGAGGTGCGCAAGGCCGGCGCCTACAGCACGCTGAGCCGTGCGGATTTCGACTGCTGCCTCGATTTCTGCGCAACCGGCGGCTACGCCCTACGCGCCTATGATCAATGGCGACGCTTGCTTCAAGGGCCTGACAACCTGTGGCGCTTGCGGGACCCCCGCGCAGCGCGACGCATCCGCATGAACATCGGCACCATCGTCGAAGCGGAGACGTTGAAAGTGCGCATGGGTCGTCGCGGCGGCGGCCCGCAGCTTGGCGAGGTTGAAGAAGCGTTCGCGGCCACGCTGCGACCCGGCGACAGTTTCTTGATCGGCGGCAAGGTCGTCCGGTTCGACGCGTTGCGCGAGATGGTTCTAGAGGTCTCGGCAGCGGGTGGTAAGGAGCCCAAGATCCCTGTCTTCGCCGGTGGCAAGCTGCCGATCTCGACGTACCTGGCGCATCGCGTTCTGGCGATGCTCAACGCGCGCGAAACCTGGGCCGATCTGCCCGTTCCCGTCGCGCAATGGCTGCGCCTGCAGGTCGAGCGCTCGGAGATGCCCGCCGCCGACAGCTTGTTGGTCGAGAGCTTTCCGCGCGGCGGCAAGGAGTTTCTCGTCGCCTACGGTTTCGCCGGACGAAACGCCCATCAAACACTTGGACTGTTGCTGACGAAGCGGCTTGAGGAGGCGCGCCTAGATCCGCTCGGGTTCGTCGCCAACGACTATGCGGTGATGATCTGGGGCTTGTCGCCGGTCGAGGAGCCGGCCTGGCTGTTCGAGCCGGCCGGGCTTCGCGATGGGTGTGATCAGTGGTTGGCCGAAAGCTCGGTCATGAAGCGCACGTTCCGGCAGGCGGCGGTGGTGTCCGGGCTGATCGAACGCCGTTTTCCGGGCGCAAAAAAAACGGGGCGGCAGGCGACCTTCAGCTCGGACATTCTTTACGACACGCTGCTGCGCCACGACCCGGATCATCTGATGCTCGAGATCACGCGCCGCGAAGCGATGCGCGGCGTGGTCGATTTCTCCCGAGTCGAAGAAATGCTCCAGCGCGTCGGCGGGCGCATCCGCCACCGGCGCCTGCGCGGGCTCTCGCCTCTCGCCGCGCCGATCATGCTCGAGATGGGGCGTGAGCCGGTGTCGGGCGGATGGGCCGAGGAACGCCTGCTGGAAGAAGAAGCCGACGCGATCGTCGCAGAGGCGATGCAGCCGCAGTAACGACATCCCAATTGTCCGACAGGCGTCTTGAAATTGATAGGCATCAAGGCTCAACACGGCCAAAACTGTAACAATTCCAGCTATTCGCCGCAGATATTAGACGCAAAGAGTAGCAGAGCAATGCAGAAAGTCCTTGAGAAGCCGGCGTCGCTCGACGTTGTCGCAAAGCCAACCTCAACCGCCGATCAGGGCGTCGTCTCCGACGCGAACGCGGATCTCAAAACGCCGATCTCGGAAGCGCCCGAAGACCAGCCCGCGTTCCAAGCGACACAGGACAATCCGCAGAACAGTCTCTCCGAGATGCGTCACGATCCTGATGCGATACGGCGGCTGTTCGAGAACGGGGAATACCCTTACAAGAAAAAGATCTCACGCGCCTCCTACGAGAAGCGCAAGGCCGAGCTTCAGGTTGAGTTGCTCAAGGTTCAGGATTGGGTTCGCTCCGAGGGGATGAAGCTGGTTCTGCTCTTCGAAGGCCGCGACGCGGCCGGAAAAGGCGGCACCATCAAGCGCTTCACAGAGCATCTCAACCCGCGGGGCGCGCGCGTCGTCGCGCTCGACAAGCCGACTGATCGCGAGAAATCGCAATGGTTCTTTCAAAGATACATTTCCCAGCTGCCAGCAGGCGGCGAGATCGTGCTCTTCGACCGCTCCTGGTACAATCGCGCCGGCGTCGAGCGCGTCATGGGGTTCTGCACGCCCAACGAGTATCTGGAGTTCATGCGGCAGACGCCTGAGATTGAGCGCATGATGGTGCGCAGCGGCATTCTGCTCTTCAAGTACTGGTTCTCGGTCACGCAAGACGAACAGCATCGGCGCTTCAAGTCGCGCGAGGTGGAGCCGCTCAAGAAGTGGAAGCTCTCGCCGATTGATCGGCTGTCGCTCGACAAGTGGGAAGACTACACCGAAGCCAAGGAAGCGATGTTCTTCTATACCGACACCGCCGACGCGCCTTGGACGATCATCAAGTCGAACGACAAGAAGCGGGCGCGGCTCAACTGCATGAAGCACTTCTTGTACTCGCTTCCTTATCCGGAGAAAGACTATCGCGTGGTCGGGCGCCCCGACCCCCTGATCGTCGGATCGAGCGCCGATGTGATCGGCGCGAGCGAACACATCCTGGGCAGATGTCTGCATCCTGATCACCGCCGCGCCGCCCGGTGATCTGACACCCGGCCTGCGAAATGGTCGCCGCCAGACATAAGATGCGTTACGAGACTTCAGGCCTTTCTTACGCAGGCGGTATCTACGCATCATGGCGGCCCATCGATTGGCGACATATGGAACTCTGGCTCCCGGGCAGGTGAACCATCACGAGTTGGCGGATCTGGACGGCGCCTGGTCGACTGGCGTGGTTCGCGGAGACCTCGCCGAAGAAGGTTGGGGCGCGGCCCATGGCTGCCCTGGCATCTACCTGAACCCGGAAGGCCCTGAGATCGCAGTGCACATTTTCGAGTCGGCGGACCTGCCGGCGCATTGGGATCGCCTCGACGCTTTTGAGGGCGACGGCTATCGCCGAGTGACGACGCCGGCCCGAACGCCTGAGGGCGACGTGTTGGTGTCGATCTACGAGCTGAAGCCTCCATCCTGACGCCAAACGATGCGCAACGCGCTGTTACAACCGATTACACGCCAGCCGCGAAATCGGCGCATGGCGACAGCCAGCTTTGGGAGCTCTCAGACGGAGGTTCCCGATGCGCGCTTTTCCGCCCCGCGCCTTGGCGCTTGGCCTGACCGCCCTCGCCACAGCCCTTGCGTTGTCCGCTGCGTCGAACGCGCAGACGAAAACGCCCGCCGATACGCTGGAGGGTCAGCTCGCGATGGTCGCGGCCGCGATCAAGACGTATCAGGATCCAGCGGCCGCCCGAAAAGACGGGTGGCGGCGAACGACCCGCGACGTGCCAGCGATGGGCGAGCATTGGAGCAATCGAGACGAGCGCGACTATATCGGCGGAGAGCCGCTCGACTTTTCTCGGCCGACCAACTTGATGTACACGACCATCGATGGCGAGAAGGTGCTGACGGGCGTCGCCTTCGTTGTTCGCATCGCTGAGGGCGAGGCCTTGCCCGACGGCTTTGCCGGGTCCGAGGACCGGTGGCACGTCCACAATGCGCAGCAGGTCATCGACGAAGGCCTCGACAGCCGACCCCTCGCTCGATGGGTTGCCCAGCGCTTCGCCAACAGCCGCTTTCAGGATGACGATGGCGTGACGCGGAGCCGACTGGCGATGGTGCATGTCTGGACGTCGCCAGCCAGTCCTGACGGCGTCTTCTCTGACTTCAACCGCGCCATACCCTATCTGAAGCTCGGGCTGCCAGCGACCTATGCGGACGGGGCTTCGCTCGACGCCGCGAAAGGGCTGCACCTGGCGACGGAAGACGGGTGCGACGAGGCGCTCGACGGTTATCTTTGGCTCGCGGATGCGGACCGCCGGCAAAGACGAACGCTGAAAGACGCGTGTGCGGACTTCGCCGCGCAGATCCGCGGCAATCTCGATCAACCTCCGGCCACGCTGAACGCCATCGCCGAGAACGCCTGGCGGTTCATCGACGGCTTGATCGTCTCGGTTTGCTCGCCGGAGCAGCTGCGCCGCATGGCCTCTCTGAAGGAGAACGGTCATTAGCGCCCGCATTTGATGTACTCTTCCTGTCACCGGGCGGGCTCTACGCACTTGCGCCTCGGGCCGCGCCACAAGGAGGATGCGATGCCGACGATTGAGAAAGGCCAGACCCTTCAAACCGTGATCACGACCTTCGAGACCAATCCGGGAGCGTTCAGCGATCTGCTCGAGGAACTCGACGCGGCCTATGAGAAAGTCATCAGCCGCCAGCCCGGGTTTATCTCGGCGGCGCTTCACGTCAACGACGCCCAGACGCGGATCGCAAACTACTCGCAGTGGCGGCGCCGCGAGGACTTTCTGGTAATGTTGCGAACCACCGAGATGCGGAAGCGAAATCGGCGGATCAACGAGCTGTGTCGCAGCTTCGAGCCGGTGATGTATGACGTGGCAAAAACATTCTAGTCTCGCTTGAGCAACGCAACGCCCCGTTCTGCTTGCCAAGCGCGCCAGACCTCGCATTGATGCGCGGATGAATCGACGCGCTATTGCGAGACACCCAGATCAAGACGCTTCTCCGAACCGGGGAGCCTTTTGGTTTTCCTTCGGCGGAAACGCGCTTGAGGCCCGCCCGAGCGGCGCGCTCTGGCTGGCCGATCAGCGCCTGCTCTGTGTCGCCGACCTGCATCTTGGAAAGTCGGAGCGGACGGCGCGGCGCGGCGGCCCCTTCCTGCCGCCCTACGACACGGTGGAGACGCTCGATCGGTTGCGCGACGAGATCGAGGCCTGCGCGCCTGAAACGGTTCTCTGCCTCGGGGATAGTTTTGACGACCCGCGCGCAGCCGCGGCGCTGACCGAAGAAGACATCGTCGCGCTGCGAGTTCTGCAGGGAGGGCGGCGTTGGATCTGGGTGGCGGGAAATCACGACCCAATCCGAGATGATGCGCTCTCGGCGCGTCTCGGTGGGGAGTTCGCAGATGAACACGGCGCGGCCGGGCTCGTGTTTCGTCACATCGCGGCGCCGGTGAGCTCCGCCTTTGAAGTGTCGGGCCATTATCACCCGAAAGCGACTCTGTTCGTTCGCGGTCGTCGCTTGAGCCGTCGCTGTTTCCTCTTGGACGAGAGGCGTTTGATCCTTCCGGCCTTCGGCGCTTACACGGGCGGTTTGGACGCTGCGGACCCGACCTTTGATCCACTTTTGGGTGGCGGCGCGACCGCGTTCCTACTTGGCGAGAAGGTGCGTGCGTTTCCGCGTCGTTTGCTGGTCGCGCCCCATGCCCTTTCGCGCGAACCCGTCGACGCGAGAATGAAAAGAAGGACTTGAGCGATGGCATCCTTGGCGCCGGCCAACCCAGACTTTGAACGTTCGGTGCGCGACACGTTCCAGGCGCAGCGTTTCCTGGGTCTCCTTGGCGCGCAGTTGGAAACGGTCGAGCCCGGATATGTGGAGATCCAGCTGCCGAAGCGGCCCGAGCTAACGCAGCATCACGACTTTTTTCATGGCGGCGCGACCGCGACGCTGATCGACGTCGCTGGCGGATTCGCCGCGCTGTCGCTCATGCCGGCCGATCGACAGGTTCTCACTGTGGAGTTCAAGACCAATCTGCTGGCGCCAGGCGCAGGGGACGCTCTTGTGGTTCGCGGGGAGGCGGTGCGCGCCGGCAAGACGCTGACGATCTGCCAGATGGATGTGTACGCCTTAGGCTCTGACGGCGCGGAGACGCTCTGCGCCTCTGGGCTTGGCACCTACATGGCGGTTCCCCGAACTTAATCGCGCCGCAAGGGCGTTTTCACGTTCCCGAGAGCACTCCGAAAAGTTTTGAACCGTACAGTTGAGAACTCGGCTGACGATCCACAAGTCTTCTGGCGTTGGGAGCGCCGCGAACGCACAGGCGGCGGCGCGCGCAAAGACAGGAGAACCAGATGGTTGAATTCACACGATACACCGCGGAAACCGCGAGCGCGGAAGCCAAACCGCTGATCGAAGCATCGCAGATGAGATTCGGCGGCATGTTGCCGTACCTTCACGCCGTTCTCGCGGAGAGCCCGGTACTCTATCAGGCGTATGGGCAGCTCAATGACCTCTTCAGCGCTTCCTCGCTGAGCACCGACGAGCGGCACGTCGTCTGGCTGACGATCAACGTCTATCATTCGTGTCATTACTGCGTGCCCGCACACACATTCCTGGCGCTGAAGGACGGCGTTTCGGAAGACGTCGTCGATGCTCTGCGTGCGGGCCAGACTCTCCCCGACGCAAGGCTTGAGGCGCTTCGCCAGTTCACGCTTTCCGTCACCGAAAAGCGCGGCGAAGTCGACGCTGGAGAGATCGACGCGTTCCTGGCCGCCGGCTTTACCAAACGCAACGTGTTCGACGTGATCCTTGGTCTGAGCCACAAGGTGATCTCGAATTACGTGAACCACATCGCCGACACGCCGGTCGACGCGCCGTTTGCAAAATTCGACTGGAATAAAGACGCGGCCTGACCCGGCGCGGATGACAGCCGCCGCGTCGGCGACATCAGCTCCTCAATCGTGTAACATCGTTACGCAGAGGAGAGAGACATGTCCGACGAGACGCGAGAAACGAAGACGAAAGAGCGCCGCCGACGGATCCTGTCGGCGGCGCGCACAGTGTTCGAGAAGCACGGCGGTCTCAGCGCAGGGCTGCGTCCGATCGCAGCCGCGGCCGGATGCACGACCGGCGCAATCTACGCGTCGTTCTCCAGCAAGGAAGAGATTTACGCCGCACTGCTCGAGGAAAGCCTCGGCGAGCTTTCCGCAGTCGTCGCGGCAGCCGTCGCAAGGGAGGCGAGCCCCGATCAGGCGCTCAGGGCGGCGACAAGAGCATTTTTTGAATATTATCAATCGCATTTGTTTGAGTTTCGACTGGGTCTCTACCTGTTTGAACCGGATGGCCGGACCGGTCTTGGCAGCGAGCGCGACGCGGCTCTCAACGATGCGCTTAACGAGACGATCGAGATCTTCACCGCCTGTTTCGAACGTCTCGCCGCATCGTCCCGAACACGAGAACATAGCCCGATTGAGAGGGCGCACAGCCTGTTCGCAGCCCTCATCGGGGCCCTGACGATCGCGCGCGCGCGCCGAGATCAATCGCTACAAACCGACGCTCGGAAGGTGCTTGACGTTCTCATCGACCTTCACTTAGCCTGAAATATAACACTGTTATATTTCTAGAACCGCTGAAGGAGGATCCCATGGCCGTGAGAATTGAGAAAGACGGAGATGTCTGGACCATCGTCAACGACCGACCTGAGGCGCGTAACGCCGTGGATCCTGAAACCGCGAACGCGCTGGTCGCCGCGTTCGAAGCGTTCGACGACAGCGACGCAAAGGTCGGCGTCTTTTACGGGGCCGGCGGCGCCTTTTGCGGCGGCTGGGACCTGAAATACGCCTCGACGCTGATGGACCGCGACGCCTTCGAGCACGAGCTCGTCGATCAACTCGCATTCCCGGTCGGATCAGCGCCGGCGCCGCGTGGCCCGATGGGGCCCTCGCGCATGGAGCTCTCAAAGCCGGTGATCGCCGCGATCGAGGGCCCGGCGGTGGCGGGGGGCATGGAGCTCGCGCTCTGGTGCGATATCCGCGTGATGGCGGAGACCGCCTATCTCGGCGTCTATTGCCGACGCTGGGGCATTACACTGGTCGACGGCGGCACGGTGCGTCTGCCGCGACTCGTCGGACAGGGCAAAGCGCTCGAGATCACCTTGACCGGACGCAAGGTGCCTGCGGACGAATGCTATCAGATCGGTTTGTGCGAGAAGATCGTTCCCGAGGGCGGCGCGCGGGAGGCCGCCGAAGCGATGGCGCGCGAGATTGCTCGCTTTCCACAAGAAGCGGTGCTGGCTGATCGTCGGTCGATCATCGAAACCCGTGGGATGACTGTCCGCGAGGGTTTGAAAGTCGAATGGGCGAACGGCGTCGACGCGATCCGCAACGAGGGCGCCGGCGGCGCCGCGCGCTTCCGCGACGGGGCCGGCCGCAGCGGCGACTTCTCCAAGATCTGAGGCGCGCCCAGGAGAAACGCGTCCGTGGAGGCGCTTGGATTCGGGTCGCGGCTGGGCGCCCCGCCGATCGATGCGCCAGAACCCGCCGTTGACCTGCGTGGTCCAGTTCCCTTGATATGGATGGCGACGCGCTGACCGCGCAAAAAATCTCCTCAGCCTTGACGCAACGCCGAAATGACCCTCGCCCAACTTCGATACTTCGTCGCACTCGCCGAGCACGGCCACTTCGGTCGCGCGGCCGAAGCCGCTGGGGTCTCGCAGCCGACGCTGTCGGCGCAGCTGCGCAAGTTGGAAGGGTTTCTTGGCGCTCCGCTGTTTGAGCGTGGCGGAGGCGCCGCGCTGACGCCGCTGGGTGAAAAGGTTCTGGAGCGTGCGCGACGCATCCTCTCCGAAACGGATGCGATCCTCGGCGTCGCTCAACATCGGGTCGCGCCGTTGGTTGGCCCACGGCGTCTTGGGGTTATTCCGACGCTCTGCCCTTATCTTTTGCCGTGGGCTCTGCCTGCGCTTCGGAATGCGCATGAGAGGCTCGAGCTTATTTGCCTCGAAGAGATCACAGAACGCCTGATTGACCGACTGCGACGGCGGGAGATTGACTGGGCCATCGCCGCAGCGCCCATCGACGATCCGGGACTAGAAGCCCATCCGTTGTTCGACGAGCCCTTCTACGCCGCGCTGCCGGAAAAGCATCCTTTGGCGAAGAAAGCGAGGACGACGCAAGCCGCGTTGGCGGAGGAAAAAGTTCTCCTGCTCGCGGAAGGGCACTGTCTACGTGATCAGACGCTTACGCTTTGCGGGACCGGCGCGCCCAATCGGGAAGACACGCGCGCCACCAGCCTGGAGACGCTGCGGGGGCTTGTCGCCGCAGGTCAGGGCACGACATTAATGCCAGCCCTGGCCACGCGAGAGAACGACGGCACAGCGATCAAGCCATTGTCGCCGCCCGCCGCACGGCGGATCGTCCTCGTCGCACGCCGCGGAGCCGAAGCCCGAGGCGAAGCGCGCGCTGTTTCCGAGACGCTCCGAAAAGCAGCGCCGAAAAGCGTCGACGTCGAGTGCTTGTCCACTTAGCCAATCTCTATCGCGCAATTCGATTCAATCGATTAGCCCTAAGCTCCAGACCGCTCCATATTCCGTGCATAAGGAATCAATGGAGAGTCCAATGGACGGCGACATGAAGTGCCCATTTATGCATGGCGGCAACACGGCGGTGGCGGCGCCCGTCACCAAATGGTGGCCGAGCACGCTCAATCTCGACATCCTCCACCAGCATGGCGCCCGGACCAATCCAATGGACCCGGACTACAATCACCGTGACGCGGTGAAGGCCCTCGACTACGAGGCGGTCAAGACAGACGTCAAAGCGCTGATGACGGAGAGCCAGGACTGGTGGCCGGCGGACTGGGGCCACTATGGCGGTCTGATGATCCGCCTCGCATGGCATGCAGCGGGCTCTTACCGCATGGGCGACGGCCGCGGCGGCGCCGGCACGGGCAACATCCGCTTCGCGCCGCTGAACTCCTGGCCGGACAACGCCAGCCTCGACAAGGCGCGGCGTCTTCTGTGGCCTGTGAAAAAGAAGTACGGCAACGCGCTGAGCTGGGCCGACCTGATCATTCTCTCCGGTAACATGGCCTATGAGTCCATGGGCCTGAAAACCTTCGGCTTCGGCTTTGGCCGCGAGGACATCTGGGGACCCGAGACGGACATCAACTGGGGCGCTGAGAACGAATGGTTGGCGCCGAGCGAAAACCGATACGGCGACCTGAACGACCCGTCGACGATGTATAACCCGCTCGCCGCGGTGCACATGGGTCTGATCTACGTGAACCCGGAGGGCGTGAACGGCAATCCGGACCCTGCCCGCACGGCGCTGCATGTGCGCGAGACCTTTGCGCGCATGGCGATGAACGACGAAGAGACCGCAGCGTTGACCTGCGGCGGCCACACCGTCGGCAAGGCCCATGGCGGCGGCGACGCGCACGATCAGATCGGACCCGAGCCGGAAAGCGGCCCTATCCACGCGCAGGGCTTTGGCTGGGCGAACCCGGGGCAACAGGGCAAAGCCGCAGAGGCCTTTACGTCAGGCATCGAGGGCGCCTGGACCAAACACCCGACCCAGTGGGACATGGGGTATTTCGACTACCTGTTTGGCTACGAGTGGGAGCTGACCAAATCCCCCGCCGGCGCGAACCAGTGGAAGCCGGTGAATATGCCGGAAGACGAAATGCCAGTCGATCCGAGCGATCCCTCGGGCCGCGCGATGCCGATGATGACTGACGCCGACATGGCGATGAAGGTCGATCCGATCTACAACGAGATCTGCCAGAAGTTCCGCGCGGATCCCGAGTATTTCGCCGACACGTTCGGTCGCGCCTGGTTCAAGCTGACCCACCGCGACATGGGCCCACGGGCCAACTACTATGGCCCCGACGTCCCGGGCGAGGATCTGATCTGGCAAGACCCGATCCCAGCCGGCTCGACCAGCTACGACGTCGCGGCGGCGAAAGCGAAGATCGAAGGCAGCGGTCTGTCGGCCGCCGAAATGATCGCCACCGCCTGGGACAGCGCCCGGACGTTCCGCGGCTCCGACAAACGCGGCGGCGCCAACGGCGC
>CALDSD010000019.1 GCA_937911325.1 uncultured Neomegalonema sp.
TCTTCGTCGCCGTCGTCGTCTTCGTCATCATCATCGTCGTCATCGGCGTTATCGTTGTCATCATTGTCGTCCCCGGCGTCGTCATCGCCATCATCGCCGTCATCGCCGTCATCGCCGTCATCGCCGTCGCCGCCATCACCGTCGCCGTCTTCGCCTTCGCCATCCCCATCACCGTCGCCGTCGCCGTCGCCGTCGCCATCGCCATCGCCATCCCCATCCCCATCGCCGCCGTCGCCATCGCCGCCGTCGCCATCGCCGCCATCCCCATCGCCGTCGCCGCCGTCGCCGCCATCACCGTCGCCGCCATCGCCTCCGCCGTCTCCGTCGCCACCGTCTCCATCTCCGACATCGGCGACGGCGGCGGACGGCGCGATGCGCAGCGCTCCGAAGTCAGGATCGGCTCGAACGCCCGTGAGAAGAAAGACCAACATCAGGATCAGTATCGTCCGCATCTGAGCACTCCGTTCGCTCGCCGCTCGACGGTCGCGCCGGCGTCAACTCCAGCTAAAACGGTTTTCGCAGCAAAGAATTCCGCAGCTGGTGGAATAGACTTTCTCCAACGGCGTTCTTACAGCCAGATGGACACGGTTCCAGCAACGAGACCTGACAGTCGATGCCTGACGCGCTCAAAGGCGAGATCGCGGCTCTCGTGCCGCGGCTCCGACGGTTCGCTTACGCGCTCTGCGGGAGCCGCGAAGATGGAGATGACCTGGTGCAGACCGCTTGTCTGAAAGCGATTTCCCGGCTCGACCAGTTCGAGTTGGGCACGCGCTTGGACAGCTGGATGTTTCGGATCGTCCAGACGACTTTTCTCGACGAGCGTCGCCGAAGCAGCCGGCGCGGGGTCAACGATCCGGAGGCGGTCGATCGCCTCAGCGACGGTGGCGTCGGGGCGCGCAGCTCCGAAGACCGCATGACCCTCGAACGGGTCCGCGAAGCGATCGCGGAATTGCCAGACGAGCAGCGCGCTGTGGTCGTGCTCGTCGCGATCGAAGGGTATTCCTACAAGGAGGCCGCCGCTGTTCTCGAAACGCCGGTCGGCACCGTTATGAGCCGCTTGTCGCGCGCTCGGGCGCGCCTGTTGCCCCTGGTTCGGGAGGAGACGTGATGACGGGAACAGCCGGGTCTGACTGGACCGAGGAACAGATCGCCGCCCTGATTGATAAGTCGATCGAAGACGCGGGCGAGGTCGAACGGCTGAACCAGATTGTGGAGGACGACCCGCGCGCCGCCGCGCTGGCGGAGGATCTTCGCAACTTGCGCCGGTTGAGCCGGGAGGCGTTCGACGTCCCGTTGCGTGAGCCGACCCCAGCGCCGATCGAAGCCGCCATTTTCGGAGAGCCAGGAAAGGTTGCGACTCTCCGCGGACCGAAACGGCAAACCAGACGTCTCTTGGCGGGCCCCGTACGGCTCGCCGCCGCCGCTGCGGTCGCGCTGGCGATCGGCGTGAGCGCCGGCGCGCTTTGGCTGGGCGGTGCGCCGATTGGGTCGGATGTCGCAAACCTCGGCGTCGCGCCGAAGGATGGTCATCTGCACGCTGTGCTGGAGACCTTGCCATCGGGACAGGTGTCGGAGAACGGCGTTCAACCGATGCTCAGCTTCTTGGACGGCCAAGGTCGGCCCTGCCGCGAATTCGAAGTGTTCGGCTCGTTGCCGAATGAGCTGGAGTTCGGGGTCGCCTGCCGCAGCGACGACGCCAGCTGGGAGGTCGAGATGCTCGTCGCCGCGCCGATGACGCCAATTGGTTCAGAGGGTTACGCCCCTGCATCCGGTCCAGCGGCGCGGGCGCTCGACAGCCTGCTCGACGCGCTGGTCGCGGGCGAGCCTCTTTCGCCTGCGCAAGAGCAAGCATGGATCGATCGAAGTTGGCGCAGTGGCGCGGGCTTGGTCGAATAACGCCGCTTCGGCCGCAAAGCGGACGCAACGCCTGACCTCCAAATCGTCGGATCTCCGCGGATCAAGCAGCCTTTCTCCGAGCATCGATTGCAGCTTTGACTTTGGCGCCGAACAAGCGCGACGGCGCGCCGGACGGCCAGGCCGCCCCGTTGGAGGCGTCGGCGAGGGTGACTGCCGCGAGACAGATGGATCCGCAGCGAAGGGCTCTCACGGTCTCGCACGCGAAACCGCCGCCGCCCTGAAATGCCTTGAGTGCTGCGCGTTCTGTCCGAAGCGCTGTGGTGCCCGCTGCCGGACTCGAACCGGCACGCCCGAAGGCTGCGGATTTTAAGTCCGCTATGTCTACCAATTCCATCAAGCGGGCGACGGACGCGAGCGCTGGACATTAGGCGCCGTTCACGCCGACGCAAGGCCCTTTAGCGCGGCTTCGTTTCGATGACGACCCGCACATCCAAGTCATCGAGCAAGGCTTTGACGTCCTGTGCCGCCGCCGCGAGATCGGCAGGATGGGTTGAGCGGGCCACAATCGTGCAACCGGGTCCGCCTTCCAGCCGATAGTAAGGGTAGACGCCAAAGCTGACGTCGGGATGGCGCGCGTCGATCTCTCGGAGAGGCGCGGCGACGGCGCCCTCGACGATGTAGGCTTGAAACGAATGCGACAGGGTCGGTTTGCCGCCCGCGAGCGCGCCGCGCAATCCCTCGACCATAGCCTGAAAGATCTTCGGCACCCCCGCCATCACATGGACATTGCGCAAGATGAAGCCGGGCGCATGGCTGACGGGATTGCGAATAAGCTCGGCACCGTCGGGGATGCGGGCCATCCGCAACCGGGCCTCATTCAGGTTCTCCGGCCCGTAGTAGTCCAACAAGATCCGCTTTGCGTCGTCGCGCACTCCGATCCGAGCGCCAAACGCCGCGGCCACGGCGTCCGCCGTGATGTCGTCATGCGTGGGCCCGATCCCGCCGGAGGTGAAGACATAGTCCATCTGCGCGCTGAGCTCGCGCACGGCCGCGATGATCGTGTCCTTGTCATCGGGGATGCAGCGGATCTGCCGGAGCGCCACGCCGATCTCGGTCAGGACGCCTGCGAGAAAATGAGCGTTGCCCTCTTGCGTGCGGCCCGACAGGATCTCGTCGCCGATGACGAGAATGGCGGCGGTGGGCTGACGGTCTTCAATAACGCTTTCGGTCACAACATCGGCTCGAGTTTCGTTTGGGTTTGGCAGCGCATGCGGCGTCATGGGCGCGCAGTCAAGCTCGTAGGTGCTCCGCAAGGCCGGCGGGCGTCAGGGCGATGGCCGGCGCGCGGCGTCAAGTCAGCGCCGCAGCAGAGACAAAAAAGGGAGAGACGGCATGGCGATACATGGCAATCTCGCTGTCAACCGCGACCGCCTCTGGGACAGCCTGGAAGAGATGGCGAAGATTGGCGCGACGGCCAAAGGGGGATGCAACCGGCAGACCCTAACCGATCTGGATGGCCAGGGGCGTCGGCTGTTTCAGCAATGGTGCGAGGCGGCCGGCATGACGGTCAGCACCGACAGCATGGGCGACATGTTCGCGCGGCGCGAGGGCGCGGACCCGGCTTTGGACCCTGTCGCCGTCGGCAGCCATCTGGACACGCAGCCGACGGGCGGAAAGTACGATGGCGTGCTGGGCGTCTTGGCCGCGTTGGAGCTTGTTCGCACGCTCAACGACCTGGAGATCCAGACGGAACACCCCATCGAGATCGTCAATTGGACC
Organism: uncultured Neomegalonema sp.; assembly: GCA_937911325.1. Classification (GTDB taxonomy): domain Bacteria; phylum Pseudomonadota; class Alphaproteobacteria; order Rhodobacterales; family Rhodobacteraceae; genus CALDSD01. Next base: position 3,637 of record CALDSD010000019.1, read on the forward strand.
AATGAGGAGGGCGCTCGCTTCGCGCCGGCGATGCTCGCCTCAGGGGTGTTCGCCGGCGTCTATGAGGAGGCTTGGGCCAAGGCTCTGACGGATCGAGACGGCCTTGTCTTTGGCGAGGAGCTGCGTCGGATCGGGTTTGAGGGACCGTTGCCGGTCGGCCATCGGTCGTTTCACGCCTTCTTCGAGCTGCACATCGAACAGGGACCGATTTTGGAGACCGAGGGGATCGATATCGGCATTGTCACCCATGCCCAGGGGCTGTGCTGGCTCGACGTCGTCGTCAAAGGTCAGGACAGCCACGCCGGCACGACGCCAATGCCGCGCCGTCAAGATGCGATGGTCGCGGCGGCGCGCATGATCTCGGCGATCGAAGACATCGCCCAAGAGCGTGCTCCGGATGCGGTGGGCACCGTCGGCTACGTGTCGGCGGCGCCGGGCTCGCGGAATGTGATCCCGGGTCAGGCGGACTTCACCGTCGATCTGAGACACCCCAAGCAGGACGCGCTCGATGCGATGCGCGGCGCGTTTGAGCAGCGCGTGTCGGAGATCGCCGCCGCCAACGGGGTCGTCGCCGAAATCGCTCCCGTTGAAGCGCATGAGCCTGTCGCGTTTGACGAGGCCTGTCTCGCGCGGCTTCGATCGGCGGCCGAGGCGTTAGGGCTCTCGCACCGCGATATGATCTCCGGCGCAGGTCACGACGCGTGCCACATCGCCTCGGTCGCGCCCACTGCGATGATCTTCTGCCCTTGTGTCGACGGCCTGTCGCACAACGAGGCTGAAGCCATCACGCCCGACTGGGCGGCGGCTGGCGCGAATGTGCTTTTGCGAGCTGCGGTCGAAACCGCGGGAATCGTGGACAGGTAGCTTTTCCTGGAGACGCGGAGACCTTTAGACGGTATCCGGGCGACATGTTGCTGCCTCAACCGCTCGTCCGGGCCACCCTCATCCGCCGCTACAAGCGGTTCCTCGCCGATGCGCGTCTGGAGAGCGGCGAGGAGATCACCGCGCATGTCGCCAACCCTGGGTCGATGTGGGGTCTGAAAGAGCCCGGTCTGGCGATATGGCTGTCGAAAAACGACGATCCCAAGCGCAAGCTCAAGTACACGTGGGAGCTGGCCGAGCTGCCAGATGGACGGTGGAGCGGGGTGTCGACGGCTCATCCGAACCGGATCGTCGAAGAGGCGCTGCGGACGCAGTCAATCCCAGAGCTGGCCGCCTATAGCGGTGTGCGGCGCGAGGTGAAGTACGGCCAGAACAGCCGCGTCGATTTTCTGCTGACCCAGGACGGACTGCCCGACGCCTATGTCGAGGTGAAGAACGTCCATATGCGCCGCGATGAGGACTGGGCGGAGTTTCCCGACGCGGTGACCGCGCGCGGCGCGAAGCATCTTGAAGAGCTTGGCGACATGGTTGGGCAGGGATGCCGCGCCGTGATGCTGTACCTGATCCAACGAGACGATTGCGCTCGGTTTCGCCTCGCAGCGGACGTCGACCCGCGCTATGCGGAGGCGTTTGAGCGGGCGCGCGGGCGCGGCGTCGAGGCGATCGCTTACGCTTGCCGGTTCGTAGCGCCGACGTCGCCTGACGCCGAGATCATTCTGGATCAACCGATGCCGATCGAAATGTGATCGACGGACGCGGCTGTCGACAGCCGCGCAAGGGGGGATGCGAAGAATGCCGGACGGGCCGCGAAAGCCGAGGATACGGTGGCAAGAGGTCGCTTATCTCGGCGGCGGGATCTTGGGCGCCGCGCTCGCGCATGACTACCCGACGCTTGGTCTGGGCATCGTCGTTCTGGTCTTGTTTGTGTGGTTTCTCTCGCCGCCTTCGGATGATTGGCGATAGGCAAGAAGTCTCACTAAGTATGGCCTGCGCCTTGATCCGCGCGGGCACATGACCCAAAACACTCTCAGTCCGCAGCGCGTGCGCGGCGACGTCGCGGCGCGTGGATAATGGAGCCCAACTTGCGTAAAGACGTCGATCGCACGCCTGATGGCATCAAATTGCACGCGCCGGAAGATTTCGCCGGCATGCGGGCGGCCGGGGCGTTGGCCGCGCGGATCCTTGATGAGATCGCCCCGCATGTCGCGCCGGGCGTGAAGACAGGCGAGCTGGACGAGATCATCCACGAAAAGATCATCGAGGCGGGAGCCACGCCGGCGACGCTCGGTTATCGCGGCTACACCAAGTCGTCGTGTATCTCGATCAATCACGTCGTCTGCCACGGCATTCCAGGCAATCCGGTTCCGAAAACGAAATCCGAGACGATTTCGCGGGACTTGGAGAAGCGGCGCGACGACGACAGATTGTTGACCGGCGATGTTCTCAACATTGACGTGACGGTGATCCTGGACGGTTGGTTCGGCGACACCAGCCGGATGTACGTCGCCGGCAAGCCCAAGGGGCCGGCGTCGCGCTTGATCGACATCACGCACGAGGCGCTGATGCGCGGCATATCCGTTGTTCGACCTGGGGCGCGCTTCGGAGATATCGGCCACGCGATTCAGTCTTACGTCGAAGGCGAACGGTGTTCGGTCGTGCGGGACTTTTGCGGGCATGGCTTGGGCCGCGTTTTCCACGACAGTCCGTCTGTCGTGCACTACGGACGTTCGGGAACTGGTCCCGAGATGCGCCCAGGGATGTTCTTCACGATTGAACCTATGGTCAATCTCGGCCGACCGGAAACGAAGATCCTCGACGATGGCTGGACTGCGGTGACGCGAGACAAGTCGCTCTCGGCTCAGTTCGAACACTCGGTCGGCGTGACCGAGGATGGCGTTGAGATATTCACGCTGTCGCCCGCCGGCCGCTTCCACCCCACTTGGGATCGTTGAGACCGTTATGAGTGAAGATCCTTTGGGCGCGGGCGGCGAGAAAGAGCCGGCGAAGCCGTCGGATCATCGTCACGGTCATCGCGAGCGACTGCGGTTGCGGTTCATGTCCGCCGGGACAAAAGCCGTTGCAGATTATGAGTTGTTGGAGCTGGTTTTGTTTCGCGCGATCCCTCGGCGCGACGTCAAACCGCTCGCCAAGCGCCTGATTGATCGGTTCGGCGACTTCAACGGCGCGCTATCTGCGGAACCTGAAAGGTTGCGCGAAATCGACGGGTTGGGCGATGCGGCTATTCTCGAACTCAAGATTGTGGAGGCCGCGGCGCATCGTCTGACGCAGACCAGGGTTCTCAAGAAGCCTGCGCTGTCGAGTTGGGCGTCGCTGATGGCGTATTGCAAGGCGTCGATGGCGCATTTGCCGACCGAGCAGTTTCGCATCCTCTTTCTGGACAAGAAGAACGTGCTGATCGCTGACGAGGAGCAACAACGCGGGACCGTAGATCACGTCCCGGTTTATCCACGCGAGGTCGCCAAACGCGCCTTGGAGCTTCATGCGTCCGCTCTGATCTTGGTGCACAATCATCCGAGCGGCGATCCGACGCCGTCTCAGGCGGATATTGATATGACCCGCCAGATTGCGGCGGCGTTGCGGGCGGTGGGCGTGAAGATCCACGATCACGTCGTGATCGGGAAAGAGCTCGATGCCAGTTTTCGCCAATTGGGACTGCTGTGACCCGCTGACGGCTCGGGGCTGGTTGGACAGGTTTCTCTTGCATGCGACGCGCGCCCGGCGGCTAGAGTGAACTCAGCCGATAGCAACCGGGGATGGTCCACTGAGCACCGTGGCGCGAAATCCGCTGGATGACCTTGCCGCGGAGCGCGAGACGTTTCGGCGGTTGCAACGATCGTTCAAGGATCAGTTCGTCCGGATCTTTGCGGACCCTTCGCAGGAGCGGACCGTTCTCGTCGTATCGAGCCTGTCGGTCGACCAGAAGGTCCTGTCGACCGTGACCGCCGCCATTCATTACGAAGAGCGGTTGCTATGCCTGCTGTTGCTTTTGAAGCTGCCGCGCACGCGTGTGATCTATGTATCGAGCGCGCCGATCTCCGACGATATCGTCGAGTACTTCCTGCAGTTGGGGCTGGGGGCGGAGCCCTCCGGCGCGCGCGACAGGCTCACCATGCTCGATTGCGCGGACGTCTCGCCAAGATCGCTGACGGAGAAGATCCTGGAGCGCCCCGAGATGATCGAACGGATCGAAACGGCGTTGGGCGACCGAACCCGGGCGCATATGACGTGCTTCAACGTGACCGATCTGGAGCGCCGGCTGGCGGTGCGCCTCGGCGTGCCGATCTATGGATGCGACCCTGATCTTCTGGGCTACGGATCGAAAAGCGGGTCTCGCCGCGCCTTTCGAGAAGCAGGCGTGGTTTTTCCTGATGGTGCCGAGGATCTGAACGGAGAGGACGACCTTGTCGAAGCTCTGGCGGATCTGAAAGCCAGGTCGCCGGGGCTTCGCAAAGCGGTCGTGAAGCTCAATGAGGGTTTCTCCGGCGAAGGAAACGCCCTTTTCAGTTTCGCAGGCGCGCCGTCGGATCGTTCAGGCCTCGCCCGGTGGGTGAGAGATCGCCTTCCTGATCTGGCGTGCGAAGCCAGCGAACGCGATTGGGAGAGCTTCCGTTCGCAGTTGGAGGAGATGGGCGGGATCGTCGAGGTCTTCGTCGAGGGGCGGATCAAGCGCTCGCCTTCGGCGCAACTTCGCGTGGATCCTCTGGGCGCCGTTGATCCGATATCAACCCATGATCAGATCCTGGGCGGCAGATCGGGCCAGGTTTTTCTGGGCTCCGAGTTTCCGGCGGACCCCGCCTACCGAAAGGACATTCAAGACCAGGCAATGAAGGTCGCAGGCGTGCTTGCGCAGCGTGGCGTACTGGGGCGCTTTGGCGTCGACTTTATCTCGGTGCGCGATCGAGACGACCCGTGGCGGCATTACGCGATTGAGATCAACCTACGCAAGGGCGGCACGACGCATCCATACGTGATGCTCGAACAGCTGACCGGCGGGCGCTACGATCGGGAAACCGCGAGTTTTCAGACCCCTGCGTTGGGCCGTCGCTGCTATTATGAGACGGACAACCTGCAAGAGGCGCTCTATCGCGGCATCACCCCAGGGGAATTGCTGAAGATCGCCGGCGACATCGGCGTGCTGTTCGATCCGTCGACAGCGAAGGGGCTCGTCCTTCATCTGATTGGGGCGGTGACGCATTTTGGAAAATTCGGCGCTCAGTGCATCGCCGAAACACCGGATGAGGCGCGCGAACTCTATCATTCCGCTGTCGCGCGCCTGAACCAGGCGATCCGGGCGCGCGACGAGAGCATCTCAGAGACGGATCTGCCGAACTGAGCATCAGAGACTCAAAAGGGCCGCTCTTGCGAGCGGCCCCCGTGAGATTATGCCGACCTTTCGGACCGGGCATGCGCCCTTGCAGGTCAGGCGAGCGGCAGAGGCTGCTCCACCGTCCGCGTGACAGACACAGGCCCAAAGGCAAGCACCGAAAACTCACTAGACACTGGATCACCTCCTTTCCGTTGTTAATGCTCGGCGAAACATGGGGCGCCGATGCGGGTTTGCCAACCCTATCCGCCGTCGCGTCGGAGATTTAACGCGCGCCGTCGCAGAGAAGCAGCGCAAACCAAATCTCTGCCCGCTGCGTATATCTGGGTCTTTACCGGAGCCCTCCTATGGAAATCGTGAACATCATCCTCGCCGTTTTAAGCATCGCGTTTGGCGGCATCTGTCTTGTCGCGCCCCGCTATGCGTTGGGGGCGCTGTCGTTGCGAACGGATGGGGCGAACGACGGCCTGAGCGAGATCCGAGGCGCGAGCGGCGGCGCGTTTGTTCTTCTGGCCGCTGTCGCGCTGGTGGTTTCGCATCCCGCCGCCTGGGTGATGATGGGCGTGCACTACGCCGGGGCTGCGCTCGGCAGGGGGGTGTCGATCGTGCTCGACGCCGCCGGGTCGCCGAAGATGTGGATCTACTTCGGGATCGAGGTCGTGTTCGCCGCGTGGCTGATCAGCGCCAACCTTGTCGGGGCGTTCTAGGGCTTAATCTATGTCATGTTCTCTCAGAGCCCGTGGCGCTAGCGTCAGGGGCGGAGGCGTTGAGACAAGCGCCGAAGATAGGGAGACACTTCATGCCAGTTCTCAGAACCATCACGCATCTGATCTTGGCCGCCGCGCTCGTGGTCGGTCTCGCAGACGCCGCCGCGCGCGCCGACGACGGCAAGGTCGTCTACAAATCCGAGAGCAGTTTCGAGGACACCGCCTTCGCGCTGGAAAGCGCGATCGTCGATCGCGGCCTGGTCATCGATTATCAATCGTTCATCGGAAACATGTTGGCTCGCACCGGAGCTGATGTGGGGTCGGACAAGGCGATCTTCGGCGATGCGCAGATCTTCGTGTTTTGCTCGGCGGTCCTGTCGCGAAAGATGATGGAGGCCGATCCGGCGAACGTGGCGCTCTGCCCCTGGGGCGTCTTCGTCTATGATCTGCCGGGCGAACCGGAGGCCTCATATGTCGGCTATCGGACGCTGGTGGATGCACAGACCCCCCAAGAGGATGCGCGACGGGAGATCCAGGCCCTGCTCGACGACATTGTCCGAGAAGCGGGGGATGTCGAATAGATGAAGCGGCGATAGAGCCGTCTCGGCCCCAGGGGATTAGGCCTCTGGGGTCTCCGCCTAAGGGATCGCGGCCTAAGGGATCGCGGCCTAAGGGATCGCGGCCTCAGGGGTCTCGGCGCTCCCGCTCCTGATCCCAATCACGCAACGTCTTTTTGGGAACCTTGCCGTAATTGTTCTTCGGCAAACCATCGACAAAGACATACTCGCGCGGCCGCTTGAAGCGGGCGATCCGGTCCAGACAGACTTGGTCGAGTTCCTCGCGATCGACGTCGCCGACGATGTAGGCGACCACGAGTTCGCCCCATTCCGGGTCCGGGCGACCGATCACCGCAGCTTCGCGAACGCCGGGATGCGTGAGCAGAACCTCTTCGACTTCGCGCGGATAGACGTTCGACCCGCCTGAGATCAGGACGTCCTTCGACCGGTCGCGAAGCGTGAGATAGCCTTCATCGTCGAGTGAGCCGAGATCTCCGGTGCGCAACCAACCGTCTTGAAGCGCGGCTTCGGTGGCGTCTGGCGCGTTCCAGTACCCCCTCATCGTCAAGGGGCCATCCACGCAGATCTCGCCGATCTCGCCGGGCGGCAAAGACGCGCCGGTCTCGTCCGCGATCTTCAGCCGCGTCACCAGAAACGCGCGCCCGACCGAGGCCAGTCGGCGCGCCCAGCTTTCCCGGGTGCGACTGGCGATGTCGTGCTTGCTCAGTCGGGTGATGCTCATCGGGAACTCGCCCTGGCCGTAGATCTGAGCGAGGCGCGGCCCGAACCGCTCGAGGGCCGAGACGGCGTCGGCGACATACATGGGTCCGCCGCCATAGACGATCGTTCGGAACGCGCTTGGGTCGCAGTCGGCGCCCGACAACGTGAGCCTCTTCAGCATTGTCGGGGCGACGAACATCGAAGCCCGCCGCCAACTCGCGGCCATTTCGAAGACTTCGGCCGAGTCAAAACCCGCAGACTCGGGAATGACGTTCACGCCGCCGCGGGCGATCGCGGGCAGGAGATACATGCCGGATCCATGGCTCATCGGCGCGGCGTGGATCAGCGCGTCCTGAGGCGTCGTCGGGTCGACTTCCGCCAGATAGCAAAGCGCCATCGCCATAAGCGAGCGGTGGCTCAACATCGCGCCCTTGGGATGGCCGGTCGTGCCCGAGGTGTAGAACAACCAAGCGGTCGCGTCCCGCGTCACGCTGACCGGCGATATCCCATCAGAAACCAGCGCGGACACGTATGGGCCTCGGCCGATCTCGATAAGGTGTTTCACGCAGCTGGGCGCATGCGCGGCGACGGAAGCGTGCTTGCTCGCGCTGACGAAACAGATCTCTGCGTCGCAGTCTTCGAGGATCCACCCGACTTCTGCGCCGTGGAGCTTCGCGTTGATCGGCGCCAGCGTATAGCCCGCCCACCACGCGGCGAACATGATCTCGACGTATTCAGGGATGTTCTCGGCGACAATCGCCACTCGCGCGGATGCCGAGAGGTTCTGCTGTCGCATCCATCCGGCCAGGCGCCCGGCGCGGTCTGATAGGTTGCGGTAGTTGAATGCGACCCTGCCGCCCAGCGCGACTGCTGGGAGACTCGGATGCGCGTCGGCGGTCCGCGCTAGCCAGTGCGCGAGGGTCATTCGACCTCCCGGTTTCCTCTCCAATGCGTCGCTTCATCGCGCTTGTTGGGAGCAACCCCAACCGGCTGCGTGAGCGATCTCTCTTCCTATTATGATTTAAGTTTGTTCCCCCTGACAGGGAAGTCATTGCTTGTTTTAGCCTGGCCGGGCGGCGCCGAGTGTCGATTCTTCGCATCTCTCGAAGGCTAAGAGGCGGTCCGGCGGCGGCTGCGTCCCCTTGATCTTTTGATTTATGGACCAGTCTGTCCTTTAACTCTCGCGAAGAGATGTCCAGCCGCGACGCCGCCAGTTGAATTTAGTCACGTGAAGCTATCCACCCGAGAATCCCGAGCCCGTCGGCGGGAGCGGCTTCAGCAGCGTTACGCTAATCCGCCAAAGAGCCTTGCAGCGCGCGTGCGCGCCTGGGCGAGCATGTTCTTTGTCGATCATGGGTTCTTTCGATATCTGTACCTCAATCGGCATCGCGTCGGCGAACAGGCCTGGCGCGCGGCGCAACCCGCCCCGCATCACATTCGACGCATGGCGAACGACGGGATCCGCACCGTCATCAACCTGCGAGGCGGACGTGAGTTCGGGTCGTATCCTCTCGAACGGGAAGCCTGTGAAGAAGCGGGGATAAAGTTCGAAGAAATCGTCTTGCGATCCCGCGCGGCGCCCGACCCACAGACCCTTTTGGCGGTGAGAGACCTGTTAAACCGGATCGAGTACCCGGTCTTGTTTCACTGTAAGTCCGGCGCAGACCGGGCCGGGCTGATGAGCGCGCTCTATCTGCTGTTGCACGAAGGTCGGACAATCGAGGAGGCCAAAGATCAATTGGCGCTTCGCTTTGGCCATATCCGTCAGGGCAAGACCGGCATCTTGGACCATTTCCTCGAAACTTATGAGAGAGACGCGAAAGCCGCGGAAGAGGCAGGACGCACGCTGCCGTTCATTGATTGGGCGACGACGCAATACGACCCGGAAGCGTTGAAGACCGCTTTCACGGAGAACCGCTGGGCGAGCTTCTTCGTCGATTATGTGCTTCGTCGCGAATGAGCACGTGTGATCGCGAATGATTGCGAATGATCGCGAATGATCGCAAAGTCCGGAAGGGGGCGGCGGCCGACCGGCTAGTCCGTTAACGCCAGCGCCGTCATCGCCGTTCGTTGGTGCTGATCGCCAGCGATCTGGTGAGCCAGTTCGGCGCTTGCGAAAGCGCTCGCAAGGGCGAGCAATCCCGCCAGAAACATCAGGCTCGCGTCACGGATGCGTATCTTGGGCGTCTGCATCGTCACTCCTCCAGTTTTTTTGGGCGATTGCGCCAGGGTCGCTGTTCGCCCGGCGCGCCGCCTTGGTCGGTCACGCTGCAAATTGAGTGCAATTCGGACCAACTACTAGATCTTGAGTCTCGGTGCGGTCTCCTGTCAACAGATAGGCTGAACACAGTGTGAATTTGTGGCTTTTCGATCCAAAGCCGGCGCCGGGCGTCCGGCGTCGACGTCTCGCATGTCTGACCTGTGTCAAAGTGTCATGCGCCTGAAGCGGCGAAGGTGAGGACGCAGACCACGTCGCCCGCTTCGGCCCAGGCGACGATCGCCCATGCGTCAGGAGAGCGCCGTGATCGACCAGACCCCTCATGCGCCAAGCGTGCACGAAGCGAGCCCCCCCGTAGGTTTTCCCGATGCGCCGGGTGTGCGCTCTGTCGGGTGGAGCGATATCTCCGGCGCCTTGCGGCAAGGCGTCGGCGACTTTCTGGCGGCGCCGCTTTTTGGTTTGTTCTTCGGAGGGGTGTTCGCAGTGGGCGGCTGGGCGCTCCTGGCCTGCGTCGCCGTATGGGACACGCCTTGGGCGATCCTGCCGCTCGCCATCGCTTTTCCGCTTTTGGGGCCTTTTGCGGCGGTTGGGCTTTACGAGGTGAGCCGTCGCCTGACGACGGGCGAGCCGTTGAACTGGTCCGAGGTGCTCACCGTTGTTCTTCGACAAAAGGATAGGCAGCTCGCCTGGATGGGCTTTGTGACGCTCTTCATCTTCTGGATGTGGGCCTATCAGGTGCGGTTGCTTTTGGCCCTTTTTCTCGGCTTTGCGTCGTTCTCAAGCTTCGACGGGTTTATGACAGCGGTGCTGACGACAGAGAACGGTTTGACCTTTCTCGCCGTCGGCACTGTGATTGGCGCGATGCTGTCGTTGGGGCTCTTCAGCGTGACCGTGATCAGCATGCCGTTGCTGGTCGATCGCGACTACGACATCATCACCGCGATCGTCACCAGCGTCACGGCTGTGCGGCGAAGCCCGATGGTGATGCTCGCCTGGGGCGCCTGCGTGACCTTGGCGATGTTGGCGGCGATGGCGCCGGCGTTCCTGGGCTTGTTCGTTGTGCTGCCGATCCTCGGGCACGCGACCTGGCGCCTCTACGAACGGGCCATCGTCCGGGTCTGAAGACATCCGCGACCGACGGAAACTCCGCAACGCTGCGTTACGAGATGTGACACTCACGGCCTCATTCGCGCCGTGTCCCGGCGCGACATGGTGTGCGATGCCGGACGGCTGATCTGCGCTAGTTATTGCACACGCGCTCAGAGCGGGACTTTGCAGCGTCAGCGCAGAGATCGGTAGAAGCGATCTGGAACGGGTAGGAATGCGGTTTTTATCAAGAGCACTCGGCGGCGCCTCGATTTTTCTGGTCAGCCTGGTTTTGCTGCTTATCGGCGGCGCGCCTTATCTCGGCTGCGTCCCCGGTCTCGCCGCGCTGCCGGGTTTATCCTGCGCGACGGATCGGAGCGACGGCGGGTCCACCGGTCCGTCCGAACGCGTGTTTGTAGTTGACACCGGCGCGGTCGAAATGGCGACGGTCGCCCCCGAGATCGTCGCCTATGGCGAAATCGCCTCCGGACGGTCCCTGGCGCTGCGCGCCGCGGCGGCCGGGCGTCTGGTCGGAATTTCGGACCGCTTTCGCTCGGGCGAGTTGGTGACGGAGGGGGAGCAGCTCTTCTTGATCGACCCGGCGGATGCGACGGATCGAGAGGCGGACGCGGTCGCCGCCTTGGCCGAGGCGCAGGCGGAGCTGAATGAAGCGCGTCTCGCCGCGACGCTCGCCGAGGACGAGTACCGCGCCGCTGTCGAACAGCGTCGGTTGCGCGCCGCTGCGCTTGAACGTCGTAGAGGTCTCGAAGCGCGCGGTTTTACGACGGCGGAGGAGTTGGAGAACGCCAAACTGTCGTTGGCGGACGCGGAGAGGGCGGTGATCTCGCGCGATCAGGCGCGGGCGTCCGCCACGCGTCGCAGCGCTCAAGCCGAACAGCAACTGACGCGGGCTGAAATCGCGTTGTCCGAAGCGGCGCGAAATCTTTCGGACACGGAGTTCGCCGCCCCTTACTCCGGGATACTGCAGGACGTCGATGCGACGCTCGGCCGTTTGGTGTCGGTGAATGAAGAACTTGGACTGCTGATCGACCCTCGACGGATGGAGGCGACGTTCCGCGTCTCGGATGCCGATTTCGCCAAACTGCTTGACGCGGAAGGCCGCCTGACCCGCCTTGAAGCCGACGTCGCGCTGGAGCTGGGTTCTCGAACCGTGCGCGTCCCGGCGGTGCTTGATCGCATTTCCGCGAGCGCCGACGCCGCGCAAGGCGGCCGCAGGATCTATGCGCGACTGCGTCAAGGCGTCGAAACGGTGTTGCGTCCCGGCGATTTCGTCTCGATCAGAATACGGGAGCCAGAGATTGAGCAGGTCGCAGTTGTTCCAGCGACCGCCGTGAGCTCTGACGATCGGGTTCTGGTGGTCGGCCCGAACAACCGCTTGATTGAAGTCGCGGTGGAGATCGTTCGTCGTCAGGGCGAGCGGGTGATCGTGCGCGGGATCACGGCGGGAGAGCAGTTCGTGTTGAAACGCAGCCCGGGGCTTGGCGAGGGCGTCAAGGTGCGAACTCCGCAGGAGGGGGGGGCGGGGTCGACCGGTCGAAAGCCGCAGCTGGCCGAAGGCGATCGCGCCGGTTCGGCGCAATAGGCTGGCGTGATGCGGTCATTCTTCCGATATTTTGTCGACCACCCGACGGCGGCGAACCTGCTGATGGCGCTGATGGTCGTCGCCGGATTGGCGGCGGCGACGCAGATCCGATCGCAGTTCTTTCCAAACGTCGTCATCGAGAGCGTGACGATCCGGGTACCGTGGGACGACGCCGGGCCCGAAGACATCGATGAAGCGATCATCGAACCGCTTGAGCCCAACTTCCGCGAACTCGAAGGCGTCGAATCGACGCGAACCAACGCTCGAGAGGGTCTGGGCTCCATCGTCGTCGAGTTTGAGCCGGACCATGACATGGGCCAAGCCATCGACGAGATCGAGGCCGCCTTCGACGCTGCGATCGGACTGCCCGAGGACGCAGAAGACGAAACGATACGGCGCAATGTCTTTCGCGATCGGGTCACCAATGTCTTGATCACAGGGCCAACGACGCCCGAACTGCTGGATGACTACGCCGAAGAGCTGCGGGAGGCGTTGTTTGCGCGCGGCGTGACGCGCGTCAGCATCCCCGAAGAGGTGCGGTCGGTGCTGCGGGTCGAACCGCATCCGGCTGCGCTGGAGCGCTATGGGCTCAGCATGTCGGAGATCTCGCAGGCGATCGCCGCCGAGGTCGAAGCCAGACCCGCCGGCGCGTTGGCGGAGGGCGGGGCGCGCATTCGCGCCGGCGTCAAACGGACGGATGTGGCCGCCCTCGACACGATCGTCGTGCGAACCCTGCCTGACGGCGGCAAGCTCCTGCTGCGCGACATCGCCGCTCTTCGCGACGACGGCGCACGAGACGGCGTCGAGCTTTTCCACGACGGCCAACCGGCCATCGAAATGCAGGTGGAGCGCAGCGCAGAGGGCGACGCGCTCAGCATCCAGGACGCGGTCGAGGACGCGATCGCCGAACTCTCGCCGACCTTGCCGCAGGGCGTGGAGATCCGCCCGATCATCTCACGCGCGGACAACATCGCTGAACGGCTCGATATCCTCTACCGCAATGGATTGACCGGCCTCGCGATCGTGGTCGTGTTGTTGTTCTTGTTCCTGAGCGCCCGCACCGCGTTGTGGGTGGCCGCCGGCATTCCCGCCGCCGTGTTGGCGACGATCGCGATCATGTACTGGACGGGGTTCTCGCTGAACATGGTCTCGCTGTTTGCGCTGATCATCACTCTGGGGATTGTGGTCGACGACGCGATCGTCGTGGGCGAACACGCGGACCGATTGGCGCGGGATGGGCAAAGTCCGAGCGACGCGGCCACGAATGCCGCGGTGCGGATGTCCTCCCCGGTTTTCAGCGCGATGGTGACGACGCTGATCGCGTTCGGTGCGATGATGGTGATCGGCGGCGCGTTCGGAGAGTTGATCGCCGAGATCCCGATGACCGTTTGCGTCGTGCTGATCGCCAGCCTCATCGAGTGCTTCCTGGTGCTGCCCGCCCATATGCGCCACGCGCTGGCCGCACAGGCGCGGGAGGCGTGGTGGGATCAGCCCAGCCGTGTTTTCAATCGCGGGTTTGAACAGATGCGCGAGGATGTCTTCAAGCCGATGCTGCGGTGGGCGCTGAAGGCGCGGTATGCGGTTGTCTCCGGCGCTATCGCGCTGTTGTTGCTGTCGACCTCACTGTTCGTCGACGGATCGGTGAAGTGGTTCTTCTTCAATGCGCCGGAACGCGCGACGGTTCGGGCGAACCTTGCGATGGCCGCCGGCGCTGGGCGGGAAGACACATTCGCGATGCTGGAGGAGATGCGCCGGGCGCTTGACGTCGTCGACGAGCGGTACGCGGCGGAGCATGGCGCGGCGCCCGTTGTCGATCATCTCGCACGACTGGGCTCTGGGTCTGGGCGCGGCCTCGCTTCGGCCGAATCTCGCGATCCCGACCAACTGGGCGCGTTCACGGTCGAACTGATCGATCCGGATCTGAGACCCTATTCCCAGCAGGACTTTTTGCAGGACTGGCGTGCTGAGATCCAGCGGCCGCCGCTGCTTGAGGAGCTGAAGTTCCGAGGCGAGCGCACCGGCCCTGGCGGCGATGCGATCAGCGTCGAGCTTTCAGGCGCCCCAACCCGCGTTCTCAAGGAAGCCTCTGAAGCGCTGAAGGAGGAGCTGTCGCAGCTGGCCGGGGTGAGTTCGCTGGAGGACTCGCTCCCGTACGACAAACCGGAATACGTCCTGACCCTGACGCCCAGAGGCGAAGCGCTCGGGTTCTCGACCGAAGCGCTGGGGGCGGAGCTGCGGGCGCGGCTCGCAGGGGTGACTGCAGCTGAATTCGCGGTGGACGGGCGGGAAATCGAGATCGAAGTCGGCTTGGACGAGGCGTTCTTGAACGAAGGCTTCCTCGAACGGACCTTCGTCCCGCTGCCGGGCGTTTCGGCCGTCGACGCAGGGAGCGCCGCAGCCACCATAGCGTTGTCGGATATCGTCGACGTCGCGTCACGGCAAGGGTTCGCCTCGATCAAACGCCTGGACGGCAGACGCATTGTCGAGGTGACTGGCGAGGTTGTCGACGACGCGGCTGCGCGCGAGGCGGTCGACCTGGCCTTGCGCGACCGCATTCTGCCGATGATCGCCGGGGCTTACAGCGTAGACGCGACGCTGGGCGGACTGAAGGAGCAAGAGCGCCGGTTCCTCGCCGACGCACAGGTCGGTTTTGCGCTGTGCCTGGTGGGGATCTTCCTGACGTTGTCTTGGATCTTCGCGTCATGGACCCGTCCGTTCGCCATCATGTTTGTGATCCCGTTTGGTTTGGTCGGCGCGATCTACGGGCATCATTGGCACGGCGTGCCTCTGTCGATGTTCTCGGTCGTCGGTCTGCTCGGAATGGCGGGGATCATCATCAACGACTCGATCGTTTTGATCACCACGATCGACGAGAAGACGAAGAGGCGGCCGGTCTTCGAAGCGGTCATCGATGGAACCGCCGATCGGTTGCGGGCGGTGATGCTGACCACGTTGACGACGGTGGGCGGGTTGGCTCCGCTGCTCTTTGAGACGAGCCGCCAAGCGCTGTTCCTCAAGCCGACGGTCATCACTCTGTGTTACGGGCTGGGTTTTGGGATGTTCCTGGTGTTGCTGCTGACGCCGGCTTTCATTCTGATCCAGCACGACGTCGCCCGTTTGCTCCAAAGCGCTCGGCGAATGGCGAAACATCTGATCCGCCCGCGACCGGGCTTGGGAACCGGCGCCGTTTGAGCAGATGCAGCCGTCTGACCGACGCTGGCGCGCTCGGGCGGTTGGCCGCTATCTTCGGGTGTTTTCCCCGTGCTAAGTCGGACGCGGAGAAGAAGAAGAGAAACTGGAGGGTGCGGCGTGAGACAGGCGGCGATCCCGTTCCTGTTGATGCGCGGGGGCACATCTCGGGGGCCTTACTTTTGCCGGTCGGACTTGCCGGAGGATCGCGAACAGCTGTCAAAAGCGTTGATCGCGGTGATGGGGGCGAACCATCCCCTGAACATCGATGGCGTCGGAGGCGGCAGCCCTGTCACGACCAAGGTCGCTATGCTCTCCGCCTCGGACCACCCAGACGCGGACATCGATTTCTTCTTCGCTCAGGTCGATTCGGAGAATGGTCTAGTCGATTTCAAACCCACCTGCGGCAACATACTTGTCGGAGTTGGTCCGGCTGCGATCGAGATGGGGATGATCGCTGTCACCGGCGACGAGACGACCGTTCGCATTCGCGCAGCGAACACCGGCGCCTTTGTGGACGCTCTCGTGGAGACTTCCAACGGCGCCGTGAATTATGACGGGGACGTCGAGATAGACGGCGTCCCGGGCGTCGCCGCCCCGGTTCGCTTGACCTACAAGAGGGTTATGGGGGCCGCGACCGGCGCTCTCTTGCCGACGGGGTCTCTTCGCGACGTGATCGACGGCGTTCAAGTGACGTGCATGGACGTCGCGATGCCGGTCGTCGTGGCGCGGGCTGAAGATCTCGGTTTAACGGGGTATGAGACCGCGCAGGAACTCGACGCCGACGTCGAGCTTTTGGCCCGCATCGAACCAATTCGGCGAGAGGCGGGCCGCCGGATGCGGATGGGCGACGTCTCACGTTCGGTCACGCCGAAATTCGCCGTCGTCGCCCCGGCGAGAAAAGGCGGGTCGTTTTCGGGGCGGTACTTCATGCCCTGGAAGTGTCATCCATCGATGGCCGTCACAGGCGGCCAATGCTTGGCGGCCTGCGCGTTGACGCCAGGCTCGGTCGCGGATGGTTTGCTGGACGCGCCGGCGGCGCCCGCGCGGATCGCCATCGAGCATCCGTCCGGCGTCATCGACCTCGCCGTCGATTACGCCTTGGACGCCGGCGCGCTCGTGGCCTGGTCCGCCAGCGTGACCCGCACGGCCCGTTGCCTGGCCCGCGGCGAGGTTTTCGTTCCAAGCGCGGTGTTGGCTAGCTGACGAACGCCTTCTCCAGCACGTAATGA
This sequence comes from uncultured Neomegalonema sp., assembly GCA_937911325.1. GTDB lineage: Bacteria > Pseudomonadota > Alphaproteobacteria > Rhodobacterales > Rhodobacteraceae > CALDSD01. The sequence continues at coordinate 20,176 of CALDSD010000019.1, forward strand.
CCGGGTTTGTTGTTCGCGCCGCTTTGCAGCCCCGCAGCCTCCAGCAGCGCGGCGACGTCGGTGTTGAGCCCCATCGAGCCACAGATCATCGCGCGATCGCGCTCAGGCGAAAGCGGGGGCAAACCAAAGCGGTCTGTCAACCGACCGGACGCGATCCAGTCGGTGATCCGCCCTATGGCTTCGGTCGGTTCGCGGGTCGTCGTCGGCAGATAGCGCAGTTTCGCGGCGGCGTCCTCGCCGACAAGCGGATCCGCGGGCAGGGCGGCGAGCAGTTGCTTGCCGTATTCCAGTTCGGCCGCGTCGCGGCACGTATGGGTCAGGATCACTTCATTGTAGCGCTCATATGTGTCTGGATCGCGCAAGATCGAAGCGAATGGCGCAACGCCGGTGCCTGTGGAGAACAGCCAGAGCCGTTCTCCCGGAAGCAGCGCGTCGAGCACCAGCGTGCCCGTGGGTTTTGGGCGGACGATCACATGGTCGCCTGGCTCAATCCGTCTCAGCCGCGAGGTCAGCGGACCGTCTTCGACTTTGATCGAGTAGAACTCCAGTTCGTCGTCCCACGCTGGCGACGCGATCGAGTAGGCGCGCAACAAGGGGCGACCGTCTGGCTTTGGCAGCCCGATCATCACGAATTCGCCGGAGCGAAAACGCAGCGATTGCGGTCGGGTCACACGAAAGGAGAAAAGACGGTCCGTCCAATGCCGCACCGAAACCACGGTCTGCGCATCCGGCGCAGACGGAGAGGCGGCGACAAGCTCCGGGGCTGTCGCCAGAGGCGTGTTCATGCTCATGGGCGTCTTCCTTGGAATGAGGCGTCAGGCGGCTTTGCGAGAAGACCTGAACTTTTCGAGATATCCGGGCGCCGCGGCGCGTAGCCACTGCGGCTCCGGTTGTCGCGTCGCCAGATCGAAGTCGATTTCGACCTCGTCAAAACCGACTTTGCGCGCGTGCTTGTACTGATCAGAAATCAGATGCCCTGAGGCGCGCAGCCGGCCTGTATAGCCCAGGCTGCGCAGCTGCCGGGCGAGAGAGAAGCCGCGGCCGTCGGCGAAGCTCGGGAAGGGAATTCGGATCAAGGCGATCCGCTCGAAATGGTCGACCAAGGCGCCGGGATCGGCGTCGTTAAAGAGGTCGACGCCGAGACGCGTCGCCGATGTCAGCGCAAGATCTGACGCGGAGACGAACTGTCCGCCATTTTCGACGAAAACGTCCGGGCCGAAGCCCGTATCGGTTACGATCACGCTCATGCGCCTATCCTTGCTGGAGTGGTTTTGGATCGGCCCGGCCAGTCACGAGCCGGCCGCCGATGAAGTGAATGCCGCATTCCGTCTTGTCCTGGCCCCGCCAGCGTCCGGACCTTGGGTCCTCGCCGGGTCGCACCTTGGTCGTGCAGGGCGTGCAGCCGATCGAGGGAAAGCCTCTCTTGGTCAGGGGGTGCCTTGGCAGCGCGTGCGCGTCCATCCAGTTCAAGACGTCCTCGCGGCGCCAGGCGGCGAGCGGGTTGATCTTGATCCGACCGTTTTCGCTTTCGAACAGGGACAAGTCTTCGCGCGTGGAGGACTGGTGGCGTTTGCGCCCGGTGATCGAGACGTCATAGCCGCGGAGCGCGCGCGCCAGCGGACGGACTTTCCGCAGGTTGCAGCAGGCGTCCGTATCATAAGTGTTGAGATCGCCGATCGGGTCTTCCCAAGCGGTTTCCTGCGCCTCGGGCCGAACCCGGATGACGTTTCGCAGGCCGAACCTTTCTGCAAGCTCAAGCTGGTACTCGAGGGTCTCGGCGAACAGCATCTCCGTATCGACGAACAGCACCGGCGTCTCGACGGAGACGCGGGAGAGCATGTGCAGCAGCACGGCCGACTCCGCGCCGAAGGACGAGACGAGCGCCGCCTTCGCGCCAAAGACGCCGTTCGACGCATCGGCCAAGATGCTCTCGGCAGAGCGCTCGGCGTAAAGCGCGTTCAGACGCGAGCAGTCCGGCGCGAGGTTTCCGTCAGGCCGCACGGCCGACCTCCTCTTCGGATCCGTAAAGCGCGTCCTTGAATGGCGTCATGCCGACGCGGCGATAGGTTTCGAGGAAGGTCTCGGTTTCGTCCTCGCGCACCTCCAGATAGGCGTCCACCAGCCGCTCGACCGCCGGAACGATCTCCTCATAGGAGAAGCCGCGCCCGGTGCGTTCGCCGATGGCGGCGGTCTCTGTCGCGTCGCCGCCAAGCGTGATCTGATAGGTTTCGACGCCCGCTCGGTCGAGGCCGAGAATGCCGATATGTCCGACATGGTGATGCCCACAGGCGTTGATACACCCGGAGATCTTGATCTTCAGCTCTCCGATGTCGCGCTGGCGTCTGATGTCCTCGAATGCCGTCGAGATCTCTTGTGCGATCGGGATCGAACGCGCGGTGGCCAGGGCGCAGTAATCCATGCCGGGGCAGGCGATGATGTCGGACACCAAGCCCACATTGGCCGTGTGCAGGCCCGCTTCGCGCAGCGCTGCGTAGACAGCTGGAAGGTCGGCGCGATGAACATGGGGAAGCACGACGTTTTGCTCGTGGCTGATCCGCAGTTCGTCATAGGCGTAGGTCTCGGCGATCTCGGCGAGGGCGCGCATCTGATCCGAGGTCGCGTCTCCGGGCGTGCCGCCGATCGGCTTCAGCGACACCGTGACCATGGCGTGGTCGGCTCGACGGTGATCCGCGACATTGGTGTCGACCCAAGAGCGCAACGCCGGGTCGGCGATCGTTGGGATCTCGCGGTCGGTGGCGAAGTCGGGCGCCGCGAACGATCCCTGAATTCGCGCGACCGTCGCCGGATCCGGCGCTGTGAAGTCGCCTCGAATGCGCTCAAACGCGGCTTCAATACGGGTGCGCAGTTCGTCGATGCCGGTTTCATGGGCGAGGATCTTGATCCGCGCCTTGTACTTGTTGTCCCGGCGACCTTCGAGATTGTAGACGTGCAGGATCGCCTCGAGATAGGGCAGCAGATCCGCCTTCGGCAGGAACGCACGCACGACTCTCGCGATCATCGGCGTGCGACCGAGGCCGCCGCCGACCAGCACCTCGTATCCTGGCGCGCCAATGTCGTCGCGCACCATGCGGAGGCCGATGTCATGGGCTTTGGCGGCGGCGCGGTCGTTCGGCGACCCGGTGACTGCGATCTTGAATTTGCGCGGCAGGTACAGGAACTCCGGATGATCCGTCGACCACTGACGAATGAGCTCGGCGGTCGGCCTCGGGTCCTCGATCTCGTCTGCCGCCGCCCCGGCGAAGTGGTCTGAGGTCACATTCCGAATACAGTTCCCAGAGGTCTGGATCGCGTGCATCTCGACATCGGCGAGGGCGTCCAGCATCGCCGGCGTATCGGCGAGTTTCGGCCAGTTGAACTGAATGTTCTGGCGTGTGGTGAAGTGACCGTAGCCTTTGTCCCAACGGTCCGCGATCATGGCCAGCTGCCGCATCTGCCGGCCGTCAAGCGTGCCATACGGGATAGCGACCCGCAGCATGTAGGCGTGCAACTGCAGGTACAGTCCGTTCATCAGCCGGTGCGGCTTGAATTCGTCCTCGGTCAGAGATCCGTTGATCCGTCGCGCGACCTGGTCGCGGAACGCGTCGACGCGTTCGCGCACGAACGCCTGGTCGAAGTCAGTGTAGGCGTACATTTCAGAGCTCCGCCTGTTTGCCGTGGAAGCGATTTGAGGGGCCGGTGGCGCGGAACGCCTCCCGGAAATGCGCGGGCCGAGGGCGCCCGTCGTCGCCGATTTCGACGGCGGTGAGATAAGGTCCAACAAGGCGATGAGGTTGCGCCTGCGCTTCGGCAAGCAGCGCCTTGGCTTGTTGGTCCGTCAGGGCGATGGTGGCTTCGCTCAATCGACGCGACCACTCCCCGTCCTCCGTCAGATAGACGACGTCGCCGTCCATCAGATTGTTGGCGGTTACGATTTGCGGTTTGCTCATAGCGAACCTCCTGCGGCTTGAAGCGCGTGAGTTTCAGGATTGATTTTCAGGTGTTCGGCCGTTTGACGCGCGGCGTGCGGCGCAAGCCCGAACATCAGAACGGCGGGACCCTGAAGGCCGGCCCCCGCCAACGCTTCTGGGAGGTCCGCCAGACAAGTCGCAACAATGCGTCGATCCGCGCGCGAGGCGTTTTCGACGGCCGTGACCGGGGTGTCTGGATCGGCGCCGTGCATCAACAGACGACCGCGGATGAAGGTTGACGCGCGCAGACCCATGTAGATCGCCGCGACTGCGCCGGGTTTTGCGAGATCGCGCCAGTCGTGTTCGGCGAAGCCGCTGGCGTCGTGACCTGTGATCACCCGCAGCTCCGCATTGCGTCCACGGCGGGTCAATGAGGCGCCGAGGTCCGCCGCCGCCGCCGAGGCGGCGGTGATGCCGGGAACCACCTCCCAGGGGATATCCGTGGCGTCGAGGGCCGAGATCTCCTCGTCGAGCCGCCCAAACACGCTCGGGTCGCCGGACTTGAGCCGAACGACGTGATGTCCGGCCTGGGCTTCAGCGATGATCAGCGCGTCGATGTCGGCCTGTTTCCAGGATGGACCGAAGCCCGTTTTGCCGACTTCGCGCAGCTTGGCCTCGCGCCGTGCGAGTTCCAGCACTTCGGGCGAGGCGAGGCGGTCGTGGATGACGACGTCGGCCTCGTGCAGCACCCGGCGCGCCTTCAACGTCAGAAGCTCTGGGTCGCCTGGACCCTCGCCGACAAAGCTCACGTGACCCCGTTCCTGTCGAGGCGCTTTCTCCTCTGTCAAGAGATCCTCCAAGACCCGTTGAGCGGCGTCTTGTCCGTTGTCCGCCAGCGCGCGCGGGCCTTTCTCGAAGTAGAACCGGGACCAAAAGCGGCGACGGGCGCGTCCCATCGGCAACGCTTCGGCGTTCGGGCGAAACGCCTGCCCAATGCGGGCGAGCAACCCGAGGCTGCTTGGCAGCCGTTCTTCGAGGTCGGCTTTGATCTTGCGGGCGAGGACAGGGGCTGCGCCTTCGGTTCCGATCGCGACGGTCACCGGATCGCGATCGACGATCGCTGGGGTGATGAACTGGCTGTCTTCGAGGTTGTCGACAATGTTCGTAATCGCACCGGCGCGGCGGCCGATCGCAACGGCCCGGGCGTCTTCTCGCGGCGCATCATTCGCGCCATACAGCATGGCCGCGCAAATCGCGTCGCCTTCCTCGATCGGGCGGTTGAACAGGGCGATGCGCCGCTCCTCAGCCCATTGTCGAACTTGTTGAACCGGATCAACGCCGTAAACGGCGATCGTGGCTTCGGTTTTAAGAAGCAAACGCAGCTTCTCGACATCGGTTTCGCCGGCACCCGAGATGATCACGCGTCGTCCGCGCAGGTCCATGAAGACCGGAAAATGCCGCATGCCCATACCCTCGTTTCGCGCCGCAGCAAGATTTGCGGCCCTCTGAGAACTTAGGCGATTATTCCGAAATCAGGATAGATGCCGGTGGTAATAAGAATGTGGTTCTGCTTATCTACGCAGATATAGCGAAATGTTCCTCGACTATAGAGAGGTGGAAAATGAGCGCCGTCCTCGATGATCTTGATCGGAAAATCCTTGCGGAGCTTCAAGCTGACTCAAGTCGATCGCTCGACGACATCGCGCGGCTTGTCGGCGCTTCGAAGACGCCCGTTTGGAATCGCATTCGCAAGATGCGGGAGGCGGGCGTGATCAAGCGCCAGACGACCCCTCTTGATCCCGCGGCCCTCGGCCTGACCGCGCCCTTCTTCGTCACGATCCAGACGCCGGAGCACGACGCAGGGTGGCTCGAGCGGTTCCTCAACGCCGTCTCGAAGCGCCCAGAAGTCGTCGAGGCGTATCGAATGGCCGGAGAGATCGACTACATTCTCAAAGTGCGCGTGCCGGACGCAAAAGCCTATGACGCGTTCTATCGGGACCTGATTTCCGAAGTCAGCATCTTCAATGTCAGTTCGGCTCTGGCGATGGAAGAGATTAAGAGTTCGCCGGACCTGCCGATTCCGCCCGCGCCTCCGCGCGGTTCCGATAAACGCTGAGGGGAGTGCGTCGCGTGGCCGATGCGCCGGTTTTTCTAACGACCAAAGAAGTTGCGGCGCTGTTGCGCGTCAAGGAGCGCAAGGTCTATGACCTCGCCGCCGCTGGGGACATCCCATTTCGCCGCGTGACTGGGCGCCTGTTGTTTCCCCGGGCGGAGATCGAGGCTTGGCTCGCCGCCGGCTCTGACCCTCGGGTCGAGGCCGCTTCGGCGTCGGTCGCTTCGCCGCGTCGGCCAAACATCGTTGTGGGCAGCCATGACCCGCTCTTGGAGGAGGCTCTGCGCGCTTCAGGGTCAGGGTTGGCCTCGCTCTTTGACGGGAGCCTGGACGGACTGGAGCGGATCGCCGCCGGCGAGGCCGCGGGCTGTGGGCTGCACCTGCCGGAAGAGCGAGGCAACATCGCTGGGATCTCCGCCCGGATCGAGGAAGACGCATTCGTCCTGATCGAGTGGGCCCGGCGACAACAAGGTCTGATTTTCCGCTCGGATCTGGCGCCGGCGCCGACGAGCGTTTTGGACCTGAAAGGTTTGCGCGTCGTCGAGCGTCAGCCCAAAGCGGGTTCGCGGCTCCTTCTCGAGCGACTTTTGGAAGAGGCCGGGTTGGAGCGTGGCGCGCTGAGTTTCACGGAAGCTCCGGCGCGCACGGAGGCCGAGGCGGCGCAGCTCGTCGCGTCGGGAAAAGCTGACGCGGCGCTTGGGCTGCAGGCGATGGCGCAGGCGTTCGGGCTCGGTTTCGCGCCGGTCGCGCAAGAGCGTTTCGATCTGCTGATCGAGCGTCGCGCGTATTTTGAGCCGCCGTTCCAAAGATTGCTCGATCATATCCGGACCTCCGAGTTCGTCGAACGGGCGAGCGAGCTTGGGGGGTATGATGTCAGCGGATGCGGCCGCGTCGTTTGGAACGGGGTGTGACGCCGCGCTCAGGCGACACGGAACGGGATCTGAGATGGTCGAACAGGGCTGGAAGCTTGATCAGGAGGTTGCGACGAGCGCAGGCCGTGTAGCGGCAGGCGCCTGCGGAGACGGGCCCGACCTCGTGCTGGCGCACGGATGGCCTTGGTCGTCCTACTCCTGGAGCCGCCTCATCCCCAAGCTGGCCTCCAGGTTCCGCCTCTACTGGTACGACATGCCCGGCTATGGCGCGTCGGACAAGCGCGCCGATCAGCGAACGTCTCTAGACGTCCAGGGCCAGATTTTCGCGGAGATGCTGGATCATTGGCGCCTCGCTTCGCCAATGGTCGTCGCGCACGACTTCGGCGGCGCCGCGACGTTGCGGGCTCATCTTCTCCATGGCTGCGAATTCCAGCGGTATGTCCTGATGAATGTCGTGGCGATGCGCCCCTGGGGCTCTGACTTCTTCGATCACGTTGGTCGGCATGTCGATGCCTTCCAAGGGTTGCCGCCGCATATCCATCGCGCGATCGTCGAGGCGTATATCGGCGGCGCGTTGATCCGCGAGATCGACGCGTCGGATATGAGCCGATTGGTTGCGCCGTGGCTCACCGATGACGGCGCCGAGAGTTTCTACCGGCAGTTCGCCCAGGCCGACGAGCGCTACACCGCAGAGGTCGAGCCGCTTTTTGGGCGCGTGCGCAGCGCCGTCAAGGTGCTGTGGGGAGAAGACGATCCCTGGATACCGCTGGCTAGGGGGGAGGCGCTGCATGCGCTTTTACCGCCTGGGGCGGAGTTCGAGCGGCTGCCTGGTCTCGGCCATCTCCCTCAACTGGAGGGGCCCGACCTCGTCGCCGAGAAAATCAGCAGTTTCCTGGGGGGTTAGTCGGCGTTCGGGAAAAACAGCTGCTGACCCTCGCGCCGATAGGCGGCGATCGCCTCTTGGCCTTCCGATGAAATCAGCCAGTTCACGAAGGTCTGCGCCGGCGCTCCCTTCACGTTCGGGCATCTCTCCGGGTTAACCGGGACGACCCCATACTGATTGAAAAGCTCAGACACGCCTTCGAGAACAATCCGGTGATCGCCCTTGTTGCCGAAGGCGATCCATGTCGCCCGGTCGGTCATCGTGTAGGCGCCCATCCCGACGGCGACGTTGAGGGTCGCGCCCATGCCGGAACCGGTCTCCCGATACCACTGGCCGCTGGCCTCAGTCGGATCAACGCCGGCGGACCGCCACAACGTCGTTTCCTTCTTGTGCGTGCCGGAGTCGTCGCCACGAGACGCGAACGGCGCCTGCGCTTGGGCGATCGCGTTCAGCGCCGCCTCGACCCCAGACAGCTCAGCGAGCCCGGCTGGATCGTCCTTGGGTCCGACGAAGACAAAATCATTGTACATCAGATCGGTTCGGAGTGTTCCGTAACCTTCGGAAACGAAAGTCTCTTCCGCCGATTCCGCATGCACCAAGAGCACGTCGCCATCGCAATTCTGCGCGTTCTTGATCGCCTGCCCGGTTCCGACCGCCACGACGCGCACCTCGATCCCGGTCTTGCTGCGGAACATGGGCAGCAGGTGATCGTAGAGGCCGGAATTCGCCGTGGACGTGGTCGACTGAACGATAATGAACGGCTCAGACGCCAGGGTCGGCGACGCCGTCAGAAGGGTTGCGGCGGCCATCGCGAGAAGACGATTGAACATACCAGGCGCTCCGAATGGATTAGAGGACGAGGCGTCCGGCGAGATATGCGCGCGCCGGCTCCGAGACCGGGTTTTTAAAGAACGTGGCCGCAGGCGTGTGCTCGGCCAGTCGTCCCTGATGGAGGAAAAGAACCTCGTCCGCCAGGCGCCGCGCTTGCCCGCAATCATGGGTGACAAGCACGACTTTGACCCCGGCTTCCGTCGTCTGATCGATGAGGCGTTCAATCGACTGGGTTGCATGCGGGTCGAGGCTCGCCGTTGGTTCGTCGAGCAGCAAAACGTCAGGTTCCGCCGCAAGCGCGCGCACAATCGACAACCTCTGTTGCTCGCCGCCGGACAGGCCTCTCGCCGGCGCATCGGCCCGGTGCTCAAGTCCGGCAAGCGTCAGCAGCTCTTCGATCTGGTCGCGGCGCGCAGAGGCGGCGACGCGCTGGGCGCGCAGCGCGTGATCGAGGTTGGCGCGGACCGAGCGGCGCAGCAGGATCGGTCGTTGCAAGACGAGGCCAATTCGTTTTCGGTTGGACGCGTCCAATGGGCGCCCGCCTGCGGTGACGACGCCTTTGTCCGGCGCGATCGCGCCTTGCAGCAGCCGAAGCGTCAAACTCTTCCCGGCGCCGTTCGGGCCCATGAGCACGGTTCGTCGCCCAGACCCGATGGACAGGTTGAGGTCGTCGATCAGTGCGCGCCCGCCTTTGGCGACGCCCACTTCGGACAATTCGATCGGCAGGCAGTCTCTGCCGGACAGGTCGGCGCGGACAAACGAGAAATCGAACGGCATCAGAACTCCTTACGCGACGGCGGCGGCGGCGTGAGCCGAGCGTCGCAGGGTCATGGCCGCGGCGTTCACCGCGAGCGAAATGGCGAGCAGGATCAGGCCCAGCGCGAGCGCCAGGGCCAGTTCGCCCTTGGATGTTTCAAGGGCGATGGCGGTGGTCATCACCCGTGTGGCGTGGGCTATGTTGCCGCCGACGATCATCACGGCGCCGACTTCCGCGACGGCGCGGCCGAAGCCGGCGAGGGCGACTGTGACGAGCGAGAACCGCGCTTCCCACAGGAGCGTCGACAGCGTCTCAAGCTTCGACAACCCCATGATCCGCAACTGTTCGTCGTATTCAGCATGAAGCGTCTCGATCACCTGTTGGGTCAGTGCGACGACGATCGGCGTCACCAACACCGCTTGAGCGATGATCATCGCAGTCGGCGTGTAGAGCAGCTGCAGCGGTCCCAGAGGCCCGGCGCTGGAAAGCATCATGTAAACCAGCAGACCGACCACAACCGGGGGCAAGCCCATCAAGGCGCTGGCGAGCACCGACAGACCTCGACGCCCGGGAAACCGGGTGGCTGCGAGAACAGCTCCCAGAGGCAGGCCGATCAGGCAGGCGATCACAAGCGCCGTCAGCGTCACTCGCAGGGACAGGGAGACGATTCCGAACAGCTCCGCGTCGCCGGCCGCGACCAGCGAGAACGCTTCCCCAAAGGCCTGCGTGAAGTCTTGCATCTTTGCATAAACCCGCAGTTTGCGACGTTTCCTACGTCTGACACTGCATTGTTATGCGTTTTTTGTCGAGTTTTTCGTTTCACTGGGAAACTGAGACGGTCGAAGCGTCCCAAGAGCACTGCATGTATTGCTTCCGCCACCGGGTCCGCATCGGTCTGGGGTTTGGCTACCCGTGCTTCGTCGGTTCGGGCGCCGCTGCTCCGTCAATGCGCCTCTTTCCAAGAATGCGGGATCACTCGTAGGCTGGTCGCATTCGCCAGGATCATTGGAGGAACAGATGACGGCGCCCCTCGATAATCAAACCGTGTCGGATTACCAGCGCGACGGCGTGACCGTGCTTCGCGGCGTCTTCAAAGACTGGGTCGATACGCTGCGCGCAGGCGTCGAAGCGGATATGCGAAACCCGGATCCGAAAGCTCGGAGCTACGATGACCCGGATGGGGGTGGACGGTTTTTCGTCGACTATTGCAACTGGAGCCGCATTCCCGAATACCGCGACTTCATCTTCAAGTCGCCGGCCGCTCAGATCGCAGCGCAGCTCATGGACAGCCGAAAGGTGCAGCTGTTCCACGAGCATGTGCTGGTGAAGGAAGCCCAGACCGGCATTCCCACGCCCTGGCATCACGACGCGCCTTATTACTGCGTGAGCAGCGAAAAGACCGTCAGCCTATGGGTTCCACTGGACGAGGTTCCGCGCGAACGGACGCTGGAGTTCGTCGCCGGCTCGCATGCGTGGGGCAAGTCCTTCCGACCGCAGAAGTTCGACGGTCAGGCGCTCAACGCCAATGACGGGTTGGAGCCTGTGCCGGACATCGACGGCGAAAAGGAGAGCTATGACATCGTCGGCTGGGCGCTCTCGCCGGGCGATGCGCTCGCCTTTGACTACCGCACGCTGCACGGCGCGCCGGCGAACACCAGCGCGAGCGCGCGTCGCCGCGCTTTCTCGCTGCGTCTGGTTGGCGACGGCGCGACATTTGTCCGACGCGAAGGGATTGTGACATCGCCGCCGTTTCCAAACGTCACGCTGGAGCACGGCGACCCGCTGACAGGCGAAGAGTTTCCGGTGCTGTTGAGCGAGGCGCGCTAGTTCGCGTCGCCGTGGATGGCGAAGGCTTCAAGCTCGGCGTCGACCGGGGCGATCGCGCGGAACCCCTCCTTCACGCCGGCGTCGGTCAGTTCGCGCTCGACCGCCAACAGCGTATTGGGCGCATGATCGTCGCAAAGTTCCGCCATGAAAGTCAGCTCATGGCGCGCGATAGGCAGGGCGGCTTCGATATCCGGCGCGCCATAGGCGTCGACGAAATGCCGCGCGAGTTGGCGGGTCGCCTCCTCATACTCTGCGTCCTCGATCTGCGCGACGGCGACAAAGGTCGACCGCCCGAAGCTGTCGAGCCCCAACCAACCGTTTGCAAAGGCCTGCCGCGCTTTTCCGGTGATCATCTCTTGCGACCAGTTCGAAAACGCAAAACCGCCGGACACCGCCCACTCATCAGGTTCCGCCGGATGCTCAAACACGTTGAGGTCGGACTCGTCGAAACGGATCGTGCGGGCAAGCTTCATGTCATTTCCCTCAAACTCTTGGCGGCCAGGCGGCGGGGTGATCCAGCATCCCTTGCAAGGGGATGGCCTGCGTCGCCACGCCCGATTTCAGCAGCATCGCGCCAGCGTCGTCTACCCCGAGGAACAAACCCTCCCGGTGAACGCCCCCGAAATCGAACGACACGGCTTCACCGACATTCTCGACGCGGCCAATCCAGCTTTCGTGCACCGGGCGGAACCCGTCGTCGAGCCAGCGGTTGATCCAGACAAGCGTGTGCCGCGCCCAGCTTTCCAACAGGTCGCGCTGAGTGATGTTGATGCACCCTTCCTCCCACAGCGCCGTCAGATCCGGCGTCTGGCCCGGCTCCACGCCGTCGGTCCACACCCTGGGGGCCAGCTGAACGGTGAGCCCGATGACCAGCCAATGCGGCGGCGCCGCGGCCTCCCGCGCATCGGACTCGGCTGTGAGGACGCCGCACCGCGCGCCGTTGACCCGCAAACCGTCGGGCCAATCCCACGTGACGGCGACTTCCGGCGGGGCCAGTGCGCCAAGCGCGTCGCTGAGGCCGTTGGCGGCGACGGGGACCATCGCCATCGCGTCGGACAGCGGCGCTTCCGGCGCCAGCGCGATCGCCGCTGAGACGACGTCCTCGCGGTCCGCCCAGAAGATCGTGCCGGCGTCTACCCCGGCTGCGCAGGCGGCGACGGCTTTGGCCATCGGATCCCGGTCCGCCGCCAGCGGTTCGCTCGTCAGCAGAGGCGGGAAGACTGGATCGCGCTCCATCAGGCGAGACCTTCGTCGATCATCCGACGCGCAATCTCGCGGAAACGCTGCGCCTGAGGGCTCTGGGGTTTGGCGGCGACGATCGGCGTGCCGCCATCGCCGGCAAGACGCACGTCAATGTCCAGCGGGATCGCCCCAAGGAACGGAATGTCCAGCCGCTCGGCTTCCGCTTGAGCGCCTCCATGGCCGAAGATCTGGGTTTCTTCTCCGCATTTGGGGCAGATGAAGGTCGACATGTTTTCGATCATTCCGAGCACTTTCGTGTTGGTCTTGTCGAACATGTCTAGCGCCTTCTTGGCGTCCAGAAGGGCGACGTCCTGCGGCGTCGAGACGACGATCGCCCCGGTGACGTCGGCTTTCTGGCTGAGCGTCAGCTGAACATCGCCGGTGCCGGGCGGCAGGTCGACCAGCAGCGCGTCGAGCCGACCCCAGCGCACCTGACGCAGCATCTGCTGGAGCGCGCCCATCAGCATCGGCCCGCGCCAGATCGTCGCTTTGTCGTCCGGCGTCAGAAGGCCGATCGACATCAGCGTCACGCCGTGGTTGCGCAGCGGTAGGATCGTCGAACCGTCGGGCGAGCTTGGGCGCCCGGTGACCCCCAGCATGCGTGGTTGCGACGGCCCATAAACGTCTGCGTCGAGAAGGCCGATCCGCCGCCCTTCCGCCGCCAGCGCGACCGCGAGATTAGAGGAGACCGTCGATTTCCCGACGCCGCCTTTCCCGGAACCGATCGCGATGATCCGGTCGACGCCCTCGACCGGGCCCTCTTTTTTCGGGGGCGGTCGGAGCGGCTTGAGGTCAGACGGCGCGCCGCCGCCGGTTCCGGGACCTTTGAGGTTGGGCGCCGGGCCGCTGGGCGCGAAAGGCGACGCGGGCTGTTTTGGCGCCTGTCCGGCTTCGTAGTGGGCGGTGATCAGCACGCTCGCGCTGTCAACGCCTTCGAGTTTGGTGATCACGGCTTCCGCAGCGGTGGCCAGCGGCCGCATGGATTCCGCGCGTTCCGGCGGCGCCTCCATCACGACACGGACCTTGCCGTCGCTGATCTGAACGTCGTTGACCGCGCCGGTCGCGACCAGGTCCACGCCCTTGGCAGGGTCGACAATCTGCTTCAGCGCCGCCACGACATCGTCTTTTGTGGCGCTCATCGTCAGCTGGCGCCTTCGTCGCTGAGCTCGATATCGCCTTCGACGACGTGCTCGAGACCAATTTCACCGATCTGCAACGTGACCGTCGCCTTGACGGGCCCAGCGCCGAGCGACCCGGCGTCGGCGGCGGCGCGCACCGCCTTTTCGATTTCCTGCTGCGAGGTGACGCCCACGCGTTTGAGGAACTTTCGCATCGACATGTTGAAGGCGTCTTCGTTCATCTCGAACCCTTTGAATTTAGAGCCGTGAGTGGCGGCCCGTATGCTGACGGTTTGGTGGCGAACTAATCCACAACCGAACCGTTGCCAACCTCGGAGATTTAGGGGCGAGTTCCTGCACGGGTAGATTTCTGCAACTTTTATCTCGCCAAAACCCGCAGCGCGCAGCGTCAGAGCGCTTGTCAGACGGGGGGCGGTTGGGCCTAGGCTTGGGGCGGCGGGCGAAAGAACCTCGCACGAACACGGCCAGGGAGGGCTCAATGATCGTCAAAGCAGCGCGTCTGGCGCTCTTCGTTGTCTTCGCGACGGCGGGACCAGGGCTTGCGCAATCCGCCGAGAGCCTGCGAGCCGTCGCGGATGCAGAGCTGATCGAAAGCGGATTGATCGCCTGGTTGACGCCGCGGTTCAAATTCAAGGCGCGGGTCCGCCTTGAGGCTTCCAGCGAAACCGGCGACGGCGATGAGATTGCGCTGTTGCGAATGCAAGAGGCCGCGGAACGCTACGATGGGCGCGCTCAGACGCCCGTGGCGTCACGGGGTGAAACCGTCTTTGTCGCCGTCGTTTTAAACGATGACGACGAGGCTTCCCGGAACGCGAGGACATTTGTCAGCTGGTTGGTGTCGGACGGGGGCAAGCGCGCGCTTGCGGGTTTCAAGCCGGCCGAGGGCTTGGCCTTTACCGATCCAGGCGGATCGACCGCGACCGCAGCGGCGCAGATGGGCCAAATGGACGACGACGCCGAGGCGGCCGGTGAGAAGCTCGCTCTGCAACACTGTGGGCGCTGCCATGTGGTGAATGAAAAGAACAAATACGGCGGCATCGGTTCGACGCCGTCTTTTGCAGCCTTGCGCACGCTCGATGACCACCGCGAGCGGTTTGATGCATTCTGGTCGCTGAACCCGCACCCATCCTTTACCCAGGTCGAAGGCATTACGCCGCCGTTCGATCCGGCGCGCCCGCCCCATATCGCGCCGATTGAGCTGACGCTCGAAGAGGTTCAGCAGATCACGGCTTATGTCGCCCGGATCCCGCCGAAGGACCTGGGGAACCCGTTGACGGCAAACTAGGCGCATTTCGTGTTGAGCGTTTCGCGTTTCGCTTTACGCGTCGCCAGAGCCGTCTTTCTCGGACCCGTCGCGCTCGCGCAGGTAGTCCTCGGTCGTGCGAACCTTGGGCCGCGATCCCATCTGGAACGGCGAGCTTTCGGCGTGGAACTGGGCGTTCACCCGGCAATCGTCGCACATCTGGATGAGCCGGACGTTGTCCGAGTTCGTGTACATCCAGTTCTTGCCCGCGAGCTTTTCCGTGATGCGTTCGATGGTGCCTTTCACGCCGAACTCCTTACCACATTCGATGCAGGCGAAAGGCTCCTCCGCGTGCAGCGTGATCGACTGGCGCGCGCTATCGGCCAGGTTGAACCGCGGTTCGAGAGTGATCGCGGTTTCCGGGCATGCGCGGGTGCAGATGCCGCACTGGATGCAGGCGTCTTCCCGGAAGCGCAGCTCGGGCCGGTCGGGGTTGTCTTCGAGCGCGCCTGTGGGGCAAAGGCTGACGCAGGACAGACAGAGTGTGCAGGCGTCCGTGTCGACAAGCGTCGCGCCGTAAGGGACGCGGCTGGGGAAATCGACATGTCCAAGGGCGATCGACGCTTCGCGCTGCGCGTCTCCGGCGAGGGCCGTCATCGCCAGACGAACGACTTCGCGTTGATCCCCGAGCGGCAGCACCGGCTGGATGTCGAGGGGCGACGGCGCGTCGCTGAAGAGCGCATCACACAGTTCGCTCGGCTCGCTCGGCTCCAGAGCTCGAACCAGCGCATGATCAACGCAAGCGGCGGCCTGGGACATCGCGTTTGCAAGCGCGATCTGCGGCAGGACAGCCTCGCGCTCGGCCTTCGGACCAAGCAGCACGTCAACCGCCGCGAAGCCGAGCGCAAGGGCGGAAACCATCGCCGCATGGCCGAAGGTCGCCGTCTCCTCGATCTCCAGGGGCAGCACGTCGGCCGGCAAGCCGCGGTCGAAGCGGGCGGCCAGGGAGATCATCTCGCCGCCATGCTCGGCGTCGTGAACGAGAAGGCGCGGCGCGCCGCCGCCGGCGTCCCGGAAGCTCTGTGCGAGCGTCGTCATCCGGCGCACGAGATGCGCGAAAGGCGGATCGTCGTAGCTGGCGGCTCCGGTCGGGCAGACCGCGGCGCAGGCGCCGCAACCGGCGCAGATCATCGGGTCGATCGCGACATGATCGCCATTCGGCGTGATCGCGCCTGTCGGACAGACGTTCAGGCAGCGGTCGCAACCGGGCTGCGTGGCTCGGCTATGCGCGCAGAGGCTTTCTTCGAAGCGTATGTAGAGCGGTTTCTCGAACTCGCCGACGAGCTGCGCGGCGTCGAAGAGGGCTTTTTCCAAGGCGATCGGGTCGTTCGGGTCTGCGCGCAGGTAGCCGTCGCGCTTTTGCGGCGCGGGGACCAGAGCTTTGTCGCCTGAAAGATCGAGGATGATGTCGCAATTCGAGCGTCCCCCATCCCGTGGCGCGTCAAAGCGGACGCCGCCCCGGCCGCCGGGAAGCGCCTCGGCGAAACTGTCGACGGCGACCTCAAATCCGCCCAGGCTTCCCGAAACCGATGTGATGCGCCCGGTCACGATCGGGAAGTCCGCTCGACGCGGCGGGAGCAGTTCGTCCGTGGCCGAGGTAATCATGCAGGTGACGCCGAGAACTTCCGAGAGCCTGCTTGCAGCGCTCATCGCGGTTTCCGAGGGCCCGTAGACGAGACAGACGCCGTCCGAGACGATCGGCGTCGCTGGCGCCGCCGGCGCCGGCAAGAGCGCCTCTTTGAGCAGGGCGATCTGCTTTGGCGTTCCGGACCCGCCCTCGTCAGACCATCCGGCTCGGTCGCGGATGTCGATCGCATGGATCCGGGCCGGCTCCGATCCGCCGTCGGCGACGTCTTCGGCCGCCTCCTCAAAGGCCGCGGTTTCCTGCGAACAGGCGACGACCACTTCGCCGCCGTCAGCCAGAGCGGCTTTCAGAAGGTCGATCTCTTTGCGGCACAGGTTCTCGCAGACGGTTACCGGCGCGCCTTGGACGGCTTCGCCCAACGCCGCGCCGTCCGGGCTCATGGTCGCCTCACAGTTGCACAGCATCAACCGTCGCTTCGACGTTGCTTTGTTCGTCTCGGTCATGGGACCGTTCGCCTCCCTAAACACCGCCTGAAAGGTCGGTTCTCGTTGTCGGTCCTCGCCGCGCGTTCCCTCACGGCGGCGGGCGCCTTGATCGTTTCGATACAAGATGATTTTTTAATTTCGTAAAACAACTTACAATTCCAGGCGTCGGGGTCCACCGTCCATATCGGCAAGGGCTGCGATCACGGAAAACAGGGAAGCGGGACGTCGGGATGGAGAAGACGGCAGAGATGCCCCTGGGCGTCGTCGTGACGAAAACGCGTGGGAAAAGTCGCTGGGCGAAGTGGATTTGGCGCGCGTCCGCGGTTCTTCCTGGCGCGGGACCCGCCGCGTGGAAAGAGCTGCGCCGCGACGACGCCTCGGTCGAGTATCACGCGACAACGCAGCCTTTGGTCCTGCACCGCGCGGAAACGGAAGCGTATCTGACCGGGTTGGCGATGGAGACGCCGAGCGTCTGGATCATCATGCGGCCGTCGGACGACCCTGATGACGAAGAGGACGTGTTCGTGCATTCGGTCACGGCGTCGCCTTATGAAGCGCAGGACTACGCGGATAGCGGCGAAGAAATCGTCGAGGCCGTTCCGATGCCCGAGGGGCTTGTCGCTTGGGTGCGTGACTTCGTCGAGCGCCACCACGTCGAAGAAGAGTTCAAGAAGCGCCGTCGGGACCGTGTGAACATCGACAAAGTGCAGGACGGCGTCGGCGATGCGCGCGTTCGGCAAGATTTCGATGTCTACCGGGCTCCGCAGGCGCTAAAGCCGAAAGGGCGCGTCCATTGAGCGCCGGCGTGAAAGATGACGGCTTTCTCGGCCGCTGGTCTGCGCGGAAAGCCGCAGCGCGCGCGGGTGATCTCGAAGAGGCGCGCGAGGAGGCGTCCGAGCCCCAGCTGGCCCCGTCGACGGACGAGGCGGTCGCCGCGGACGGCCCGTCCGACGAAGAGCTCTCGGACGCCGAGTTGCTTGAGAAATACGAGCTTCCCGATCCGGACGGGATGGCGGCCGGGGATGATTTCTCCGCGTTCATGAAAGACGGCGTGCCAGCACGTCTGCGCAATCGCGCGCTGCGCAAACTCTGGATCTCGAACCCGGCGCTCGCCAATCTCGACGAGCTCCTCGACTACGGCGAGGATTTCACCGACGCGGCGACGGTCGTGGAGAATCTGCAGACCCTCTACCAGGTTGGCCGCGGGTTCATGCGCGACGAAGACTATGCGGAGCGCGAGGAGACGCAGGAGAAGGACGATCTTGCGGCGGACGCGCCGAGCCCTCACGCGGAAGAGGCCAACGACGCGGTTTCTGAAAACCCGGGCGTCGGCTTCGCCGAGGACGGAGCCGCTGATCAAGACGCGCCCGCGTCAACCGCTTTGGAAACGGAATGGCCGGCTGTCGAGAACAAGTCGGTGGACATGCGCGGCGACGCAGCGGAGTTCGAGTCGCAAAATGCGTCCGTAGGTCGAGCGGCGCGTCCGGCTCGTCGAATGGCTTTTCAATTTAAAAAAGATGTCACCTAGGGATTTCAGGGCATTAGTTTTCTATCGAAACTCACTTTATGGCTGTATTTGAAGGAGTTTTGCTGCGATGCAGCGCGATTGGTGGCTTGACGCAACGATAATTTACGGGTCCTTTTTACGCTTATGGAGACACATGCGCCCGACGGGGATCCTGCGATGACGCAAGTCCCACATTCCCAAAGCGCTCCGCGGATCGTGGAGGAGGAAAGCGCTCGGGCGGACTTTTACGAGTTTATGTCGGGTCTTCTGGCGCATCCGCCGTCGGATCTTTTGCTGAACAATATCGGATCGCTTGATCCCGCCGAGGGCGAGATCGGGTCCGCGATCGAAACCTTGAAACGTCTTGCCGCGCGCGCGGATTCGCAGTCGGCGTCGCGGGAGTTCCACGATCTCTTCATCGGCGTCGGCCGGGGCGAGCTCATGCCGTTCGGCAGCTACTACATGACCGGTTTTCTCAACGAGAAGCCGCTCGCGAAGCTGCGTCAGGACATGATGACCTTGAGGATCGAACGCGAACAGAACGTCTATGAGCCCGAGGACAACATCGCGACTTTGTTCGAGATCATGGCGGGGCTGATCAGAGGGCGTTTTGGTGAGCCTGCATCGGTGGCGATGCAGCGCGATTTCTTCAACCGCCATGTCGCTCCGTGGGCGCATCACTTCTTCAGTGATCTGGAGACTGCGAAGAATTCGGTGCTGTACGCGCCGATCGGCACGCTCGGCCGACTGTTCATGGAAATCGAGCGAGAAGCGTTTCGTATGGAGGGGGTCCCATCCTAGTGAAAAGGCCGTTCCCGGGGCGGCCGATGACGAAGCCCGGACATAAATGAAAGACGGCTCCGATAAACGGACCGCTATAAAGTTGGGAGTTAAAAATGCCGAAAAAGACCGAAGATCGGTCAGAAAGGTCGCGCCGCGACTTTCTGAAACTGGCGGTGACGGCTGCGCCGGCTGCGGCGGCGGCCGCGGCGACAGGCGGCGAGGCTGAGGCCTCCGTCGAAGCGCCGAGCTCGCTCGGAATGCAGAAGACCGAGCACGTCCGCAAGTACCTCGACAGCGCACGTTTCTAGGCAGGCCGGCGGTTCGCCATCCTGCTTATTCCGTTGGCCGCACGGACGCGGTCCTCGGGACGCAGACTCGTGAAGGTCGACGGTTGCGTGACGCCCTGACGCCTGAGCCTGCTCTCAAAGCGACATCAACAACCGGCGCAATTCTGGGTTGCAAGCCGCCCCAGGGGCCGCGCTAAGGGAGGAGCACATGCTTCGCAAAAAGACGAACGGGGTAGCGAGACGCCCCCAGTTCACGTCGGCGATCGCTGAAGCCGCAAATCAGAAAATGGATCGCCGCGCGTTCCTGCGCGGGTCGGGTCTGGCCGTCGGCGGTCTTACCGCTTTGGCCGTCGCAGGCGGTTCGGTTCGGCAGGCTTCCGCCGCCACCGCAGTCTCCGGCGCAGTTGAGAACATCAAGTCGGTCTGCACGCACTGCTCGGTCGGCTGTACCGTCATTGCAGAAGTGTCGAACGGCGTTTGGGTCGGCCAGGAACCCGGATGGGACAGCCCGTTCAACCTCGGCGCCCACTGCGCCAAGGGCGCGGCGGTTCGCGAGCACGCCCACGGCGAGCGGCGCTTGAAGTACCCGATGAAGCTCGTGGACGGCAGATACGTCCGGATGAGCTGGGAAGACGCGATCAATGAGATCGGCGACGGCATGCTCAAGATCCGCGACGAAAGCGGACCGGACAGCGTGTACTGGCTCGGCTCCGCGAAGCACAACAACGAGCAGGCCTATCTGTTCCGTAAGTTTGCGGCGTACTGGGGAACGAACAACGTCGACCACCAGGCCCGCATTTGTCACTCGACCACCGTCGCAGGCGTCGCCAACACCTGGGGCTACGGCGCGATGACGAACTCCTACAACGACATCCACAACTCGAAGGCGATCTTCATCATCGGCGGCAACCCGGCCGAGGCGCACCCGGTCTCGCTGTTGCACGTGCTGAAGGCGAAAGAGCAAAACAACGCCCCGCTGATCGTGTGCGACCCGCGCTTTACGCGAACCGCCGCGCACGCGGACGAGTATGTTCGCTTCCGTCCGGGCACGGATGTCGCTCTGATCTGGGGCATCCTGTGGCATGTCTTTGAGAACGGCTGGGAAGATAAGGAGTTCATCCGCCAGCGCGTCTGGGGCATGGACCAGATCAAGACCGAAGTCGCGAAGTGGACCCCGGAAGAGGTCGAGCGCGTCACCGGCGTTCCGGGCAGCCAGATGAAGCGCGTCGCGCGGACCATGGCGAACAACCGTCCGGGCACCGTGATCTGGTGCATGGGCGGCACCCAGCACACCAACGGCAACAACAACACGCGCGCCTACTGCGTGCTGCAGCTCGCGCTCGGCAACATGGGCGCCACCGGCGGCGGCACCAACATCTTCCGCGGCCACGACAACGTGCAAGGCGCGACCGACCT
>CALDSD010000020.1 GCA_937911325.1 uncultured Neomegalonema sp.
CGGGGCGAGATCCGGAAAGGGAACGGCCGCGAGTAGCAATGAAGCGTCCTTTCGGGCTCCGTAATGGGGGCGTTGCGGCCGAACATCTCTAAGTTCTCACCAGGGATGCGTCGGCCCGACGCGGTAGCGAAGATTGCTCTAACGTGACGACAGCCACATATTCCAGCGCAAGATGTCCATAGCGCGGCTAGCAGCCCAAGTTGTTCCCGCAAACCCTCAGGAGTTCAAAATGACCTCTCAGAACCGGATCTTCGAAGACTTGTCCCGCCTCGCCCAGAATGCGGCAGGCGTCGCCCAAGGCGCACGCGAGGAGATGGAGACCGCGATGCAGTCTTGGTTCGACCGTTTCCTGGCGGACCGCAATCTGGTGACCCGCGAGGAGTTTGACGCGGTTCGCGAAATGGCGACTCTCGCGCGCGATGAGAACGAGACGCTGAAAGCCCGGATTGCCGACCTCGAAGCCAAATTGGGTCAGGGTGGCGCCGACTGATGCGGTAAAACGGCAGTATATATTGGTTAAAAAATAGCTGTTGCGTGGTTCTCTAAATTCCCCCACTATATTTCGTGGAGGAGATGGGAAGCGGGCCGCGTAATGAGCTCCGCCAAGGTCTTCTCTGCGAACTAGACGCCTCTTGTGAGCAGGGGAGTGCGGCTATGGATACGACCAACCGCGAGTATGAGTATCTCGATCAGAGTCCCATCGACATCGTCGAGGATCTGGCAGAGTTGCGCCGCTGGGACGTAGACCGTCTCGGGGATGATCAAATCGCTATGGCGATTGAGGGGGCTTGGCGCACCTACAGTTTGTCGCTGGCATGGTTTGATCCGGACGAGACGCTCCGGATGGTGTGCACCTACGACTTTTCGCCGTCGGAAGAGCATTTGCCCGAACTGTATAAGACAGTGGAAGCAGCGAATGACCGGATATGGATCGGCGGCTTCAACCTCTGGCGGGAGCACGATCTGATCGCTTACCGCTACGGGCTGACCCTCAGCGGAGGCGCTGGGTCGACCATGGAGCAGGTCGATCAGATGCTTCGGAGCGCAGTTGAGAATTGTGAACGGTTCTATCCGGCCTTTTCTCTCGTGGGTCATGAGGGAGCGACTTCGGAGAGTGCGCTTGCGGCGGCGTTGCTTGAATCGCAAGGCACCGCCTAGCGCTTGATGAGATCCATGGGCGGCTTCCCCAAGTCGTCCATTGGAAACGGCGTCGGGAACTCCCCCCTTCATCCTGACGCCGGTAAGGCGGAGGCGGCCTTACCTCCCCCCACACCAGAAGGCCGCCTCCGCACCAGATAGAATCCAGGGGTGGCGTCCCCGCGTCGCCCCCTGGAAACGGCGTCAGGCACCTCCCCCCTTCGTGCTGACGTCGCCAAGCCGGAGGCGGCCTTACCTCCCCCCACACCAGAAGGCCGCCTCCGCACCTTTCAGACGCCAGATCGCTCTTGGGTGGCGCGGCATTGACCGCGCTGGATTGGTGTGTTGGCCTGCGGCGGTTTTTAGATGAGGTCGGTTATGGGCGAGGGTCGTGAGCTGGGCGCGTTGCTGGGGGATGGGACCCTTTGCTTGCTTGGGTGCGGGAAGATGGGGCAGGCGATGTTGGGAGGATGGCTTGGCGCCGGGGCGCCGCCGTCCCGGATCCGGATCTCGGAACCCAACCCGTCGGATCACCTGGTTTCTGTCGCCGAAGAAACGCGCGTCGATTTGTCGGCGCCGATGACGGACGGCGCTGCGGCGGTCGTGACGTTGGCGGTGAAGCCACAGATGATGGACGCGGCGGTGCCAAGCGGCCGGGGTCCGGCCGGACCGGACACCGTGTTTCTGAGTATCGCGGCAGGAAAAACAATTGGCTATTTCGAGCAGGCTTTGGGCGCGGACACCCCAATCGTGCGCGCGATGCCGAATACGCCGTCGGCCGTCGGACGCGGCGTGACCGCGCTGTTTGCGAATGAGGCGACGTCGCCGGCGCAGCGCGCGTTGGCGGAGGCGTTGTTGGCGACGCTTGGGGAAACCGTCTGGCTCGAGAATGAAGCGCAGATGGATGCTGTGACGGGCGTTTCCGGGTCGGGACCGGCGTATGTGTTCCACATGATCGAGGCGTTGGCGACAGCGGCTGAGGCGGAAGGTTTGCCCCCGGAGCTCGCGATGAAGCTGGCGCGCGCGACGGTCTGCGGCGCCGGGGAGCTGGCGTTTCAATCCGTTGAAAGCGCGGAGCAACTGCGCGTCAATGTGACTTCCCCTGGCGGCACCACAGCCGCGGGGCTTGGGGTTTTGATGGATGAGAGCACGGGGTTGTCGCAGCTGATCCGGCGAACGGTCGCCGCCGCGGCGCAACGGAGCCGAGACCTGGCCTCATGACCGCGGGCTCTGAGGAGAATTCGGGTGGCGGTGCGATACCGGAGACGGATGATCTCATGCGCGCCGAGGTCGAGCGTCTCCGAGCGCTCGCCGACGCGCTGTCCCGTCGCCACGCCCGCCCAGAATCGTCAGCGACCGAGATCGCGGACCTGCAAGATCGCAACGTCGACGCCTTTGAACGGATGAATGGCGCCGCCGGAGCGGTCGCGTTAGAGCTGTTCAAGAATTTTGCTCAAACCAAGAGAGATGACGGGTCTCTGGACGTCTTCTCGGACCTGGCCGGCGTGCTCCAGTCGGCCTCCGATGAGCGCGATGCGCTGCTGCGCGCGTTCGTTGAAGAGTTGCAGAGCCCGCCAAAGGACAGGACCTGATGAGCGACACCATTTCTTTCGACGACTTTCTGAAGGTCGACATTCGCGTCGGCGAGATCGTGGAGGCTGAGCCTTATCCCGAAGCGCGAAAGCCTGCGATCAAGCTGAAGATCGACTTTGGAGAGCCTCTGGGCGTCAAGAAGTCCTCAGCTCAGATTACCAAGCATTACACGCCGGACGAGTTGGTTGGACGCCAGGTGATGTGCGTTGTGAACTTCCCGCCGAGGCAGATCGGCAAGTTCATGTCCGAGGTTCTGACGCTCGGGGCGCCTGACGCGGATGGCGAAGTGGTTCTGATCGCGCCCGATGATCGTGGAGCGATCAAGGGCGGTCGGCTTTACTAGAAGAGCTATCGTGGCAGGCGTAGCCGGGCCAGCAGACCCCCTAGGGTGTGGCCATCGTCCAGGATCAGCTCTCCCCCATGGCTGCGCGCGGTGTCGAGCGCCAGCGCCAACCCAAGGCCAACCCCACCGGCGCGATTGCGGTTTCTGGCTTCGTCCAAACGATTGAATGGTCGGAAGGCCGCCTCGCGCTGCTCCGCCGGGATGCCAGGCCCGTCGTCCTCGACCGCGACCTCGATAAAGGCCCGGTTGACGGTGAGCCGCAGCATGACGCGCTCGCCGTAAGACAGCGCGTTGTCAACGAGGTTGTGCAGACACCGTTTGATCGAGCGCGGGCGCAAGCTCATCCGGGTTTCGCCTGGCATCTCGATACGTTCGTAGAGGGAGATCTCGGCGCCTTTTCGACGGGCTTCGCCGACCACTTCCCGAGCCAGGTCCAAGACGTCTACCGTCTCGTAGCTCTCGCCGTGTTCTCCGCGCGCGTAATCGAGAAACTCCTCGAGAATGTGTTCGAGATCTTTCACATCGTGTCGCAGTTCCGCGATCTCGGCGCTGTCATCCATCATTTCGAGTGCGAGCTTCATGCGGGTCAAAGGGGTTCGCATGTCGTGACTGACGCCCGATAGCATCGCGGTGCGCTGATTGATGTGCCGGTCGATGCGCTCGCGCATGTCCAGAAACGCGCCTGCTGCCATGCGGACTTCCTGAGCGCCCGATGGCGACAGCGCCAGAGTCCGGCCCTTGCCAAAAGCATCCGCGGCTTTGGCCAAAGCCTGAATGGGCCGCACCTGGTTGCGCAAGTAAACCAGCGCCACCCCGATCAGCGCCACCGCCGTCACCGCCATCCAGACAAGCAGCAGATGCGGGTTCGACGCGACGATCCGGTTCCTCGGGATGTTCGCGCCGACAACGCCATGCCGTGTCTCCACCCAGACGAGGACGCGCTTTTCTTCGCGCTCGTACTCGATCGCGAGTTTCTGGAAGATCCGCTCTCGAACCTCCTCGGTGATGGCGCGCAAAATCACGTCGTAAAAGATCGGTTCTGGGTTCGCCTGAACGGTGGCGCCTTCCTCCAGCTCGATATCAAATCCAAGCGTTCTGGCCGCGCGCGCGACCTGGGACTTCGCCTCGGCCGCGGTCTCGGCGCCTTCAACCGATTCAACCATGTAGCGGAGTTCTGAGGCGACGCCGGCCGTCATTTGCCGGGTCACGCCGTCAAAGTGGCGCTCAACGAACAAATAGGTCACGACCGCCTGCAAGATGACCATCGGCAGCACGACAATCAGGACCGTGCGCCAGAACAGGCTTTTCGGCAGGTATTTTTTCAAGAACATGACAGTCTCTACAACATCACCGGCGCAGCCTATGCGCCGATCGTCGGGGCGAGCAAGCGAGAAGCCAAGTGGTCGATAGTGTTGAAATTGCGCCTGGCGTCTTTCGCGTCCGGGCGCCGAACCCGAGCGCGATGACGTTTACCGGGACCAACAGCTACGTGCTGAGCGGCGGGATCGTGATCGATCCTGGCCCAAATGACGACGGCCATCTTCAAGCGCTTGCCTACGCCGCAGGCGCGGCGGTGACCGCGATTGTTCTGACGCATACCCATATCGATCATTCGGCGGGCGCGCCGGCGCTCGCGGCGATGACTGGCGCGCCGATCTACGGATTTGGTCCCCACGGCGCCGGGATGTCCGAGGCGATGCTCCGGCTCGCGCAAGAAGATCTGGGCGGTGGCGAAGGAGCCGACCGCCTCGTGGGCGTCGATCACCTTGTCGGCGACGAGGAGCTGGTGGAGCTCGGCGGCGTCGCGTTGCGTGCGCTGCACACTCCCGGCCATATCTCCAATCACTTGTGCCTCGCAATCGAGGGAACCGGCACGGTGTTCAGCGGCGATCATGTCATGGGGTGGGCCACCAGCCTCATCTCACCGCCAGACGGTGATATGGGCGCGTTCATGCGCAGCCTCGACAAGCTCTTGGCGCGGGACGACAGGCTCTATCTCCCCGGGCACGGCGAGCCGGTCGAAGATCCCGCCTCAAGACTGATGGAACTTCGAGATCATCGGCGGATGCGCGAGACGCAGATCCTCGACGCGTTGACAGAGGCGGCGGCGACCAAAGAAGACCTCGTCGCGCGGCTCTACACCGACATCGACGCGCGCTTGCACGGTATGGCCGCCCGCAACGTGTTGGCGCATCTCGTCGATCTTTGGGAGCGCGACGTCGTGACGCCAGATGGCGACTTCTCGTCGACCGTGGCGTTCCGCTTGTCCTGATCGCGCCCCGGCGCTTATGAGGCCCGCCGCAGCGAGAACGGTTGCGCCGGCAGCTTCCAGCCGTTTTGGGCGCAGCACTGGAGCGCAAAGCGCGAGAGCGCGTCTTTGAGATCTTCGTAGAGCGGGGCAGCCTCGCCGGTCAGGTCGATTTCCAGATCGAAGTCCAGCGAAGAGGGGCTCGCGGATACCAACGCGGCGTCTACCGCGCGGATCTGCGCGGGGTCGACGAGCGTCGCAAGACGTCCTTTGATGTAGTCCCGCATGGTCCTGGGGATTTCCTCGCCCGCGATCGCCTGGTGACTATGGTCGAGCCCGAACGACGTGGTCACACGGAATCCGTGGCTGAGATTTCTGGGGTTCTGTTCGAGATAGGCCGCCAGATTGAACGTGACGATCGCGCCGCCCTCCTCCTCGACCTGAACGATCTCGGGGCTCTGGAACACGACTTTGCCGAAGACCTCGTTCTCGAGGATCACCCAGTCCCCTTCCTCGCTGGGGAACCAGACCTCGTTCTCGCCCATCGGTCGAGAGTAGAGCCCCGCCAGGGCGCGCACGGGCAGAGTGAAGGTGCCGCCTCGCAGAGCGGGGTTCTCCAGATCCGTGTAGAGGTCGAGCCGCTTCACCAGCCAGGGCGCGCCGTTGAACATCACCCGCTCGCCTTCCTGAACCGCGCCCAGGTTAAGAAGCAGGCTGATCTGTTCGATCAGGTTCGGCAACGAACTGAGCACCATCCAGCCAATGGCGATCAGCACCAGGATCGTCAGACCGGTCAGCAGCCAGTCGTTGTAGAAGTTGAAAATGACCAGCATCGCGCCGAACGCCGCGCAGATTGTGAAGATATCGAAGATCAACCCGCCGAGACGGCCCGGAAAGCTCCGCGCCCGGCGGGCTCCAATCACGGAAAAGAAGCCGCGTTTGAGCAGGCGGAGCAAAAACAGCACTCCGGCGAACGCCCCAACGCCAAGGATCAAGTTCCGCCCGGTCGCGCTAAAGAAAGATTGTACGGCGTCATTGGCGGCGTTCTGCGCCGCTTGCGCCGCTTCGGCGGGATCGATTTGCTGAGCCAGACGCGCATCCATCTGTCGCTGGGCGGCTTTTGCAAGATCGCCGGCGGCCTCGCGCCGCTCCGTCCAGAGCGTCTCAAGCTCGGCCAGACGCAAAGCAGTCGCGGTGTCGGGCGTGGCGGCTTCCAGGGCTGGGGCCAGATTGACCAACGCTTCCGCCGCCACCTCCTCCCGGCGCTCTGCGTCGCTCAACGTTTGACGAAGTTGCTCGATCTGGCGGGCGTTCTCGGTCGCGGACTTGAGCATCAAGACGAACGGTTGGATGAGCTCCTCCAGCTCCGCCTGAAGATCGAACGAGCGATCACCGGTGTCGAAGATGCCGTCGTTCACCCCGGTGGCGACCCCTTGGATCTGCGCATCCAACTGGCGCATCTCTTCCGACAGGTCCCGGAGTTCCGTTTCTATGATCTCACGTTCGGATTCCGAGTCCGTCCGCTCAAGACGTTGGCGCAGAGTTTCGATTGCGCGCTGCTTGGACGCCTGCGTGTCCAGCAGGTTCTCGATCGCAGAGAGCGACTCGGCGATCTCCTGCCGGGTCTGGCCGCCGTCTTCATCCTCCGCGACGACGCTTGCAGACGATAGAGCGAGCAAGACGACGGCGAGCAAGGTCGCCGAACAGCAGGCCATGAGTCTCCGCAAAGTCGTCTCTCCCTAGGGTTTGATCAAGGTTCCAGCGCCGTGGTCGGTGAACAGCTCCAACAACACCGCATGGGGCGCGCGGCCGTCGAGGATCACGGCTGCGCCGACGCCCTGCTCGATGGCGGCCAAAGCGGTTTCGGTCTTCGGGATCATCCCGCCCGAGATCACGCCATCCTTGGTCAGCTGAGCGACCTCGCCGCTGCTGATGTCCGTCAGAACGTTCCCGTCGGAGTCCTTCACGCCTTCCACATCGGTCAGCAGCAGTAGCCGCTCGGCCTTGATTGCGCCGGCGATGGCGCCGGCGGCCGTGTCGGCGTTCACGTTGAAGGTTTCGCCCTGATGTCCGACGCCGACTGGCGCGACAATCGGGATGAGGTCGCTGTCGATGAAGCTCTGCAGCACTTCCGGATGAATTTCGGTCGGGCGTCCCACAAAGCCGATATCGAGCGCCTTTTCGATGTTGGATTCCGGGTCTCGAACGGTGCGGGTGACTTTCTCGGCGACAATGAGCCTGGCGTCCTTGCCCGACAGACCCACGGCCCGGCCGCCCGCCTGATTGATCGCGGTGACGATCTCCTTGTTGATCGAGCCTGACAGGACCATCTCGACCACTTCGACGGTCGCCTTGTCGGTGACGCGCAATCCGTCGATGAACTCGGTTCCGAGCCCCAAGCGTTCGAGCATCTTGCCTATCTGCGGCCCGCCGCCATGCACGATGACCGGGTGTAGGTTGCACTGCTTCATCAGAACGACATCGCGGGCGAAGCGGTCCATGAGCGCGGGATCGCCCATGGCGTTTCCGCCAAACTTGATCACGACGACCTTGTCGTCATAGCGCTGCAGGAACGGCAGGGCTTCAGAGAGCGTGCGGGCGGTGGCGACCCAGTCGCGTTTCATCGCGGCGGAAATCTCCATATGACAGGTCTCGAACGTTATTGCGGCGCCACTCTGTTAGCCCTCGCTGAGCAACCGCGCAATCGCCGCGCGCACTGCTTCGACGCCTTGGCCCGTCTCCGAGGAGGTCACAATAATCTCCGGGTAGGCGGCCGGATGCTTCTGCAGAGCGGCTTTGGTCGTTTCGATCGCTTTGTCGAGCTCTGAGGCTTTGGGTTTGTCGGCTTTCGTGATCACGACCTGAAAGCTCACGGCAGACTCTCCCATAAGCGTCAGGATCTCGTCGTCGACAGCTTTGAGCCCGTGGCGCCCGTCGATCAGGACGAACACGCGTCGCAGGCTCGCGCGGCCGCGCAGGTAGCCCTTCAGGAGCTTTTGCCAGGTCGCCACGACCTTCTTGGGCGCTTGAGCGAAACCATAGCCCGGCAGATCCACGAGATAGAGCCGACCCGAGATGTCAAAGAAGTTCAGCTGCTGCGTGCGCCCAGGCGTATGCGAGGTGCGCGCCAACGACTTGCGGCCCGTTACCTTGTTGATAACGACGATTTGCCGACGTTCGACCGGCCCGCGAAACAGATCTCCAGACGATCTCCCGCGGGAAGTTGATCGAGCCCGGCGCAGCCGATGACAAAGTCCGCCTCGCGCGCGAACAGCAGCCGCCCGTCCTCGATCTCGTCGTCGCTGAACGTCGGATCGACAGTGAACTCAAACGCCGGGACGGGCATGTCGCTAACTCGGTTTTTCCTTTGGAGCGAGCCCGAGCTGACGTTTCATATTGCCCAGAATGTCCGGGTTCACGCCTTGGCTGCGCATGATCGTGTACTGCTGGATAATGGTCAGCACGTTGTTGGCGAACCAGTAGATCACCAGCCCCGCGGCGAAGGTGCCCAGAAGGAAAGTGAACAACAGCGGCAGGAGGTTGAAGATCTTTTCCTGCATCGGGTCCGTCGGCGCCGGGTTCAACATCTGCTGCACCCACATCGAGATCCCCATCAGGATCGGCCAGACCCCGATCAGCAGGAACGCCGGCACTTCGTAAGGCAGCAGCCCGAACAGATTGAACAGCGACGTCGGGTCGGGCGCCGACAGATCCTGCACCCAACCAAAGAACGGCGCGTGGCGCACCTCGATCGTCACGAAAATCACCTTGTAGAGCGAAAAGAAGATCGGGATCTGCGCCAGGATCGGCAAACAGCCGGCGGCGGGGTTCACCTTCTCCTTCTTGTAGAGATGCATCATCTCCTGCTGCATCTTCGTCCGGTCTTCCGAGTGCCGCTCCTGGATCTTCTTCATCTCGGGCTGAAGCTTCTTAAGCTTCGACATCGAGACATAGGATTTCCACGCAAGCGGGAAGAGCAGGGTCTTCACGATGACCGTCAGCAGGATGATCGCGACGCCCATATTGCCGATCCAGTCGTTGAGAACCGCCAGGATCTCGAAGATCGGCTTGGTCAAGAAGAAGAACCAGCCCCAGTCGATGGCGTCGGTGAACCGGCTGCGGCTCGAGCCGAACAGATAATCGCTGACATTGCCGATCACGCTGTCCGGTCGCTCGACGTCGTCGAACTTGTACGCGTAGTCCCGAAGCGTCCCGATCTCCTTCGCCCCCGCGAAGAAGTAACTCGAGGTTTCGGCAGACGCATTGGGCGCAACCTCAATCGCGGGCATACGGGTCGCCGCCTGGTAGATCGGTCCCGAACGCGTGTCCGTCAGCCGAAGCACTGCTTCAAAGCCGGCGTTGTTGGCGGGAACCAGCGCTGTCATCCAATACTTGTCGGTGAACCCGATCCAGCCTCCCGGGTCCGCCTCAATCGCTTGAGCGCGTCCCTGAAAGCGTCGGCTGACGTCGAACTCCGCCATGTCGTCGTAGTCGTATTCGAACAGCTCTTCGTTCAGAACGCCGACCGCGCCTTCATGCAAAATCCAGAAACCCGTCAGTTGCGGGGTGCCGTGACGTGAAATGATGCCGTAGGGCGCGAGCCTCACCGGCGCAGATGTCCTGTTCTCGACGCTTTGGGAAATCGTAAAGAGGTAGTTCTCGTCGAGCGAGATCGTCCGGCGGAAAACCAGGCCCTCGCCATTGTCCCAATAGAGCGTCACCGGAGAACCCGGCGCCAGCTTCTCGCCCGTTTCCCGCGCCCATTCGGTGCGGGGGCCCGGCGTCGGATAAGCGCCGCCCTCGGGCTGCCAGCCGAACTCGGCGTAATACGCCTGACCCGTCTTTTCGGGCCAGAGCAGCTCCACGGCTTCCGAGTCTTCCTCCAGACTCACGCGGTAATCCGTCATCAACAGCTCGTCGATGCGGCCGCCCTGAAGCGACAGCGAGCCTTGCAGACGCGGGCTGTCGATGTCGATCCGTGGGGACTGGGCCAATGCGGTCTCTCGATCGAGCGTTCCGCCCTGACCACCCCCGCCGATGCCGCTTGGCGCGACGGCGGCCTCGCCGCTCTCTTCAAGTCGCGCCTGTTCTTCGATCGCGGCCAGCTCAGCCGCGCGGCGTTGTTCTTCGACTTGAGGGCTGATGACGAGGAACTGCCACAACGCGATCACCGCAAAACTAAGTACTGCGGCAAGGATCAGATTGCGTTGATCGTCCTTGGAGGGCTGCTGCATTCGGGGCTCCGGCGGAGATGTCGGTTGGGCGGGGCGCAAGCGCTCGATCCCGCCGGGTGTTTTTGTTGGTCAGGCGCTCTTGAACCGGTCGCGGGCGCGAAGGTCAAGCCGAACAGAGTTAAGATTGCGCCGCGTCTGGTGGTTTCGCCGGCAGGGAGCCGCGTTCTTGCGGCGCTTGCAGCGCTTGGAAATCGAAGAGTTTTGGGTCGAGCAAATGCGCCGGCCTGGCGTTTGTCAGCGCGCGAAACAGTACGTTCTTGCGTCCTGGCTGCGCTTTTTCCCAGCCGTCGAGCATCGCTTTCATCTGTTGGCGCTGCAGCCCGTCCTGGCTTCCGCAAAGATCGCAGGGGATGATCGGAAACTTCATGGCTGCGGCGAAACGCGCGATGTCCGCCTCGGCGCAATGGGCGAGTGGCCGCATGACCAGTAGATCGCCCTCCTCGTTCAGAAGCTTCGGAGGCATCGCGGACAGACGGCCGCCGTGAAACATGTTTAGGAAGAAGGTCTCCAGGATGTCCTCGCGGTGATGGCCGAGGATCACCGCCTCGCAGCCTTCCTCGCGCGCGACGCGGTAGAGGTGTCCGCGACGCAGTCGTGAACAGAGCGCGCAGTAGGTCTTCTGCGCCGGCACCTTGTCCACGACGATCGAGTACGTATCGCGGTGCTCAATCCGGTGGGCGACGTTCAACTGCTCGAGATAGTTTGGCAGGACATGCTTCGGAAAACCCGGCTGCCCCTGATCAAGATTGCAGGCCAGAAGCTCGACCGGCAGCAACCCGCGCCACTTGAGGTCCAACAGGATCGTCAGCAGCGTGTAGCTGTCCTTGCCGCCGGACAGGCAGACCAGCCAGCGCGCCGGACGGTCCCTGACGTCGTCGCGGACCATCCCATAGTTCTCGATTGCTTCGCGCGTCAGCCGCACAATCCGCTTGCGCAGCTTGTTGAACGAAGTGCTCGACGGCGCGTCCTTGTAGACCGGGTGCCCGCCGGCGAGGTCTTCAATCGCCTCGGCGCCGGTGGACCCCTTCTCATCGAGCATCGCCGCTCTCCCTGGATGGCTCAGATGGTTTTCGTTTCGGCTCTGGGACGGGATCATAGCCCGATCGGCCCCAGGGATGACAGCTCAAGACCCTTCGGGCCGTCAGCCAGGTTCCCCGGAGCGGGCCGTGCTTTTCCAGCGCTTCCAACGCATAGGCCGAGCAGGAGGGCGTATGCCGGCAATTGTTCGCGATCAGCGGAGAGATCGTGTAGCGGTACACATAGACCGGGGCGGCGATCAGCCAGGCAAGTGGGGAGAAACGGCGCTTCATGACGGCCTTTTCTCTTTGCGCGGCTGCCGTTGCTGGTTGGACGAACGATTAGAATGAACGCGTTCGAACGCTTTCACAAGATCCGCTTTGAGTCTGAGAAAGGGTAAGCTCGCGGTGGTTTCGGCCCGCGCAATCAGGACATAGTCCCAGCCGTGTCGACCGAGCGACGGCGTCATCTCGTCAGCCAGGGCCCGGAGCCGCCGCTTTGCACGGTTGCGCGCGACTGCGTTGCCGACCTTTTTGGAGGCGGTGAAGCCGACCCTGGCCGCAGGCGGGTTTGCGCCTTCGATCTCTTCGGGTTTGCGTTGGCGGGCCTGGAGCACAAATCCAGGGGTCGACCATTTGCGCGCCCGGGCCGCGGCGAGAAACTCGCGCCGCTTGAGCAGACGGGGCGGCCTGGAAGCAGCGTCCGTCATGAAGCGCACGCAGCCGATAGAGTTACGCCGACAGGCGCTTGCGGCCGATCTTCCGGCGGCGGGCCAGGATCTTGCGGCCGTGTTTGGTCGCCATGCGCGCCCGGAAACCATGGCGGTTCTTACGGACGCGGTTCGAAGGCTGAAAGGTGCGCTTCATTGCAGCTCTCCGCAACAAATCGCCGAGCTGTCGACCCAAAGGCGGCGGGAGAGACGGCGGTGTCTAGAAACAAGGCGCTCGTATAAGGCGATCGGCCATTTGAAGTCAATTCTGTGAGGCCAATTCTGTGCAGTCATTTCGGACAACGCGTTCTGACAACTGTTCAACCCGACGTGAGAAGCCTTTCGATCGCTGTCGGCCCTTCACAGTTTATGCGACAGCAGAAACGCGAGAGTTTATGATTGAGGCGGACGATGAGCGACGCGACCACGAAAGACATGGGCATGGAGGAGCGCAACGGCGCTGGCGGCTTGAAGCGGTGGATCCCGCTATTGGTCATCGCCGCGGGAGCGCTGACCGCGTTCTTCACCTTGGGCGACTACCTGAACCTCGAGACCTTGCGGGACAACCGCGAAGCGCTGATCGCGTGGCGTGATGAAAACCTCGTCCTCGCAGGC
>CALDSD010000021.1 GCA_937911325.1 uncultured Neomegalonema sp.
GACTGCTGTTTTGAGCTCTTGAGCGCGCAGATCAGCGCTGGCGCGAACATCGCGAAGATATTCGATAGCTGGGCGGGGTCGTTGTCTCCAACGATGCTGCAAAGGGCCAGCGTCGACCCGATCCGGCGCATCGTCATGCGTCTGAAAGAGAAGCATCCGGAAACGCCGGTGATTGTTTTTCCAAGAGGCATCGGTCCGCTCTATCCAGAGTTCTGTCGGAGCGTTGAACCCCACGCAGTTGCAATCGACCAAGGATTGCCGCTGGAGTGGGCGTCGAATGCAATTCGCGGAAACGTGACGCTACAGGGCAATCTGGACCCGATTTACCTCACGGGACCGAAGTCGCCTCTTGAACGGGAGCTCGAGGTGATCAAGGCGGCGATGTCGGGAAAACCGCACATTTTCAATCTTGGTCACGGTATTACGCCGGACGCCAAGATCGAGAATGTAAGCTTCGCTTTGGAGTACATACGTTCCTAAGACGCCCGGATCGGTACGGCGGAGTTCCTTGACTAAATACCGTAAGTAGGTTAACTGCGCGCTCCCTCCCGATCCGCGCCAACGCGCGATAATTGCACGGTACATCGATGGTCGCCGAAGATATCCGGCTCGACGAGTTGAAGGCGAAATCGCCGAAAGACTTGTTGGAGTTCGCCGAAAGTCTCGAGATTGAGAACGCAAACTTGATGCGCAAGCAGGAGATGATGTTTGCGATCTTGAAACAACTGTCTCAGAACGAAGTCGAGATTACTGGGAATGGCGTCCTAGAAATTCTGCAGGACGGGTTTGGCTTCTTGCGCTCAGCCGATGCGAACTATTTGTCTGGTCCAGATGACATTTACGTCAGTCCGAACCAGGTCAAGAAGTTTGGCCTGAAGACGGGAGACGTCGTTGAAGGTACAATCCGCGCTCCCAAGGATGTCGAGCGATACTTTGCGCTTTTGAAAGTCAATAAAGTCGGGTGGGATCTGCCAGAAAATCAAAGGCACAAGGTGCACTTTGACAATCTGACGCCGCTCTATCCAGATCAACGGCTTCAGATGGAAGTCGATGATCCGACAGTCAAAGACAAGAGCGCTCGAGTGATTGATCTGGTGGCGCCTCTTGGCAAAGGTCAGCGCGCATTGATCGTCGCTCCGCCGAGAACGGGTAAGACGGTTCTGTTGCAGAACATCGCGCATTCGATCACGGCAAATCATCCCGAATGCTATCTGATCGTCCTTCTGATTGACGAGAGACCAGAAGAAGTCACCGACATGCAGCGGTCGGTGCGTGGCGAAGTCGTCAGCTCGACTTTCGACGAACCCGCATCCCGACATGTCCAGGTGGCCGAGATGGTGATTGAGAAAGCCAAGCGATTGGTCGAGCTTGGAAAAGATGTCGTCATCCTCTTGGATTCGATCACGCGGCTCGGGCGCGCCTACAACACCGTCGTTCCAGCATCGGGTAAGGTTCTGACAGGTGGTGTCGACGCGAATGCGCTTCAGCGACCGAAAAGATTCTTCGGCGCAGCTCGTAACATTGAAGAGGGTGGATCGCTCACGATCATCGCGACCGCGCTCATCGACACGGGTTCGCGCATGGACGAAGTTATTTTTGAAGAGTTCAAGGGCACAGGCAACAGCGAGCTCGTCCTCGACCGCAAAGTCGCGGACAAACGGGTATTCCCTGCGATGGACATTCTAAAATCGGGGACTCGGAAAGAAGACCTGCTGGTCGATAAGGCCGATTTGACGAAGATGTTCGTCCTGCGCCGGATTTTGAACCCGATGGGAACCGTTGACGCGATCGAGTTTCTGCTTGGCAAGTTGAAGCAGACCAAAACAAACTCGGAATTCTTCGATTCAATGAACGCATAGGGTGTTCGCGCCTGGACGGTTGCCAAGGACAGCAGTCCGGCAAGCTGAAAGGGCGATGGGATGACGTTGGACACCGTCTATGCGTTAGCGACGCCCATGGGGCAGTCCGCTTTGGCGGTGGTGAGGATCTCAGGACCACAGACCCACGGCGCGATTTCGCAGCTAACGAGACGTGAGCCACCGGCGCCAAGACGCGCGGTGTTACGTCGGCTGTTGGAGCCACAAAACGACGCGTTGATCGACGAGGCAGTGGTTACGTGCTTCTCGGGGAGCTCAAGCTACACGGGCGAAGATAGTGCTGAGATATCAATTCACGGCAGCGTAGCGGTCCTCAATATCCTTGCAGAGGCGCTAGAGGATCTCGGCCTTCGTTTGGCGAAACCGGGCGAGTTTTCTCGCCGTGCTCTCTTGAACGGTCGGCTTGATCTCGCGCGCGCAGAGGGCGTCGCCGAGCTGATCGCAGCGGAGACAGAAGCTCAGAGAAAGCATGCGCTGTCTCTTCTCACAGGAGCCCTTGCCGACAAGGTTGCGGTTTGGCGCAATGAGCTGGTGTCCGTTCTGGCGATCCTCGAATCGGCGATCGATTTCGTTGACGAAGACTTGGGTGAACATTGGATCGAGCACGCAGGAACAAGAGCAGATGCGTTCGCAAAGCTCCTGTCGGATGAAGAAACGCAGGCAGACATAACGGAGGATCTGTTAGCTCCGTCGCGCATCGTTCTTGTCGGGCCGCCGAACTCTGGCAAATCCAGTCTTTTGAATGCACTCGCGCAAAAAGATGCGGCGATCGTCTCGGACATTCCAGGTACGACGCGTGACGTGATCAGCAGCCGTGTCGTTGTTGATGGCGTCGCGATTGACGTCGTAGATACAGCAGGTCTTCGAGAGACCAGCGACTCGATCGAGAAGATCGGGGTCCAGCGCGCGCAAGCTGAATTGAAACGCGCGGACCTGGTGATCTTTTTGATCAGCGATGACACGTTCGCGGAGGCTGCTGAGCTTCTAAAAGGGGGAGTTCCGGCGTCTGAAGTGTTCTGGACAAAGTCCGATACCGTTTCGCCGAACCCTGAACAGCTCGCAGCCTTGGCGCCCGCTTCCGTAAGATCGGTGAGCGTATTCGACGGATCTGCCCGCAAAGCGTTCCGAGAGGTCGCGAGATCTTTGATGCAGAAGCGTACGACAGCGATATCTCCGATTGCGGGATCGCAAAGGCGAAAGCGCTTGCTTTCTGAGGCGCGAGAGCTTTCTTCCTCTGCCGCGAGCCTGATAAAAGACAATCGCATTGAGCTTGCAGTCGAAGATCTCCGCTCAGCCGCGAACACTCTGGAGGCTCTTGTGGGTGAGATTGGAAGTGAAGACGTTCTTGATGAAGTTTTCTCGCGCTTTTGCATCGGAAAGTAAGGAGTGTTTCACGTGAAACATTCGGATCGCCGGTTTGACGTCATCGTAATTGGCGGCGGCCATGCTGGGACGGAGGCGGCTCATGCCGCGCATCGTCTGGGTGCACGCGTCTGCCTGCTCACTCATCGGTTTGACCGCATTGGGGAGATGTCGTGCAATCCCGCAATGGGGGGACTAGGGAAGGGACACCTCATCCGTGAGGTCGACGCCCTCGATGGACTGATTGGGCGGGCTTCTGACGCCGCTGGAATTCAGTTTCGTCTTCTCAACAGAAGCCGGGGTCCGGCGGTCCGAGGACCGCGCGCTCAGTGCGACCGCGACCTTTATCGAGAGTTCATGCAGGCGGAGATTGCAGAAGCTGGAAACATTGAAGTGCTTGAAGACGAAGCACTGCGGCTCGTTTTAAGGGAGAACGCCGTCACGGGCGTCGAGGCTGCCCGGGCTGGGGAGATTTCGTGCGGGGCGGTGGTGCTGACCACCGGCACTTTCTTGCGAGGCGTCATTCATGTTGGGCAGGAACAGACGTCGGGGGGCCGGTTAGGCGACGCCGCGGCAGTGACGCTCGCCGATCAGATCCGCAGTGCGGGCTTTGCTGTATCTCGCCTGAAGACTGGCACACCCGCTCGGATTTCTGGGGCCTCGATCGACTACAGCCAGACAACAGAACAGCCTGGCGACGATAATCCGGAACCCTTTTCGTACCTAACACCCAAAATAGAGCAGGCGCAGGTTCCCTGTTTCGTGACCCAAACCGGCCCAGCGACGCACCAGGTCATCGCGGACAATCTGCACCTGTCGGCGATGCGAAGTGGAAACATTGAGGGAGTAGGTCCGCGGTATTGCCCCTCGATCGAGGACAAGATCGAACGGTTTGCGGACAAGGATCACCACAACATCTTCCTTGAGCCTGAGACGCGCGACGGCGCTGTCGTCTATCCGAACGGAATCTCCACGTCGTTGCCGCAGGATGTCCAGGCGGCGTTTCTGAAGACAATACCAGGCCTTGAACGCGCAGAGGTCCTCAAATGGGGGTATGCGATCGAGTATGACTTCGTAGACCCGCAAGAGCTGTATGCAAGCCTCGAGACGAAACGCTTGGCTGGCCTGTTCCTGGCTGGCCAGATTGTTGGCACGACAGGTTATGAGGAGGCGGCGGGCCTTGGATTGACGGCTGGGGTCAATGCAGTTCGCAAGCTCGGCGGCGCTGAGATGTTTCACGTGAAACGTTCTGAGGGCTATCTCGGCGTGATGGTCGACGATCTGGTGACGCGAGGCGTAACAGAGCCGTATCGAATGTTCACATCTCGAGCCGAGTACCGACTGATGCTGCGGGCGGACAACGCCGACGAGCGGCTGACGGATCTTGGCGTCGACCTCGGATGCGTGTCGACGAAGCGGGCCCTGGCTCACGCCGAGACGAAAGCCCAGCTGCAGACGCTCCGAGAGCATCTTGCGTCTGAAGTCGTAACACCACACGAAGCGCTGGCCGCTGGTGTTCTTGTAAATGCGGACGGCGCGAAACGCAGCTACCTGGACCTGCTCGCCTATCCCGACGCAAGTTTCGAGACGCTCGTTAAGCTGGATCCGTCATTGGCTTCAACGGGGCCAAGGCTGCGCGCCAGGCTTGAAGCGGAAACAGTCTATCGCGGCTTCCTCGACCGGCAGAAAGCAGAGGCGGCGCTTTTGAGATCGGATGCGGATCTGCTCCTGCCGGCGGAGCTCGACTACGCGGGGGTCGGTGCGCTGTCGGCCGAGCAGCGAGAAAAGCTGGCGCGCATTCGACCGGCAAGCCTCGCCCAAGCGTCGCGGATCGAAGGCGTCACACCAGCGGCGCTGACAGCGCTTTTGCCACACGCCGTCCGCCGCGCGTCCCGAAAAGGATCGTAGCTTGCCGTCAACAGTTCCTCTCGATATCCGCGAGGCTCTGCAAAACGAGGCGAATGTTTCACGTGAAACAATTGAGCGCTTGGCAGAGTTTGTCGACATCCTCAAACGATGGAACCGCTCGATAAACCTGGTGTCCCGATCGGACCTTGAAGAGGTGTGGCGCCGCCATGTCCTCGATTCACTTGGGGCCTTGCGATTCCTCGCGTCCGACGGGCCGGTCCTGGACATCGGATCGGGCGGAGGGTTTCCCGCTCTGGTTCTTGCCGTCGCGTTACGAGATCAGCAGCGCGCCTTCACGCTGGTGGAAAGCGATGTGCGGAAATGCGTTTTTCTGCGAGAGGCGAGCCGTCAGTTAGAGCTGAACGCGGTTGTTCGAACAGAGAGGATCGAACAGCTTCCCTTGTTGGGCGCTGTTACGCTCACAAGTCGAGCCTTCGCTTCGGTTGAAAAAACGCTGACGCTGATCGAGGCTCAGCTTCCTTCCTTGAGGCGTATTGTGCTCCTCAAAGGAAATCGCGTTTTCGACGAATTGACCGAAGCTAGCTATCAATGGCATATAGAGCATCAAGTTCTGCCCAATGCGCTCACGGGTAGGGGCTATATGTTGATTATTGAGAAAGCGCAGCGCGTCAAAAAACAATAACGCGCTTTCTCATCGAGAGAGGTAAGGCATATGCAGGATGGTGGCCGGATCTTGGCTGTCGCCAACCAAAAGGGTGGCGTTGGCAAGACGACGACGGCAGTCAATCTTGGGGCTGCGCTCGCGTCAGTTGGGCGCCGGGTTCTTGTGGTGGATCTTGATCCCCAGGGAAACGCGACGACGAACCT
Organism: uncultured Neomegalonema sp.; assembly: GCA_937911325.1. GTDB lineage: Bacteria > Pseudomonadota > Alphaproteobacteria > Rhodobacterales > Rhodobacteraceae > CALDSD01. Next base: position 5,976 of record CALDSD010000021.1, read on the forward strand.
TGGCGTTCTAAAAAACGATGTTGAGAAGTCTTCGTATTGGCTGCTGATCGGAAATACGGATCTTCAGTCCGTCATCTCTGACACGGCAATCGAGAACCTGTATGTGGTTCCGTCTTCCGAGGAGCTTGTGGGCGCGGAAGCTGAGCTTTTGGACGAAGATCTTGTCCTGAAGGAAAAGCGCCGCTTCATGATGCGGGATGCGCTAAGGGGTGGCGCCGGCCATCCGTTTTCGGGTGGTTTTGATTACGTTTTGATCGACTGCCCGCCGTCCTTGAACCTGTTGACGGTCAACGCATTCGCGGCGTCCGACGCCATCGTTGTTCCCTTGCAATGCGAGTTCCTGGCGCTCGAGGGTTTGAAGCAGCTCCTTCAGACAATCAACCTGATCAAGAAGAGCGTGCATCCAACACTGGAGGTGCAAGGCGTCGTTCTGACGATGTTTGATCGAAGCGTGAAGCTGTCGGGCGAGGTCGCAGACGATGCGAGAGAGCAACTCGGTTATCTGGTTTACGACACGCTGATTCCGAGGAACGTCAAGATTGCTGAAGCGCCGTCGCACGGTATGCCAGTGCTTCAGTACGACCCGGCTTGTTCTGGCAGCCGGTCTTATATCAAGCTGGCCGCAGAGTTCCTGCAAAGAGAACAGGACCCGGTCTTATAATAACGAGCAGTGAGAGAGAGGCAGTAAAACATGGCGGAAGCACAAGCGAAGAAAACGCTGGGCCGCGGGCTATCAGCGTTGTTTGACGATGTCGACGTTCGCGGACCGACAGAAGCGGCTGTGGCGCCGACAAGCGCGAATATGGTGCCAATCGATGCGATCGAACCGAACGCGGACCAACCTCGGAAACACTTCGACGAAACCGAGTTGTCAGAGTTGGCGGACTCAATTCGGCAGAAAGGGGTTTTGCAGCCGATCCTGGTCCGACCCCTGAGCGGCGCCGTCGGTCGATTTGAAATTGTCGCCGGCGAACGTCGTTGGAGAGCCGCGCAACGGGCGAACCTGCACGAGGTTCCTGTCGTCAAGCGAGAGATGGATGATATCGAAGCCCTTGAGATCGCGATCATCGAGAACGTGCAGAGATCGGATCTAAATCCGATTGAAGAAGCCCTTGGTTATCGACAACTCATGGATAAGTACAATTACACCCAGGATGCGCTTGCCCAGGGCGTTGGCAAAAGCCGCAGCCACATCGCAAACATTCTCCGGCTCAACAATCTGCCGCCGAAGGTTCAGCAGATGGTGCAACAAGGCGAATTGTCCGCCGGGCATGCACGAGCGATGTTGACGGCGAATGATCCGACAAGCCTCGCAATGACCGCCGTTTCGAAGAACTGGTCGGTGCGCGACGTCGAAAAGGCAGTGAAAGCCGGGACGACGCAGAAAGCGGCCCCGTCGAAGAAAACGGTCGAAAAAGACGCTGACACGGTGTCGTTGGAAGGCGACTTGAGCGCGGCGCTCAGAATGCAGGTGTCGATCACGCACAAGGGAAAACAGGGTGGCGAGTTGAAGATCAATTACCGCAGCCTGGAAGATCTTGACGAGCTCTGTACCCGATTGTGCAGAGACGAAGAAGCCGCGCCAGCTTAAGACCTGGTTGTCGAGAGCGCCTGTGAGACACGTACGAGCAGGCGCTCGATCTCGGCTTGTTCAAGCGATGATGCTGTTCGCAGCCGTGCTTCGGTGCGATGGATCTCCGCAAGTGCGCGTTCGATGCGGTCTGGCAGGTCGCTGAAGCGGGCGCTCACGCGTTTGTAGAGTTCTTCAGTGCGCCAGTGCATCGATGATTTGGATCCACCTGCGCGCGCGCGGTTCAGCATTGTTTGAAGCGATCGACCCAGGTCGATGAGAAAGCGCGATCCGGACGCGCCGTTGGCCAGTTCGGACTGGAACTGCTCATACAGCGCAGAGCGGCGTGGGCTGAACGCGGCTTGAATGTGTTCACTCGAGACATCGAGAAACCCCGGGGAGCACACCGACAGCACTATTTCTTCCGAGAGCTTTTCGGCTTGAGCAGAGGCAAGCGAAAGTTTCATCAGAAACATCTTGAACGAAGACGGATCCAAGGCCCGAGCGATCTCAAGCGTCCGATCCATGGCGGCCTCGTCGAGGTCGATATCGTAGGCGAGCAGTCGAGAACGAAGCCCTGTTCGGCTCAATCCGGATTCATAACAGCTTGCTGTGATCGCTCCTGGTGAGTTCCTTAGTAAATCCAACAGCTTAGAGCGGGACTTCAACGAATGAGAAGATAACAGGACGAAGTCAGCGGTAGAGTCAGGCACATGAACCGAAAACTCGACGATAATTGAGTGATGTCGTTCGGTCAGACCCTCTACGAAAAGAAGGCGCGCCTCACTAAACAGAGAGACACCGCCAAAGAAGTCGATCAGCAGGCTGGGGTCAGATAGAACGTCGGCGCTCGAGAAACGAGCGACGTCTGCAATCTCTCTCGCGCTGGCGATCTGGCTCGCAAGTTCGGACGCTGTGCTGCTGACAAGCGCTTCGTCATTGCCGAAGAGAATGCAGACATTTGCAGCTTTGAGCGCCGCGACGTCCAGTTGCCGCGCGTCGATGTCGCCTCGCGCCATCTGGTGCTAACCTGAAGAGGCTTGGAGCCCTCTGATCCGAAGGCTGGTGACCAAACGATTTGCAATGTCATTGGCAAGGCGCTTCATGGCCTCGCGGCGGTTGACCTCGGTCGCATACTGAGACGCGGTGGCGTTCAAAGAGGTTGTCGACGTCAGCCGACCGGCGTCGATCTTTTCGCCGTTGAGATCGAGAAGCTCGTACTCGGCCGTCGCGACGATATTGATCCGCGTGATTGCATCGTCCTGTTGGATCGCAAGGCCACGCTCTTGCAGATCGACATCGACCTTTAGACGGTTTGGCGCTGACGGATCCTCGTTGATGATCCTGAAAAGCGACTGTTCGAGCGTATACTCGAACCGGCGAGGCGCATCGCTGATAGACACGGATCGCAGGCGAAGGGCTTCCGCGTCCTTTGAAGATGTCGCGATTGGTTGAAAACCGCAGCCGGCGACAGCCAGGACCGCGCCACCCGCGAGAACCGTGAGAATTGCGCGCTTAGAGAACAACATTCACAATCCTTTTCGGTACGACGACGACGCGTTTGGGCTCTGCGCCGTCGAGGTGTTTCCTGACTGTCGGGTCTTCTAGCACGATCTTGCGGACATCGTCTGCGTCTGCATCGGCGTTAACCGAGATCTCTGTGCGCTTTTTGCCATTGACCTGCACAGGCAACACAATGGTGTCGCTGGTCAGCAAACTGGGATCCGCTTCGGGCCAGCTGGAGACAGCGAGCATATTGTCGCCGCCGAGTTGAGACCACGCCTCTTCTGACAGATGGGGCGTAAATGGGAACATCAGCTGGACCAGGAGCTTTGTCGCGGCCAGCTGCGAGGGGTCGTCATTGGCGGCGGCGATCTGACTGGCGAGTTCATAAAGACGCGCGATCGCCTTGTTAAAGCGGAAGGCTTCGATGTCTTTTGTCACGCTGTCGATGGCTTGATGCGACTGGCGAAGTAGGACTGTATTCTCAGGTGCGGCGGTCGATACGTCTTCGCAGCTCTGCACCAGCCGCCAAACACGTTGAAGATGTTTCCACGAGCCTTCCACGCCGGACGCCGTCCATTCAACGTCACGCTCTGGCGGGGAGTCGGAGAGCATGAACCAGCGCGCAGTGTCGGCGCCGAATTGCTCAATGATATCCTCCGGGTCCACCACGTTCTTCTTGGACTTGGACATCTTGGTGACAGGCCCAACGATAATGTCCTGGCCGGTCTCCCGGTGTTTTCCCGTCGCTGTCTTGGATTTGTCGTCTCTTACAATGTCGACGACATCTTCCGGCGCTGTCCAACACGCGGGCTCTGGAACGCCGGCAAGCGCATAGGTTTCGTGTCCGACCATCCCTTGAGTAAACAGAGCCCTGAAAGGCTCTCTCGCATTGGCGTCGAGATGATTGGTGTCGTTCATGGCCCGAGCGAAAAAGCGCGAGTACAGCAAGTGCAAGATCGCATGTTCAACGCCGCCGATGTACTGATCGACGGGCAGCCAGTAATCGACGTCGGCTCTGTCGGTCGGGGTGTCCGCACGCGGCGAACAGAACCGTGCGAAATACCAGGACGAGTCGACGAACGTGTCCATGGTGTCCGTCTCGCGCCGCGCCGCGCGGCCACACGACGGACACTCCACCTGTCGCCAGGCGGTGTTTCGGTCGAGCGGGTTTCCAGGCGTATCGAAACTGACGTCTTCGGGAAGTTCGATGGGCAAGTCCTCGCGCGGAACCGGTACGACGCCGCATGACTCGCAATGAATGATCGGGATCGGACAGCCCCAATACCGCTGTCTGGAAATGCCCCAATCTCTCAACCGGTACTTCGTCTGCTGTTCGCCACGACCGCTCGCCGCAATGCGTTTGGAGACTTCGGCTTTCGCATCCTCGATGGTCAATCCATCCAGGAAACGAGAGTTTATCAAGCGCCCAGACCCGACATATGCTTCGTTCTCGACTTCGAACTCATTGGCGGACGCTTCTGTCGGACAGACGACTGGCGTCACGGTCAAACCATATCGGCGCGCAAAATCCAGATCGCGCTGATCGTGCGCCGGGCACCCGAAAATTGCGCCGGTCCCGTAATCCATCAGGATGAAGTTGGCGACATAGACCGGCAGCTCCCAATCGGGGTCAAACGGGTGCCGTGCGCGCAGCCCGGTGTCGAAGCCGCGCTTTTCCGCTTTTTCCAGATCTTCTTCCGATGTTCCCTGCCGATTGCATTCTTCTATGAACGATTTCAGGTCCGGGTTGTCGGCCGCCAGTTTGTCCGCCAGCGGATGCCCCGCTGCGATCGCGCAGAATGAAGCGCCAAAGAGCGTGTCAGGCCTCGTCGTATAGACTGTCAGCGGTTCGTCAATCGGGCCATCCGCGTCGAGCAAGTCGAAATCAAACTGCAAACCGTGGCTTTTGCCGATCCAGTTCGCCTGCATCAGGCGCACCTTGTCGGGCCATTCGGTGAGTGTTTCGATGGCGCTGAGCAGCTCGTCGGCCATCTCGGTGATCCGGAAAAACCACTGGGTTAGACTGCGCCGCTCCACCGGAGCGCCCGATCGCCAGCCTTTTCCGTCAATAACTTGTTCGTTGGCGAGAACAGTTTGATCGACCGGATCCCAATTGACCGTCGATTCCTTGCGGTAAATCAGCCCCGCTTCCAAAAAATCCAGGAACAACCGCTGTTGTTGCGCGTAATACTCAACGTCGCACGTCGCGAATTCTCGGTCCCAATCAATCGACAGCCCCATGAGCTTGAGCTGCGCGCGCATGGCGGCAATATTGTCGTATGTCCACTTCGCCGGATGAACCTTCCGCTCCATCGCGGCGTTCTCGGCGGGCATTCCGAAGGCGTCCCACCCCATTGGATGCAAGACATTGTGGCCCGTCGCTCGTTTGTAGCGCGCGACGACATCCCCCATTGTGTAGTTTCGGGTGTGGCCGATGTGGATGCGCCCAGAGGGATAAGGGAACATCTCAAGCACATAGTACTTCGGCCGGTCGTCGTCTCGAGTTGCGCGGTCACAACCGGCCTCTTCCCAGCGCGAGCGCCATTTTGGCTCGACGACGCGGGCATTGTATCGGGACATACCAGCTCCGGACTCTCTCGTTTCTATGCGGGCCGAAGCTTACGATCCGCGCGTCGAACCATACTCGCGACAACGCTGAAGGCGGCGACCCTTTATCATCAGCCTTCTTCGCGCGCTTCCGCAGACCGCAGCTGACGCGCACGGGTCAAGATCGCGTCCTCAAGCTTTCGCGCAGTGTCGTCGGCGACGGCGGCGGGAACCCAGTCGCCTGCGTCGGTTCGTGATTGCTTGTTCACGACGACGCGCAGCGACTGCGGTTTCAAGACTGCGGACGTTATATAAGTCGTGACCTTGAAACGCTCGTTCGGGGCCTGAGAAGAACTGCCCCAATCGCTGACAATCACACCGCCGTAAGGGTCGGTCGACGTCAGCGGCAGGAACTCCAGCGTATCCAAGGTCGCCCGCCAAAGGTGACGGTTCACCGGAAGCTGCGCACCGGTCCCGCCGGAATCGTCGCTTGAAGAGAAGATCCCGCCAGCACCGAACAGCGAACCGGTGTCTTCTTTGGCGAAGGGGCCTTTTGGCTTGCCGATGTCGTCATCTTCAAAGGTGTCTTGCGTGACATCCAGAGAGCCACATCCATAGACCAAAGCGCTGCAGGCAAAAAGCGCCGCGGCGGCATGTTTAGCGAAACTCATCTACGCCTCACGTCTCAAATTCGTGCGCGACATTATCAGTGTTAAACGTCTGCGCAAGCACGGTTGTCGACAGCTCGAACAACCTCGATTAAGCCTGATAATGCGTCGATAATCGGACGCTTGTCGCTGTCGACACCACGTTTGTGTCCAAATAGCTACATCGTGAAAAGGCGCTAACCAGGCTGGGAAAATCGCCTTGACCCTATAGGCCGTTCTGCAGAGTGTACGACTGCACCCACTAGACGGGGCACGAATTTCGTACACTCGAAAAAGTTGCGAGGGACATGATGAAAAAGTTTCTGGTAGGCACTACCGCTCTGGTCGGAATGACCATTGGCGGCGCCGCTTCAGCGTCTGACGTCGAGCTCGGTCTCGGCGGCTACATGCGCGTTGGTATGGCGTTCTCGGATTACGTCGAGCAGGCTGGCTCGGATCGTAACCCGAACGCAGGTGAGGATCCGGGTACGTTCGGCGAAGCTGACAACTCCTTCCACATCATCCGTGACGGCGAGATCCATTTCAAAGGTTCGGGTACGCTGGACAACGGTATTTCGATCGACGCTCGCGTCGAACTCGAAGCTTACACGCATGACAGCGATCAGATCGATGAAAACTGGGTCCGTGTTCGTTCGTCGTTTGGCTCGATCCTGATCGGCGCCAACGATGACGCTGCGTACAACACGGGCTATGTCGGCTTCACTCAGCTGGCTCCTAACTTCGCGGTTATGGACGGCACGCTGACCTTCGTTCCGACGACTGTGAACGCTCAGTTCTCGCTCGTTGGCGGCTCGGACGCCCAGGGTATTCATTACTATACGCCGAACATCGCAGGCTTCTCGGCTGGTATTTCGTACCACCCGCAGCTGTCGACCGATGCTGGTTCGGACGCTCAGGCGACCGGCGGCAACAACGACGCGGACATCATTGCAATCGGCGCACAGTACGCGAACAGCTTTGGTGATTTCGACTTCGCGATCGGCGGTGGTTACGTGACCCTCGATGGCGATGCGATCAGTGAAGCGGTTACCGCGCCTGCTGGCGGCGGCGCGTTGGTCACTACCGAAACCCGGACCGATCTTGAGCTGGACTCTTGGGGCGTTGGTGTCGAGGTTGGCTTCGCTGGCGTTGGTATCCAGGGTCGTTACGAAGAGCTTGACTCTGAAGAAGATGGCGTGGACTCGGCTGACGTTCAGGCTTACCAGATTGGCGCAACCTACGGCACAGGCCCTTGGACCTTTGGCGCTGGTTACGGCCACTGGGAAGACGATGAAACTGACGCGGAAGACTCGACCATCAAAGGCGGCGTGACTTACTCGCTCGGCAAAGGCGTGACCCTGGGTGGCGTCATCGAGTGGGGCGAAGCTGACGATGGCACCGAGGAAGAAGATGGCGTCGCTGGCGCAATCCTGCTCGGCGTTTCGTTCTAATCGATCCTACATCGGTTTACTTGGAGAGCGGGCGAAAGCCCGCTCTCTTTGTTTTTGGAGGGACCATGGGTCTCGAAGATGTTTTGAGTGCTATGCGGTCGGCGGAAGGGAAGGCCGGGCGAGAAGGGAATACTGTCGGACTCGTCGCAGTGTCCAAAGTTCAGCCGGAGGAGCGGGTGGAGGCTGTTTTAGCCGAAGGACATCGCGTATTCGGTGAGAACAGAGTTCAAGAAGCGCAGGATCGCTGGACCAAGCGTCGGGAACAGTATCCGGAGCTGAAGCTTCATCTGATCGGCCCGCTACAAACCAACAAGGTCCGACCAGCGGTTGCGTTGTTCGATGTGATCGAGACAGTTGATCGCGAGAAACTTGCTCGGAAGATCGCGGCTGAGGCTGCGGCGCAGAACAAGACCGTCGAGGTCTTTATTCAAGTCAACACGGGCGATGAGGCGCAGAAGGCTGGCGTCGCGGTTGAAGAGAGCGCGGAGCTGATCGAGCTTTGCCGGAATGAGTTGAAATTGAACGTCGTCGGTCTTATGGCGATCCCACCGATCGATGAGGATCCGGCGCCGCATTTCGCGCTTTTGGCGAAGATGGCCAAGGAGGCCGGATTGCCCAAGCTCAGCATGGGAATGAGCGGCGATTACGAAATCGCGATCGCCATGGGGGCGACCCAGGTCAGGATTGGATCTGCGGTGTTCGGCGCACGCAAGCAGTCGGCTGCGGGTTGACCACAAGGCGAGACTTGAGCGTCCAGTTCTCCAGGATCCATTCCAAGTCTGGCCGTGCAAACGCGATGCAGCCTTCGGTTGGAACTCCGACATTTCGCCTCAGGTGCAGAAACAAGGCGCTGCCCGCTCCGGGCACGACGGGCGCGCGGTTGGCGTCGAAGACGACGACGATGTCATAGAGCCAATCCCCTCTCCGCAACGTCTCGTGACGATACGCATAAGGCAATGAGACACGATAATTGTAGTCGCGGTCGCTGGGATCATCGGACCAACCATCATTTGTGCGGATTGCGGTGGTCGGCAAAAGGCTCTTCGGGCGGAGGCCTCGGTCCGCGCGGTAGTATATCTGTTCTAGATGGAAGGACCCCGTAGGCGTCCCACCGTCGCCTTCGGTCTTGGCCTTCACGATCCCCGAGCGCCCAATCGAGCAGGAGAACCGACGTCCCCGAAACCGGGCGACGCCGCGGGCGTCGACCACGAGATCATTGCACGCCGCGTTCAAAGTAAGTGCCCGCTCTTTTCGGCCTTTACTTGAAGATAGCGAACGTTCTCCGGGTTTGTTTCGGTAACAAGCGGGGTCCGCTCAGTGACTTGCACGCCAGCGTCTTCCAAGGCGGCGATCTTCCGTGGATTGTTTGTCATCAGACGAGCTTGGCGGAACCCCATCGCCCGCAAGATCTCTCCGCCATCTGTGAGGATCCGTTCGTCGTCCTGAAACCCGAGCCGATGGTTTGCTTCTACGGTATCGAACCCCTGATCCTGAAGCCGATACGCGCGCATTTTGTTGGCGAGGCCGATCCCGCGGCCTTCCTGCAGCAAGTACAGCAGAACGCCTGAGCCCTCATCTGCGATGCGCTGAAGCGCGGCGTGTAGTTGAGGTCCGCAATCGCATTTCAGAGAACCGAACAGGTCCCCGGTCGCACAGGCCGAATGAAGACGGGTGAGGACCGGTTTTGCCCGGTCCGGATCCCCAATTTCGATGGCGTAGTGCTCGTCGTCCCAGCCATCCCGGCGAAAAAGGCGAAGTTTGGAGTTTGATGCGACCTCAAGCGGAACACGAGCCCCAACCACCTCGCGCCAGATGCCAGAGGAAAGGTCGTCCAAGTGCTCGAGCGGCGTGAGCGTCAGATCGTACGAGTGGGCAAACTCTTCCCCGTTTTTAAGCTCTGACACCAAAGCAGCCGGCAGGAGCCGGGCCCGTTTGCACAACGAAATCGCCCAGCGATGAGGGTCGGCGTCGCCGGCGCGGTCGGTCGCAAATGGCCCCATCATCGGAGCCTCTAGCGCCATGGCGGGGTCGGCGATGGCTCGAAGCTGAGAGGCGCTCATCGCTGCGTCGATCGAGATCCGCGCGAGGTCTCCGTCATAGGCTCTCGCTTTGAGGGTCCGTGCGCGACGATCGCTGATGGCGAGCGTGAACGGCGTGCGTGTCGCCTGCTGGATCGCACGCCAGGTTTCATCCGTCAGCATTTCAGCGGACAAAGCCAGATATGACACTCCGCTTTCCGCACGGATCACGACTGGCGCACCGCGACGTAGCTCCGAACAGGCTCGGGCGCGCCGGTCTTCATCAGTGATGATCATACGGTTTCCAGTCCTGCCAACGCCGCCGACAACGGTGCAGATAAGTACAATCCGGGTCCAGCTCACAATTCACAGCGATGTTACGACATAAATTGAAACATTTCCCGTGAACAGCTGACGAGCGCGTGAGATCGTCGATAGGTGCGATTGCATACTGCACGATGGATCGCAATCTGGCGACGTGCGTCGAGGCGCTAGTCAATTGCCGTTGCAGGGGAAGTTCAATATGTCCGCACTCAAGAAGATCCTTTTGATCGATGATGATCCAGATTTGCGCGAAGCGCTCGCTGAACAGTTGCTCGTGACAGAGGAGTTCGACGTATTTGAGGCTGACACCGGGTCGCTGGGCGTCGAACGCGCGAAGAACGAGTTGTTCGACCTCATCATTCTCGATGTTGGCTTGCCCGATATGGATGGGCGCGAGGTCGCGCGTCTGCTGCGTAAAACGCAGGTCAAGTGCCCGATCTTAATGCTCACGGGCCACAGTTCTGATGCAGACACGATCCTGGGTCTGGAGTCCGGAGCCAACGACTACGTCGCGAAGCCTTTCAAGTTCGCGGTCCTTCTTGCGCGGATCCGCGCGCAATTGCGCCAGCATGAACAAAGCGAAGACGCCGTTTTCAATTTGGGTCCTTATGTGTTTCAGCCGAGCATGAAGCAGTTGACGGACGAAGGCGGCCGCAAGATCCGGTTGACGGAAAAAGAAACAAACATTCTGAAGTTTCTCCTGCGCGCGAATGACCAAGTCGTCAGCCGTGACGTGCTGCTACATGAGGTCTGGGGTTACAATGCCGGCGTCACGACGCACACGTTGGAAACTCACATTTACCGGTTGCGGCAGAAGATCGAGCCCGATCCGTCAAATGTCAGCTTGCTGCTGACCGAGAGCGGCGGCTACCGTCTCTCCTCGAATTGAGGAGAGAGGACACCAGAGATGCGGCTGACGATCGCCACGTGGAACATTAACTCCGTCCGCTTGCGCGAGACATTGGTCGCAAAACTGCTTTCAGAGAAGGCCCCCGACGTGGTGTGCCTTCAGGAGACGAAGTCGCCCGTTGACCTGATTCCGCGGAAGCTGTTCGCCGAGCTGGGCTACCCTCATATGGTCGCTCGAGGAGAGAAGGGATACAATGGCGTCGCGATCCTGTCGCGACATGCGCTTGAAGATGCCGGACAGATCGATTTTTGCGCGAAAGGCGACGCCCGGCATGTTGCCGCGAAAGTGGATCTTGGGGCGGTAAGCCCGATTGCGATCCACAACCTTTACGTGCCCGCGGGCGGCGACGAGCCGGACCCCGGCGCCAATCCAAAGTTTGATCACAAGCTGAAATTCGTAGAGGAGATCGCCGCTCGGTTCGCCAAGCCCGAAGCGCGATCTGTGCTTGTCGGCGATCTGAACATCGCTCCGCTGGAAAACGACGTGTGGTCGCACAAGCAACTTCTGAAGATCGTCAGCCACACGCCTGTTGAAACCGAAGGTCTCTCAAAAGCGCAAACCGCGGGAGGTTGGATCGACACGACGCGCCGCTTCGTTCCCGAGTCGGAAAAACTCTATTCCTGGTGGTCATACCGAGCGCGCGACTGGGCGGCGTCAGACAAGGGACGGCGGCTCGATCATATCTGGGCCTCGCCGGATCTTGGCGATGGGTTGTCGGGCGCGCAGGTGCTGAAGGAGGCGCGAGGTTGGGAAAAGCCGTCCGACCACGCGCCGGTGTTCACCGAGTTCGAACTCTAACGTCAAACGTTCAGCAGCAGGTGCTCGCGCTCCCACGCGGAGATGACCTGCTGGTACGCCTCGTATTCGGCGGTTTTCACTTCCATGAAGAGGCGCACGAAGTCTTGCCCGAGAACTTTCTGGATCGCCGTACATCGCCGAAGATTGTAGATCGCATCCAGAATGTGGCGGGGCAACGCGTGGCCGCGGACCTGATAGGCGACGCCGACCGTCGGCTTTGTCGGCTCTAACTGTTCGACCATTCCGAGATATCCGCAGGCCAAAGAGGCGGCAAACGCGATGTAAGGGTTGGCGTCTGCGCCGGGAACGCGGTTCTCAACGCGGCGCGCCGAGGGTTTGGTGTCGGGAACGCGGAGGCCGACGGTCCGGTTTTCGACGCCCCAGTGCGTGTTTACGGGCGCTGCGAGGTCTCGCACGAATCGGCGGTACGAGTTCACGTTCGGCCCGATCAGAGCCATCGCTTCGGGTTGATACTTCTGCAAACCGGCGATGAACGACAAGAACAGCGGAGTGTTTTCGCCGGCGTCGTCGGCAAACAGGTTCTGGCCGGTATCCTCGTCAACGACGCTGTGGTGGATGTGCATGGCGCTGCCGGGTTCGCCTTCATACGGCTTGGCCATGAACGTCGCATAGACGTTGTGCCGCAGTGCGACCTGCCGAACGGTTCTTTTGTAAAGAAACGCCTGATCCGCGAGAGAAAGCGGGTCGCCGTGGATGAAGTTGATCTCGACCTGCGCGACCCCGGATTCGTGGATCAGGGTGTCGACGTCGATCCCCTGCGCTTCGCAGAAGTCGTACATCTCCTCGAAAAGGGGGTCGAACTCGTTGACCGCGTCGATGCCGTAGGATTGCCGGCCGGTCTCCGGTCTGCCCGATCGTCCCGTTGGGGGTTTCAGCGGATAATCCGGATCGATGTTCGGCTCGGCCAGATAAAACTCGAGTTCCGGAGCCACGACCGGGCGCCATCCTTTTTCATGGTACAGGGCGATGACCTGCCGAAGGACCTCGCGCGGCGACACGCCGACGGGCTCCCCGTCGCGACGACGCGCATCGCAGATCACAAGCGCGACAGGCTCTTCGTACCAAGGGACCAGACGTATCGTGCTGATATCGGGCTGTAGAATGATGTCCGGCTCGGTGTCGTCCATCACCTCCGAGTCAATCATGTCGCCGGTGACGGTTTGCATGAAAATCGACTCAGGCAAACGCAGCGTGCCCTCGTCGACTGACGCAAGGAACTTGTCGCGCGGAAGGATCTTGCCGCGTGCGATGCCGGCCATATCCGGAACCAGGCACTCGACCTCGGAAACCTGATGCTCCCGTAGCCACTCGGCGGCCGTCTGCATGTCATGCGGTGCTGTTCCGGAGGGCATCGGGGATCCTTGGCAAGAATACTGTGCCAAGGCTGGTACCGCGCCGGCCGCACGAAATCAAACAAGGCGAGCCCTAGTTTTGGTCTAGGATGTCCTTTTCCGGGATGACGAACAGCTCTGGAGCGATGCGGACATTCTGCTGGATCTCACGAAGCGCAATCGTGGTTGTGAGTCCTTGAGGGTCTGTCACAATCCACTGTTTGAGCGCCAGAGGCTGCGCGTCGAACACCATCGTGATCGAGCCCTGGCCGGCGTTGCCGGGATCGACCGCGGTCACCTTCAACTGACCATCGGCGCTTTCGACTGATTGGATCGCGCCTTCGCCGCTCAGATCAACATTCTCCTTCAGCAGCAGGTAAAGCGGCGTCTCGCTGAGCGGGTAGCGGTCCACCGTCGCCAAACGGCGGTCCAGCACCGCCGCCCAGAACCCGTCGGCGATCACAAGCGTTGGGTTGGGCTCTTCGTATTCGAAGCGCATTCGCCCAGGACGACGGATGTAGAAAAGTCCTTCGGTCACCGTACCGTCGGGCGAAATCTGCACGAACGAACCTCGGAGCGTTTCGATCCCGTTGAGGTAGGAGTTGATTCGCGCAACATCCGCCGCATGCGACGGCGTTGCGATCAGCAGGCAACCCAATGCCATGAGCCCGCTCAGCGCAGCGAGGAAAAACCGTCTAATCATCAAGGCACCCCTTCAGAGCGTGCTCCACGGTCGTCAGACCCTGCCCATTCGCCTGTGCTTTTTTTCCGCTTTCTTGGCCTTATTGAGGCTGTCCGACCAACACTTCGCGTTTTCCGACATGATTGGCTGCGCTAACAACCCCGCGGTCCTCCATCATGTCGACAATCCGCGCCGCCCGGTTATAGCCGATCTGCAGACGACGCTGAATAAAACTCGTCGACGCTCGGCGTTCAGACGCCACAATCTCGACCGCACGCTCGTAAAGCGCATCCTCGCCGGAGTTTGTTTCGCCGAAAAGATCGACCGCGCCGCCCTCTCCGCCGTCGTCCTCGGGTCCGTCGGCTTCGAACGTCGTGCGATAATCTGGCGGACCAAGGCGCCGCAGATGTTCGACGACCGCGGAAACCTCGTCATCGGCGACGAAGGGGCCGTGCAAGCGCGTGAGGCGCGAGCCGCCTGCGCTGTAGAGCATATCTCCGCGACCCAGCAGCTGTTCGGCTCCTTGCTCGCCAAGAATTGTGCGGCTGTCGATTTTCGAGGTGACCTGGAAGCTTATCCGGATGGGGAAGTTCGCTTTGATCGTTCCGGTGATGACGTCGACGGACGGGCGCTGCGTCGCCATGATCAAGTGGATCCCAGAGGCGCGCGCCATTTGAGCAAGGCGCTGAATGCACCATTCGATCTCTTTCCCGGCGACCATCATCAGATCAGCCATTTCGTCGACGATGACGACGATCAGAGGCATTGGCTCAGGGTCGAACACCTCGGTTTCGTGCACCGGCGCGCCGGTCTCTGGATCGAAACCTGTTTGAACGACGCGTTCGAAGCGCTCGCCGCGCGCCAGGGCTTCGGCGACTTTCTGATTGTAGCTGTCGAGGCCGCGGACCTGAAGTTTCGCCATCTTCTGATAGCGTTCCTCCATTTCGCGGACGACCCATTTCAAGGCCGCCACGGCTTTCTTGGGGTCGGTCACCACCGGCGCGAGCAGATGCGGAATGTCGTTGTAGACGCTCAGTTCCAGCATCTTTGGGTCGATCATCAACAACCGCACGTCCTGCGGTGACAAACGATAAAGCAGCGACAGGATCATCGTGTTGATCGCGACCGATTTTCCCGAACCTGTGGTGCCCGCGATGAGCAGATGGGGCATTCGCGCGAGATTGGCGGTCACTGGCTCACCCGCGATATCCTTGCCGAGCGCGAGCGACAGTTCGTCGTCGCTCAACGCGAAGCTCTGGTCCTCGAAGAGCTCGCGCAGCCAAACAGTTTTTCGGTCAGGCGTCGGCAGTTCAATCCCGATGACGTTTCGGCCCGGAACTGTGGAGACGCGGGCCGATACGGCGCTCATCGAGCGCGCGATATCCTCGGCGAGTCCGATGACGCGGCTCGCTTTCGTGCCAGGGGCTGGCTCGAGCTCGTAGAGCGTCACAACCGGACCGGGGTGCACGTCGATGATCTCGCCGCGAACACCGTAATCATTCAGAACCGCTTGGAGTTTGTCCGCCGCCTCCGCCAGCATTTCCTCGGTGTAGCGAAGCTTGTTGGCGTCGTCCGCTGGTCGAAGCAACTCCAGCGGTGGCGGTGAATAGACTGGCGCAGGCGCGGGGTGAAGCGGCGCGTGACCGCCGGTGGCGGTGTAGTTTGATGGTTGGCGATCCACGTGACCCAATGGCTGGTTCGTCGCGTGGACAGAGGCCGAGTGGGCGACAGCGTTCGGCGTCGGCGCCGCCGGGGCTGCGGCAGGTTGCGTCTGATAATGGGCTTGCGGAACTGACGCGACGAGTGGCGTTTGCGCCGCGGCCGGGTGCGCCGGAGCGTGCTGTTCGGATTTCAGGACCAGCGGCGGCGGAGTCGTCTGCGGAAGCGCCCCAGAGGCGGGAGGGGCATGGGTATGGGTCGCCGTATTCAAAGGATGCGGATGAACGGCCTGCGCAGCCTGAGGGGTCGCCGCTGGATTCGCCAGCGGGGCCGCGAGGGGCGGTTCGGCGCGATGCGCTGGACGCTTCGACGGTTGGCGGAAGCGCCAGGCGCCAACATGCGCCGGGATGGGCGAATGGCCGGTTGTCACTGCGGCCGACGGATGCGCCGCGTTGAAACCAGGAGCTGGCGCAGCGGCGACGGTTGGATCCGCTATTGGTCCAGCGGCGGGAGCCGGCCCCAACGGCATTGTCGGCAGAACGCGCTCAGCCGACTTTTGTCGGCGTAGAAGATATGGATGCGTCGTTTCTACCGGAGACGGCTCGATCGCACCGTGCAGAATCGGGTTCTGACCGGTTCTCAAGTCCCGTTCTGCAAACCTTGGTTCCTGCCTCGCGTGTCCGACGTCATACGATTGAGGGACGGTCTGCGCCGCGGCGGACAAGATCGGCGCGTTTCGAACAGCCGGGTCCGACCAGGATAGAGCGGGTTCGACGCCGAGGGTCGGCCGGGTGGTCGCCGCGTCGAGCGTATGATTGATCCGAGGCGCCGTCTCATGGTCTCGGGGCGCTTGAGGGACGCCCGGATATGCGGGGTGCGCATCCTGGTGTGAGGTGAAGACGGCGACGCCTGCGAACCGCGAGCGAACCGCCTTTAGCGCGTGAACCAGACGCCCATGGTTTCTGTCTCGGCGCTCGGCGGCCTGTCGTGAAAACCTGAAGCGCATTCCCAGAGCGAAGGTCGCCAAGACCAGGCTGACGCTCAGACAGATCAACAGGGCGATCGCGAAGCGTGTGGCGGCGTCAGCGATTGGTATGAGGCCCGAGACGGCGCTGAAGAGAGTGTTTCCGACCAGGCCTCCGCTCGTGTTCGCAACCGCGGCTGCGGATATCAGAGCGAGCGGAGCTGCGACAACGCGAAGCTTGGGAGCCCATCCGATTTCACCGGCCAACAGGCGCGCGCCCCAGATCAACGGCAACAGCGCAAGCGCCCAGGCGGCGACGCCAAAGTAGCCGACCAAGGACCCCGACACCGTTGCGCCAATTTGCCCCAAGAGGTTCTCAGGATCTGCAGCAGTCGCGTGAAACGGGCTCGGATCGCTTGGCGCATAGCTGTAAAGCGCGGCTGAAACCGCGAAGAATCCGCAGATCAGGACCAGCCCGGACGCGCGTTGTACACCGCGCGCAAAAGCGGCGTGTTCATCGCGTGAAAGAAGTGGCGCCGTCGACATCCTGGGTCCCCGATCCTTGTTCGGAGATCCGGTGCAAGCCTTCCCGCAAGCGCGTCAGTCCATCCTCGATCTGATCCATCGGCGCGACGAGCGCGACGCGGATGTAATCCGCGCCCGGATCGCGCCCGTGGGCGTCAGTACGAGATATGTAAGCGCCAGGCAGCACCTTGATCCCCTTGTTTCGCCAAAGCGAGCGGGCGGCGGAAACGCCATCCCGCACCGGGATCCATAGGAAGAACCCGGCTTCAGGGGACCTGTATGCCGAATGATTGGTAAAGATCGCGTCAGCGAGGGCGAACTTCTCGGTGTAGAGCGCGCGGTTTTCCTCGACATGCGTTTCGTCGCGCCAGGCGGCCTCCGAGGCGTGGATCACGGGCAACGGACATGGCGCGCCACCATAAGCCTTCAGCTTTTTCAATGAGTTGATTGGTTCGGCGCCGCCAGCGACGAAGCCGCTCCGCAGGCCTGGCAGGTTAGACCGTTTTGAAAGCGAATGAAACGCGAGCACCCGATTTGGGTTCGCGCCGGTCGACGCCGCCGTTTCCAGAACGCCCGTAGGCGCCGAGTCGCGATAGATCTCCGAGTAGCACTCGTCCGCAAAGACGGTGAAGTCGAATCGCTCTGCCAAGTCGAGCAAACGTCGCCAGTAGGCCGGTGATGCGACCGAGCCCTGTGGGTTGGCTGGCGAACACAGGAAGAAGGCCGACGTTCGCTGCAGCAGCTGGGTGTCGAGGTCCAACGACGGCAAGTGCCCGGTGTCATCGGTTGCCGAAAGGTAAACGGGTTCAGCGCCAGCGGTCAGAGTCGCGGCGGCGTAGCACTGATAAAACGGGTTTGGCAGCAACACGGCGGGACGACCGCCGGCCTTTTGTTCCGGCGTCGTCGCCAGGATCGACATGAACAGGCCTTCCCGCGTGCCATTGAGCGGCAGCACGGCGAGCGATTGCTCCGCCCAACTGGTCGAAAACCCGTAACGGTTCGCCAACCACTCCCGAACCGAGGCCCGCCAGCTTTCCGTCCCATCAACGGGCGGGTAGCGCCGAAAGTCTTCAAAATGCCGATCCAGAACGTCTTTCACGAATGCCGGCGGCGTGTGCTTGGGCTCGCCGATCGAGAAATCGATCGTTGGAACGTCGGGTTCAATGCCGGCGAGAAGCGCGTGGAGCCTCGGAAACGCGTATTCGGGAAGGGAGGTGAGACGGCTCGGAAGCATGGCTGCTCCTCGGTTGGGTTCGGATGGAGGCTTAACGGGCGAATGCGGCTTCGATGGCCGCGCCGGCCCGAAGCAAAGCCGGCTCGTTGAACGGCCTGCCGGTCAGAAGCAACGCCGACGGCAGACCGCTCGCGGTTTTTCCCGTTGGGATGGTCAGACCACAAAGGGCAAGCAGATTGCCAAGCCGCGTATTGCGAAGGGCGAGCAGGTTCTCCGCCACGTAGGTTTCTTCGCTTGCCTCGATGTCAGCGATTTTGGGCGCATGCTTTGGGGTTGTCGGACAAAGCGCGGCGTCATACGCCGCAATCCGAGCCTGAAACACCCTTGAAAGTGTTTGAAACTTCAAACGGGCGAATTCGATTTGCGGCGCAGAGTAGTTTCCGCCGCTTCTGAAACGCTCTCGGATCAGGGGGTAGATCGCTTCTGGATCGGCTTCGATCGCCTCGCCCCAGACGGCGTAGCCTTCGGTATTGACGATGGCGCCGTGGCTGGCGGCGACGTCCAGAGCCTCCGCGAGCTCCGGCGCAGGCCCGAAATCCACCGTGGCTCCCTGTTCCCTCAGCATGTCGACAGCTGCATCAAACGCGGCGCGCAGATCCGGGTCCATATCGTCCAGCACGATGGTTTCTGGAGCGAAGAACCGGCTTCCCTTCAGCGAGGCGCCGGTCAGATCGGGCGTTTTCCTGTCGGCCAAAACGGAATAGGCGAAGGCTGCGTCTTCCACCGTTCGGGTGAGCGGCCCGATCGTATCGAGGGACGGGCTCAGCGGCGTGACGCCGTCATTGGGAATGAGCCCATGCGTCGTTTTCAAGCCGACAAGGCCCTGCCAAGCCGCCGGAATCCGAACGGACCCTCCGGTGTCGGAGCCAACGGCCAAACCGGCGGCGCCGAAGCTTACGGACGCGGCGGCGCCAGACGAAGAGCCGCCGGGAACGCGTGCGCTGTCGAACGGATTAGGCGCAGTCGCCGTCATTGGATTGTATCCGAGGCCCGAGAACGCAAGTTCTGACAAATGCGTCTTTCCCAGGGGGATCAGCCCAGCCCGTTCTCCGCGCGCGGCGACGATCGCATCTCGATCTGGCGTATAGCCCTTACGAAGCTGCGAGCCTGCTTCGGTGGGGACGCCGGCGAAATCGATCAGGTCCTTCCAAGATGTGGGCACCCCGTCCAGAGGTCCCCGCATCATTCCGACATCGGCTCGGGCTTTCGACGCCCTGGCGGCGGCGCGCGCGCGGTCTGCCGTCAAACGCGCGTAAATGTCGGGCTTTTCGCCGGCTCGCTCCAGGTAGAACTCCGTCAGTTCGCGCGGGTCCGTGGCCCCTCGCGCGATCGATCGGCCGATCTCGGACGCGCTTTTGGTCGCAAGCGTCTCAATTTCACTCGACATTCAGACGTTCCCTCTCAGGTTTGTTGCATAGTTATCGGCCTAGGAAGGCGGGAACAATGACCGAAAAGAGCGATCTGAACGGCTCGAAGCCCATAGGCCTTCGCACCGACGTTCTGATTGTGGGCGGCGGTGTGATCGGTGGCGCGCTGGGGCTCGCGCTGGCGCGGGAAGGCCTCAGCTCGATCATTTGCGATCCCACGCCTGTCGAAACGGCGACGGCGCCGGAGTTCGACGGCCGCGCATATGCTGTCGCGCTGGCGTCGCGGCGCATGTTGCGCGCGCTGGGGCTCTGGTCGCAGATCGAGCCCGACGCCCAGGAGATCAAGGACATTCTGGTTTCCGACGGGCGTCCAGGCGAGAAAGCGTCGGGCTGCTTTCTTCACTTCGATCATCGCGAGATCGGCTCAGAGGGTTTTGGTCATCTCGTCGAGGATCGGCACATTCGCAGCGCGGTTTTGCGAGCCGTCGAGAAGGAACCGTTGGTCACGTATCTCGACGGGGTGCGCGTCGAGGACTGGGAGCAAACCTCAGCCTGGGCTCATGCGCAGTTGTCGGACGGGGAAAGAGTGCAAGCGCGCCTGCTCGTCGGCTGCGACGGGCGCGCGTCGAAGGTGGCGCAGAAAGCCGGGATCGACCGCACAACGATCGGCTACGATCAGGTCGGTCTGGTCTGCGCGGTTCGCCACGAGAAGCCGCATCATGGCGTCGCGCATGAGTACTTCCTGCCGGCGGGTCCATTCGCGATCCTGCCTTTGACGGGGAACCGGTCGTCGCTTGTCTGGACCGAGCGCGCCGACATGGCTGAAACGCTCCGCGAAGCGAGCGATGCGGTTTATCTTGCGGAGATCCGCCGGCGTTTCGGCGAGTTCCTCGGCCAGGTCGAACTCGACGGCAAACGCTGGGTCTATCCGTTGAACCTGACCGTTGCGCGGTCATTCGTCGGCCCGCGCGTCGCGCTTGCCGGGGACGCCGCGCGCGGCATCCATCCGATCGCTGGGCAGGGCATGAACTATGGTCTGCGAGATGCGGCCGCCTTGGCCGAGGTTCTCGGCGACGCCGCGCGTCTTGGCGAAGACATTGGCTCTGTGGCGGTGCTTGAACGTTATGAACGCTGGCGGCGACCAGACAGCACAGCGATCGCGCTGGCCACGGACGGCATCAACCGCCTGTTTTCAAACGACGTTCCAGTTGTCCGCGCCGCGCGGCGCTTTGGTCTTTGGGCGTTTGGGCAGGTCGGACCCTTGCGGCGAACCGCGATGGCGTTCGCAGCGGGCGCGCGATCTGATCTGCCAAGGATTATGCTGGGCTAGCCTGGTCTAGTCTTCCAGATCCATCGCTTCTGAGCGAAGCATTATCGGAACGCCGGCGCGGATCGGAAACACGAGACGGCCCTTTCGGGAGATCAGCGCGCCTCTCCGCCGGTCGAACTCAAGAGGCCCATGGGTGATCGGGCAGACCAGGCTCTCAAGAAGCTTGGGGTCCACGTTCGCAGCCCCATCGCCATGCGTCTCGCTCATTGGATGTCGCCATCGCCTTCAGGGGAGGCTACGACGAACTCCATCAGTGCGCGCAGATCGCGCTTTCGCTCCGTGAGGGTCGGGGCTTCCAGAAGCGCCTGTTTTTCCTGAGGTTCGAACGGACACAGCATCGAAATTGCGTTCACCAGGGTCTCGTCATCGGCCTGGCTCAGCGCTTCCCAGTCGGCCGAGAGTTGCGTGGCGTCGAAATATCGTTTGAGCAGGTGAAGAAACAGATCGCGGTCTTCCGACAGCTCTTCAGCGCTGGGCGTCTCCAGATCTTCGCCAAAGCTGCTCCAGTCGACACGGACGCGTCTGAACGGCGTAAAGCCGTCGATTTCTTCAATGATCCGAAAGCGCAGTATCCCGGTCAGCGCGATCAGATACCGCCCATCATCCGTTTCTGAGAAGCTCGTGATCCGCCCTGCGCATCCGATCTTGTAGAGGGGCGGGCTTGAGCCTTCGCCCCTCGGTTGAACCATCCCAATGATCCGATGGTCCGATCGCAGCGCATCGTCGAACATCGCAAGGTAGCGCGGTTCGAAGATGTTCAGCGGAAGCTTCGACCTTGGCAAAAGCAAAGCGCCGGTCAGAGGGAAGATCGGAACGACTTCCGGCAAGGTGCTCAGCGAGATGCGCCGCGCCATTCCGGTCATGATCGACCCAACATAGTTTGCATACCTTACCTTACCGTCCCGCCTCGTCTTCCGCCGTCTTTGGACGGCTTAAGCGAAGATCATTGATGTCAGTTTGCGGCGGCCGGAAAGCGTGACGGGGTCAGTTGGTCCGAACGCCTCAAAAAGCTTGAGCAACTGCGTTTTCGCAGCTTCTTCGTTCCAATTGCGATCCCGACGGAAGATTTCCAGTAATTCGGCGACGGCGCCTTCGCGATCCCCGGTCCCCAGACGCGCCATCGCCAGCTCGTAGCGCGCTTCATGGTCGTTTTCGTTCGCTTGCAAACGCTCGCGAAAAACCGACACGTTTTCTGCGGCGCCGGCGGTCTCTTCGGCGAGATCAATCGCAGCTTTTGCCGCGACGATCGCCGGATCGTCGGCTTTGTCGGCGGGCGCCATCGCGAGGATCTTCTTGGCGTTGTCGGCGTCGCCATTCGCCAGATAGCATCGAGCCATTCCGGAGATCGCTTTGAGCTGCGTCGGATCGGCCTGGAGAACTGCGCCGAAAATCTGCGCGGCTTCCGCCGCCGCGCCCTCGCCGAGGAGCTGCTCGGCTTGTTCCAAAGCAACCTCGATCTGGTCGCCCTCGCCTCCGGCCGCCTTGATGAGCTGGTCGACGAACTGTTTGATCTGGCTTTCGGGAACGGCGCCCATGAAGCCGTCGACCGGCTGCCCATCGATGAAGGCGAACACGGCTGGGATCGACTGGACCCGCATCTGTTGAGCGACCATCGGGCTCTGGTCGATATCGACCTTCGCCAAAGCCACCTTTCCGCCGGCCGCCTGAACGGCCTTTTCGAGAGCAGGTCCCAGGGTCTTGCATGGGCCGCACCAGGGCGCCCAGAAGTCCACGATGATCGGACGTTCTTTCGATGCGTCGATGACGTCGGACATAAACGTCGCGTCCGTGACGTCGAAGATCACGTCGCTCGAGGGTGTCGGCGAACCGCCGCCGAGATTAAGCATGGTGTTCTCCTAAGAACATCGCGGTGAGTTGGACGAGGCTTTGTAGTGCATTTAGGTCGTGTGGGGCCATTGACGCAACCAGCGGCTCAGCCGACCGCGGCTGCTTCGAGCGCGTCGAAGTCGACACGCGCGGGGGCGTGGCCGGTCCAGTCGAGAAAACGAAGAAGATCGGCGCTCTGGATCGCCACTGTCGCCTCGTTGTGCAGCGGATGAACGTTGATGATGTCTTCTAGAAGCATCTGAGCATCCAAGATAACGTTGACTTGCCGACCCTGC
Organism: uncultured Neomegalonema sp.; assembly: GCA_937911325.1. Classification (GTDB taxonomy): domain Bacteria; phylum Pseudomonadota; class Alphaproteobacteria; order Rhodobacterales; family Rhodobacteraceae; genus CALDSD01. The sequence continues at coordinate 28,983 of CALDSD010000021.1, forward strand.
CGATCGTTGGCGAGCGCGAGCGGCGTCACAGCGCCGGGTTTCACGCCAAGCACATCCCAGAGCAGATCTGGCTTGCCAAAGCTCATCTTTTGCGCGCCGACCGCCTTCTCAAGCGACCGGATCTTGAAGCGGCGGTGCTCAAGGCAGGTGGTCAGCCACAGCCCACCCTTCTTGTCTTTCAGGAACATGTTTTTCACATGCGCGCCCGGAAGGTCGCCGCGCAGCGCCTGGCTTTCTTCAACGGTGAAAAGCGGTGGATGACGCTCGATCTGGTACGCGATGCCAAGGTCCTCGAACACTTGGCGCAGGTCTTCCTCGGTCAGTGGCATCAGCGGGTTTCCGTATGCAGGAGGTCGGAGGTTCGGCATTTTCACCCTTGCGCCGAAGGGATCAAGTCCTTAATACCACGCAGCTCGGTTGCGCCGGTGTGGGTCGCGCCGACGGAGCGCGGGCGTAGCTCAGGGGTAGAGCATTACCTTGCCAAGGTAAGGGTCGTGAGTTCGAATCTCATCGCCCGCTCCAAAACTCTCCTAAAGAAGACGAAGCGGTTTCGATTTACCGCTATGGCTGTTAACCACCGCCGCGTAGGTGCGACGGAGGGGAGCGTGTCGAACGTTCTGACACTAGCTGGTGGCCGCGTGTTGTCGCCCTCGGGCGGTTTTGAGACGCGAGACGTTCATGTCGCCGATGGGTCGATCGTGGAGACGACGACGGCCGAGGCGGTCGAGATCGACTGCCGCAACTATGCCGTGCTGCCAGGGATCGTGGACGTGCACGGAGACGCGTTCGAGTCAGAGCTCCATCCTCGGCCCGGGGTGGATATCGACTTTGCAATCGCGATGAAGTCGATTGATCGTCAGCTCGTGACGAATGGCGTCACCACGGCGTTTCACGGATTGTCGTTGTCGTGGGAGCCTGGAGCGCGCAGCCTCGAGGCTGGACGGCGGTTCATGACGTGTTTGAGCGCGCTGCGTCCGGAGCTGACGGCGGACCACCGCGTCCAGCTGCGATGGGAGACGTTCGCGCATGACGCCATCGGCGATCTGACCGACTGGCTCGCGCAGGACGATCCAAAACCGGCGATCGCCTTTAACGACCACACGACGTTGACGCTGAAAGCGATCGACGATCGCCAGACCGGAAAGATCGCCAAGTGGGCGCAGAGAACGGGCGTTTCTTTAGACGAGTATCTGGATCTGGCGAAAGCCGTCGGGGCTCATGCGGCCGATGTTCCGGCGAAGATCCGTCAGGTCGCCGAACTCGGCCAGCGCCACGGCGCCGTCATGCTGTCTCATGACGAGGGCGGTTCGGCGGAGCGGGACGGCAACCGCGTCCTTGGCATGAGCGTTTGCGAGTTCCCGCTCGCTCGCGACGTCGCACGGTCGGCGATCGCCGCGGGAGAGCCCGTCGTCATGGGAGCGCCGAACGTGATCAGAGGGGGCAGCCATACCGGCGCGATATCTGCCGAGGACGCCATCCGCGACGGTCTGTGCACAGTGCTCGCAAGCGACTACTACTATCCGAGCCTTTTCCATGCGGCCGAGCGCCTTGTCGCGCGAGGGGTGCTGCCGATGCGCGACGCCTGGCGATTGATTTCAACCAATGCGGCTGAAGCGATGGGTCTCGGCGATCGGGGCGCGATCGAACCGGGCCGCCGCGCAGACCTCGCCATCGTCGACTGTTCCAGCGGGTGGCGATTGCTCCATACGATCGCAGGCGGTCGATTGGCCAGTCTGGGTCGCTAATGCGCGTCGGCCCAACTCGCGCCTTGACCGGCGTCGACGGTCAGAGGAACCGATAGCTCGGCCGCGGGGCGGGCCGCGGTCTCCATGATCTCCTTGACGATCGCGATCGTCTCGGCTTCGGCGCCGTCCTCGACTTCGAACAGCAGCTCGTCATGCACCTGCAGCAGCATTCGCGCGGGTAGCTTCGCCGCCTCGATCGCAGACGGAATACGGATCATCGCGCGTCGAATGATGTCGGCGGCCGAGCCTTGGATCGGCGCATTGATTGCCGCGCGCCACGCAAAGCCCGCGCGCGGTCCCTTGGAGTTGATTTCCGGCGTGTGGATGCGACGGCCAAACAGCGTCTGCACATAGCCGTGTTTCTTCGCGAAGGCGGACGTGTCGTCCATATACGCGCGAATGCCGGGGAACTTTGCGAAATAGGCGTCGATGAACGCCTGCGCCTCGCCGCGCGGGATCCGGAGGTTGTTCGAAAGACCGAAGGCCGAGATCCCGTAGATCACCCCGAAGTTGATCGCCTTGGCTTGCCGACGCACCATCGGGTCCATCCCTTCGATCGGCACGCCGAAAACCTCCGAAGCCGTCATCGCGTGAATGTCGAGCCCTTCGTGGAAAGCCTTTCTGAGCGCATCGATCCCGGCGATATGCGCAAGGATGCGCAGCTCGATCTGACTGTAGTCGAGCGAGACGATCGTCCGACCCTTCTCAGCGGTGAAGGCGGTGCGGATCTCCCGGCCTTCCTTGGTGCGGACCGGAATGTTCTGAAGGTTCGGATCGGTCGACGCCAACCGACCTGTCGAGGTCGCGGCGAGGCTGAACGACGTGTGCACGCGCCCTGTTTCATCATTGATATGGGTCTGCAGCGAGTCGGTGTAGGTGCTCTTGAGCTTGGAAAGCTGACGCCAATCGAGCACGCGCGCTGGCAAGCCGTGTCCTTGGGCGGCCAATTCCTCCAGCACGTCCGCGCCGGTCGAGTAAGCGCCGGTCTTCCCCTTCTTCCCGCCTTCGAGACCCATCTTGTCGAACAGAATCTCTCCGAGTTGCTTCGGGGAGCCGACATTGAACGACTGTCCGGCGAGCTCTTGGATCTCCGCTTCGAGACCCGCCATGCGTTGCGCGAATGCGTTCGACATGCGCGAGAGCACGTCGCGTTCAACATGGACGCCCGTGCGCTCCATTGCCGCGAGCACCGGTATCAGGGGCCGTTCGAGCGTCTCGTAAACAGTCGCGACCTGGTTTTCGACGAGCTGAGGTTTCAGGACTTTATGAAGCCGCAGCGTGACGTCGGCGTCCTCGGCGGCGTATCTCGCCGCCTTTTCAATCTCAACCTTGTCGAAGGTGATCTGGCTCTTGCCAGAGCCGATCAGCTCCTTGATCGGGATCGGTTGGTGACCAAGGTGATGCTCGGAAAGCGCGTCCATGCCATGGCTGCGCAACCCGCTCGCGGTAGCGTAGGACAACAGCATCGTGTCGTCGATCGGCGCCATGTCAACGCCGTAGCGCGCCAGGACCTTGAGATCATATTTCAGGTTTTGCCCGATTTTCAGGATCGCGGGATCGGCCAGGACGGGCTTCAACGCCTCCAGAACCGCATCAAGCGGAAGCTGCCCATCTGCGCGCTTCGCTTCCCCCAGCAGGTCGCCGTCACCTTCGACATGGCCGACTGGAATGTAACAGGCGGCGCCCGGCTCGACCGAGAGGCATACGCCGACAAGCTCGGCTTTCATCTCATCGAGTGAGGTCGTTTCGGTGTCGACTGCGACCCAACCCCGCTCGCGCATCTGACCGACCCACGCCTGCAGCGCCG
>CALDSD010000022.1 GCA_937911325.1 uncultured Neomegalonema sp.
GCCCTCGGCATCATGCGGCACATCGACGGGTGCTTGCCGAGAAGCGAGGCCTGAAAATCGGGCGTCAGCGGGCTGAACGACTTGCCGTTGACCAGGTTCTCAAACGCCGTGATCGAACCGGCGTGAGGCGTGCCGACGATCACGACTTTCTCAACGAGTTCGGCGCCTTTCCAGGTGACTGGCGGCAAAGGACCTTCAAGCGGCAGTTCGGCGTCGCCGTACATCAGGAAGTAGCGGATCGCCAACCCGCCCATCGAATGCGCGATCAAATCGAACCTTGGCGGGTTTGGCGGCGTTCCTTCGAATGCCGGCTGTCCCAACGCCTGTTGGACGCGCCGACGGTCCAGCTCGCGGTACAGCTCCTGCGCGCTTTCAACCAGGTCCCGACGCCAGTCGTAGTCAAAAACCACGCTGTCATCGTTCGTTTCGGCCGATTGGGGCGGTTGCGGATCTGGAGACCGGTCGATCAGCGTTATCTCAGCCGCCGAAGGCAGGAAGACTTCCTCAACGCGTCCGCGAAGGCGGGACGCCGCCGTCGGGCGATAACCGCCAGCGCTGAGGGTCCGCACGATGCCGTCGTAGACGCCCTCTTCAATCACCCCGCCCAGAAAGCCGACTTGCGCCTTCTGCAGCAATCCGGCGGGCTCAACGCCATCACGAAGCTCCGCCAACGGCGTATCGCCGTCGCCGATCGGCAGCGCGAGAAGCTCGAACCCTTTGTCGGTCTCGGGATCAACGCTGAAACGCCGCCCGCCCCAGACCAGTTCTCCGGTGGGGTTGTGCTGGAGTTGAGACCCCAAAGTGCCAGGCACGACGATAAGCGGGTTTCTGGCCTCGACGCCGGCCTCGGCCGTTCGCTTGTAAAGCTGCGTGAGATCCGGCGGCGCAGGTTGGCTCGCCGCGCAAGCGGATAACGCAAGCGGACAGAGCGTCAGCAGCACGCGACGCCAAAAGCCCCCCCAAGCGGATGTGACCTCGTTTGTCATTGGCAAACCCAGCGAGAAAGGCGTTCTCGCCCGCATCTACTCACGATTTCTCGCAGTCTATCTAATTCAAATAGTTTGCATTTCTCTTTCACAGTCGGCCAGCCCGCGTTTTCGAACGGATATCTCCCTGCAAGTTCGCCGCCGTTGTGATCCGACGCGCGGGTCGCCGGCGTAATCGGTCCATCGGTTACGTTTCGACGCTGGAGGCATGAATGCGGCGCGCGCTGTTGGCTGGACTGGGTTTCTTGATCGCTGCGACGGCTGTCGGGTGCGCCAGCGGCCCGACGCTCGACGATTACGCCAAGAACGAGCCGAAACTTGTGCTCGAAGAGTACTTCGACGGAGAGCTCGACGCCTGGGGCGTCTTTCAGGACCGCTTCAACGATCTGCGCCGCAGCTTTGTCGTAGAGGTCGACGGAAGCTGGGATGGCGAGACGCTGACCCTCGTGGAAGATTTCGTGTACGAGGACAAGACCACTGAACGCCGGATCTGGACGCTTCAGAAAGACGGTGAAAACGGCTGGCGAGGCTCCGCCGAGGGCGTGGTCGGCGAAGCCGTCGGCACGGTCTCGGGCAATGCTCTGAACTGGGCGTACGAATTCGACTTGCAGCGCCCCAACGGCGATACGCTGCGGGTGAGTTTCGATGATTGGATGTGGCTGCAAGACGACCGCGTTCTGATCAACCGCGCGTATGTTACGAAGTTCGGGGTCGAGATCGGAACGCTGTCGATCTTCTTTCGGCGCAAGGAACCGCTGGGCTAACGCGGCGGCAAGGCGTCGAGCCAGTTCGACAAAGCCGCATTGACAGCGTGCGGCGCCTCAAGCGTCGCAAGATGCCCACAACTGGGGACGACCGTCAGATCCGCGTTTTCCCCCAGCCCCAACGGCCGATGCAGCTTTGGCGGGCAGACACGGTCCTCGGCGCCGCAGATGATCGCCAACGGGCCAGCGTAGCGCGCCACCGCCGCGCGTGTATCCCGCCGAGCGTCCAAGGCGTCGGACTGCGTCCGAAAAACGCTCTCTCCGGCATCGATCATCATATCGCGCACCTTGACCGCGAGCGCGTCCTCGGTTCGAGCGCTATGTGTGAAGAACTTCGAAACGAAGACATCGACAAATGCGCCGATCCCGTCGTCGCGCACGCGGCTGCGCATCTCGGCGCGCCACGCGATCTCCTTCGGGCGGGCGGGCGTGGGATCGGTGTCGAGCAGAGCCGCGCCGATCACACGGTCTGGGGCGCGCGCCAGCACCTCCATCGCCACCATTCCACCCATTGAAAGGCCTGCGATCGCGAACCGCGGCGGCGCTTGGGCGATCAGTCGCTCCGCCATCGCGCCAAGATCAGCGTCGGCGCGCGTCTCCGCGAGACGCTGCTCGGCGCGGCCCTGAAACGCCGTCCATTGATCCACGTAGAGCCTGGCGTCGCACAGATGCCCCGGAACCCAGAACAGAACCGGTCGTGTTTCGGCCTCAGCCTTCACTCGGCCTCATCTCCGCCTCAGCCGTGGCCGGGTTTGCGCCGCCCCGCAACTGGCGTGCGATCAGCCACGCGATGCAGCTGTTGTAGATCGCGATCGTATCATCCTGATCACGGACGTCGAAAGCCGCTTTCCCAAGATACTCGTCCTTGGAGCGTGACGAAACGAAACGATCGCCAAGAGGGCAGGCCGTCACGCTGCCCAGCTGCCGGTTGATGCGCGAAAGCGTCTCGTCGGACAGAATCCAGCCGAGCTGGAAGTCGTACTCGTAGTCGTTCAGCGAGACGCTCCAGATCTTTGACTTCGCCAACTCCGACGGTGGGCAGAATTCGTCGCTCGAGGCCTGTGGCGGGCGCTCAAAGCCCGGCAAGCTCGCGTAACGGCATTTCGCGTCATAGAGCAGTCGCGCGCGTTCCTGAGCGAACGGGGCGCGCGCTTTTCGCGTGCTCAACAGTGACTTCACCGGCGTCAGGATCTCACCCAGCGCGTAGGACGGCTTGCGCCAACGGTCCTCGGTCAGGTCGAACGCGATGATGTGGAGATCGATCTCGCCCCGCTGCTCTCGAAGTCGCAGAGCATTGACGATGTCTGATGCGGTTTCGATCCCGGAGTTCTCGAAATAGCCGCCATCGACCAGCCGCGCCTTCCGGCGCTCCAACGCCTCGTTCGGCGCCGGTCGGTGCTTGAGATAAACCGAGCCAGCGGGCGTGATCCACGGGAACCGAGCCGACAGGATCATCGCCGTAGACAGTCTCATGTCCGGCGTCGCTCCGCTCTTGTCGGGCCAGGCAAGCTGCGTGTAGTTGCGCAGGCCGGGCCCGAGTTGCGGCAGCGGCGACAAGATCATGCGACGACCGGTATCGGCCTCGGTCGTGTTGATGAACAAGGCCGGCGCGGCGCCTTCGGGCGCCCAGTAGCGCAGCAGCCCCTCCTCCATCGTGTTCGGCACGCCGGGTTGCGCGTCCGGGTCGTTCGCCCACCACGCCTCTTCGAAGGTGCGCTCCAGCGCGATCTCGCGCGAAAACGCCGGGATTGGAACCGGCGAGAAGCGCGCGAAGAAGTCCGGAAACAACAGAGCCGAGACGAGCGGCGAGAGAAAGTCCTGCCGCAAGATCGCATCCGCCTTTTTCTCGAGGCTGAACGCCTCTTCCGAAGGTGCGGCGCCACAACCATCCGACGGATTTTCGATCGCGCCGTTCTCGCCGTAGCGCTTCGCCAAAGCGGTAAAGAGCGTTCCACCGACCGCGCCGCCAGAGACGCCGCTTATGCCAAACACATGCTGAGCGAAGTTTGGGCAGGCGTCCTGCATCCGGGCCAGGAAGACCGAGGTCTGATAAGCGGCGTAGAGCCCACCGCCCTGCGCGGCGACGATATAGACCGGATAGGGTTGGTTGCGATCTTGGTAAAACTTCAAGTCGGCGCGGCTGTTCAACCAAGCGGCAAACGTTTCATCGAGCGGATTGTCGTCAACCAAGGCCCGCTCGGCGACAAGCGCCTGCGGCTCGGCCTGAACCGTCGCGGGGTTCAGCGGCCGAATGACGTGATTGTCGTTGATGTCGAACAGCGACCAGGTGAACGCCGCCAACAGGAGAAGCGTGATGGCGGGGATCGCATAACGGTCGTTGACGAAGGTCAGTTGCGAAGCGCCAAACGTCAGCGCGGTGAGGAAGAAGCACATGATCGTAAGCGCACCGACTTGTTGCGCCAGCTGCACCGGCATCGTCATCAGCACGCCGATGAGACCGAGAATCAGCAAACCAAGACCGACGCGATAGTCCCAGCGCAGCCAGCTGTTCCGCAGGTTCTCGTACATATGCTTGTCGCGCCGCGTCCGACGCCAGGCGAGGTACAACCGGATCACCCCGATCAGAAAGGCGACGACCGCGCTCGCGGCCAACCCGACCTGAAGATCCGGAGCGGCGTCGATCGTTGCGCGGGTCATGCCGATTGACATACCGAACGCGGGAAGGGCTCCCAGGATCCGCGGCCCCCAACGCCCGACCCGCGCGGCGACGTCGCTTCGCAGCAAATCACCGCGGATCCGATCATCCGTCAGCGTCAGAACGCGGCTCATGTACCAGATCGAATAGCCGGTGATTCCGAGCACGACAAAGGTGCAGGCGAAGCGAATGTTCGACGCGGCGAGGAGGTTCGCCAGATCGAGATCCTCGATGAATAGCCGATATATTTCAAGCGTCTGACCGGGGAACGCAAAGACCACAAAGCCAAGCAGAGAGGTCAGCAACGGCGCGCGCAAAGCGGAGAGGATCAACCAGGCTTCGCGCGACGCCGAGCGCGTCTCGATCGTGGTGTCAGTGAACTTACGGAATGCTCCGGACAGGTAACCCGGCGGCGGGTTTCCGTTGTCAGGTTCGGTCGTGCTCATCCCCAGGCCCCCTATTCTTCCGATGTGCGGCTCTGCTCGTTAGAGCCGACTCATCGCTTTAGAAGAGTCTGGTAACCAGTTCAGCCGCTCAAGGCGAGCGTCCGCGAACGTCACCTCGCACGAGACGGATCAATCGAGGCGCGCGCCCCACAGGTCGTACTCGCTCGCCTCGTCGATCTCGACATGCACGATCTCGCCCGGCGCGAGGTCTGAGAAGTCTTCGTCGATGAAAACGTTGCCATCGATCTCGGGCGCGTCGTGGATCGATCGGCACTCGGCCCCATCCTCATCGATCTCGTCGACGATCACCTCCATCTGGCGCCCCACCTTCGCAGCCAGTTTCTCTGCGCTGATCGCTTGAGCGGCCGCCATGAACCGTTCCCAACGCTCTTGTTTGAGTTCGTCCGGAACGTGGTCGGGGAGGTCGTTCGCGGCGGCTCCATCGACATTCTCGTATTTGAAGCACCCGACCCGATCGAGACGCGCCTCGCTCAGCCAATCGAGCAAGTGCTGGAAATCCTCTTCGGTTTCGCCGGGAAAGCCGACGATGAAGGTCGAACGGATCGCCAGATCCGGTTCGATTTCTCGCCACGAAGCGATGCGGTCCAGCGTCTTGGCCTCGTTCGCGGGGCGCCGCATCGCCTTCAACACGCGTGGGGACGCATGCTGAAACGGGATGTCGAGATAGGGGAGGATCTTCTTCTCCGCCATCAGGGGGATCAGCTCGTCCACATGCGGATACGGGTAGACGTAATGCAGACGGACCCACACGCCCAGATCCCCCAACGCGTCGGCCAGATCGGTGATGTGCGCGCGCGTCTCTCTTCCGCGCCAGGCGCTCGAGGCGTGCTTGAGATCGACGCCGTAGGCCGAGGTGTCCTGACTGATGACCAGAAGTTCTTTCACGCCGGCCTCGACCAGCTTCTCGGCCTCGCGCAGCACGGCGTTCGCCGGCCGAGATGCGAGTTTTCCACGCATATCCGGGATGATGCAGAACCGGCAGCTGTGGTTGCAGCCCTCCGAGATCTTCAAATAGGCGTAGTGACGGGGGGTTAGCCTGATGTCGGCGTCCGGCGTCAGATCAACGAAGGGTTGGTGGACCCGCGGCGCCGCGTCGCGCACCGCGCCGACGACTTGCTCGTATTGCTGGGGCCCGGTCACGGCGAGCACATTCGGATGGTGCTCGCGGATATAGGCGTCGTCCTTGCCCAGACAGCCTGTCACGATCACGCGCCCGTTCTCGTTCAGAGCCTCGCCGATCGCTTCGAGGCTTTCGGCTTTTGCGCTGTCCAGGAAACCGCAGGTGTTGACGATCACGGCGTCCGCGCCGTCGTACTCCGCTGAAATCTCATATCCCTCCGCTCGAAGCTTCGAAAGAATACGTTCGCTGTCGACCAGCGCCTTCGGGCAACCGAGCGAGACCATTCCAATGCGCGGCGCGTCGGACAGCGTCTTTGCGTTCGAGCTGCTCGGATCCAGGGGAGTGCTTTTTGTCATGCGCGCGATATAGCGGCCTGCGGCTGCCGCGTCGATGTCAAGAGGCAAAAAGCTCAGACACACCATCCATTGTGTCGTCAATCGCTTTGACACGCAGCATATAGCACATATAGTGCGTGCATGACCTCAACCGGCGACCGCATGGATTTGATCGAGACCTTCATCTGTATCGCAGATGAGGGTGGAATCGGCGCGGCGGCCCGCGTTCTGGGGGCCTCGCAGCCCACCGTCAGCCGACGGTTGCAACAGCTTGAGACCAGCCTCGGCGCGAAGTTGGTCGATCGCGGCTCCCACGGCATGAACCTCACGTCGGCCGGGGCGGAGCTGCTTCCGGAAGCCCGCGAAATCATCGCGCGCTGGCAAGGGCTGAGCAGCGTCGTCGCAGATCACACCCAAGAGGTTTCGGGCCTTGTGCGTTTCGCAGCGACGCCTTCGCTCGCCGAGGGCGCGCTTCCGGGCTTGTTGGCGATGTTTCTCGCCGAGTTTCCAGATGTGCGGGTCGAAGCCATTTTCACCGACAGCATCCACGACCTGGCCGTCGAAGGTCTCGATTTCGCGCTCTGCGCCGGCGCGCCGCGCCAAGAAGGCCTGGCGACGAAGGAAATCACGCGCGAACGTTGGATCCTGGTCGGCGCCCCGGTGCTCGCCGAGCATCTTGGGCGCACCTTGGGCGTTCCTCTGGATCGGTGCGAACCAAGCGCGCTTGACGGCGCGCCGTTCGTCGGCCCAGCGGGATGTGACGCGTCGCCGATCGAAATCATGGGTCGCGCGGGCGAACCGGTCGAAGCGCAATTTGCTTGCGTCGCGGCGAGCGACGGCGTGAGCCCTGCTGGATTGCTCGGCGCGCAAACGTAAATCAGCGCGACGCGGTCCCAATCGGCGTGTGAGACGCGCGCAATTTCGGGCGCGCCGTCGCCGTCGAGCGGCAGAAATCGTGGTTCGCCGCCCGCGAAGACCGCGGCCGCTTCATAGGCGTGATAGAATGGATCTGGAAGCAAAACGATTGGCGGGCGCTCGCGACGCTGTCCGTTCGCGGCGAGCCGCGCGATTTGGAACAGGGCGGCGCGTGAACCGTTCGCCGCCCCAATGCGCGGTGCGCGATCGATCTGGCTAGCGTCGGCGCCGTAGCGGGGCGGAGGCC
>CALDSD010000023.1 GCA_937911325.1 uncultured Neomegalonema sp.
GTCGCGCCGCGCGGGTGGACACCACGCTCGCGGTTCTGGCCGCGTGGGCGGCGCTGAGTTTTGGCCGCGCGCTCTGGCTCGGCGATCCGATGGCGATCCCGATCCATCAACTCCAATCCGGCGCGGTGCTTGTCTTCGCCTTCTTCATGATCTCGGACCCGGCCACAACGCCAGTCCATCGATCGACCAGGATCTTGCACGCCATTGCGGTGGCGGGCCTCGGCTTTGCCCTCCAGACCGCGTGGATCACGAATGCCGGCGCGATCATGGCGTTGGTGCTTCTCGCTCCGATCGTGCCTGTCCTAAACCGCTTCTCGGCTCAACGTTCCTCAAAACGGGAGACACGCCCATGTTCACCCTCTCGACCGCCCGAGCTTTCGCCGGCGCGGCCCTGATCTGCGCCGGTCTCCTGACGACAAGCGCTTCGGCTTTCTGCGGCTTCTACGTCGCCAAAGCCGACGGAGACTTGTTCAACGAGGCCTCGAAAGTGGTGATGGTCCGGGACCAGGACCGAACGGTGATCACGATGGTCAACGACTATCAGGGCGCCGCAGATGAGTTCGCCATGGTGATTCCAACCCCGGTGGTGCTGCAACGCGAACAGATCCATGTGACGGAAAACGCCATCGTGGACCATCTCGACGCCTACACAGCGCCACGGATGGTCGAGTATTTCGACCCAGATCCCTGCCAGCCGCCGGTCACTCTGCGGATGCTGTCCGGCACGATGGCGATGGAGGCGGCGCCGGCGGGCGCGCCACAAGACCGCGCAAAGGCGCGCGGCGTCACGATCGAGGCCGAATACACGGTCGGGGAGTACGACATCCTGATCCTTTCGGCGAAGGAGAGCGCGGGGCTGCAGACCTGGCTTGACCAGGAAGGCTACAACGTGCCGGCCAAAGCTCGGAAGGTGCTTGCAAGCTATCTGGCGCAGGGGATGAAGTTCTTCGTCGCCAAGGTGAACCTGGAGGAGAAAGCCAAGCTCGGCGGCGAGTTCCTCCGTCCCTTGCAGATCGCCTTTGAAAGCGAGAAGTTCATGCTGCCGATTAGGCTGGGCACCGTGAACGCCAAGGGTAAGCAGGACCTCGTGCTGTTCACGCTGACCCGCACCGGACGCGTTGAGGCCGCCAATTACAGAACCCAGAAAATCCCATCGAACGTCGAGGTTCCCCTCTATGTGCAGGCCGAATTCGGCGACTTCTACAAGGCGATGTTCGCAACGGTGGTCGAGCGTGAAGGCGGGTCGACGGTGTTTACCGAATACGCCTGGGACATGGGCTGGTGCGACCCGTGCGCGGCGGACCCTCTGTCCGTCTCGGAACTGCGCGAGTTAGGCGTGTTCTGGCTTCCAGATCGCCCTGCCCCGGCGCAAGGCCAGCGCATCGCGCCGCCTCAGGGCGTCGACGTCTTCGTCACGCGCCTGCACATGCGCTACGACGCCGAGACCTTTCCGGAAGATCTGCGCCTGCATGAAACCGGCGATCGCGAGAACTTCCAGGGTCGCTACATCACGCGCCATGCCTTCAAGGGCGATCTGAACTGCGCCGCTGGGCAGGATTACCTGACCGAGCTCAACAACCGTTACAGCCGCGAGGCGAAGATGCTCGCCAACCTCACCGGTTGGGACATCGCCGGTATCCGCGCCGCGATGGCGGAGCATGGTCAGGACGCGGACGCCCTGCCCGATCCGAAACCCTGGTGGGAAACGATCTGGAAGGAATAGGCGCCTGCGAAGCAAGACTTGAAACGCGCCACGGTCGCTCTGACCGCGGCGCGTCTGCGGCCGTCAGCGCGCGATCAGGACGCGAGCCTTTCATTCCGATTGATCACGTTTGCGAGGGTCGTCGCGAGCGCGCGCTCGCTAATGGGTTTCGCGATCACCGCGTCCATTCCCTCGTCGATCAACTTGTTCACGCCATCGTTCGCGATGTCCGCCGTCATCGCCACGATCGGGGTCTCGCAAGCTGGCCCGGGAAGCTGACGAATGCGCCGCGTCGCCTCGACGCCATCCATGACCGGCATGCGAACGTCCATCAGGATCGCGGCGTAGCTGAACTGCGAAACCGCCTCGAGCGCTTCCAATCCATTGCTCGCCTTGTCGACGGTATAACCCATGTTCTGCAGGTTCAGCTCGGCCAGTTTCAGGTTCGTCGTGTTGTCATCGACCACCAGAACGTGCAGCGCTTTGGAACTCTGAGTTTGGCGCTCGCCCTCCGCCGCCGAGCGATCCGTCTGCTCGCCCTCTTCAGCATCGAGGGCGACGACTGCGTCGGATTTCAGCGTCAGCCGCGCCAAGGTGGCGATCAACCGCTCTTGGTTCACCGGTTTTGGCGCCGCGGCGTCAAAGCCCAAAGCCTGAGCGTCGGCTTGCGTCCGAATGCCCGCTGAGGACGACAGAACCGTCATCAGATCCTCGTAACGGCCATCATCGCGGATCATCTTCAGCAGCTTCAAGCCGTCGGTGTTGGGCATCATCTGATCGATGACCGCGACGCTGAACGGCGCATCGGAAGCCTTCGCTTCGGAAAGCTCCAGCATGGCCGCCTCTGCCGAAGCAACGGCGACGACGTCGGCGCCAAAAGCTTGCAGCTGCAACCGAGCGATCCGGCGGTTTGGCTCGATGTCGTCGACGACCAGGATCTTTGCGTCGCTCAGATCCGTGTTGGCCACGGCCCGCATCGACGGCGCTTCAGGCTCGACATGGCCAAGCTTCAGTGTGGCGGTGAAGGTGCTGCCGACGCCAACCTTGCTGTCGACGACGATGTCGCCGCCCATCAAAGCCGCGATCTCTCGGCAGATCGCCAGCCCCAGACCTGTTCCCTCATGGCGGCGATTGGTCGAGGAATCGGCTTGGGCGAACCGGTCGAAGATCGTCCCCAGCTTGTCCTGCGGAATTCCGCAGCCGGTGTCCGTGATCTTGAGTTCGACCTCAACCGGGCGATCCGGATCGGCAGGCGTATCGGACGCTGCAATCATTCGCTTCAGCTCGACGGTCACCCCGCCCTTTTCGGTGAACTAGATCGCATTTCCAAGCAGGTTGAGAACAAGCTTTCGAATGAGACCGCTGTCGCCGTGCAGATCGCTCGGCAGTTCCGGATCGATGAAGACCGAAAGATCCAGCCGTTTCTCGAGCGCTTGCGCCGCCATCAATTGAGCCGCCGCGTCGACGGTTTCGTTGACGGAAAAATTGCTTTCCTCCAGCTCAAGCGACCCGGCTTCGATCTTCGACAGGTCGAGAATGGAGTTGAGCAGTTCCAGCAAGCCTTCGCCCGACGATTTGATCATCTCGACATATTCGCGCTGTTCGGAGTTCAGATCCGTCCGGAGCGTCAGATTGGCGAAGCCCAGCACACCATTCATCGGCGTGCGCAATTCGTGGCTCATAACCGCCAGGAAATCCTTTTTGCCTTGGGCGGAAGAGATCGCGCGATCCCGCTCTTTCAGAAGATCTTCTTGTGATTGGATGACCACATTGGTCATGGGCCGGAAAAGAAAGACTGCGCTCGCCAACGCGGCGATCGCACAGAAGAGGCTGCCCAGATAGAGAACCATTGTGGCCTGGTTGGCGCTGCGCTCAGCGCTCGCGCGGATCGCGATCGTCACATCTTCAAGGCCGCTTCCAATCGAGGTCTCGAACTCCTGCCGAGCCTCTCTAGTGGCTTCTACGAGCGTGGCGCCGGCGGTTTGGCGGGTGTTGAGAACTGCGATGGCAAGACCAAGAAACTCGCCGATCCCGTCTTCCAGAAGCTCTTCCTCTTCGGCCGCCTCCGCCGAACCCTCCGCCTCATCGTCGTCTTCGTCTTCCCAAACCGCGACGAGTTCAAACGGCATGCCGCGCGACGAGAGTCCGTACTTTGCTTCGAGCGCGGCGGTGTCCAGAGAGAGCTGCTCGATGATCTCGTTCTCTTCATCTTCCTCGGAGTTGCCTTCAACATCGTCGGCGTCAGGATCAGACATGCGGATTGCGGTGTAAACCTCCGCCAGCGCGACGATCGCGCTGTTCAGTTTCTCGTACGCGGCCTCGGTTTCCTCGGCGTCCGCAACGACCTGGTCGGACACGGCCAGGTTCAACAGTTCGCGCTCGACGCTGTTCGCGCTCTCGGCGAGCTCAACGAACGCTGCGGAGTACCGCGCGTTGTTGTTCAAAGCGCTGAACTGATAGGCGCCAAACACCGCCGTAAGCGCCAAGACGACGAGAATAGCGCCCGTCGCAATCCAATACCGACCTTCGAGAAACCGACGAGTGACCTGCACCGACATGGGAGTTCCATCCTCTATTAGACGGATGAAACGTCACCGAAACTAGTAAACAGCTTTAAAAGCTGTGTGCGGGATTCAGGGCAAATCCAAAGGAAAAACGCTTAAATTCCAATATATTCAGACTTCGGAAACAGCGCCGGCCGCAGCAGATTTCCGCAGCTTCGAACCCCGTTCGCAGAGCATCTATACACTTGTCGTCCTTGGTGGCCCTAGCAGTGCTTGGCGACCCAGTTGCGCAAAAGCTGACGTTCGATGTTCTGCGCCCGCTTCAGCCAGTAGGAGCCGCCCCGAGGTTTGTCGGTCGAGGCCGGATCCGCGGTTCGATCCAGCTTCTCGCGTTTCGCGATGTCGTTGGTGAAGGACGCAAACGCCAGTCGCTTGCCGCTGTCGCAGGCGATCAGACCCGAGAGCCCGCGCGCGAAATACATTGTGCCGGTCTTGGCGCGGATCTCGGCGCCGCCGAGCTTTCGCACCTTATAGCGCGACAAAAGCCAGCTCGCCGCCTCGAATCCCGCGTCGTCAGCGCCCACGGTCGCCATGAGCTGCGCCATATCGCCCGGGGAGATCCGCGACTTCGAAGCAAGGCCCGAGTGGTTCGCAAACAGCGTCGTCTGCGGCGTGAGACCATAGCGCGCCAGCATGAACTTGGTCATCTCAGCGCCCGATCTGTGGAAGCTCAACGCGCTCAAACCCAGCTCCCGGCTGGCCTGCATCCCAACCGCCTCGGCTGTCAGGTTGGTGGAATACTTCAGCATCCCACGCAGAATGCGCTTGAGCGGCATGCTCTCGTGCTCAGCGATAAGCATCGCGCCGCTGGGCACGACGTCGGCGAGCATTTCGCGCGGCGCTTCGACACCGACTTCTTGCAGCAGCGCCTTGAAGGTCGCGGCGACATACCGCGCAGGGCGCTGAACCGGCAGCCAGCGGCTGCCGCGCCGCGTCAGGATCTTCCGCGCGACTTTCCAACTCTCCGCCTCGCCGGCGAGCCGCTGGTACGCGATGACGTTTTTCGGCTTCAAGTCTTTGGGGACGACCGACGCCGCGACGGTCTCCGCCTCGATCACCTTGCGGGACGAATGCGCAAAGAGGCCGACCTCGTAACTCTTGTCCTTCTGACGCTCCCACTTGAGAAGCACCCGGTTGAAGTTGAGGTTCAGACCACTGATCGAGGGGTTGTAGGCGGCATGCACCGGCTGCGTCGGCTCGATCTGTTCCGCGAACGGCAACGCGGTCGCGTCGTAGAGCAGAACCCCGTCGATCTTGCGAATACCTTTCGCTGCGACCGCCTGCGCCAGCTCGTAGAGCTCCGACGTGTCCAAAACCGGATCGCCCGATCCCACGAGATAAAGGTCGCCCTTGAGAACGCCGTTCACAATGCTGCCGACCGCGTAGACCCGCGTCTTGAAGGTGTAGTCCGGGCCCAGCGCATCGAGCGCATACAAAGCCGTCGGCGTCTTTGAGACGGACGCCGGAATGAAGGCCTGCGCAGCCAAACGCTGTTCAAGCATCTTGCCGGTCTTTATGTCGATCAGCGCATAGCCGCTCTCGCCCGACGCCGGCTCCTGCGGCAACGGCCCGTCGAGAACGCCCTTCGAGACCGCCTTGTCCGGCGCCTGAGCCGTCTTCTTCACCGCCCCTGCGGCCGTGAACGTCGCAGCCTGAGTCGCTTCGGAGCCTGCGACCCGTTTGACCGGGCGCGGCGTCAGCTGTGGCGCGAGACGGCTGACGTCCTCGACAGGCGCGCGCGGCGAAGGCCGTGGCGAGGTTTCCGGCGCTTTGGCCCCAGCCGCGCCCGCAATCATCAAAAGGATCAAAAACCCTGGAGCTGCGCCATTGAGCACCCCGTTTGCGGCCAACCGATAAGCTGGTTTCCTTAAGCGGCTTTGCATCATGGCTCCCAAGGTCTTTCCCTCAGCTGCGCCCGCGCAGGTGATTTGCGCCGAACCAGAATTTGGACAACGCCTTCGAAGCGCGTCACCCGATCCGACCTACGCAAGAACCATACGCGATTGACCGCCTCAGATGAAAGAGCCGCGGATGCGCTCTTTCGGGACGGAGGTATCCCCAACTCTACGGCCACTCGCCCTTTTCCCGTATCGCCGTCGAGGAGAGCGGCGACATTGGGCCTGTCACCAACGTCCAGGCTGGCGGGTCGAGAAAGGGCAGCAGGGCGGCGGCCTGCGGCGGCGCACGAAACTGCGCATATCTTTGCGCAGCTGGGGAAAGCCCCGCGTTTACTTGCGCGTTCGGGCGCGCCAAAACGCCGATCGGGACCGTCTCCATGATCCAGTCCCAGCGCTCCCAATGGTGGAAACCAACCAGATTGTCGGCTCCCATCAACCAAACGAAGCGAACATGGGGATACAAGTTCTTCAGAGCGCCCAGGGTGTCGGCCGTAAATCGCGACCCGAGCCGGGACTCGATATCGGTGATCACGACCCGCGGGTGCTGGATCATTTCGTGACAGGCGGCCATCCGCCTCTTGAGATCCGCAGGGCCATGCGGCTTTAACGGGTTTCCGGGCGTCACCAGCCACCACACGCGATCAAGCTGCAGCGTGCGCAGCGCGGTATGAGTGATATGCACATGCCCGCCATGGGGCGGGTCAAACGAGCCGCCCAGCAGGCCGATGCGCAGTCCCGGCGCCGCCGGAGGTCCGTCGTAAAGCAACCGCCCGCCCCTTTCCGCTGGCGTTGACGTCAGACCGGGACATAGGGCGGTTTTCGAGAGCGGCGTCAATCAGTTCGTCTTATTTCGGCGATTGCGGCGCGGCGCTAGGGCGCGTCGTCCGCAGGAGGCGTTCCGTCTGCGCATCCAGATCGCCGCCGTAAAACGCGTCCAAAGCCTGACGAAACAGGGGCTCGCTCGGCTCCACGAGGTGAAACAGCGTCAGACATGACCGAAACTTGAGATCGTCCGGCGAGCCGAAGATCTCGCGCGCCGTCTTGTCAGAATGCTGCAACACCGCCGTCACACACTCCTTTAGGCGCGGCCCAAGCACGGGGTCAGCGAGGTAGGCCGCGGCTTCCTCAGCGTCAGATATCCCATAAAAGAGCGCTCGCTCGGATCGCCCGAGATCCCGCAGCTGCGGCAGCACATACCAGATCCAATGCGTCAGCTTGCGGCCGGCCCGCAGCTCAGCCAACGCCTGCGCATGATCGCGCTCTTGCGCCGCCCGAAATCTGTTCAAATCAGAAATCGCGACCTCCCTGCGCTGCTCGTTCGCTCGGCAACGTCTTCGCATGCTCGCGTCGACGGAACCGTCGCTCCAGAGCCGGGCGGGCAAAACGGCTCAGCCAGAGCGACGTCGCCCCGCGGCGAGCCAAGCCGACCCGCATCGCCCTACGCTACGCCCGCCCTCCACGACAGACCAGAACCGTGTTTGACCTTTGTCCCGTGTCGCGACAGTCTGGAGCCGCGAGGCCGGATCAGCTTGCGTCCAGGCTCCTATACCGTTGTCGAAGGGGAACGACATGTGGCGTCTGGTGTTCGCGATCGCTTTTGGAGCGCTTTTGACTTCAGAAGGCGGCGCACGTGCGGAAGGGGCCGCCTGCGTCGATCTGGATATGAAGTCCGCCGATGCCGTGTTGGCCTGCGTCCAGACCAATCTCGAGAACCCCGCCCGGATGATGTCCCGGTTCCGCCCGGCGAAAACCTGTTGGGCGGGCCAGAACTACGTGCGCGACCTCGCCCTTGTCGCCGACAACCCGGAGCTGAAGAAGCGGCTTTCCAAGAGCGTGCGAGAAAGTATCGCCCCGCCGGATTGCGCGGTGATCGCCCATGTCGTCGAAGCGTTGCACGGCGCGCCGCCCGCCTGGCTTGACTGCATGGATTATGACGGCTCCGACGAGCATCTGGAGCGCTGCCTCGTCGGCTACACGCAGACGCGCAGTCGCGGAGACCGCGCCGCGGCAGCGCGAGGCTTGTTGCGCCTGGACTGCGACCGGATGATCCGCAGCTACGAAGGCGCGCTGGGCCAGGTCTATGACTTTCACTTCGACGACAGCGGCAAAGGGCGCCGCCTGCCGCCGGGCTATGCGAAGCCGGACTGCGCCGTCGTCGAAACTCTGCGTGCCGAGTTGACGTCTTTGACCGGGCAGGCCGACGCGCAAGCCGCCGCGGATGAGGCTGCCAGACGAACAGAGGCCCGCCGCGCCGTCCAGGAAAAGCGCGAGGCTGAACGCCTCGCCAGAGCGGAACGACGGGAGCGACAGTCGGCGCAACTCGACCGCCAGATGCGCGAAGCCCTTGCGAACGACATCGACCAGCAGATCCTCGAAACGCGGCGCGCGACCAAAGAGCCTGCCGACGTGATCAGCTCGGAGGCGATCCGGCACGCCCTGATATACTACCTGCACCGCACCTATGACCGGACGAGGCAGGAGCTGCGCGACGGTTTTGGCGGGGACGCGCAGATGGTTCACACGGCCAACGGTTTGCGCGCCGTCCGCCGCGCCGGGGGCGCGCTGATCACCGTCACCCGGACCATCCTGCGCGTGGAGAACGAGTCCTGCGAAATGCGGGGCGTTTTAGGCGGGACCTGCACGTTTGACCTGACGATTGGCGAACAGGTCCAGGCGGACGCGGCGACCGTGATGACGCGCGCCCTGACCGGAGGTCTGGACATGCCGCTCGACTTCGCAAATCGCTCCGTGAGAATGGAAGTCAAGCTTCAGCACCTCGGCCGCCGATGGTTTGCGCATCTCACGCCGCCGCAACAGATATACATCGAAGGCGTCGGCTCGGCGCATGGTCAGTTCTGGGCGCCCTTCATAACTCCCAAATGGCCGAACAACGGCCCCGCCCCGTCCGCTGGCGACGGCCGCGCCCGCAGCGCGTTCCTGGGGCGCGCTGGCGCTCCGAACGTCTTGATGATGCATATCGCGCTTGGGTGTTCGCATTGCCTGACCAGTCTCGACGGCAGGATCGGCGTGCTCAAGGAACTCGTCGCCGCTGGCCGTCTGCGCATCGATCTGAACGAGGTTTCCGGTTTCGCCGCGCTGCGTAGAAAAGACGCCGAGGCCGATCGGCGAGCGGCGCGACAGTCGATGACTGCTGGTTGGGTTTATGATTGCGCCGTTCGTCACAACCCGAACCGCGCCCTTGACCTGATCGCGACCTTCATTGCCGTCCTGAAGGAAGATATGCCAGGCGGCGACGGCATGGAGAAATGGTCCGACTGGGTTTACGCGACGCCGTCCGATCTCGCCGAAGGACGAATGGTGGGAGACCTAGAGCCCGGCAGCGTATTGATAACAAGTTTCAGCGGCGCCATCGACTATGGTCCGCCGGCGTGCCTCGACGATCGCGCCAACGCATCCGCGCGGATGAAGACGCGTCTCGGGCGGTTCTCCGACGAAGAGCATCAATCAGCGCCGAGCTATTTTCTGAACGGCCAAAAGATGACGCTGTGGGAAGTCATGCAGCGGCTTGAATTGCTGCGTTGACGCCGGCATCGCCCGTTGCCCGGCTAGCCGCGCCCCTATAAGAGAGGGCGCTCACCAACACCCAAAGCGCGACCGAGGACGGCATAGAGGACGGCATGGCCCAGGAAAAATTCGCCTATTACATGGACGGCGTGTCCAAGACCTATGCCGGGGGCAAGAAGGTCTTCGACAACATCCGCCTGTTCTTCTACCCGGGCGCGAAGATCGGCGTGGTCGGGGTGAACGGCGCGGGTAAGTCGACCCTGATGAAGATCATGGCCGGGATCGACAAGGACTTCACCGGCGAGGCCTGGGCGGCCGAGGACGTGCGCGTCGGGTATCTGCCGCAGGAGCCGCAGCTCGACCCCAATCTGACAGTGCGCGAGAACGTCATGCTGGGCGTCGCTGACAAAAAGGCCAAGCTCGACAAGTTCAACGAGATCTCGATGAAGCTGGCCGAAGACTATTCGGACGAGCTGATCGAGGAGATGACCGAGCTCCAGGATCAGATCGACGCCCAGAACCTCTGGGATCTCGACAGCCAGATCGACGTCGCGATGGAGGCGCTCCGATGCCCGCCGGACGATCTGGCCGTCACCAACCTCTCCGGCGGCGAGGCCCGCCGCGTGGCGCTCTGCCAGCTCCTCCTCGACCAGCCCGAGATGCTGCTGCTCGACGAACCGACCAACCATCTCGACGCCGAGACGATCGCCTGGCTGCAAAAGCACCTGATCGACTACAAGGGCGCGGTGCTGATCATCACCCACGACCGCTACTTCCTCGACGACATCACCGGCTGGATCCTCGAGCTCGATCGCGGGCGCGGCATTCCGTACGAGGGCAACTACTCGGCCTGGATCGAGCAGAAAGCCGAACGTCTGGCCCGCGAAGAAAAGGAAGACGCCTCCAAGCGCCGCACCATGGAGCGCGAGCTGGAATGGGTGCGCCAGGGCGCGAAGGCGCGGCAGGCGAAGTCGAAGGCGCGCCTGAAGGCGTACGAGGAAATGGCCAGCGCGTCCGAGCGCGACCGGGTCGGCAAGGCTCAGATCATCATCCCCAACGGCCCGCGCCTCGGCGGCAAGGTCATCGAGGCGGAGGGCCTGAAGAAAGCCTATGGCGACAAGCTGTTGTTCGAGGATCTGAGCTTTTCGATCCCCCCAGGCGCCATTGTCGGCATCATCGGCCCGAACGGCGCCGGCAAATCCACCCTGTTCCGGATGATCGTCGGCCAGGAGGCGCCGGATGAGGGCGCGATCACGCTGGGCGATACGGTCGAGCTGGCCTATGTCGACCAGTCGCGCGACGCGCTGGGCGGCGAAAAGACGGTGTTCGAGGAGATCACCGGCGGGACGGACGTGATCGAGCTCGGCGACGCCACCGTGAACTCGCGCGCCTATGTCGGGGCGTTCAACTTCAAGGGCGGCGATCAGCAGAAAAAGGTCGGTCTGCTGTCGGGCGGCGAACGCAATCGCGTACATATGGCCAAGCTGCTGAAGTCAGGCGGCAACGTCATCCTGCTCGATGAGCCGTCGAACGATCTCGACGTCGACACGCTGCGCGCGCTCGAGGACGCGATCGCCAACTTCGCCGGCTGCGCGCTGGTGATCAGCCACGATCGCTGGGTCATGGATCGGCTCTGCACCCACATCCTGGCGTTTGAAGGCGACAGCCATGTGGAGTGGTTCGAGGGCAATTTCGAAGCCTACGAGGAAGACAAGGTCCGCCGGCTCGGCCCGGATTCTATCGAGCCGAAGCGGATCAAGTACAAGAAGTTCGCGAGGGCTTAGGGAGACCGCCGCTTGCCTGCTCAATTCCTGATCTGGACGCCTGCCAAGCCCCCGATCTGCGCCGGGACCGAGTACCTGCATACCTGCGCCGGAGGCGAGATCGCGGCCGTCGCCTTCGCGGTGACACTCATTGCGCTGTTCGCGGTCTGCGCCGCGCGGCGCACAAGGCGGCGAGTGGCAAACAAATTAAACAAGCTCTCGCTGTGAAGGTCAGGTTAGCTCAGCACATTGTCTAAATTGCGGGTAGTAACTAAGTCTTCGCGATGCCGAAGCCAGTTCGACAGCACTTTGTACAGAAGGCACTCATACGTGGCTTCTGTGGAGACCAGAACCATGTGACTGTCTACGACAAGTCCGGTAACGCCTTCACGACTTCGCCAAAAAAATCTCTTCGTGGAGAAACAGCTTTACTCTTACAAAATCGATGAGAAAATCGAGACATCTTTCGAGACTGCATTGAGCCGCTTCGAAGACGAAACCTTCCCATCGGTGCGAAGGGTTTGTTCCGCAAAAGAGATCGACCAGTCAGATGTTCCAGCGGTCGTAGCATACCTTTCCTGCGCGATGTTGCGAACGCCGGTGTGGCGCGATGCGGTGATCGAAATATACCGTTCTGGCGTTGAAGAGACTGGGCGATTGCTGGATGCCGCCGGCGAATTTCCCACAATGGATGCGCCAGAATCAGATTTGCATGGCAAGTCCTTTACCGAATTGATCGAGAGCGGCACCATAAAAATTGAGATCGATAACTCAGTTTTTTGGAAGCAATTCAGAAGGCGTTCGAAAGTATCTGCAGCCTTCTGGCTGCCTTCGAGTATAGCGTGTGCGTCTCTGAGTCAGGCCGTCTGATTATCAGAGATCATCCGATCACCTTCGTTCATCCCGGATTGACCCCAGGAATCTATGGCATGCCCCTGGGTGGTGAAGGATGCGAGATCGCATTTCCCGTTTCTAAGGAAGTCTGTTTGATAGGACGTTGGCAGAAAGACCTCGGCACATTGAATAGCATCTCATCAGTTGAGCAGCTAAATCGCAGACAAGTAATATTCGCAAAAAAACAAGTGGCTGGATTGAATATGAGCAAAAAAAATCAAATCATAGCTGCACAAATATAGAGATATATACTTTGGCGCAGAAAACAGTTCATTACGAACTGGTGAGGGTACGTATCAGCTCGTAACTCGTAGCGTACTGCCTATCGAAAAGTGGGTACGCTTTCACAGAGACATCGTTGCCCTCAGCCGATGCACGTAGAGAAAGCAGCACCGCGCGTCTAATTCAAAGCGAACAATTCCCCCGTCCCCAGGTTCCGGCGGACCAGATCGCGGGCGGCGGCTTCCATGAGGTCGGCGTCGCAGTCGGAGATGCTGAGGCCGGTCGCGATCTGCTTGAGATGCGCGAGGATGCTGACGCCGCTGCGGCTCTCGACGGCGCAGCTCTCGGGCCACTCGGTCAGCTGCGAGTCGGTGTAGCGCATCCGGACGATCTTGATCTCGACGCCCAACTCGCGCGCGATCCGCTCCCAGATCAGTTCGGCGTAGGCGCGCGCGCGGGTCTTTGTGGTGTCCACCACGATGCCGGGATTGCTGGTCCAGATGCCGACATCGGCTTGCTGCAGCATCTCCGCTGGCGTGTGCAATTGCTCTCCGTCCATGGATAGGATGGTGACGCGCTTGAACGGCCGCCCCTCCAGCGCTGCGCGCAACACGATCTCACGCAACGTCTCCGTGCCGAGGTTCTCGATTACGCCGCCATCGCCGAAATGCCAGTACTCGGTCGACGTCCCCGCGCAGTCCACCGGCGCCTCCAGCGTCACCGGACCGAAGAAGAGCGGGAAGGACGCGGACGCCGCCACCGCAAAGGAGAGCGGCATGGCGTCGGGCGCCGGCCGCGGGCACCCGGGGCGCGAGAAACTGGCGGCGCGCAGCGCAGGCTGGCTCAGGAACCGGTGGTCATACGCCTCGTCCGGCAGAGCCAGGTTCGAAAACACGAACCGCCGCCCGTCGGTGTAGCGCGCCGCGTTGATCAAGAGCGCCGGCGAACGCGGCAGATCGCCGAAGGTCGCACCCTCCAGAAACGCTGCGTCTAGGCTCTCCTTCAACGAAACCGACCGCCGCGTCGGGCTGGTGAAGCGCCCTGGATTCGTCAGCTGGCGCCGGAAGGTCGCGCCGCCAAGGTTCGAGCGCAGCGTCTCGCGAAACGTCGCGAAATGATCGGCGCGACACTGGGGCGTCGCACAGTCGGGCGGCGGCGGCGGCTCATGGCAGGTCGACGCGAAAGCGCCGCCGGTGACGCTGGAGAGGTGCGTCACTTTCTCAGCGATGCCCAGCCGGTCGAGCTCTTCGATCGCCGTTGCCGCGAAGACGGCTGCGCGCGTGCCGCCGCCTGATAGCGCGAGCCCCACCATCTCCCGCGGCTGCTCAGGACGGGCGAGCACGCTGGTCGTGACCGCGTCGCGCCACTCGGTGTGGACATAATCGGGCACAAAGAACCCGCACCCGCTCGTGAAAAGCGCGGCTGCCCCGGCCAACGCTGCGCGCGCTGCTCTCGTCATCAAACGCATATCCACCCCTCTGGTCGGGCGCGGCGAAACCGCTTCCCGACGCGCATCCCGGCACGCTATGAGACGGCATGGCGGCGGAGCAAGGTCGCCAGCCCAGGGAAACGCGGCAAGATGGCGAATGTGACATGACGGTCGCGGGTGCGGGCGACGGACAAACAGCGCGGGCCGCAGCGATCATGCTCTGCGGCATGCTGCTGATCCCGGCAGGCGACGCGTTCGCCAAACTCATCACCATGGCGGGACCGTATTCCGGGGGCGCGACCGCCTGGGCGCGGTTCGTGGTCGGGATCGCGATCGTCGCCCCGATTGTTCTGTCGACGATCAACCTGCGAGGGCTGAGCGCGCGCTTCTACGTCGCGCAAGCGATCCGCGGCGTCCTGCTCGCGGGAACCATCGGCTTCATTCTGACCGGGGCGCGCGTCGCTCCGTTGGCGGATGTCTTCGGCGCGTTCTTCATCGGCCCCTTGATCGCGACGCTTTTGGCGCGGCTCGTCCTGCGAGAAGAGGTTCGACGCTTTGAATGGGGCGTGGTCGCGATCGGGTTTGTCGGCGTGCTGATGGTCGGCAGACCCAGCGCCGAGATGAACCCCGGTTTGCTTTGGGCGCTCGCCGGCGGCGCATGCTACGGCACGTTCCTCGCCGCCACGCGTTGGGCGGCCGGAGTTGGTCCGCCGCTCGCTCAGCTTTTGGGCCAGATGACGGTCGGCGCTTTGGTGCTGACGCCGATCGCCGCGCCGGAGTTTCTGGAGCACGGGGTCGTCCACGCCGGATGGCTGTTCGGCTCGGGATTGTGTTCAGCGTTGGCGAACCTGCTGACGATCATCGCATTGGCCTCCGCCCGCGCGGCCGTGCTCAGCCCGCTGGTCTATACCCAGTTGATCAGCGCGGCTGGCCTCAGCTGGGTGGTGTTCGCAGACGTGCTCGACCCGATCGCAGCGGTCGGGCTGTTGGTCATCGCCGCCGCCGGTTTTGGTCGATTTGCTGATCCTTCTCTCTGGCGACGAGCGCGATAACCGCTGAAACGAGACCTTTTTCCGACAACAGTTTGCAAACTGGCGCGTCACTGTGAGATCTGAGGAAACGCCCGCGGAGCCACACATGACCGTCACTCAGACCCCGCCCCAAACCATCAACGAACCCACCGCCTGGCGCGGCGCGGACATGGCCGCAGACCCGTCGATCTGGCTGACGGAGCTGTCGGAGACCGACATCGCCGAACTGGAGGCGGCTGCGGCGCATTATCTTTCGCTTGGGCGCGACGTTGGAGAGATCAGCGCAGATGCGTTCCCGCTGCCGAGCTTGGGATCACGCTTGGAAGCGCTTCGCGCCACGCTGATCCAGGGTCGTGGGTTTGAGGTCCTGCGCGGGCTGCCCGTGTCCGGCTACTCCCAGGAAACCGCCGCTGCGATCTTTTGCGGGATCGGCGCGCATCTGGGCTCGGCGCGATCCCAGAACGCGCAAGGCCATATCCTGGGGCATGTGCGCGACACCGGCGCCAACGCCGCCGACCCGAAAGTGCGCATCTACCAGACCTCGCAACGTCAGACGTTCCATACGGATTCCGCCGACGTCGTCGGGCTGCTGTGTTTGCGCGAAGCGATGGAGGGGGGCGACTCCCTGCTTGTCAGCACCGTCACGATCTACAACGAGATGCAGGCGCGCCGACCCGATTTGGCGGCATTGCTGTTCGACCCGATCGCCACCGATCGCCGTGGAGAAGTGCCAGAGGGCGAAAAGCCGTTCTTCGAGATCCCGGTTCTGAACTGGCACGCCGGCAAGCTCACAGGCGTCTATCAGCGCCAGTACATCGACAGCGCTCAGCGGTTTCCTGACGCGATGCGGCTGACCGAAGCGCATGTCGAAGCCCTCGATCTGTTCGACGAGCTCGCCAACGACCCAGAGCTGCACTTCAAGATGCGCCTGCAGCCCGGAGATATGCAGTTCGTCTACAACCACGCGCTTCTGCACGATCGGACCGGGTTCAAGGACTGGCCCGACCCCGTCCAACGCCGTCATCTGTTCCGCTTGTGGCTGGCGATCCCGGGCGACCGAGAGTTGCCTGACAGTTTCCGGCAACGCTACGGGTCGATCGACGTTGGCGACCGCGGCGGGATCATCACCAAAGAGACCCGCCTGCACGCCCCGCTAGACGCGTAGCCGCCCGCCGTTACTCTCCTGCAACCTGGCGGATCCAGTCTCTCAGGTTGTAGTATGTCGTCACGCGAGCGATCAGGCCGCCCTCAACGGTGAAGAACGCGCCGGCAGGCAGATTGTAACGCTGTCCGGTCGCCTCGGGCAGGCCATCGTCCGTTCCGACATACTTGCCTTGAACGGTGAACTCGGCTGCGCCGCGACCCCCGTCCTCGGAGGCGAAGATCCGCATGTCCTCAAGTTGTTCCTGATAACAGCGGGCCATATGAGCGCAGAACTCGGAGAACGCCGCCTTTCCAACGCGAGCGGCCCCCTCGTTCACATCATGGCGAACGTCCTCGGATAGGCAGCCGAGCATACCGTCGACGTCGCCGGCGTTGAACGCATCATAGTAGCGGCGCAACAGCGCTTCGGTTTCGGATCGTGCCGTCATTCTTTCAGGTCTTTCCTTTTGTAGCTCACGCGTCGTCCGGCATTGCGAAAAGATCAGTGTCCTCCGGCCATGCGCCGAGCGCCGTCAGCATGGCGTGCGCCTGTCCCCGGTGATGCGTCTGGTGATTGAACATATGCGTCATGCACAGCCACAGAGGCTTGCAGATCTGCTGTTGAAGCGCGCCAGAGTAGTAACTCAAGTCGCCTTCGACAGCTTCAGTTTTCAGATCCCGCGCCCAGTCGATGATCACCTGATCGAAGTCTTGGCGAGCCGCCGACAGCGACTTCCAATCCGCATGCAATTCAGGCGACTCGCTGATTGTCCGAACCGCCGGCGCCGGCGTCTCGGCGAACCGTCTCATCCACATCTGGTCCGCCCACAGCAGATGGTTGAGCGTTCCAAAGATCGACCCGAAGAATGCGCCCCGGTCCTCCCGGCGCGCCTCGTCGGGCAGACTGTCGGCGGCGCCGTAGAGGCTGCGGTTCTGCCAGCGGTTGTACCGGGCCATTGTCCGAACATGGTCTGGACTGATCATCTGACTCTCCTTCACGTCGCCGATCGGACCGCCGCAAAAGACGGCTGATGCGAACAGACGTTGCGCATGACAATCCCCGATGCGCTATATGCCCGTCATGTCGCCATCCGACCGAAATCGCGCCAAGCGCGGCTATCACCATGGAAACCTGCGCGCCGCGCTGGTGGACGCCGCGCGCGCCTTGATCGCCGAAAAGGGACCGATGGGCTTCACCATTGCTGAAGCCGCCCGTCTTGCGGGCGTGAGTCCGTCGGCGCCTTACCGGCACTTCAAGGACCGCGACGCGCTGATCGTGGATGTCGCCAAGGAAGGCTTCACGCGGTTCGCCGATGCGTTGGAGGCCGCCTGGAGCGCCCCGTCGCTGACGCCGCTACAGGCGCTCGACGCTCAGGGGCGCGCTTATCTGCAATTCGCCAAGGAAGAACCAGCGTTCTTCTCGGCGATGTTCGAATCGGGCGTATCGCCAGGCGTGGACCCAGACCTTCGTCGCGAGGCGGATCGCGCATTCAACCTTCTCGCCCGGGCCTGCGACGCGGTCGCAGCCGGCGCCCCGCCCGAGCGACGCCCCCCGGCGTTGATGATGGCCACGCATATCTGGGCTCTGTCCCACGGGATCGCCGCCTTGTTCGGCCGTGGCGACGACGGCCGGCGCGCTTCTCCCCTCCCAGCGGAGGATCTTCTGGAAAGCGCGGTCGCGGTTTATCTGCGCGGTCTTGGCGTTCTGCCGACGGATTAACGTTTTTTCTGCGTTTGACGCTTGACTACCGGCTGGCGCACACCCAGCTATCGACATGTGAATGTTATTCACATCAACTTTGATGACGCTGACAGACGCAAGGGACAACGATGGAATGGCTACGCAAAGCTGAGGAGAAACTGGACGAATACGGCATGCCCGCCTGGCTCGCCGCCATGGTGCTTGGCTTTATCGTGTTCGTGCCGATTGGCCTCGTGATCTTGGGATACATGCTATGGAGTGGAAGAATGGGTTGTTGGGGTAAAGGTCGGTCGCATCGCAGCTGGAGCCGCAAGCGCGGCGCGGGCACGGGCAACACCGCCTTCGACGAATATCGTGAAGAGACGATGCGTCGTCTCGAGGAAGAACGCGACGCGTTCAAATCGTTCCTCGACCGGTTGCGCCAGGCCAAAGACAAGGCCGAGTTCGACCAGTTCATGCGGGAGCGCACCGCCCAACCTCAGGCGGCGCCCGCGACAAACGACCCGAATACAGGCGGTTTCGGCGGCCCTGCGCCACAGCCGGCGGGCTAAGGCGCGCCAGAAAACCTGGGTGAAACAAGAGGCGGGCCGGCAGCTCGCCTTTTTTGTGTTCCCCATCCTCGCCTCAGCGTCGTAGACGAGGGGCGATGACAGATCCAATTCCAAACGCCGAGCTGTTCGAGCCAGATCTCTCGCAGATCGTGCCGGAAGACTTCTCCGAGGATCAACGCGCCGCGGCGGACGCGCTCGTCCGCGCCCTCAAAAGCGCCGGCGTCGATCTTGTCGAGATGACCTCGGACGCCGACGCCAGCGACGGCAAAAGCCGTGTTCTCGCCATCCTCGGCAAGGCTGGAAGCGGCAAGACGCACCTGCTCGCCTGGCTCGTCGGTCGCATGGTCGAAGCAGGCGCTCAGCAGGTCGTGCAGGAATGGGAGGGTCGCAAGGCGAAAAAGAAGTCGCAGATCACCTTCGCCGTCGTCGCCCCGACCAACAAGGCGGCGAGCGTCCTGAGATCCCGCGGCGTCTCAGCGACGACAATTCACAGGATCATTTACTCGCCGGTCTACGACCCCGAATACGAAAAGATCGCGCAGTGGCTGGCGGAGCCAAAGAAGGCGCCGCGACCTGACGCTGAGGCTGGCGTCTCCGACGATCAGCTTGACCGGGCGCTCAAGTACTATGAGCAGACAAACTCGATCCCGGCCGCGCTGGCCACGGTCGGCATCCGCGGCAGCGAGTTCATCACCGGATGGCAGCGGCGCGAAGACGCTTTGTCGGTCGGACTGGTCGACGAAGCGTCGATGCTCGACGAAAAGCAGCTCGACGACCTGAAAGAGATATTCGATCTGGTCTGCCTCTTTGGCGACCCGGCGCAGCTCGCGCCAGTGGGTCAGGACGGCGAGATGGTGTTTGACGGCCTCCCAGCCCCCGCCCGGCTTGAACTCAGCCGTGTGCACCGACAAGCCGCCGACAACCCGATCATCGACCTCGCCTACGCCCTGCAAGACGACATTTCGTTCGAGGCGTTCGAGGACAAAGTGAGAGCCGCCGCCGAGCAGGACGAACGCGTCGTCGTCGCCCCAAGGTTGGACTCGGATGCGATGTCGCGCTCCCCGGCTCTGGTGTGGCGAAACGCGACGCGGATCCGTCTGATCCACGCGTTTCGCGGCGCCTACGGCTTGTCGGAAGACGAACTGGCGCCCGGCGAGCCGTTGATCTGCGACGGGCTCGAGATGCCGATGAAAAAGCGCAATCGGCGCATCGATTTCGAGCAGATGGGCCTCGTGAAAGGCGCGCAGGCCTTCTACCGCGGTCCAGGCAAGCAACCCAGCGTCGCGCGGCTCTACATCGCTGGCGCGGAGCAACCGAAGCTGCAGGCGGCGGCGATCATTCAGATTGAGCGCCCCGGCGAGGAAGAGCCGTTCATTCCGTCTGCGGCGAAGATGGGCGCGGTGTTCGTCCATGGCGCCGCCTGCACCGTGCACAAGGCCCAAGGGTCGCAGTGGAATACAGTGCAGGTGTTTGCGCCGGACATGTACGCCGCCGCTCGCTCGGGTCGGATCGAGGCCGGCGCGCCGCTCTGGCGCAGACTTGCTTACGTAGCGATCACCCGCGCGCAGGAACGCCTGATCTGGGCGACTCGATACGCCATCAGCCGCCCGAAACAGCCGCTGACGGCGGATGACCTGGAAACCGGGCCGCTGTTGTGAGCAGCCCTGATCCTTAAAGGATTTCGGTGCCGACGATCTCGACGCCGAAGCCGGCCGCGCCGACATACTGCCGGTCTTTGGTGGACAGCACGCGGATCTGGCTCAAGCCGAGGTCCCGCACAATCTGCGCGCCCAGACCCACGTCGCGCCAATGCTCCTTGCGCGTCTTGGCCGAGATCGCGCCCATCTCCTCCGCGTCGTCGGGCGGCGGGGCCGCGACGCCAACGGCGCCAGAGCGCAGATAAATGAAGACGCCGTCGCCGTCCTGCTTGATCTTCCGCAACGCCGTCCAGATCTGTTGCTCGAAACCGCCAAAGACGTCGTCGACCACGTTCTCCAGATGCAGACGGACCATCGGCGCCTCGGCGGCGTCCGGCGATCCGAACACCAACGCCACGTGTTGCGCGTCGTCGTAGCGCGACGAGTAGACGATCGCCCGCGCCGGCCCCACGAGCGTCTCGACCTCCCGCTCTTCCACCCGTTCGATCAGCTTCTCGCGGCCTTGACGGTACGCGATCATGTCGTCGATCGACACCAACGCAAAGCCGTGCTCTTTGGCGAAGCGCTCGACCTGCTGGCCCTTTTGAACGGTGCCGTCGTCGTTGACGAGTTCGGCGATCAACCCGACAGGGCGCAACCCGGCCAGTTTCGCGAGATCGACCGCGGCCTCTGTGTGCCCGGTGCGCATCAGAACGCCGCCATCGCGCGCGACGAGCGGAAAAATGTGACCCGGCCGCACGAAATCCTCTGCGCCGGAGTTGCCGTTCGCGAGGCCTCGGATCGTCGCGCAACGCTCTTCAGCGGAGATCCCGGTCGTCGTGCCGTGCCGATAGTCGACCGATACCGTGAACGCGGTCGACAACGGCGCGTCATTCTCGGCGACCATCGGAGTGAGCTGCAGCCGCTTGGCCTCAGCGCTTTCGAGGGGCGTGCACAGAATGCCGCTTGTGTGGCGGATCATGAACGCCACCAGTTCCGGCGTCGCCATCGGCTCCGGCGTGCCCATCGACACCGGCGCTGCCGCCGCCGGCTCTGGCATGGCCACCGGCTCCGGCGCTGCCGCCACCGCCGAACGCGACCGCCGCCGCCGCCGCCAACCTGGCCGCCGTCGAACAGCAAACGGCCCAACTCCAGGATGAAATTGCCCGGCAGGCCTTGCAGGCCCGCTCCCAGCAACTG
>CALDSD010000024.1 GCA_937911325.1 uncultured Neomegalonema sp.
CCACTCAATCAGTTCGCCGGCCAGCTGCACTTGCTGAACCACACTGCACGGAGCGGCGGGGGAGCGCCAGCGACCCTTACCAATTTTGCCGGGCCGCTTGCCGAGTTCAGCAACACTCGGATTTACAGCGGGTATTCCTGGGAAATACCCGAAGTCGATGAAACCGGCGTGGTCGTCAGCTCAACCGACGAGGGCCAGAACGCTCTAATTTTCGCGAGATTAGCATGACGAGAACCTACAGAAAAACAGTCGACGGCTCTGTTGTCTTGGAAGTCCAAGAAGGTCGCCCTTTTACTCTTGATAGCGTCAAGTATCCGCGCAATTGGATCACGCTTTCGACACCAGACCAGCGCGCCGCGCTGGGTCTGGAGCTGTACGATCCCGCGCCGGAAGTCGACACGAGAACCAATGCCGAAAAAAACGAGGAAGCGGCGAACGAGCTTCCGCTGGCCCCGACCAAGTTCGACAACTTCCTGGACAGTCTTCTTGGCTTCACGGGCGCGCCGACAGACCCAGACCCACGCGACCATGTCCTGAGCATTGTCCAGGCCGCCGAGACAGGCGGGGCGGTTCCCCCAGGGACGCATCGTCTGGCGACCAGCCAGTTTCGCGGCGCTGAGTTCCTTTGGCGAGACCCAGACCTGGACGAGGGCTATCTGCAGGGGCTTGCGATGGGCCTCTTCGCCAAGAGCCTCGGGGAAGTTCGGATGGCCTGGATCACAGCGGCGGGCCAGACGCCGTTTCCCGAGTAGCGCGACCAACGGAGGTCAATGACACAGCATGGCGCTTGACGTTGTAAGCAAATCGCTCGCTGCGGTGGCCCAGGTGGACGCTCGCCTTCCAGGCGAGCGCTTTCGCGGCTCGCTTAAGCGTCTGACAGAGCGCGACTGGGACGACGCCGTGGAGCGCCTGGGGTGCGAGCGCGAAGCCCTGGAGGCTTTCGTGGAGACCGAGGTCGGCCGAAAGCTTTCCGGCTTTGGCCGGTTCGGACGCGTCAAGGCGCTGTTCATGGCTCACATCTTCCACACGCACACGGGCGGCCAGTTCGACCGCTCACACCCTCACTTGTCAGTCCCGCGATGGACGCCAGAGCTTTACGGCGTCCCGCCGCATGGCGTCTTCGAACAGATCGACGAAGCGATGGCGCTGGACCAGGAGGCGGCGATCAAGGCGACCTCCTGGGGGCTGCTCCAGATCCATCCGAGCCAGGACCACCTTCATGCGATGGGCCTCCGAGCGCCTATCGAGATGGTTGACGCGTTCCGCAAGGGCGAACGTGAGCAACTTATGGGCGCGGTGGATCTACTGAAGGCGAAGGGCTTGGACAGCGCGCTCCGGTCTCACGACTGGGCGCGCCTGGCTCGCGTCTGGAATGGCCCCGGCTATCGCAAGCACAATTACGACGGGCGAATGGCGCGTTCGTACGAACGCCGCATCGGCGGAGCGTATCGAGAGCGGTCTGGCCGGTCGTCGTTCATCGTGCTGTCGATCAACAGCGAAGGCCCGGCGGTCCAGGAACTCCAGGAGCTTCTGGGGCGGGCGGGGTACTCGGTCACGGTGGACGGGTTCTTCGGAACCAGGACCCAGCAAGCGGTCAAGGCGTTCCAGGGGGCGAGCAAGCTGGCGG
This sequence comes from uncultured Neomegalonema sp., assembly GCA_937911325.1. Taxonomy (GTDB): domain Bacteria; phylum Pseudomonadota; class Alphaproteobacteria; order Rhodobacterales; family Rhodobacteraceae; genus CALDSD01. The sequence goes on from CALDSD010000024.1 coordinate 1,628, forward strand.
TCGACGGTGTCGTGGGCCGAATGACCTGGGACGCCCTGAAGGCGACCCCGACCGGGCCGATCATCAACAAGCCCACGATCGAAGAGGCGACCCCCTGGTGGGCCAAGTTCGGCGCGTTCATCGCGGCGGTCGTGGAGCCCCTGGCGCGGATCTTTGACGGGACGGTCCTGGGGCTGTTTCCGCCCTGGGCGCTCGGGGGCGCGCTGTTGCTCGCGATGGTCATCGGCGCGGCTTGCCTGGTGAAAGAGGGGGTCTTCGATTGATTGCTCTCCCAGCATTGGGCGGCCTGGCTCGCGGGGCCTGGTCACTGTTCGGAAAACACCTGACCGGGGCTGTCACGGCCCTGGCGATCGGCGGAGCTGTATGGGGCGCGCTTGCGCTTCGAGACGGCCGGAACGTCGACCGAGGCCGGGAGCAAGTCCTGACCGAGGTCGCAGAGCAAGCCCTGGAGCGGGCGAAAGACGAGAAGGCTGCGGCGAACGCCGTGGAGAGTGCGCAAGATGACGAAATCCGGGATTGCCTTGTCGGCGGCCGTTGTGTGTTCCGCCTTGGCGGGATGCGCTTCGGATGGGGCGAAGCCAGCCTTCTCCCCGGCGGAGTGTCTGACGGACCAGAAGATCGTTCTGGACCTGGCACCGAAGGGAACGAAAACAGTCGAGGTCGACCCCGAGACGGGCTGGGCCAAAATCCATTCGGTCCTGACGCTGGCTGACGCGAAAGAGGTCGCGAGAGCGAACGCGTTGATCGCGGAAAGGTGCGGGGAAGAGTAGCGGGTGTGGGATTCGAACCCACGGCTAGGCGCAACCTAGTCTTGGCGTCCCTCACCCTTCGACCGCTCGGGCAACCCGCTTAAGGATTAGCGCCGGTCTTCGGTCCCACTGGCGACCGGCGGCCAGGGTAGCGGGGGCGAGAAAGGACCCAGCCGCCCCTGGGACACGCTTCTTATACGCGAAGTCGCCCCAGGGTGAAAGGTTAACTGTCGGTTAGCTCAGCGCCCGTGTCGCATAGTATTTGCGAAGGTTGATCTCGTTCTGAGTGATATCGAGCGACTGCTGGATCAACTGACCCCGGATCGCGCCGACGTTCCCGAGCATCGCTTCCAGGTTCGACCGATGGCGATAAAGCTCCGGGAGGGTGAAGGTCCGATAAAGCTTTTCTGTGATCTGTGGGGCGGTCATTCTAGGGTCCTTTCGCTTGTGAATTCGGCCGCTACAGCCGACAATGGAACTATGACTTGAGGCGCATATATTGTCAATGAGAGAAATGCGTCTGAAGTCATAATTTGTCACAGGTACGTCACAGCTATCCCGCGACGTTCCGCGAAGGTTCACGAAGGTCCGCGAGCCTAGATCAATGAAAATAATAAACTTTTCGGATTGCACCTTGTGTTGGTAAGGGAGAGGTCGAGAGTTCAAATCTCTCCGGCAGCACCAGCACTTAGCAGGCTTTCGAAGCGTTCCGCCCCAGTAATAGCCCCAGAAACTAGGCCCTTTCGCTTGCCTCGGCATCGCTTCAGCCAGATCCTCCGATCTTCTTTGGTCACATAGTAGGCACGGCCGATCTTGTTCTTTTTTTCGCGAGGTACTTCTCGAGCGAGCCGGACAACGACACCCACATCTGCTCCGGGCAAAAAGCCCGCACCACGTATGGACCAACAGAGCTGATCATGGTCCTCTTAAAAATCAGCCAGAGTATATGTCGGCCAACGCCGCCATCTTCGCGAAGGTCGTTTAGGCCAGAGAGGGCCACGACCAAGCTGACAGCATCGATTTCTCTTGTTCGTTCTACACGTACTAGCGGCGCGCGTTCGCCAGCTGGTCCTGTCGCTCGCTCCTTCGGCATCCAGATCGGCTTTACAACCTTTTGCTTCGGCCTTTTGAAGCCCGACGCGGTTTTCGTTAGGTGGACCTTTTCTTTTGCGCGACGGGCGGTTTGGAGAAGCCGCGTGCTGTTTGGCTGTTGGCCCGCTGCGACGAGGTCGAGAACCTCTTTCTCAAGGGCGGTCGGAGGTCTTCGTTTATCTCTGAGTTCAACGGCGTAGCGGGGGCGAGCGCCGCCACGGCCCTGCACAATCAGACCAGCGGCGAGCAACCGTTCGATCAAGGCCTTGGCCTCTCGCCAAGTGTGCGAGCTGTAGCGTTTGATCGCTTGCGCAGACCACGCGCCGTTTGCGTTGTCTGAGCCGGCGCCGCCTCCTTGAGGATCATGGCGTCCAACGTCAGGTCAGCCAACGACTTGCGAATGCGCTAGGTCTCCCGCTCCAGATCCTTCAGGTGTTTGGCCTGATCAACCTTCAGCGCGCCGTGCCCCCGCCTGCTGTCGCACAAGCCCTACGCCACTGTTTAAAAGCTGTTCTTCCGGTCTCTGAAATGCCTCGGACGAGTGTGACACGCTTTCGCTGCACTAGTCAGCTATTTACCCTATGAGCCGATTGAAGCAGATCTTTGGACTGTACGACTGCTTAGCTTCATCCTTGGTGTTAGTTACACACTCGCGCCCTATCGATGCGGCCAAGGTGATCGATTGCGTCCTTCATCCCAAGAACTTCGCCCGCAGCATACCAGTCGCGCGCCATACATACGTCTTGAGCAACGCCGTAAAGACCTTGCTCGTGAACAAAACCGAGTATCAGCGCGGAAAGGCCATGACCTTCCGCCGCCGCGGCGCCAAGCCAATAAAGACCATTGGCTGTCGTGCTAGAATTCGGCGTTTCAGCGAATTCTCCACGTAAGGCCGCCAAGCCCAATTCGTGCTGTGCGACCGCATGACCACGCTCTGCTGCAACCATCAAATAACGATCATAGCCCTGGTCGGGGAGATCGGACACACCCACTGCTGAATAGATCTGCGCGAGAGCGTATGCAGCCTCAGCATGTCCTTGGTCCGCCGCAGCACGAAGCCGGCGAACGGCGTCTTCGAGTTGAGCAGAGCTACAATGGTTTGAAAGGATAAAGACTGCCGCTTGGTATTGCGCATCCAGCGATCCCATATCTGCCAGCCTCTCCAGCGACACAAGTTGTGGGGACTTGCATTCGCTAGCGTCAGCTTCGTCGGGCAGCGGCGCCTTCGCGCGCACTGGGCCATTCATCAAGACCCCCAATACGCACAGAACAGCCCCCACCAGATGCAGTCCGCCTACACCCCACCAGCGGTTTGTCGACATCTGGATAACCCTTTTCGATTTCCGACCAATTTAGTTGGTTATTTGGGGGAGAAATGGCATACTTTCCGCGTCGACGCAACGCAGCCAGTCATAAAAGCAGCCGCGCAGCGTTTGAAATCAAATAAGCACCAAGTAATCCGCACATATCTTGCGGTAAGGAGATGTTTTACATGTGGTCCGCACTCAAAAAAGCCATGTTTGCACTTGCAATAGGCCTCTCATTCATTGGATTCGCAACTGTTTCAATTGCAGAAGTCCACGAAGTGCAAATGTTGAACAAGCATCCAGATGACAAAAAGAAGCGTAACGTATTTTCACCCGCGCTCATACGGATTCAACCTGGCGACACTGTAAAATTCATTTCTGCTGACAAGGGCCACAATACTGAAAGCATGAAGGGCATGATTCCCGAGGGTGCATCGGAGTGGAAAAGCAAAGTCAGCAAAGACTTCGAAATTACATACGAAAAGCCTGGTGTCTATGGCTACCGCTGCACTCCACATGCCGCGCTCGGAATGGTTGGACTTGTCGTTGTCGAAGGCGAGGGCTGGGACGACAACTTAGAGGCGGCGCAAAGCGTGAAGCAGCGCGGCAAGGCCAAGAAGGCTTTTGAAGAGCTTTGGGCGGAACTCGAAGCCACTAACTAACTCGGTTCTCCAGTGTGCCGTTCGCAGTGTTGGCGGACGGCCACAACGCGTCTCCGTCGCAGGCCGTTCGGCGACGCTATGGCAATCTCCCTTGGCGCAGCTGCAGAGCTCTGGAACCTCTTGAGCCTCCAAGACGCGACTTTTGGCGAGGAGCCCTTTTCTGCAGTTCGGGGTCGGAACCGGTGCGCCACGATGACGGCAGTTTTTTGGAAACGCGATAACTGCTAGACAGTAGCAGGCGCAGGTAGCAGAGAGAGAAAAAAAATTGGCTGGGGTGGGGTTTGGGCGAGGTGGCTGGCG
>CALDSD010000025.1 GCA_937911325.1 uncultured Neomegalonema sp.
ATGACGATCCAGACGGCTGTTCTGATTGCCACCCTGACCGCCTTGGGCGCTGATGTGCGCTGGGCGTCATGCAACATCTTTTCAACGCAGGATCACGCCGCCGCAGCCGTTGCCGAAGTTGGCGTTCCGGTCTTTGCGATCAAAGGCCAAACACTGGAAGAGCATTGGGACTACCTCGACAAATCCTTCATGTTCCCGGACGGCGCGAACATGATCCTTGACGATGGCGGTGATGCAACGCTCTACGTCCTTTTGGGTGCGCGTGCCGAAGCGTGGGAAGAGATCATCCCAGTCCCGCAATCTGAGGAAGAAGAAGTCATCAAGAAACTGATCGCCAAGCGGATGGCAGCGTCCCCGGGCTGGTTCACCAAAACCCGCGATGCGATCAAAGGCGTCTCTGAGGAAACCACGACCGGCGTGCATCGCCTCTATGTGCTGCACAAGAATGGCCAACTGCCGTTCCCGGCGATCAACGTGAACGACAGCGTCACCAAGTCGAAATTCGACAACAAGTACGGCTGTAAAGAAAGCCTCGTCGACGGCATCCGCCGCGGAACAGACGTCATGATGGCCGGCAAAACCGCTGTCGTGTGCGGCTATGGCGACGTCGGTAAGGGCTCGGCTGCGTCCCTTCAGGGCGCTGGCGCGCGTGTGAAGGTGACCGAGATCGACCCAATCTGCGCTCTTCAGGCGGCGATGGACGGGTTTGAGGTGGTGCAGCTTGAGGATGTCGTCTCCTCGGCGGACATCTTCATAACGACCACCGGCAACAAGGACGTCATTCGCCTCGAGCATATGCGCGAGATGAAGGACATGGCGATCGTCGGCAACATCGGCCACTTCGACAATGAGATCCAAGTGGCGGCGTTGAAGAACATGAAGTGGACCAATGTGAAGCCGCAGGTCGATATGGTCGAGTTCCCGGCGGGGAATCGCATGATCCTGCTGTCGGAAGGTCGCCTTCTGAACCTCGGCAACGCCACGGGTCACCCGAGCTTCGTGATGTCGGCGAGCTTCACCAATCAGGTGCTGGCGCAGATCGAGCTGTTCACGAAGGACAGCGAGTACGAGAACAAGGTCTATGTGCTGCCAAAGCATCTCGACGAAAAGGTCGCGCGTCTGCACCTGGCAAAGCTCGGGGTGACGTTGACCGAACTCGATAAAGAACAGGCGGACTACATCGGCGTCTCGACCGAAGGTCCCTTCAAGCCAGAGCATTATCGCTACTAGGCCCGGCTTTCGCGCCCGGATCGGGCGTTTGAAGCTTGTTTCGGCGGCGCTGCGATTGACAACGGTCGCAGCGTCCGGCCCGATAAACGCCTAAGCTCTCTGGCAAGTCAGGCGTTATGAGCGACAAATTGCCAAAGCTATCGCAGGAGTCCCTAAGCAAGGGCGATCTGGAAGGAGAGCTCTTCGACTGGGAAGATCTCGAGAAGGCGACGGCTGAGGCGGCGCAGGATGACGCGCGCGCGCACGAAACCCGACCCGACCCGATCGGCGCCCGCTTTCTGCGGCGGAGTTCTGCGGCGAAAGCGGCGAGGCGCGAAGTCGCCGAGGACGCGCGCGAGGTGCGGCCTGGAGCCAGGCTTCCGAGGACGGAACCCGCCGAGCAGCCGGCGATCCGGGCGCCCTCGGGCCGCCGACCTGAGCGCGCGCTGGTCAAGTCAGTCGTCAAGCCCCTCGTCGACCCAGCTGACCTGGCCGCGAAAGAGGCCGCAGATCTTGAGGAACAGTATCAAGCTCAGCGTCGGGCCGACCTTCTTCTGGTCGCCAACCGCTTGGCGCGGGTCATCGAACTGCTGATCCGTCTGCGATACGGGCGCCGCCAAGAAGTCGAGTGGAGCCTGCGCCAAGCGCTAAAGACCGAGCGCGAGGATTTTGGGCGCGTCCTGAATGCCAAAGAGTCGCTGCGTCCGCTGGCTGACGAGGCCTATCGCGGCGCCTATCGCCTCGCGTCCAAACAGGCGCTGGCCTGGTTCGAGCACTTTGACCCCGACAATCTCAACAAGTACCGAAAAGAAGTGCCCCGCCGTTCGCCCTTTCGGATTGAGCAAGTTCTCGACGAGAGCTACTGGCCCGACAGCGAAGGCTTGTTTCCTCACCTCCCCTTGGCGCTGCGGCTCCGACGCAAGGCGTCGCGGCTTCGGGACAAGATCGAATATGCTTTCGAACGACCGGACCCGCATCTGAACAAGGATCGAAACGTCGCGGCCAACCGGCGCCTACGATATGGCGCGGTGTTCAACTTCGTTGCGATGCTGTTGCTCGTCAGCCTTGGGGTGGTGAATTACGGCCTGTCGACAGGCCGCATTGCGTTTCCAGCTCATATGACGCCGTTTGAGCCGCTCGACCTCAATGGCGAGGACACGTATGCGCAGCGCTGGAAGATCTGGCGGACCGGGTACGACGGCGACTATTGCCAGCAGGCGATCGTGGATAGCGGCGCTCGGGTCAAAGTTCTGGACGATCAGAGGTTTTCCCCGGCGTGTTCCAAGATCGACGTTGTGGAGATGGCGGGCCTGAGCCAGGCCGCAATGAAACCGTTGGATACGAAATGCGCGGTCGCCGTTCAGACGTATCTGTGGGAGCGGCGCGTGGTGCAGCCGGCGGCGCAGAAACACTTTGGCATTCCAGTGTCTGAAGTTCTGCACTTTGGAAGCTACAACTGCCGCACGATGCGCGGCTCGAACCGGATGAGCCAGCACGCCCGGGCGAACGCAATCGACGTCTCAGGGTTCCGTCTCAAGAATGGCCGGGTCATCAGTCTGGTGAAGGACTGGAACGGATCAGAAGAGGAGCGCGCGTTCCTGCGCGATGTGCGCGACGGGGCCTGTGATCACTTCACCGCCGTTCTGGGCCCGGAATTCAACGCGCTGCACGCTGATCATTTTCACTTCGATCTCGGATGGTGGCCAAAGTGCAAGTGAGGATCCTCGCGCGTAAAGACCCCGACGCAACATGAGAAAGGCGGACCCGCGGGCCCGCCTTCATGCGAGGATCGCGTTGTCGCTTGATTAGAAGCGATATCCAACGCCGATGCCGACGATCCAAGGATCGATGTCGACTTCAACTGTTCCAACGCCGCCGACTTTTGCGTCGGTGCTCAGCCAGAGACGCTTCACGTCTGCATTGAGATACCAACGGTCGGCGACTTGATAGTCGATACCGGCCTGGAGCGCCCAGCCAAACGAGTTGTCGTAACTCATCGAGGAAACGTCGCCCGAGCTCTCGTTGTAGAAAATGGTGTAGTTGATGCCGGCGCCGACATACGGCTTGAAGCGGCCAAGATCCGTGAAGTGATACTGCGCCGTCAGCGTTGGCGGCAGCAGCCAGACCTCCCCGAGATCAGCGCCGCCTTTCACCCCGACATCATGAGGCGCCGTCGCCAAAATCAGTTCGGCGGCGATGTTCGGAGTAAAGAAGTACGTGAAGTCGAGTTCTGGAACATAGGCGTCGTCGACCTCGACGGTCGCTCCCGCCAGATCGTCGCTTTCGTTCGGAATGACTCCGATGCCGCGGACGCGGACCATGATGTCGCCAGCTTCCGGATTGCTGAAGCCGTCTTCCGCAAAACTTGGCGCCGCCCCCATCATCGCCATGGCCGCAACACTGCCCAACAACAACTTTTTCATTTTTCCCTCGCTTCAACACAAGACGTTTACGTCGGTGACGCTTTCATCAGAAAGCCAAGGGTGATTTCGCGCTTAACGAGGGCGGCTGCGTTGATTTGGGACAATTAAAGGTGCGACATTGTGTCGAAGCGCCGTTTTTTGACACTGGCGGATCTTAGCCCGCCAGTCTGTCAGGGAATGTCGGGCTTTGAAGCCCGACCACCTACTTGTTCATACGGTTTTCGATGAGCTCGTCGACAACCTGGGGCTCGGCGAGCGTCGACGTGTCGCCGAGTGAACCGTAGTCGTTCTCGGCGATCTTGCGCAGGATCCGCCGCATGATCTTGCCCGAGCGCGTTTTCGGAAGGCCCGGGGCCCACTGAATGACGTCGGGGCTTGCAATCGGTCCGATCTCCCGCCGCACCCATTGAACAAGCTCTTTGCGGAGCTCGTCGGTGGGCTCCTCGCCGGCCATCAGCGTGACGTATGCATAGATGCCCTGGCCTTTGATGTCGTGAGGATATCCGACAACCGCGGCCTCCGAGACCTTGGCGTGGGCGACCAAAGCGCTCTCGACTTCGGCGGTGCCCATCCGGTGGCCGGACACGTTGATGACGTCGTCGACGCGACCGGTGATCCAGTAGTACCCGTCGGCGTCGCGGCGACAGCCGTCGCCGGAGAAGTAGTACCCTTTGTACATCTCGAAATAGGTCGAGACGAAGCGATCATGATCGCCAAACCCGGTCCGCATCTGACCGGGCCAGCTGTCCTTGATGCACAGGACGCCTTCCGCCTCGGTCGCTGTGATCTCTTCTCCTCGATCATCGAGTATGACCGGTTGAACGCCGAAAAACGGTCGCGCCGCCGAGCCTGGCTTTGTTGCAGTGGCTCCGGGGAGCGGTGTGATGAGGTGCCCGCCGGTTTCGGTCTGCCACCAGGTATCGACGATCGGACATCTGCCCTTGCCGACAACGCGGTCATACCATGCCCACGCCTCTGGATTGATCGGTTCGCCGACAGTGCCAAGGATCCGCAGGCTCGAAAGGTCGCACTTTTCCACCTTCTCCTCACCTTGCGCCATGAGCGCACGGATGGCGGTGGGCGCCGTGTAGAACTGATTGACCTGATGCTTTTCGCAGACTTCCCAGAACCGCGACGCGTCCGGATAGGTCGGGACGCCCTCGAACATCAGCGTCGTGGCCCCATTCGCCAAAGGACCGTAGACAATGTAGCTGTGGCCGGTCACCCAACCGACATCCGCCGTGCACCAGAAGATGTCGCCGTCCTGGTAATCGAACGTGTATTGGTGCGTCATCGCCGCGTAGACGAGGTAGCCGCCCGACGTGTGCAGAACGCCCTTGGGCATTCCGGTCGATCCCGAGGTGTATAGAATGAACAGCGGGTCTTCGGCGTTCACCGGCTCGGGTGGGCACTCGAGGTCGACCTTGTTGAGCGCCTCGTGGTACCAGAAGTCGCGGCCGATCCGCATATCGACCTGGCCGCCGGTGCGATGCACGACCAGAGTGCGGACGTCCGGCTCGCACTTCTCGAGCGCCTTATCGACATTGCCCTTGAGCGGAACCGTGCGCCCGCCGCGCAGCCCTTCGTCGGCGGTGATGACGAGTTTGGCGCCGCAGTTGTTGACGCGATCGGCCAACGCGTCCGGAGAGAACCCGCCGAAAACGATCGAATGGACCGCGCCGATCCGGGCGCAGGCCAGCATCGCGTAGGCCGCTTCCGGGATCATCGGCAGATACAGGATCACCCGGTCGCCCTTTTTGACCTCCATTTCTTTGAGGATATTGGCGAACCGGCGAACGCGGTCATAAAGCTGCGAGTAGGTCACATGCTCGGACAGCGCGGGATCATCGCCCTCCCAAATGATCGCGGTTTGGTCGCCTCGGGTCGACACGTGGCGGTCGAAGCAGTTCGCGCAGACGATCAACTCGCCGACATCGAACCATATGATCGAGACGTTATGATAATCGTAGGAGGTGTTTTTGACCTTCGTGTACGGCGTCAACCAGTCGAGGCGCTTGCCCTGTTCCCCCCAAAATGCGTCTGGATCGTCGATGGACGCCCGGTACATCTCGTCGTACTTGGCGGCGTCGGCCCATGCGGATGCGGCGATTTCAGCTGGAACCTGGCGCAGTTCTGCGTCGCTCATGGAGTCCTCCCGAATATTTACTTTTCTTGTCTCCAGGCGCAACTATAGGTCTTGGGAGGCGATGCCCACAAGCCAGTAACCGCAGTGAATTTAAGGGATTGCGGGCCCGACCAGCAGTTTCGCTAATTTTACGCGAGCTTTCGGGCGGCTCAGTCAATTCTGTAAATCGCGGAGGCTCAGCTGTAACCGCCCATCTCACAGATCAAACGCCATTCCTGCTCGGTGACCGGTTGGACCGACAGGCGAGAGTTGTTGACCAGGACCATGTCTTTCAAACCATCGACGGCTTTGATCTGCTGAAGGGTCACAGGCTCGGGAAACGGTCCGACGGCTTTGAGATCGACGCAAAACCAGGTTCCGGTGTCGTCGGTCGTGTCAGGGTGCGCCTCGGCGACGACTTCAACGACGCCCACGACGCGCTTCTCGTTGACCGAGTGATAAAAGAAGCCGAGGTCTCCGACAGCCATCGACATCATCTGTTTCTTGGCGAGATGGTTGCGAACCCCGTCCCATTGCCCGCCTTCGGGGCCTTCTGCGACTTGGTCTTCCCAGCTGTAAGTGTTCGGCTCGGACTTGAACAGCCAGTAGGCCATGAAGCTCTTCCCTCTCTCACGCCGCGCGCCGCGCGCTTCGGTCCTAGAACCGATCTCTCTAAGCGGAGGCCAATCACGCGGCAAGTCTCGCGTTAACGCTATCTTACGCGCTCGCGCGCGCGCGTCCGGATGCTGGCGCGCGGTGACGAAATTCGCTAGGCCAGTTGTTCAGGTGGTCGATCGAGTGCGAACCACACGCAGAAGAAACAGCTTACGCAAATCGCGCGGACCGCGTGAGAAGGGGAGAGAGTTGGCGACACGTTTGAAGATCGGGACGCGCGGAAGCCCCCTGGCGCTGGCCCAAGCGCATGAAACGCGGGATCGCTTGGTCGCCGCGCATCAGATGGATCCCGATGCGATCGAGATCGCGATCATCAAGGTGATGGGCGATCAGGTGCAGGATCGCGCCCTGGCGGAGATTGGCGGCAAGGGTCTTTTCACCAAGGAGATTGACGAGGCGCTGCTCGATGGCCGGATCGACGTCGCCGTTCATTCCATGAAGGATGTCCCAACGGTTCTGCCCGACGGGATCGAGATCATCGCGACATTGCCGCGAGAGGACGTGCGAGACGCGTTTCTTTCTGAAAAGGCGGCCAGCCTGGGCGAACTCCCGGCGGGCTCGCTGGTCGGCACGGCCTCCTTGCGCCGGCAGGCGCAGGTTCTGTTTCGACGGCCCGACCTTCGGGTTGAAACGTTCCGCGGCAACGTTCAGACGCGATTGCGCAAGCTCGGCGAAGGCGAGGCGGATGCAACCTTTCTGGCGATGGCGGGTCTCAGCCGACTCGGCATGGCCGACGTCGCGCAGTCGGTCGTTGCTGTCGAAGATATGCTGCCGGCGGTGGCGCAGGGCGCGAACGGGATCGCAGGGCGTTCGGGCGACGCCGAAGCCCGCGCTCTTCTCGCAGCGCTCGACGACGCGCCAACGGGCGTGCGTGTCGCCGCGGAGCGGGCGTTCCTGACCCGATTGGACGGATCCTGCCGCACGCCCATCGCGGGGTTGGCGGAGCTGGTCGATGGGGAGATCTGGTTCCGAGGCGAAATCCTCAAACCGGACGGGTCCGAGCGGCATGCCGTCGAACGCCGCGGCGCTGTCGGCTCTGCAGCTGCGATGGGCGACGACGCCGCCAAAGAGGTGCTTGCGGCGGCTGGGTCAGACTTCTTGGCGTGATTGCCGGTATCGGGCGGGACTTGACGATATGGCGCGCGAAATCTCGGTCTTGATCACTCGGCCGCAGCCGGACGCGGACGCTCTCGCGCAGCGGTTGTCGAGGATGGGTTACGCGCCGATCGTCGCGCCGATGACGCGGTTGGAGCGCGAGGAACGCGAGGATGTCAGCGCTCTTGAAAACCGGGGCGGCGCCGTCTTCACAAGCGCCAACGGGGTCCGATCGATTGCGGAAGATATCCCGCGTACGGTTCTGACGGGCCTTCCAAATAGGTTTGTCGCCTACTGCGTCGGGGCGCGCACAGCGACGGCAGCGGATGAGGCAGGGTTTGCGAACGTGATCTCCGCGGACGGCGACGCAAGCGATCTGATCGCCCTGCTGCGGCGATGCGAGGCGAAGCGATTGGCTCTCTTTCGGGGCGAAGCGGTCGCCGTCGATCTGCAAGCGGCGCTGCCGGAGATCGATTTCGAAGATCATGTTCTGTATCGCGCACGGCCTGTCGAAGAGATGCCCGCAGCGCTGCGAACCCAACACTCAGTGGACGTCGCACTGTTTCTTTCGGAGCGGGCCGCCGCCGGGTTCGCAGCGTTGGCGAGGGATCGGAACTGGTCGCAGCCTGTGGCCTTATGTCTGAGCGCTCGCATCGCAGAGCCGCTGACGTCGCTCAAGTTTCGTCAGGTCGACGTCGCGTCGAGACCCGGGCTTTCAGATTTGCTCGCCCTGCTGCCGCCGCTTTCAAAGGCTTCTTAACCGTAAATCGCGACAGTGCAGGCGTAAAACAGTGCGGGGGCTCCAATTCACGCGTCTATAAGATAGACCACAGGTGATCCTTGGACTCTGACCGAGGGGGGCGTTCGGCGCGGTCTGAGAGCGCAGGCGCGACGACTTTGAAAAGGTGGCCGGAAATGAGTGATCCGAAAAAGCCCACGAAAGAAGACGCGACGGAGACGGCGTCCGAAGCCGTTGAGAACGCTGATCAAGAAAAAGCGGCGGCGAAATCGACAAAGGCTGGACGCCCAACCGAGGAAGACAACCACGGCCTTGGCGCTGGCGAGGTCGAGGACGCCGTCGTCGACGACGAGGCGAACGCCAAGTTTTCAGAGGCCGCGGATCAACCCGAGACGTCCGGCGAACCAGAAGAGCCGACGCAGGACAAAACGCCCGATCCCGCGCCCGCAGAGCCCGCGACGTCGGATATGAAGCCCCTTCTGGCCGCCGGCGGGGTGGGAGCCGCCATCGCGCTGCTGCTGGCGCCGATCGCCGTCAGCGTTCTGCCGTACGGGGCCGGCTCGTCGATGCGGAGCGCGCAGGAAGCCGGAGCCGAGCGCGCAACGACCCTGACAACGCTGCTCGAAGAAAATGAGGCTGCCGCGGTCGCCCGGGTCGCCGACCTGGAAGGCCGCATCGAGGAAGTGAACAAGGCCCTTGCGTCGCTGGGTGCGGCGGATCAGCAGGCGCTGGAGAGGATCGCTGACGAACGAGCCGCGGTTTCAGAGACGATCGCCGCCGCCGCAGAGACGGCCCGCGGCGCAGAGATCAAAGTCGAGACGCTTGCGGCCGAGCTCGAGCAAAGCGCAATCGATCAGCGCGAAGAGCTCGACGTTCTGCGACGGCAGCTTGCGAACCTGGCTGCGCAAGAACCCGACCCTGCGCCTGATGCGCCCGCAGCTTTGGGCGCGCCGTCGGGCGAAGGCGATGGCGTCGGCCGCGGCGTTCTGGTTCGGATCTCGTTGCTTGAGGACGCTGTTCGCCGGATGGAAGCGCGCCTGAACGTGATTTCACCGAGCGCATTGCCAGAGACACGTCCGGACGCAAAGCGGCTCACCGAGATTGAAACGCGCCTCGCGACGTTGGAATCGCGCCCGCAAGTCACCGCCGGCGGCGAGGCCGCGCTGGGGGTGGCGTTCGCGTCGTTGACCCAGGCGATCGCCGGGTCGGCTCCTTACGCCGTTGAAGCGACGACCCTCGAAAAGGTCGCTGGATTAAAGCTCCCTGAGGAGTTGAGCGCGCCAGCGGCCAAAGGGTTGCCCAGCAAAGTCGTCTTGGCGGCCGAGTTTCCCGCCGCCTCGCGTTCGGCGCTCCGCGCGCTTGCCGACCAACGCATGGTCGATCAAGAGGAAAGCTGGACGGGCAGAATGGCGGCTCGACTGTCCTCGCTGATCATTATCGAACGGACAACCCACACGGATGGGCTTGAACCCGAAGCGATCCTGTCGCGGGCGGAGGTGAATATCGAGCGAGGCGACGTCGTCGGCGCGTTGGCGGAACTTGAAGCGCTGCCTGACGCGGCGAAGGACGGAATGTCGACCTGGCTGGCTCGCGCCGAGGCGCGCGCTGGAGCGGAAGCTGCGTTGGCGCAGTTGCGCGCAGATTTACTGGGCGCTCGATGAGCGCGGCGCCGCTGCGGCGGACAAGAAAAGGTGAGCCATGCTCAGTCTGATCATCCGAATAGGCGTTTGGATCGCGGTGCTTGGCGCGTTGCTGCTGGCGGCGCGGTGGCTGTCCGGCCTGGAAGGGCAAACCGTCATCGAAATCGCTGGTTACCGGATTGGGGGCCCAACCGTTCTTATCCTGGGCTTGTTCATCGCTTTGTTCGCGGTGGTTTGGCTGATTATCGCGGCGCTTCGCGGCACATTGGGCTCTTTTTCTGACTTCTTCGGGTTCCTGGCGCGCCGTCGCCACCAGCGCGGGCTGGAGGCGATGTCGAAATCCTTGATCGCGGTGGCGGAAGGCGATGGCCGCACGGCCCTGCGCCATGCCGAGAATGCCGCGCGGCTGCTCGAAGACCCAACGTTGCCCCGCCTTCTGAGCGCGCAGGCCGCAAAGCTCGCTGGCGACAACGTCCGGGCGGAACGACTGTTCGAAGAGATGCTCGAGGCGGATGAAACTCGCTTCCTCGGTCTCCGCGGTCTGTTGAAACAAGCGCTTGAGCAGGACAAGACTGAACGGGCCCTGCGTTTCGCAGAGCGTGCGCATACTGCGCGTCCGAAAGATCCAGAGGTGCTGGGGATCATGTTTGATCTTCAGCGGGACAAGGGCCATTGGGCGGCGGCGAAGCAGACCGTGGCGAGCGGCGTGAAGGCGCGGCAGTTGACCAAGGATGTGAGCGATCGTCGGTTGGCGGTGCTCAATCTGTCCGACGCAATCGACCAGGAGCGCGCCGGCAAGTCGTCAGAAGCGCTCAAGTCGGCCCTTGAGGCTGTTCGCCTCGCGCCCGGATTGTCGCCGGCTGCGGCGGTGGCGGCGCGCCTGTTGCGCGCTTCGGGAGAGGAGCGCAAAGCGTCCCGGATCTTGATCAATGCGTGGCGGCAATCGCCCAATCCGGAATTGGCCCGAGAGTTCGCCCGCCTCGTCGCGGACGAAAAGCCGATGGATCGCCTTGTTCGCTTTGAAAAGCTTTTCGCGGCCAAGCCGGGCGACACTGAGACGCGTCTGTTGCAGGCCGAGCTGGCCTTGGAGGCGGAGAAGTACGATCTCGCACGTGAAGCCTTGGGGGATCTTCCCGAGACCGCGCCGACCGCCCGCGCTTGCGCGATGATGGCGGCGATCGAGCAAGGCCAGGCGAATGATGAAACGGTCGTGCGCGCATGGCTTTCAAAGGCGGCTGCGGCGCCGCGCGGCGGCGCGGGGGCATGGGGGGCGGGGGGGGCGGGAGACGAAGTGTGGCGGAGAACATGTGGCCGGTGGGGGGGCGAGGACCCGCGC
>CALDSD010000026.1 GCA_937911325.1 uncultured Neomegalonema sp.
GGCGCAGAAGCTGCGCTACTACGCCGATCCCGAGTTCCGGGGGCTCTTCGTCCCGTATGAGCAATGATTTGAAAGTGACCCGCGATGTCTGACGATGCCGCCTCCCCTGCCCCGTTTTCTGATGGTGAGCTGCGCGAGACCGTCGAGTTGATGTCGAAGGTCGTTGCGCGCACGTCGGATCGCGTCGATGCGCAGACCAAAGTTCTGAAAGACTTGGACGGAACACTCGCCGAGGTCCGATCCGCCACGTTCATCGCCGCCGAACAAACAGATCCCAAACGATATGGCGAACTGGTCGGCGCAACGATTGATGGCAAGATCAACGACAATCTCGTGCGCATGGGCAAGATGTGTGTCGATCTGCTCCAGGCTTCAAACAGGGCGCAGGAAGTTCTGGCGAAAGCCGAAACGGATAAATCGATTGCCCTTCGCCAGCTCTGGGAAAAGGAACAGAAGCTCGAACGGTGGAAGTCTCGGTGGCCCCTGTTTGGTCTGGGTGCGCTCGTCCTGGCTCTGGCGCTGACAATCACCTTGCCTCGCTTCCTAGTCAGCTACGGCCCCACCTGCGCTGTCCTCGGGGGTGTCTGGACCACCACATCCACCAACACCGAAGTCTGCGCGTTCTACCGCGAGTGAAGCAAAGCGCTCGATCTGCTGCTTTGTCTTTTCTAAGCAATAGGCCGCCTGTGGCGGCCACGAGGCTCTGCCTCCTCTGCCCCGGAGGGGCATTCACCACCGGGATATTTATGGAACAAAGATATCATGGTAGGATCAACCTGCGGTACAGGCGGGGACGCCGATGGCCGTGAACGGAGATGTCTCCGAGCGCCCTTCCCCTGCAAAGGTGAGGGGCGTTTTCGTGGGGGGGTGTCGAGGGTCAAGCGCATAGACGGTCAGTTCAGGCCGCAAAGCTGGGTGTTATATATGTGTTAGAATCTGTGTTACGCGAATCATGGCTCCCACTAAGCAACTGAATCAGCTTTGAAAAACGGGCTCATTTTCGGCCTTTGGTGGGTGATATTACGATAAGGGGTGTGTGATCTTACGAAAGATGGTGTGTGATCTTACGAAAGCCGATTGGTGGGTGAAACTACGAAGCTCTTGCCTTGGTGTGTGAAATTACGAATAGTGCTAGCATGGTGGGTGAAACTACGAAACCGGATCGGACTCCCCTCCTCCCCCTGCGGCATGCTCAGGGGGATTTCTTTGTCTGCGATATCTTCGACGCTGCGCCAAAGGGCGATATGGCCTCGATGGCGCACCCGATCTTCACTCTCTCGACCAAGCCGGACACAAAGAAGCGCCGCTACGTGGCTTCTGACGGTCAAAGCTATGTTGAAATCCGGCCGAACATGATCGGCCTTGCGACGGTCCATGATCGCGATGTGCTGATCTACTGCATCTCGCAGGTGGTGGCTGCCCTAAACCATGGGAAACAGATTCACCGGACCCTCCGGTTCAAGGCATACGATCTGCTCGTCGCCACAAACCGGCCGACTGCCGGGACAGGCTACACAGGGCTTAAGGCCGCCCTGGAGCGCCTTCAGGGGACGCAGATCGAAACCAACATCACGACCGGCGGCGTGGAGCAGATCGACGGCTTCAGCCTGATCGACCGCTACCGGATCGTTCGGGAAACCCGCGACGGGCGAATGCTCGATCTTGAAGTCACCCTCTCCGACTGGGTGTTCAATGCCATCGCCGGTGACGATGTTCTCACGCTCAACCGCCGCTACTTCCAGCTCCGCAAGCCGCTGGAACGCCGCCTGTATGAGCTGGCCCGCAAACAATGCGGGACACAGCCGGAATGGAAGTGCGGCCTGGACAAGCTGAAGGACCGGACCGGCTCCACGTCCTCTGATAAAGAGTTTCGGCGGCTTGTTCGGGCTATCTGCAAGGCGGACGAAGAACACAACCACATGCCGGATTATGCCTTCCGGCTCGATGCCGATATCCTCACGGTAAAGCCGAAGCCTGAATTTCTCGAAAGCTACGCACCCAAGCCAGAACAAGACAAGCTGACTGGCGGCTACGTTCTACCACTCTCGCCAGATACGCTCGAACGGGCGCGAGAGTTGGCTCCCACATGGGATATCAAGGTGCTGGTCGGGGAATGGCGGACCTACGCCGCCAGACAGAAAGAACCGCCGAAGAACCCTGACGCAGCGTTTTTGGGCTTTTGCAAGAGCTGGTTCAAGAAGCGCGGCCGAAACGGCTGGTAGTGTATTTACTCAAACACTCACTTGCTCAAATACTCAGACCATAGATCGCGCGTGATGTCAGAGATTGAGCGCCCCTCCTCGACCGCGCGCATCTTGATCTTGCGGTATAGGGTTTCCTCGATCTCGGCATTCAGGCGCTTCTTCTTCTCGCTGGTCTCCGTGATCTCATGCAGGATGCGTTTGCGGGCTTCATCACCACGACTTGGGCGTTTCGCAGAGAGGGCCATTACGCGACTTCCCGTGTTGCGGACGTGAGCATCGCAAGTATCTCATCGGTAAGCGCGGTGGTCTCCGCCCTCGCCTTGGCGTTATCGGCGTCAAAGACGGTCAGGCCTTCCGCTGCCGTTTGCGGGTAGACCTGGCGCTGCGTGATCGTCGTGTTGCAGATCGGAAGTGCGTAGTCGTCCAGCGCGGTTTTTACATCGCTGCCAAGCCGGGTGCCCTCCACAATCCGGGAAACGACAAACCCCACTCTCGGCGATCCGTCTGTGACCTCCTGACGGGCCTTGATGAAATCCACCAGGTCAGATGCCGCCCAGATATCATATGGCGATGGCTGAACCGGGATCAGAACGAAGTCGCTGACCTTGATGCAAGCCGCGATCATGTCTTCCAGTTTCGCGGCACCGTCGATCACCACATAGTCGTAGTTCGCAGCCATGCTGGTGAGCGTCTTGACGTTGTTGGGACGGTCGAGCGCCACCAGTGCGATAGGATTGTCCTCGCTGGCGGCGTGCCAGTCGCGGGCACTGCCTTGTGGGTCGCTGTCCACGATAAGGACGGTGTGGCCGCGTTCGTGAAGCGATCTGGCGAGGTTGGTGCTGATGGTGGTCTTGCCACTGCCACCCTTGGGATTCAGGACGGAAAGGATACTCATGCTCTGCCTCATTTGTGTATTTACTCAAAAGTGTAGATGGGCTTTTGAGTGATTTCAATCGTCACGGCTTACCGCCAGGACAATCGGCAAAACCGCAACAGTGACTCAAATGGGTGATTGAGTAGCCAGACGGCGAAGCTGAAGGTAGGGTAGGGGGCTACGACCTCAGATTAGCAGTGCGCTGGATCACCACTTACGCGCTTCGCCAAGCGCTCCAATCTACGTCAGCTGCCTCGGCTTGGCTGATCTCGTCAAGATCGCAGTTCTGGGGGAAAACTACCAAGTTGGTGCTTTCGTGCCGTGCGTTCGGGACAAGCATAGCCTCGAACCCTAAGAAGTTCACCGCTTCCCCGATCTTCTGAGTCTGGTCATAGAGGATTTCTGTATAGCGGTTCAGGTCAACACCAAGCCGCGCCAGAAGTTCGCGATCAGTTAGGTCAAGTGTCCGGTCAAATGTCGCCTCGAGTCTGTGAACCGTGGAAGTCAAACGGCTCGGAAAAACTGACTGCTGCCGATTGATGTGGAAGTAAATCTCGGACAGCGCTCCGTCTTTCTCCAAAGCGCAGTAGAGCACTTCGCTCTCTCGCACATTCCAGCGGCCGGCACCCTTCGATCCGTCTAGCGGCGATCTCGCCCCGTTGACGACGCGCCAGAGGTCTCCTTCAAAGGGAACCTCTGACAGTTCACTCAAAGCGTCGAGCAGAGCGACGTCATGGCTCGGCCGTCTTGCAGACATTTAGAGGAAGACCCCACTTTCAAGGCGGTCGATGATTTCCAGAACCTCGGCCGTGCGGTCTTCGTTGATTAGGTCGTAAGGTTTCTCTCCGTCCAGCTGAGGATGCCCGGTTTGTAGCCATAGGCGCGCTTCGTCTGGTTCATAGAAATCAGAAAGGCGCTCAGCGACCCATCGAAGTTCAGCGATCACCTGCTGCTTCTCGATAGTGGGGGAGCCTTGGCCCTTGCTCCAACGATGCACGGTAGGCGGCGATACACCGACGATGTTTGCCAGATCGACGTTCTTCAAGCCGCCGAGCTGACGTAGCTCGCCGACCATCCGTGAGACAGCCGTTGTCCTCTGGGCAACGGCACTCATGGTCTGTTCCTGGAGGCGATGCCTGGAGCGGCTACAGAAGATGGAACGGTTGCTTCGGGCGCGAAGGGGATTTGTCCTATGTTTTGAAAGGTTCTTTCGAGTGCAGTTTTCATTCTTGTGAGCCTGAGTGTCGCTTTTTCAGCTTTCTTGGTGAAGTCTTCCGGTGCTTTCTTGAGCCGGGCAGAGCGTTCGGCTTTCAGCCGCATCGCATCAAGGTGATTGTCTAGATAGTAGTCAGGACGGCGCGCTTCGGGCACTTGCCCAAGGTCAGCCAAGGTCCTCTGCTGTTCACGCAGATAGTGCGCTTCTGGTTCTCGCAACATGGCGTCGATGCTGCTGCAACACCCGGTGTCACGACATCCATAAACAGAGCGGGCAGTTGCCGAGGCGTCGAAGAGCGCCTTCATTTCTTTGACTGTCACACGGCGATCCAGACCAGAGACGAACACAGCGCGGTCATTGCCACCGCCACCACCGCCGCGTGGCTTGAGCCAGCCTCCTGTTTGGAAGCCGTCCTTACCCTTCATGCCGTTCGTGTAGCCGCTGGTCACGCCTACTGAGGATAGTGCCAAGGCTGTCTGGCCACCGAGGCGATCCATGATGATGGGGATACCCAACTCATGGAATTGCAGCACTGCCCGCGCCATTTTGTCGATACCGGCACCGGTAGCATCTGCGCCAAACCCCGCAACTCGCAGCCAAACGGCTGCGATTGGCAACCCCTGAAGCGCCCCTACGACCCTCTTAACCAGCTCCGCGTCCTTGATCTGAGCGTTGTCTAGGATCAGCGCATAGTTGATGCCGATGTGCTGCCCGCCTTCACGGTCCAGGGCTTCCCGAAGCGCCTCACAGCTGCGGCAATCGACGTCAAACCAGAAGAACTGATTTCCGCCTAGATAGTGAGCAGGGCTCAACACGGTGTGAAAACCCTTAGCAACCGTGAACCGCGCGATTGGCTCTAGGACACTGCGGTTCGTACCGGCCTGAAAATCCTCTGCCTCTAGCGGACTGTCCTTCCGCGCCCAGGGCGCATTGGCGACGGTCCCGGAGAAACGGCCGACCACACTCTGCTCGGCGATGTTCGTGTCCAGAATAAGTTGGCGTCTCTCACCGCGAAGGTCTTGGATGAGGTCAGCTTGCGCCTCGACGTGGCAGGCGTCGAAGACGAAACCTTGCTCGGCAAACCGGCCCTCGGCGCGCATACGGTCGCCCAAAACATGTTCTCTGTAGCCAATGCGCAGATAGTGAGCGATCTGCGGCGGCGGTCGATGCAGGTGGACGACATTGGACATGGCAGACTCCTTCGCAAGCCAACTTACAAAAAAATTTCACGGATGTCCATATATGAAATTTTTCTATTTCACTCGCTACCCATCCCAAACATATAGTGGTGTTTCTTACTCAATTGAGTGATTGAGTATTTCTGTGCATATTGGAGAGCGGGGCAGGGAGGCTTGCTGTCCGATCCTGGCCTATCTGGCGAGCCGGTACCCGCGCTTCTGCTTGGCCCGATAAAGCGAAACCATCGCGCCGGCCGCGCGACCCGCATCTTCGAATAGTTCGATCCGGTGCCGTCCCTGGGTGCCGATGCGCCCCCACTCTCTGAGCAGCGACACACCGCCGAACAGGTCGGGCATGAGGCGCAGCCGATAGAAGCGATACATGTTGGCCTCTGGGTCCACGCGCACTATGCGGATGTCCTCGGGAAACATCTCAAGCTGCTGCATCGGGGGCCTCCCGCATGAGACGGCTGATTGTGGAGCGGTGGACTTTGAAGAGACGCGCGGCTTCGGCCTCCGTGCGCTTGCCGGAAAGCACCAGGTCGCGGATTTCCTGACGCTGATCGTCCGACAACTTCGGCTTGCGGCCTGGGTGGCGTCCCTTCTTGCGGGCGCGCTCCAGACCGGCGCGGGTCCGCTCTCGGATCATTTCCCGCTCGAACTCGGCAAAAACGCCGACCATCTGCATCATCATGCGTCCTGCGGGCGTGGTCGTGTCGATGGCCTCGGTGAGCGAACGGAATCCAGCTCCAGCCGCGTCGATCTTTTCCATGATGGACAGAAGGTCTTTCAGAGACCGTGACAGCCGGTCGAGCTTCCAGACGATCAACACATCGCCCTCGCGGAGCTGATCGAGCATTCGGTGCAACTCCGGCCGATCCCACCGTCCACCGGACGCGCGTTCCTCGAATACACGCTCACATCCGGCCGCGCGCAGCGCGTCGAGCTGCGCGGCGGTCGCCTGGTCGTCGGTGGATACGCGGGCATAGCCAAGATTCATGCTAACAGTGTTGCGCTTTCTTGTTGCTCAATCAAGTTATTTCGCAACATATTTTTGCAACAATACGCGATAGGACAGGAGACGCCACTTTTCACGATGAATGGCACTGTGTTTGTTGGAGTCGCTAGCAGGCTGCGGTCTTCGCCGCGTCAGTGGGGCAGGGGAGTGTTGCGCAACTGGACGTTTTTGTTTGTCCGCAGGGCCATGAGCTGAAGCTGCGGGCCGATATCCCGG
>CALDSD010000027.1 GCA_937911325.1 uncultured Neomegalonema sp.
GCCAGGCAGCGTAGCCGAGGGAGCAATGGCCCGGATGCTGACGGCGCTGGGCGCCCTCGGCTACGCTGCCTGGCGGCGCAAGAAAGGGTAGTTTCGGAAGCTGATCGCGCGGCGTCCCGCCGCCGATCATCCGAAAGGCGGCGCCAGCGCGCGTCACGACAATACTCGATCGCGAATTGACCCGTCACGGATTTGTCGCGAAGCTTCCCTTGTTGCACAGCAGCACGCTGCCGGGTGCGACGCTAGAAGGGAAGATATTGACATGACAAGCACTCTCACGAGCCGTTTGGCGATCGCGGCGCTGACAGCGTCGTTCGCAGTCGTCACAACGAGCGTCGAGGCTGAGACGCTGCGCTGGGCGCGCGCAGGCGACAGTCTGACGCTCGATCCGCATGCGCAGAACGAAGGTCCGACCCACACGCTGGCGCACCAGATCTACGAGGGTCTGCTGCAGCGGGACATGGCGGGCGAAATCATTCCGGCCCTCGCGACGGATTGGGCCGTAACCGACGATCCAAAGGTCTGGCGGTTCAATCTGCGCCAAGGCGTGAAGTTCCACGGCGGTGAAGAGTTCACCGCGGACGACGCGGTGTTCTCGCTCAAACGCGCGATGAAACCGACATCGGCCATGAAGGAGCTGCTCGCTTCTGTCGCCGATGTCCGCAAGGTCGACGACTATACCGTCGACATTGAAACGGTCGGCCCGAACCCGCTGCTGCCCAACAACCTGACCAACATGTTCATGGTCGACGAGGGGTGGACCACAGCGAACGACGCCGTCGAGCCGCAAGATGTGGCGAATGGCGGCGAGAACTATCTCGTGCGCAACACCAATGGGACCGGCGCGTTCATGATGGTCAGCCGCGCGCCGGACGAAAAAACCGTCTTGAAGGCGAACCCGGATTACTGGGGCAAGGGCGAGTTCCCGCTGGAGGTGACGGAGATCATCTACACCCCGATCCAGAACAGCGCGACCCGCGTCGCCGCGTTGCTTTCGGGCGAGGTCGATTTCATCCAGGACGTGCCGGTGCAGGACCTCGAGCGCGCAGACGCGCAAGAAGGCTTGAAGGTTGTGAAAGCGCCCCAGAACCGGACGATCTTCTTCGGCATGAACATGGGCGATTCAGACATCACCGCTGACAATGTCGAGGGCAAGAACCCTCTGGCGGACGTGCGCGTGCGCAAGGCGATGAACATGGCCATCAACCGCGAGGCGATCCAGAAGGTCGTGATGCGCGGCCAGTCCGATCCGACCGGTGTGATCATTCCGCCTTTCGTCAACGGCTGGACGGCGGAACTCGCCGCCTATCCAACGCCGGATATCGCCGCCGCCAAGGCGATGATGGCCGACGCCGGTTATGCGGACGGTTTTGCGATCCGGCTCGACTGCCCGAACGACCGCTACATCAATGATGAAGCGATCTGCCAGGCCGCCGTGGGCATGCTCGGCCAGATCGGGGTCACGGTGAACCTGAACGCCCAACCAAAGGCGCAGCACTTCCCGCTGATCAAGAACAAGGAAACCGACTTCTACATGCTCGGCTGGGGTGTGCCGCCGTTCGACAGCGAGTATGTGTTCAACTTCCTGGTGCACTCGACGACGGACAAGTACGGCTCGTGGAACGGGACGCGTTACTCGAACGCCGAGATCGACGCCTTGGTCGTCAGCCTTGCGACAGAGACCGACACCGAGAAACGGAACCTCGCCATCAACAAGATCTGGGAAACGGTGCAGAGCGAGCAGCTCTACCTGCCGATCCACAACCAGATCCTGAACTGGGGCATGAAGGACAACATCAACTTTGACGTGCAGCCTGAAGACCAGCCGCACTTCAAGTTCATGACCTTCTCCAACTAAGGTTCTGAAAGCGGCCCGCCGCCCCCTGGGATGTGGGGCGGCGGCTCAAACTGCTTGTGTTTGAAAAGGCTTTTTATGCTTGCCTTTGTGATCCGACGAGTTCTGCAAGCGCTGGGTGTTCTGCTCGTCGTTGGCTTTATCTCCTTTTGCATGTTCCAATTCATGGGCGACCCGGTCGAGGGCCTTCTGGGTCAGGAAGCCACGGAAGAACAGCGCCGCGAGCTGATCGAACGCCTCGGCCTTGAAGACCCGATCCCGGTGCAGTTCGTTCGTTTCGTCGGCAATGCCGTTCAAGGCGATTTCGGCCTGTCTTACCGACTGGCGCGTCCTGTCTCCGAGCTGATCCTGGAGCGGCTTCCCGCAACGTTGGAGCTCGCTTTTGTCTCCGCGATCATCGCGATGGCGCTGGGGATCGTGCTTGGCGTCTTCACGGCGATCAATCGCAGCGGTTTTGCGGCGAATTTCATCATGACCGCCTCGCTGATCGGGGTCAGCCTGCCCACGTTCCTGATCGGCATTCTTCTGATCTACGTCTTCTCGGTGCAGCTGGGCTGGCTGCCTTCCTTTGGTCGAGGCGAGACCGTCGAGTTCTTTGGCTGGCGCTCAAATCTCGGCAGTTGGGACGGCCTGAGATCGATCTTGCTGCCCGCGATCACGCTGGGGCTCTACCAGATGACGCTGATCATGCGCCTGGTGCGAGCCGAGATGCTGGAAGTGCTGCGGCAAGACTATATCCGGTTCGCGCGCGCCCGCGGCCTGTCCGAGCGGGCTGTGAACTTCGGCCATGCGCTCAAGAACACGCTGGTTCCCGTCGTCACGGTGACGGGTCTGCAACTTGGCTCGATCATCGCGTTCGCCATCGTTACGGAAAGCGTGTTCCAGTGGCCTGGCGTCGGCTTTCTGTTCATCCGCTCAGTCGAGTTTGTCGACGTGCCGGTGATGGCGGCGTATCTGCTGCTGATCGGCGCGCTTTTCGTCGTGATCAACCTCATCGTTGATCTGCTCTACTTCGTGATCGACCCGCGACTGCGATCAGATCGAGCGGGGTCTCACTGATGGCGTCTTTCAATCAGCGTCTGCAAACCGCGCTCGACAGCGACCTGGCCTTCGCTTTCAAGCGTTCGCCTGTAGCCATGACGGCGACGACGATTTTCGCGCTGCTCGCGATCGCCGCCGTCCTGGCGCCTTTGATCGCGCCCTATAATCCCTTCGACCCGGCGACGCTGAACCTCATGAACGGGTTCACCCCGCCAATGGAGGCCAATGAGTTCACGGGTCAAACCTTCACGCTGGGAACCGACGATCAGGGCCGAGACGTGCTCTCCACCATTATGTACGGATTGCGGATCTCTCTGTTTGTCGGGGTGGCCGCCGTCCTGTTCGCTGCTGTGCTCGGGGTCACCCTGGGCCTGCTCGCCGGCTATTTCGGCGGCTGGGTCGACACCGTGGTGATGCGGATCGCCGACGTTCAGATCACGTTTCCATCGATCCTGATCGCCATGCTGATATTCGGCGTCGCCAAGGGTCTGACGCCTGTTGAGGCGCGGGACGAGATGGCGATCTGGGTTCTGATCTTGTCGATCGGGCTGAGTGAATGGGTCTACTACGCGCGCACCGTGCGCGGCGCGACCATGGTCGAGAAGAGCAAGGAATACGTCGCCGCGGCGCGGCTTGCGAACCGTTCTCCGCTCGCGATCATGTTCGGCCACGTGCTGCCCAATGTGATGGGGCCGGTGCTCGTGCTGGGCACGATCGGTCTGGCGCTGGCGATCATCGCCGAGGCGACCTTGTCCTACCTCGGCGTCGGCGCCCCGCCGACGCAGCCCAGTCTCGGCACCCTGATCCGGGTCGGGCAGGATTACCTGTTCAACGGCGAATGGTGGATCCTCTTCTTCCCGGCCGTGACGCTGCTGGCGCTGGCGCTCAGCGTGAACCTGCTCGGCGACTGGTTGCGCGACGCTCTGAACCCGAGGCTAAGATGACCCAGAGCCCCGTTCTCTCCGTCACTGACCTCGTTGTCGAGATCCCGACGCGTCGCGGCGTTTTGCGACCGGTCGACAGCGTCTCCTTCGACATCGCGGCGGGCGAGGTTCTGGGCGTCGTCGGAGAATCCGGCGCGGGCAAGTCGATGACCGGCTCAGCTGTGATCGGGTTGATCGATCCCCCAGGCCGGATCGCCAGCGGCGAGGTGCGGTTGAACGGCGCGCGCATCGACAACCTGCGACCGTCGGAGATGCGCCGTATTCGCGGCAAACGCATCGGCATGGTGTTCCAGGACCCGATGGCGAGCCTCAATCCGCTTTTAACCGTCGGCGACCAGCTCGAGGAGACGATCCAGGTCCATCTCGGGCTGCGCCGGGCGGAGGCGCGCAAACGGGCGATCGCCGCACTGGAAGAGGTGGGAATACCAGCTGCCGACAGACGGATCGACAGCTACCCGCATGAATTCTCCGGCGGCATGCGACAGCGCGTCGTGATCGCGCTTGCTCTGGCGGCGGAGCCGGAGATGGTCATCGCCGACGAGCCGACCACGGCGCTCGACGTCTCTGTGCAAGCGCAGATCGTCGCGCTGCTGCGGCGCTTGTGCCGCGAACGCGGCGCCGCTGTCATGTTGATCACCCATGATATGGGCGTCATCGCCGAAACAGCAGACCGTGTCGCGGTGATGTATGCCGGGCGCGTCGTCGAGATCGGACCCGTGCGCGAGGTCGTCGGCGCGCCGAGCCACCCGTATTCTGTCGGGCTCATGGGCGCGACCCCGAGCACGTCGGGCGACGCCGCCTCGGAGCGGCTTAAACAGATCCCCGGCGCGATGCCGCGGCTGCTGTCGATCCCGTCGGGCTGCGCCTTTCATCCTCGCTGCCCGCGCGCGTTTGACACGTGCGATCGCGAAGCGCCGCCGCTCCTGCGCAGCGGCTCCTCGCTGGCCGCGTGCTGGCTGTGCAGCCCCGATCATCAGCACTTGGTTCAAAGCGCCACTCTGCCAGAGGCGATCGAATGACGGCGGGACCGCGACCAGCGCTGGTGCGCGCCGATCATCTTGGGCGCGTGTTCGACGTCTCCAAGCCGTGGCTGAATCGCGTACTTGAGGGAGAAGACCGAAAGCTCTTGCACGCCGTGACGGATGTCTCCTTCGAGATCGCCCCGAACGAGGTTTACGCGCTGGTCGGCGAGTCGGGATCCGGCAAGTCGACGATTGGAAAGATGATCGTCGGGCTGCTGCAACCGACGGCCGGCGATATCGCGATCGGCGAGAGCCCGCGCACGGGTCGATCGACGCGGCTACAGATGATTTTTCAGAGCCCCTTCGCCAGTATGAACCCTCGTTGGCGCGTGCGAGACATCATCGCTGAGACCATCGCCGATCCATCGATCGACAGGGGCGCCCGCGCCGGTGAGCTTCTGGAGAAAGTCGGGCTGAGCGCTGAAGACGCCGAGAAATTCCCGCATGAGTTCTCTGGCGGGCAACGACAGCGGATTGCGGTGGCCCGCGCGCTCGCCGCGGATCCCGACTTCATCGTCTGCGACGAGCCAACCTCAGCGCTCGATGTGTCGGTTCAGGCTCAGGTCCTGAACCTGATGCGCGACCTGCAGGAAGAGCTGGCGCTGTCCTATCTCTTCATCAGCCACGATTTGGCGGTGGTGCGGTATATGGCCGACCGGATCGGCGTGCTCTATCTGGGGCGATTGGTCGAGGATGCGCCGCGAGATGCGCTGTTCGCCGAACCGCTGCATCCCTATACCCGCATGTTGCTCGAGGCGGCCCCACGTCTCGACGCTTTTGGCCGAGAGGCGCCGCCGCCTCAGGGCGAAATCCCCGACCCTATCGACCCGCCAAGCGGGTGTGCGTTTCACCCTCGTTGTCCGCTGGCGAACCGCCGCTGCAAGACGGAGGCGCCGCGCACATTGGCGTTGGAGAACCGTTGCGTGGCCTGCCACGCTGTCGAGGAAGGGCGCAGCGCCTAGCCGCAGAAGGCCGCCGCCCTCGGTTCTGGATCACGCGTACTCCGCGACCGGCACCCCGAGCACATCCATCATCGGTTCGACGCCGAGGCCTGGGCGATCGGACGCATAGTAGCGGCCCTCGCGCATCTCAGGTCCGCCAGTCGCCACGTCGCTCTCGTTCCAGCCGATCGGGTCCCAGATCCCCAGGAACAGTTCAGGCGGGGTCGAAGCGGCCAGATGAGCGATAGCGGACGCGGAGATGGACGATCCCCAGACGTCCTGGATGTAAACGGCGATCCCGAGCGTCGTGCACAGATCGCGCAGCTGCAGCGTCTTCGAGATCCCGCCGTGGCGCGCCGTCTTGATGTTCACGCAATCCATGGCCTTGTCGTTCCAGGCGCGCATGAAGGACGGGATCGTGTCGATACACTCGTCGAGGATCATGGGCTGCGGCGCGGCGCGCCGAACAAGCAGGCACTCCTCATACGTGTCGCACGGCTGCTCGATATAGACATTGTGGACATGGCTGATCCCCTGGCAGACGCGCAGGGCGCCATGAACCGTCCAGCCGCGGTTCGCATCGGCTACGATGGTTTGGCCTTGTTTCAAGACCGCGGTGATCTCTCCGAGCCGCGCGATGTCTTCATCCGGGTCATCCCCAACCTTGGCGGAGAAATGATTGTACCCTTGAGCCTGGCGCTCGCCGAGCATCCGCGCCATCTCCTCCGCCGGACCGGCCGAAAGACCGATGCGCGCGCGTGGGCCGTGGTTCAGCATGCCGCCAAAGAGCTTGTAGAGCGGCGCGCCCGCGCTTTTTCCCAGGATGTCCCAGCACGCCATGTCGATGGCCGTCTTCACATAGGGATGGCCAAGGAGCTCTTTGTCCATTTCGTAATAGATATTGGAGATCTCACGCGGGTCTCGGCCAAGCACCACGGGCGCGACCAGATCGAGCCCCGCGCGCACGCCGCCGGGGAACGCCGGCAGATAATCGGTGCCCATAGGGCAGCTTTCACCGACCCCTGTCACTCCGCTGTCGGTCTCGACAAGAATGACGGTGTTGTCGACCTCTCGCACCACCCGACCACGGGAGACCGCGTATCCTCCCCGCGCGGTTACGATCTTGGCCTGATATGCGGTGATTTTCGTGATCTTCATGGATGCTCTCCCCGGCTGGTCAGGCTTCCATCTTGGCGGCGACAGCATGGGCTCATACAACTTCTAAAAAGTATGAGTTATTCCTCATGGACAAACCGCACAAAGAGCCCGTTCGGCGCGATCTGACGATGCATCAGATGCGCTGCTTCTGCGCCATGGTTGAAGCCGGCAGCGTCTCGCGCGCGGCCGCGCGGCTCGGCGTCTCACAGTCGGCGATGAGCCGAACCCTGGCGCAAATCGAAGCGGTGCTCGGCGCGCGCCTGCTCGAAAGATCGCACCACGGGCTGCAAGTCGCAGCCGCCGGGGGCTTGCTCTACGACACCAGTCTCAAAATCCTCGACCGCCACGAAGCGATGCGCAGCGAAATCGACGCGCTCCGCGGCCGCACGCGCGGCCATTGCCGCGTGGCGATGCCGGAAAGCGTCGGCAGAGTGCTATTCCTGCCATTGGTTCAACGGATGGGGACTGAGCACCCGGACTGCACGCTTCGCGTGATGGCGGCGTTCAGCGCAAGCATGCCGGAACTTTTGCTCTCCGGTCAGTTGGACGTCGCGATCGTAACCGACACGCATACGCATTCAGGACTCGAGACAGAGCCACTTGCGACAGAGGATTTCGTGCTGATCGGGCCAAGAGACGATATTCGCTTGAACTTGAATGGCGAAGCGATCCCTGCGGGACGGTTGACGACGCTTCCCCTCATTCTGACCGCATGGAGCGGCGGCATCCGCGTTCCGATCGACGCCATGACGGCAAAGATTGGCATCGACCTGGATATCCGTCTCGAGATCGACTCCAATCAAGCGATCCTCGATCTCGTTCAAGCCGGCGAGGGATACTCCATTCTGCCGTTTTCAGCCGTTCAACGAGAAGTCAGGGCCGGCTCGCTCGCCGCGGCGCGGATTGTCGAGCCAGCGATCTCACGAGCGCTCTACCTGGCCACGCCTGCAAATCGTCCGGTCTCGCCCGCGTCACGCGAGGTGCTGAAGCTGATCACCGCCCTAGTGAGCGAGTTCGAGACTTCGGGCGGGTGGCGAGGACGTCAAACCAATAGCTGACGAGCGAAACCGCGTCGGATGACAGCCGCCGTCCGTCGACGCGTTCGCGGCCGACAGACGCCAGAAAAGGCTCTGAGCCTTGAGTTTCAGGGGTTTGGCTCCGGCGGCAGGATTCGAACCTGCGACCA
>CALDSD010000028.1 GCA_937911325.1 uncultured Neomegalonema sp.
CGCGCCACGTATCCAGGCGCGCTCCTTATCCCTCGCGACAGCCGTCGTTTGAGCGCGCCGACCCTGATCGGCGCGTTTCTTTTTTGCTCGAAGCGGCGTGCGCCGCGCACTGGTGTGCCTGGACCTTGTGACGGCGCACAGGCGCACCTAGGGCCGCTAAATCCTCCCAATTGATCTCGTAGACCGTCGCACTGGGCTCTGGCCAATGCCGGGCCTCCCGCATTCGCCGGTGCGCGACCGGCTGTACCGACGTGGGCCGGTTGCCTGCCAGGGTCGCGACAGGGCCTGTCACGGCGCGCAGACATGTACGCCGCGACGGGCAAAAGCGTTTTTTGTTTCACTTGATCACAGGGCGGCGCGAGTGGGCGCACGCCACTGAGGAGCAAAAATGTTTTAGCGGGGTGTCACCGGTTGGGAAGAGGTGGGGGGGAGGGCACCAGCGAGTTGGCCTCGACCGGAAAACCCCTTCAAATGCTGGCTTCTGATCTTTGACATGACGTATCGTGCCGCCACACCTCTCGCGCCCATCACGAAGACCCCACCGTCAACACTAATTCGCGTGATCGCTGCGTGTTTATGTCGTGATTTCCAATAGATGCGGGACGCCCCCATGTTCCTGTCACCGGCAAGCAGCCCGGAACCTGACAACCCAAATCTAGGAGATGTAAAATGACAAAGACCTTCACTTCGATCGCAGTCGTGGCCCTTATTGCAGCCGTTGGCGCCTCCAGCGCATCCGCCATGGGCGCCAAGCACAGCCAGCTGAAAACGACCGTTGGCAACAACTTCGCCGTTCAGTCGTCCGACGTTAACGTCGACGCCCTGCCCCTGTCGCAGGTGGTTCGCCTGAAGCAGCTTCTGGGCAGCGACGACTCCATCGACCGTCAGCGGGCCCGCCGCATCCTCCACAACTAAGGCGGCATGATCGCCTTCCAGGGCGCGCCACGTAATTCTGGCGCGCTCCTTATTTCAGTACTTTAACCGCAATTGGGCCGCGCCGACAAAGTCACCGGCGCGGACCAATTCTTCCGCGAAGAACCCGACGATGTCTTCCGGCAAACCCGTCGCCATCGCCGTCTGGAACCGCGTCACGGCCTCATCCGTGCTTTCCGTATGGACAAGGGCCACAGCCGCATAGAAGTGCGCCCATGGATCTTCACCACCGAGTTCAAGCGCGGCCTCGGCAGAGTCCCTAGCTTCGCGATAGAGCTCCAGTTCTAGCGCAATCCAGCTTTTAAGCATGTGGTCGGAGGCATCGGCGCCCTCAAGGTCGAGCGCCCGGTCAATCGTGTTCAGCGCATCGGTAAACCGACCGTCATAGGCGAGCGTATCGGCGTACCAGTACAACAGAACATTGCTTGGGCCGAGTTTCGCTTCGGCCTGTTCGAAGGTGTTCAGGGCTTCAGCGCGACGCTCTAACCCGGATAGTGCTAGGGCGCGCTGGATGTAGCCATCGGT
Organism: uncultured Neomegalonema sp.; assembly: GCA_937911325.1. Classification (GTDB taxonomy): domain Bacteria; phylum Pseudomonadota; class Alphaproteobacteria; order Rhodobacterales; family Rhodobacteraceae; genus CALDSD01. The sequence goes on from CALDSD010000028.1 coordinate 1,459, forward strand.
AAGGTCAGGGTGATCCTCGATGAAGAGGTCGGACTCGCTCAGCGCTTGAGCGTTTCGGTCCAGCTGGCGGAGGGCCTGCAGGCGCTCGCTGCGACCGCCGGTGTGGTTCGGGTCCAGCTCAAGGACACGGTTGAATTGCGTGAGAGCCCAGGCTGGTTCTTCAGAACGGAGGGCCGCGCGGCCCAGCCCGAACCTGGCGTTCACGTCGTCCGGATCTTCATTGAGGCGTTTTTCGAAAGCGGCGATGGCCAGATCGACGGCGCCGTCTTCAAAATAGCTCCACGCGATCTCGCGTTGGGCGAAGCCGCTGTGGGGCTCAATGGCGAGGGCGGCGGACAGCATGTCGCGCGCCGCATCGTTGTTGATCTCACCAATCTCACGCCCGACGGCGGCCTGCCCCATCAGTGCAGACGCTGTGACGTCCACTGCAAGTGCTTGCGTGAACTTCGCATAAGCCTCGTCCGGCTGCCCCAGATCGCGCAGGGCCCAGCCGATGCCGCTGAGGGCTTCAGTTGACAGCGGTTTGATCTGTAGCGCCTGCTCATACGCGTCGATGGACGCCTGGTAATCGCTGTTCCATTGGTGGATTGCGCCGAGGGAAAGCTGCAGATCATAGCGAAGGACGTCGGTGATGCCAGGTTGCTCCAGCGCAATCTGGCAAGCGTTCAGCAAGCGCTCTGCTGATTGTTCAAGCGCAAGGCAAACGCGTGCGTATGTGTCGTCTGAAATGGGCAGAGCGGGGCGTGCGAGGCCAGTTGTGGCGGTCAAAAGGGTCAGGCTCGCGGCAGCGACGAGGACTTTCATGAAAAAGGCTCCAACAGAAACTCTGTAGGAGGGTCGGCAAGGAGTTCGCCCGAAAAATGGAACGAGGGCGACAATTTGAAGATTTGGGACGGTTTATTCAGCGAAGGCCGGGGGTGAGCCCCGGCCTAAGGTTTGGCGTAGGCCGGGGTTCACCCCGGCACCCCGCGTTATTCGATGATCTTCGACACAACACCTGCGCCGACGGTGCGGCCGCCTTCGCGGATGGCGAAGCGGAGGCCGTTTTCCATCGCGATCGGCGCGATCAGTTCCACCGTGAACGACACGTTGTCGCCCGGCATCACCATCTCGGTGCCTTCGGCCAGCGTCACCGTGCCCGTCACGTCCGTCGTGCGGAAGTAGAACTGCGGGCGGTAGTTGGCGAAGAACGGCGTGTGACGGCCACCCTCTTCCTTGGTCAGGATATAGGCCTCGGCCTCGAACTTCGTGTGCGGCGTCACCGAGCCCGGCTTACACAGCACCTGGCCACGCTCAACGCCTTCACGGTCCACACCGCGCAACAGCGCGCCAATGTTGTCGCCCGCCTCGCCGCGATCCAAGAGCTTGCGGAACATCTCAACGCCGGTACACGTCGTCTTCGAGGTGTCGCGGATGCCCACGATCTCGATCTCGTCGCCCACATTGATCACGCCACGCTCAACCCGACCGGTCACAACCGTGCCGCGGCCCGAGATCGAGAACACGTCCTCGATCGGCATCAGGAAATCGCCGTCCACAGGGCGCTCGGGCGTCGGGATATACTCGTCGACCGCCGCCATCAGCTCCTTGATCTTCTCCTCGCCGATCTCCGGGTCGCGCCCCTCCATCGCCGCCAGCGCACTGCCTGCGATGATCGGGATGTCGTCGCCGGGGAAATCATACTCGCTCAGAAGCTCGCGGATCTCCATCTCGACGAGCTCCAGAAGCTCCTCGTCATCGACCTGGTCGACCTTGTTCATGAACACGACCAGCGCCGGCACGCCGACCTGGCGTGCCAGCAGGATATGCTCGCGCGTCTGGGGCATCGGGCCGTCCATCTGCGCGGCGCCTGTAATCATGTTCTTCACGTAATCCGCATGGCCCGGACAGTCGACATGGGCGTAGTGGCGGTTGTCGGTCTCGTATTCCACATGCGCGGTCGAGATCGTGATCCCGCGCGCCTTCTCCTCCGGCGCGCCGTCGATCTGATCATAGGCCTTGAACTCGCCGAAATACTTCGTGATCGCCGCCGTCAGCGTCGTCTTGCCATGGTCAACATGGCCGATCGTGCCAACATTCACATGCGGCTTGTTACGCTCAAACTTTTCCTTTGCCATGTCGGCCTCCTGTCGTTCAGGCGCTGCGCGGGCGCAGCCTATTGGGTATGTGGCGGATCAGGCGTATTTCGCCTGGATCTCTTCGCTGATGTTGGCGGGGACCGGGTCGTAATGGTCGAACTGCATCGTGAACTGCGCGCGGCCCGAAGACATGGAGCGCAGGTTGTTGATGTAGCCGAACATGTTCGCCAGCGGCACGAAGGCGTTGATCGCGATGGCGTTGCCGCGCGCTTCCTGCCCCGTCACCTGGCCCCGACGCGAGGTCAGCTCGCCGAAGATGTTGCCAGAGTAATCGTCCGGCGT
>CALDSD010000029.1 GCA_937911325.1 uncultured Neomegalonema sp.
AACCGTTGCGTCTCTAGCAGAGCGCCGGCTAGCGAGAATCCGCTAAACGCGGTGTCCATGTCGGCGACGACCCCAAGCATGCGCGCCGGTCGCGCCTCCCCGGCACCGTCAAGCAACCGCTCCGCCAAGGCGCTTAGCGGCGCAACGTATGGCAAGAAATCTTGGGGGGCTTCGCGCCATTGGGCGTCAACGAAACGGGCGATCTGATCGGCGAGCGCTGTCAGCCTTTCGCGGGTTTCGCGCCATCGCACAGGCGGCGTCACGTCGCGCATATGCTCGCCAACGAGGCGATGCAGACGCGCCTGACTCAGGGCGCTCGATTGCTCGGGGTGGCTCGGCAGCAACCGACGAGCCTCGAGCAGCTCCAGCAGAACGCGCCACTCATCGCGGTGGCCGGGCTCGACCTTGTCGGGGGAGAGATCCGGGAATTCGGCGGCGACCAACATCCGCAGCCAATCCAGCACCACGCTTTCCGGTGGGAAATGCGCCGCAAATTCGAGCGCGCGCCGAGCGGCGTCGGGCAGGGTATCCAGGGTATCCTTGACGATCCAGCCGACACTGCGCGAGCGGCCCTTTGCCCGGAGTTCAGTGCTGACTGTCTCGTACAGATCGTCGAGCCCAGTCACGCCTTCAGCGGTCATCCGCGCCAGCAACCCCTCATAAGTCGGTGCTCCCGGCGAGGCGAGATAGGCGCCGACCAGCTCGACGCTGAGCGTCATGCCCGCAAGCGCGCGCACGATTTCCCGAGCGGCGCTCTCCGCCTCTGGGCTGTCGAAATCGCGATAGGCTCGAAGCAGCGCGAGCGCATCCTCCGGTGGCAGATCGTCGACCGCGACCGCCTGCATCGCCTGTGTCGCGCCGATCTCGCGTGGATCGAGGCGGGTGGTGACGATGATCTCCAGCCACTCCTTCGCCGCGCCCAGCGGGGCGAGCGCGGAGGCCGACAGCAGGTTCGGCTGATCGACATTGTCGAAGATCAGAAGCATGCGCGGCTCGATCGGCGCCGGATGTTTGGGGCGGCGGAGCTCTCCGCTCTCAGCGCGAAGGCGCTCAACCTCAGGAATGCGCTGATCTGTAAAGGCGCGCAGATGGCGCAGATGCAGTGCGACCTGACGGTCTTCCGGTAGCGCCGAGGCCACCTCGGGAAGGCGATAGCCCACCTGTGGCGCGAGATCGTCGAGCACCTGCAGCACCGAGGTCCGTCGTTCGCAGGGCAGCTGCCAGCGCCCGCCCGATGCGTAGCGTCCGGCGTAGGCGTAAGCATACTGAACGGCGAGCGCCGTCTTGCCCTGGCCGCCGAGCCCATGCAGCGCGCCGATCAGCCCGACGCTGTCTTGTGTGAGGTGATGATGCAGGTCCCGCAACTCACGCGCGCGGCCGACGAAGTTGCGGTACGAATCGTCGACCTGGCCCGCCTCCGTCGCGATCTCGGCGAGGACGGCGTCGTCGAGCCGCTGCGCGATCGCGTCGTCTAAGGTCTCGATGCGCTTCAGAAACGGAATGAGACGTAGGTCCGCATCAGAGCGTGGATTAGCGCGAAGCTCTGCCAGCCGATCAGTCGCATCATGGAGGTGTAGCAGCTCGGCCAACGCCGCTTCGTCTTTGTGAAAGTCCCGCAGCTCGAACGCATGCTCGTACTGCCGGCGGCGCATGTCCTCGATCCAGTCGGCGATCTCTGGCGCTGGGGCTTCCCCTTCCAGCTCTGGCGCGGTTGCGAAGTAAAGCTGTTTCACGCCGCCAGCGCCGCGGGCGAGCCCATGTTCGAGGCGCAGATATTCCTCCCATTCCCATCGGCAGTAATCGCTGGCGATGTAACTCGGGGAAAGGAACGCGAGGAATAAGCGCGAACTGCGGACACCTTGGCGCAAGCTCGACTTCCAGAGGTCGCCATTGACGATCTTGCTGCGATCGAAAAAGACCTCTAGGTCGCGCCCGGCATAGCGGCGATGGCGGGCGCAGAGATGGTTGTGAAAGGCGTCGACCCATCCCTTTGCGTCTTCGCCGTCGCCAACCTTCGGCGATGCGTTGTCAGCGCGCGCATAGGAAATGAACAGATGATAATTTGGCATGTTGCTCCCCCGAGATGAGGGGACCTTATACCGGTACTTAGAGCTGTAAAACCGCGCTCGCGACCCTCATTGATTTCGATTTCGTCATACCTCTTTTGGGGAGGCGGACCAGGTATGCCTCAATCAATGGTCCACAGGGGACTCGTCAGATTAAACTTAGTTGTCGCGCGAGCGCCGCTCCGTTAGTCGGCCGCCATGGACAGTCGCTTCCGCTACTTCAAGACATCGCCTGACATCATCCGCCTAACGGTGATGATGTACGTCCGCTTCCCGCTGTCGCTGCGGAAAGTCGAAGACTTGCTCCACGAGCGGGGGATCGATGTCAGCCATGAAGCCGTTCGGTTCTGATGGAACCGTTTCGGTCCGAGCTTCGCGTCTGAGGTCAAGAAGTGGCGAGCTGATCGCCTGCGCGCCTGGCCGGGTCGCCACTGGCACTTGGACGAGATGTTCGTCGGGATCCGCGGTGAGCAGCACTATCTCCGGCGCGCTGTCGACCAAGAGGGCGAGGTGCTGGATGCCTACGTCACCAAGAAGCGCGACCGAAAAGCAGCGCTCAAGTCTCTACGTAAGGTGTTGAAACGGCTGGACCCGCCAGGCGACATCGTCACGGATCGACTGCGATCCTACGGTTCACTCCCTTCGTCGGAGTGGTTGGTGTGAGTTCTCGATCCAATTGTTCAGCCAGCGGCCAGGCGACGTCCTGAAATAGTGGAGGCAATTGAGCATCACGGCCGGCTAGTCGAGCGGCGCTCGCGCGGCAAGCCGGTTTAATCTGACAACGCCATTGGATGGTTTGCGCGCGGCGGAGATCGACGAGCTCCCCTTCGCCTGAAGCGGCGGCCGACGAGCTGACCTCTATGACTAGGCTGTCTTGCGGCCGATTGCGCGTTACGAATGTGCTCTGGGCCGTTGAGCATTCGGGGAGCGCGCATGACCGAGGATCCTGAACAGCCGAGCACCGTGATTGAGCACAGCTGCGAACGCGTCTTCGACGGCTTCCTAAAGGTCGACGAGGCCGAAGTGTCCTTCGAGCGCTATGGCGGCGGCCTGATCGAGCGGCAGAAGTTTCTCGTGCTGGAGCGGGGCGACAGCGCGGCGGCGCTTGTCCACGACCTCACCAGCAACCGGCTCGTCCTCACCGAGCAGTTTCGCTATCCGACCTATGGCAAGGGGCCGGGCTGGCTGCTCGAAACGGCGGCCGGCGGGGTGAAGGACGGTGATGATCCGGCGGCGTGCATGCGCCGGGAGATCCTGGAGGAGCTCGGCTATAAAGCGAAGACCCTGCTGCCGGCAGGCTGCGTCTACCCCTCGCCCGGCGGCTCGTCCGAGCGGATCTTCCTGTTCTACGCCCCGGTGGCAGCGTCGGATCTTGTCGCGCCGGAGACGACGGGCGTCGCCGAGGAGCGCGAGGACATCCGCCGGCGCGTACTCAAGCCCAGCGCCCTCTACCGGCTAATCGATCGCGGACAGGTAGCGGACGCGAAACTGGTGATCCTAGCGCAATGGCTGAGAAGCCGGAACGGACGGCTGGCCAGCCGCCGCGGCAAGCAGCGGCTGAAGAAGGCGCGGGCGCGCGGGCGGGACTAAGCCGGCCAGCCCCCGGTCACGAGGGCGGCCGACCCGCGACGAGGTCGACCAGATCCGCCGCGACGCAGCTGTTTTGCATGATCGGGTTCGCTCCCGCCGCCGTCAGGCGCGCGCGCACCGCGTCAGTGCACCAGTCGGGCCGTCCCACCAGGAGCGACAGCGTCTCGTAGCTGGTTTGCGACAGGCGCCAGCCCAGCGCGATGCCGAAACTGGCCGGATCGATGCTGATCTGGGCTACCTCGCCGTCCTTGAGCGCCGCGCGTGCGCGGGTGATCGACTGTCCCGAGAGGATCTGGCGCACGCCGAGGATCGCGCTGACCGGCGCCCAGGTGTCCTTGAACGCCGTACCGCCGGTGCAATAGGCGCTGGCCGCGGCGCCCGGCGCCGCACAGTCCGGATCGTCGACCCGGACTGGCTCGTAGTCGAAGGTGATCATCACCAGCCGCGGATCGATCGCCCTGCGGAAGGCAGGATCGCCCAGCGCGTGCTGGTAGATCGACAAGGCCGTGCTCACGGCGGAGGCGTCGGCGTAGCCGCCATCGCCGAAGTTGAACCACCGCCCGCCGACCGAGAGCGAAAGCGGCGGCAGCGCGCCCGGGAAGCGCGCGCTCGCCACGGCGGCGTCGATCATCCGCGGCTTGAAGTCCGACGCGTCGCGTGGTGTCTGATCCCCCGCGAAGAGATCCTCGAACGACCAGAGCGTCCCGTCCCCGGCCTCCCGCAGCGACATCGGCGAGAAAGCGACCCGATGGCCGGTCGCGGTCCAGGTGGTGTTGAGCACAAGCGCCGGCGACCACGCGCCGCCGGGATCCCAGTGCTCGGTGAACGCCGTCTCGAGCGTCGCGCATTCTTCGGCCAGGCTGCTCGACAACGCGTCCGACCGATCGTTGCCCTCGAAGCCGCCGAAGCCGAACTTGCGCAGGATGTCGCTTGGCAGGTTGCCGATGATCGGCGCCAGATGGGCGTCGAGCAGCGCACTTCTCAGCACGTCCTCGCGATCCGCCACGTCGCACCCGCCCAGGGCCAGCGCGTGGTAGAGCGTCGCGCCGACCGACCCGCCGGAGACGCCGCTGATGGCGAAGACCTTGCGGTCTACCTCTCCGTTTGTCGCTTCGTTGACGCGCGACAGGATCAGGGAGGACACGGTTGCGGCGTACATGCCCCCGCCCTGGGCCGAGACCACCAGGAACGGCGTCCGGGCGCCGCTGCGCCCGCCGGACGTCCCGAGCCAGGTCTGCGCCGCGCGCCGGACGTCATAGGGCTGGCTCTCGATCACGCTGTGCGACGCACCGTCTGTCGTTTGCGTGCTTGCCCATTCCAGGATCGTCGCGCCACCCCAATATGCCAGGAGGAGAAGGACGAAGCCCATATAGGCCGGCAGTCCCGAGCTGCGCGCGATCCAGCTGATAAGCATCGCAAAGGTGAACAGTGAGATCGCGGTCAGCAGCCCGGTCGCGAGAGGGCCGATCTGCTTGAAGAACGGGATGAACTGCCAGTCGAGCGCCGCCATGAGCGCCCCCTGCGTCAGCAGGACGAGACCGGCGGCGGCGAAGACCAGAAACTCCACCAGGCCGGGCGCGCTGCGCCGGTCGCGCGTGGCGAGGCCGAGCAAAAGCCCGGTGAGAACAGCCCCCGCGCCCACCACGCTCACGCCTGCGAGGGCATGGCTCTCCAGCCGTTCGAGCAGCGTCAGGGCCACGTGGCCCCGGCCAGTCGGCCCCCCCTCGCACAGCAGCCCGCCGCGCGTCTCTCTCGCCGCCGTCGCGTCGCTCGCCATCGCCAAGATGGCGAAGATCCCGCCGATCCACGGTGCCAGCGAGACCAGATAGGGCGCGACCACCGCCACCACCCGTGCCCAGCGCGGCGTCAGCTCGTCCTGTTCGTGATCATGGACCATCCAGCGATAGCTGAAGAATAGCAGCGCGCTCAGCAGCATCGCCGCCAAGAAAGGCCAGGCGATCGCGGCCCAGTCCGGCTCCGCCGGTTCGAGGATCACGCGAAAGATCTCGTGTACCTGATCGCTGCCGGCGACCAGATAGGCGAAGAGCAGGGCCCCGATCAGAAGCCCGGCGCTCAGCGCCTCGCCGAACAGGTTGCACCGCCGCGCCACCTGCAGCCGCCACCATTGCGCGCAGCGATCGATTTGGTCATTGACGAACATGTTCTCCCCCCCGCGACGCCGTCTACGAACCTGTCCGCAGCCTCAATTCAACCGCTTCAGTTTCGGGCACTGGCTCAAGGCCTGCTCCGCCACCTCGACATCGTGCCGGCTGTAGGCGCTGACGAAAATCTTCTTCAGCGCCGTCGCTCCGTCGGCATTTGCGTAAAACCCGAGCACCGCGTCGAGAATAAGCGGGAACGTCACCTCCGCCGACAGCCCGCCATCCCCGGCACCGACCATCGGTAGCAGCGCCGACGCGTACCCGCTTTCGAGAAGCTTCGAGCGGCTGCGTTTCTCGATCGCCTTGAGCGAGTTGAGGATGATCCGCTCGATGTTGTTCTCGTTCGCGCGCACGCCCTTGCCGATCACGCCCTCGACCGCGGCGACATGGAAGATGCGGCGGACATTGTTCGACCGCCACAACGCGCCCGAGGTGGTGTCGTGGACCGTGCCGATGCGCGAATAGTTCCGCCCGCGCATCGACCGTTTCAGCGCGGCGGCGATCGTGTCTTCGAGAACGCGGCCCTTCTCGTCCTTCGCGGCACCGTGATAGCGGATCATGGCCGAGATCGACTTGCCGATGAAACGGTCCATCTCCATGTCGCTGTTCTCGGAGTTCACCCAGGCGTCGACATCCCGCACGTGCAGCATGTCACCCGTCTTCAGACCGATCTCGACGCCCTCCACGCCTTCTAGCGCATAGCGGCTCTCGCCGCTCTCCGCCGGCTGCTGCGCCGGGGTCGGAATGTCCCGCAGGCGCGCCCGCAGCAGCATCGAGGCGATCAGAATCTTCGAGTCGACCGTATCCCCGACGCGCATCACGTCGGTGAAGAATGCGCTCACCGGAACATGCCGCACCAACGTGTCCTCGCTCTCCTCCGTCGCGCCGCCGACCTTCTGATCGGCCTCGGGCGCCCGATCGTCATCCGTGACTTCCGCAAAATAGAGGAAATTGCGCTCGGAAGTTCCGCCGGGCGAGGCGTAGAACTGGCCGATCAGTTCGGGATCGCGGACTATATAGCCGGCCTCTTCGCGCACCTCCCGGATGGCGCATTCCGCATGCGTCTCGCCGCCGCGCGGCATTCCGGCAATCGTCTCGTCGAGCTGCCCATCATTGAGGGGCGTGAAACCTTCTCCGCTCCGGCTGAACTTGAGCGTCGGCGCGCGGAATTGCCGGACCAGCACGACCTCCTTGCTGTCGCTCTTGTAGAGAACGATCGCGATTGCGTCGCCGCGTTCGAAGACGAGCCAGGTCTTCTTGATGGGGTCGCCCCGATACGTCTCGTGAGTTGTTGTGATCTCGTCGAGCTTGAAGAATCCGTTGAAAACCCGCTCAAGGCTGTGGATCTCGACGGACATCGATTTCAGGTCATGGCTCACGGAACCACCCCCTCCGTTAGAACTCCCGACGCCAGTATTAACCCGGCTCTGCCTCGCGAGCTAACAGAGATTGCGGCTGATGGACTTGTCAGACCAAGCTGCTTCGCAGCCAGAGCGCCTCTTTTGTAGCTGGCCGCGATGGCCAATCGCTTCCGCTCTTTGAAAACATCGCCTGAGATCATCCGTCTGGCGGTGATGATGTATGTCCGCTTTCCGCTGTCGCTACGGAGCGTCGAAGTCCTGCTGCACGAACGCGGGATCGATGTGAGCCATGAGAACGTGCGGTTCTGGTGGAATCGCTTCGGGCCAAGCTTCGCGTCAGAGATCAAGAAGAAGCGAGCGCAGCAGCTGCGCGCCTGGCCGGGTCGCCACTGGCACTTGGACGAGATGTTCGTCGGGATCCGCGGTGAGCAGCACTATCTCCGGCGCGCTGTCGACCAAGAGGGCGAGGTGCTGGATGCCTACGTCACCAAGAAGCGCGACCGAAAAGCAGCGCTCAAGTCTCTACGTAAGGTGTTGAAACGGCTGGACCCGCCAGGCGACATCGTCACGGATCGACTGCGATCCTACGGAGCTGCGCTGCGTGAACTCGGACTTGCCGATGCGCAGGTGACGGGCCGGTGGATGAACAACCGGGTCGAGAATTCGCACCAACCGTTGCGACGACGAGAACGTGTTATGCAGCGGTTCCGGCAGTTACGAAGTTTAAAGAAACTCGCCGCCGTACATTCCTCCGTCCAAAATCATTTCAATCAGGAGCGCCACCTATACCGCCGAGCAAACTTCAAGGCACTTCGCACCGCCGCTCTCAATGAGTGGCATCAGCTCGGCGCGGCGTAAAGTTGGCGGATCGCGCACATCGGAGACTGATTTTTTTTCAGACAGCACCGCTGGCAGTCCGTCTCGAAACCGGGATAGCTTTTTGAGATTGCCAACAACAACGAGGAGACCATTCAGCGTAGGACCGCGTGTACTCTCAAGCGATTTATTGAAGTAGCGAAAGCGGTTAGCAATCGCGGCCGGCAATCGGAGAGACGCGCGCGCGGCAAGCCAGTTTAACCCGATCGCGACCCCGCGAGACAAACTTTGCCCACTGAGGCGAGGGAGTTCATCAACATGGATGCATCGTAGAGTTGTATCTCGAAGCCGGTAGGATGTTAAGGTCTCTTTGCATCGATTGTAGTAGGTTATGATGTCGGCGGAAGAAACTGAAGAGACACACGAGAACGAACAGGTGGCCGGCGAGGGCGTTCTTCGCGATCTGAGCCAGGCCGCGGTCAAGAAGATGATCGCGAAGGCAAAGGCGCGCGGCTACGTTACCTATAACGAGCTGAACAAGGCGCTGCCCTCCGATCAGGTCTCATCAGAGCAGATCGAGGACTTCATGTCGCTGATGTCCGAGATAGGCATAACCGTCGTCGAGGAGGAAGAGACGGAGGAGCCGGCCGAGGCCGCCGACAAGAACCCCGG
>CALDSD010000030.1 GCA_937911325.1 uncultured Neomegalonema sp.
GATGGGACCTTCACATATTTCCAGTTCGAGCGAAATGCGCCCGTGCCTGCCATCTTTCGCTACTCCAACGGCCGCGAGCGGACGGTCAACACGCAGGCCACCGAAGACGGTGTCATCCGCGTCTCGGGCGTGCATGACCAATGGGGGCTGCGGATCGGCGATGAGGTTGTGTGCATCCAGGCGACCCCACCGGCGGGGGTCTCTTCATGAGCGACAACAATGCCGATCTCGAGAAGCGCCTGGCCGCGCTGGAACAGGGCAGCGGACGTGGGACATCAGCTCCGGCGAGACGATCGCCGTTGCTTGCGCTGCGCGTCGTCGGGCTGATCATTGTCGGCGGCGCGGTCCTCTACTTTCTCGCGCAGCCCGAAGAAGAGGTCGCTCTCCCGCCCGCCACACCAGACGAGTTCCAGCTTGAGGGCGATGGCTTTGGCGAGATCGAACCCTTCGTCCCGCCACCGCCACCCGATCCGGAAGTCGTCGTCGTCGAGACCGAGCCCAATGCCGAACTGCTCGCGCAACTGGAAGCCCTGCAGGCCCAAATCGAAGAGCTGAGGAATGCGCCTGAGCCTGTGGTGCCGGAGGATACCGCCGCGGCGGAAGCGATCGACGCACTGACGGCACAGATCGCGGCCCTCCAGGCCGCCTCAGAAAACGCCCAGTTGCAGTTCCAGGAAGAGCTCGCGGCCCGTGACCGGGAGCTCCAAGAGCTGCGCATGGACCTCGATCTTGCCCGGTTGGAGGCCGCGACCCCTGCTCCGGCGCCATTTGGTCCGGCCGACGATGAGCTGCGCGCCCGCGAGGAAGAACGCCGTCGGCAGGAGGAAGAGGCGCGGCGGCTTGCAGAGTTGCAGCGCCGGGCAGAGGAAGAACGCGCGTTTCAGGAGCGGCGCAGCGCCTCGCCTGTGATCGCTTTTGGCGGGGTTGGCAGCGATCCCAGTGCGGGCGAACTGGCCGAGCGGACCTTTAGCGACGTGACGGACTTCGTTTTGAACGGTGCCTTACCCGCCACAGTCACCCAAGCCGAGGGCATCGCCAATCCCTCGAACACCGTCATCCAGGGCACGATGATCCAGGCGATCATGGAGACGGCGCTCGACAGCTCTTTGCCCGGTCAAGTGCGCGCGATCATTTCTGAGGATGTCTACAGCTATGACGGAACACGGCTGCTCATTCCGCGCGGCTCTCGCCTCATCGGACGTTATCGATCGGGTCTTGAGATCGCTCAAAGGCGCGTGACCATTGCCTGGGACCGCATCATCCTGCCCACGGATCAGACCATCCAGATCAGCTCCTTTGGCGGCGATGAGTTGGGACGCTCGGGCGTTTCCGGCTTCGTCGATACGCGCTTTGATGAACGCTTCGGCTCGGCTGCCCTGATCTCGATCATATCCGCTGCCCCCTCCGTCGCCGCCGGTGAAGTCGAAGATGAAACCGCCGCTGATGTCCTCGAAGATGTCGGCGACGATCTGGCGGACGCCACCGACGGCGTGATCGGCGAATACCTCTCCATCGGTCCCGTCATCTATGTCGACCAGGGCGCACGCGTCACCGTGATGGTCGACCGCGATCTGGAGATCTTCTGAGCCATGACGCTGAGCTATCTCCAGGCCTCCCTCGACAAGCTGGCCGATGCCGCCCGGGACGATGTGATCGAGATCTGCATCAATCCCGACGGCACCTGTTGGGGCGAGTTCCAGGGTGATCATTTCATGCGGCGGTTGGACCAAACGCTGAGCCAGACCGAGCTGCGCGATCTCGGCAACCAGATCGCCTCCGGGGCCAACACGACGCTCAGCAAAGACAAACCGATCGTCTCGGTTTCGATCACCTATCGAAACCGCCCGATCCGCGCGCAGGTGAGCACGCCACCCGCCGTCAACGATGGCATGTCGATCTCGCTGCGCTTTTTCTCCAGCCTGCCGCTCGATCAAATCGAGCTGCAGTACCTCAATGGCGAAGAGCGCAAGCTCGAGGCGCTCCGTCGGGACAAGAACCAGGCGCTGCGGGAAGTCGTTGCGGCGGGCGACATCTACGCC
>CALDSD010000031.1 GCA_937911325.1 uncultured Neomegalonema sp.
GGCTCGGCTTTTGGCTTGGCTTTTGGCTCGGCGCGAGGCTGAGGCTTGCGACGGGGTTTCGGCGGAGACTGAACCACCGTCGTCGTATCGTCTGGGGGAACTGCATCGATCTCTTGAGCGTCTTCGGGAACGTCTCGCGTTTCGACATCGTCCTCGACCGACACTTCGCTAACCGCAACCTCTTCGACTGGCGTCTCGGTTACGTCCGCCACGTCCTCAGCAAGATCGGTTTCCTCAAAGACTTCGAGCGGCGCGGCTTCGGATATTGGCGCCGCTTCGGGCGGTTCGAGCGCGACGTCGTCGATGACCGCCTCCTCACTGACAACGCCGCCCCCTGCTAGACTGGCTGAGACAAGCAAGCCACCGTCGCCAACCGCAATGGCGCCGGCGTTCGGCGGCTTTGAGACCACGAAAACAATTGCGCCGATGTGCGCCGCAGCCGCAAGACCAAGCGCCCCGAGAAGATGGCGGCCTCGAAGCTCGATCATCTGGCGACCTTCGTGGTGATGAAGCGCACCCGGTCGACCCCGACCTGGCGAAGCCGTTCTAAGAGTTCAACGACGTTCGCGGCGTCGGATCTCGCATCGACCTTCAAGCGGACTTCAGTTTCCGGATCCTCGATCAGTTGCGAGGCGATCCGGTCGAGCAAGGCCTCCTGTGTCAGAAGGTCCTGACCGAGCGCGAAGCGACCATCTGCTGCGACGAGGATGACGAGCGGTTCGATCTCTGCACGTTCGTCGCTAATCGACACCGTCGGCTCAATGGCAAACGGGTCGGCGGAGGACAAGCGGCCGACGACCATGAAGAAAATCAAAAGCAAGAAGACGATGTTAATGAGCGGCAGCATTCGATCGTCAGCCAAGCGGGGGCGCCTCGAACGCCTGGGATGCGCAAGGCCGCGTGCTCCGGACGCTCTCATTGCTGCGCTGCGCCTGTAAGCGCTATGTCTAGCGCGCCTTGCTCCGCGATCGCGTCCAACAAGGTCACGACCCGCTGCATCGGAACGCCGGGCGTCGGACGGATCAGGATGCGCTGATCAGGGCGATCCGACAAACGCGCGGCGACACGAGCCATCAGATCTTTTGTCCCGAGGCTCTCTCCGGCGAGGCGCAGACCATCCGGAGTGACGTCGATCAGCAGCGAGCCGACGATGCCGGATTTGCCCGCTTGCGTGTTGGCCGAAGCCAACTCGATGTTTCTCCACTGCTGAAGATTTGACGCCAGCATAAAGAACACCAGCAGGATGAACACGACATCGATCAAAGGCGTCAGGCTGATGACGCTTCTGCGGCGCTTTTTGCTAAGCGTCGACGTCTGCAAGACGGCGGTCGAGGCGGGCATCAGGCTGTATCTCCGCACGGACAGTTTGCGCGATCTCGGCTGTAAAGATCTCGCCTAAGCTACGTTCCATCAGCATTTCAAAGCGTTCGACCCGGCGATCGAACCAGTTCAGCGCCGCCGTCGCAGGGATCGCGACGGCCAGCCCAATCGCCGTCGTCAAAAGCGCCTCCCAGATCCCACCCGACAAAATCGACGGGTCGACTTGGGCGCCCGCCGCCTCGAGTGCGGCGAACGCGTCGATCATTCCCATCACTGTCCCGAGAAGCCCAAGCAGAGGCGCGAGCACCGCGATGACTTCGAGGGGGCGTAACCACTCCCGAAGTCTCTCGGCGCTGGTGCTCGCCAACATGTACGCTCGTTCTCTGGCGATCGCGATATGCTCAGCTGCAAGGCGGCTCTTCAGCGCTGCAGTCACCGCCGGAGACTGTGCTTGGTTGATCGAGTGAGCCGCTGTAAGCGCTTCCTGCCAGTACCCAAGACGGGTGAGCTCGAGAACGCGTTGGAGCTGCGTTTGCGAAACCGGCCTCGACAAACCGAACTGCCAGAGCTTGGCCAAGGTGATCGTCAGCGCCGCCACCGACATCGCAGACAGGATTATGACGACCGGGCCGCCAAGAACGAACAGCTCAATCGACTGCGAAAACACATCTGCTTCAAGGGGACCTGACACGGCAGCACCGTCGGCGCTGGTCGCTCCATCGGTGTCGGTTGGAAGCGCCGTTGCGCCGTTCAACTGGTTCGGTCCTGACGCATCATCTATGGCTGCGTTTATCGGACCAGTTTCATCACCCATTTTCAGGCGTCCTTGCTAGTCGATGAAGGCGACATCCGTTCGAGAAGATGTCTTGCTCAGGTCGATGCAATCACTGCGCTCTTGACCCGTTTCGCCGCATGTCAGAAAGCCATTTAAGAGAAAGCGGCCAACCTTGCTGCAGCTCTCTCCAGTCAACTTGAACGACTTGACCGATGATTTGCCGGCGCGCAGCGGGGCCAACTCGACGGCCACTCGGCGCATCACGACAAGGTCGATGTCGAAGATGACGAGATCGAGTTTCAAGTCGTCAAATTGGCTCTCGGTGGCGTTTGTGACGAGCAAGTAGACCTGACAAGCGTTCTCCTGCTGCTCGAGTTTGTTGAGCTCGAGCAAGATGTTCTCGTTCGTCGATGAGGAAGCGAACGCAACATGTGTGAACGTGACTGACATCGCGAGACAACCGGCGGCAAAGACTTTTGCGATCCATCTCGTCACCGGAGGACGACTTATCCGCCTAAGATCCATGCTTAGCCTTTCGAGCCGATCTGAAAACAGCGGCGTTCGCTAAGTTCCAAAGTCTGAAACCGGCTAATCACTCAAGGTCAGTCTATAGGAAAAACCGACGAAAATAGTCAAGAATTAGCGGCCGCACAAAGCGAGCTCAATTCCAACTGCGATACGGTCAGATCGTGAGGCCACGGAACGCCACAAATGGGCGGCATATCACACAGCTCAAAGACTTGTTTGGTAGCACTACTGGGCGAGCTTCAGGGGCTGATAGCCTAAGAAAGACTGTCCGCTTCTGGGATGTTGCCGTCAGCGCGTCTCGAGGGCCAACGCGTCTGCTAAGCGATCAAGAGCCGACGCTCAGGTTCCCGCGGCGCTGGCGCTTGAGGGGCACAAGCGGTCGTTTATCTACCGCACCGACTGTCGGTCAGCTACAGGCAGTGTGCTCAAGCACTAGGCCGGACGACAAACAGTCCGTGAGCTGGCGTTACTTCTGCGTGGTATAAAGCCCTTAAAAACTTTCGTCGGATGCACAGTATTTATTTGGCAATGAGACATGTATCTTGAAATAGCCTCTTTAACGTTGTCCGCAGACAGAAGGTTTCCGTGTTGATTGGAACAAGGATGAAAGCTTACTTAGCAATTGGACTGTCAGTAATTTGGCCCTCTGTCGTTTGGGCGGAGATCGCGACTGTCGCGGATTACGACACCGTCAGCCAGAAGCAACGCAGCGAATATATCGCCGAGATGCTGGGTAGCATTCACCAGTACTACCAGTCGAACAAAGAGACAAAACTCAAAGCGACATGCATGGAAGATCTTTACAATCAGAAGAACGCGTCCGGCACACCTAGGATTTTCACTGTGATTGTGAATGAAATTGACTTTGCCCGTGAGATTGATCCACGAGCATACCGGGTTGATGAGATCATCTTCGGAGTCATCGAGCGCGAGTGCTCAGACTAGTGATCCATGCGCGGAGCGCGGCCCTCAGCTCGCCTCAGGGCGACGCAAACGAGATGAGCCAAGGCATCGTGAAACTCGGCGGCGTCAGTGTTTAGATCGTGGCGATTACAGCGGCGATTGGATGGTTGCTCAGTCGGCTGCCAAAGAGGTTCCAGAGTTTATCGCTGGGATTGACGCTCCTGGCTTGCGCTGCCGGCGTTGGCCTCATCGCATGGCTCGCTGACTTGTTTGGCAGAGGGCTTTCGTAAGATCTCGAAGAGGGAAGAGCAGTGACCTTCGAGCAATACGTGATTGCCCTGATCTTGTTCGAGCTTGCGTATGTCGTCGCGATCGTCGTGGTTGTTTACACGATGGCGCAACGAGAGCGGATTGGCCGCTCCTAACCCCTTTTAAGCCGAGACGCGAAACCCAGCGCGCCAAGGCCCAGCAACATCAGCGGCAACGTTGCAGGGATCGGGATGACCGTTGTGTCGTCATTGCTGGTGAGGGTGAAGCGGGCAAAGTTTTGAGAAGAAACGTTGTCGAAATCATCCGTAGCCAAACCGAAACTGCCCTGTACACCTTCGAAAATGAAAGCGACGTCTTCATTACCAGCGAGTTCAGCAGCAAAGCCGAGCTCAAAAGGAAAAAAGATATCCTGCTGCAATGCATAGGGGATGGTCGCATAACAGAGACTATTGTCACTGCATCCAAAGGTGAGGCTTGGGTCGCTGTCGAAGTCTCCCAAAGGGCCATCAACGAAAACTTGGTCGAGCAAAGCCTGCGCAGCCGCTTCGGCAGCCGCTTCGGTGCTAAAGTCAAAGTCAGAAGCCTCGTCGCATCCGTCAAACAAGTCGATGCAATTTCCGTCGACAAAGCTGACGTCATAAAGCACACCGTTCACATCGACGCCCGACGCGCCCAACAGGATGCCCCCGCCATCCACGTTCAACGACAGCGCCTGCGCGCTTGGCGCGGCGGATGTAACAAAAAGAGCGGCGAAAAGTCCGAAAAACGCATTGCGATGCATAGCTGACCCCCTGCTTGTCCAATTCTTAGCATTTGCTTCCTGCTGGCCATTGTCCCGAGTGGGGCCGGACACGCTTTCCCACTGAGTGGCTTCAGCGGTCGGCACGTAGTAGTTCTGCATTCCTCGCGCTCCAGCGCGCAGGCAATAGTCTAGGTCCTCATTGTGGTTGAAATACCTTTCATCCAGAAAGCCCACCGCGTCGCGCGTATGCCGACTAAACGCATGCACAGCCCCGGTGACGACCTGGCATGCACGGATCTTGTTAGATAGTGCATGATCCGGCTCTTGCCCAAGAAAGATATGGCGACGGGAATGTCGCCCGAAGGCTATCCCAGCGTGCTGTATCAACCCACTATCGGGTGAGGTCAGCTTTGCTCCCGCCACACCAGCCCGTGGCGTTTTCTCCAAGAATGCAAGGAGTTCATGCAGGCAGTCTTTCCCTAACACAAGGTCAGAATTCAGGACGAAAAGCACATCCCCAACAGCGACTTTCAACCCTCTGTTCACGGTAGCTGCGTAACCGAGGTTCTCCGAGTTGCGCATTGTCGACAATCGATCGTCCGCCAACGTCGAAGGCAAACAAGACAAGACCGGTTCGGTAGAACAATCGTCAACCAAAATGAGCTCACACGCATCTGGACGTGCTTTTTCGAGAGAAACGAAGAACTCTGGAAGGAAGTCCAAGCCATCAAAAATGGGCACAATTACGGAGCAACTCACGACAGATAATTCTCGGTTATCGTTACAACAGCCGAAATAGATAGCTGTTTAGGTTGAAATCTTCGGTCAGCTTACAGTTGTAGAAATTGTAAGTCACCATACTTTCGACGCCGACTTAGTCATATCTTACTGTTGCCAAAGCAAATTCCGTAGATTCCTGTGCTCTACGGATGGGCTAGAAGCTGGCTGTCGATGACGGCGAACCCAAATCAACTGCGAGTGCACATGACCAACATCAAGATCGAAGAATTCGAAGAGTATTGCAACGAACAGCTTGGCCTAAGCAAGCATAGCTTAAGAGCCTACCGGCAGGACCTAGCCGCGTTCTCAAAGTTCAGAGCCAAGGCAGGTCTAGTAGAACAACCATCCGGATGCGACATCATTGCGTTTCAAAAGGATCTTCGAGAGGAGCAAGGTGCCAGCCCATCTACGATCCGAAGGCGTTTGGTTACACTCCGTTCAAACTATAAGTGGCGCCAAGGAGTCTGTTCTGAAGAGCGTTCCCCGTTTGA
>CALDSD010000032.1 GCA_937911325.1 uncultured Neomegalonema sp.
ACGGCGGCGCGTCGCGTCGGGGACGTCGCGGGCGTCTCAGCCCGCCGATGTCGGAAATCAACGTCACGCCCTTTGTCGACGTGATGCTGGTGCTGCTGATCATCTTCATGGTGGCCGCGCCGCTTTTGACGGTCGGCGTTCCTCTCAATCTGCCCAAATCCAACGCGAAACAATTGCCGCAGGAAAAAGCCACGCCGATCACCGTGAGCGTGGATGCGGAAGGTCGGATCTTCTACGGCGAGGAGGAACAGAGCCTGGCGCAGCTCATCACGCGTCTCGGAGAAGACGTCGAAGCGCCGGAGACAGACAGGGTCTACCTGCGCGCGGATGGCGACGTCGGCTACGGCCAAGTGATGCGCGTCATGGGTGAACTGAGCTCGAACGGGTATGCGAATATAGGGTTGGTGACCGATCGCAGCAGCGTCGCGCCAGGCGCGGATGGCGGATCGGATGGGAACAACGGGTCGCAGGGCGGCTAACGGCGCAATGGGGGCGAGTGTCCTCCATGAGAGTTTGCAAGAGGCTTAAAGGATGCTCTCTCGACATCTCGGCTTCGCCACGTCGCTGGCCTTGCACTTGGGCTTCGTGCTGCTCTTGCTCTTTGGCGGACCGCTGTTCACGCCCGATGAGGACGATCCGCTCCAGATCGTCGATGCGCAGTTCATCTCCGCCGAGGAGTTTGATGAACTGGTGAGAGGCCCGACGCCGGATCCGCAAACCGATGTGCTCGCGTCGCTCGCGCCGCCGACGCCGCCCGAGCCCGAAGCGCCGCGAGAGCCGGAGTCCCCCGAGGCGCCTCCGGTCGAAGCGCCCTACGAGGCGGCGCCGGATGCGCCTTCGCCGCTGATTTTCGAACAGGAAGCGCCGCCGGATGAGGCTGCGGAGCTGGATATTCCGGCGCCGCCGCAGATGGCGATCGCGCCTGCTCCGCCTGAATTGCGTCCGACTGTCCGCGACGAGGCGCCGACGCCGGACGAGCCCGACACGCCGCCCGCGCCGGAGGTGGCGGAGACGCCTGAGCCTGAGACGCCGCCCGAAGAAGAACCGGAACCGCAAGACCTCGCGGAGGCGGAGATTGCGCCGAAGGTCGCCCCGCGGCCAAATCAGTCGAGACGACCGCGTCAGATCGCCGAGGCCGAGCGCCCGGAGACCGAGCCGGAACAGCCCGAGCGTCAACCGGACCCGGAACCGGAAGAACAGCCCGAGGAAGAGCAGCAGGCGGAGCCTCAACCACAGCAGAGGCAACAGGCTGAACGTCGCCGCGCGCCCGTCGTGGGGCCGCCGCTCTCCCGGTTTGAACGGGACGGTTTCCAATTGGCGCTTCGACGGTGCTGGAACCCGCCGGACGCCGGTGGGGCGGATCCGGGGTCGTTGAGCGTGCGGTTGTATCTGGAGATGGCGCGAGACGGTCGTGTGATCGGCAAACCGAAGCTGCTCTCGCCTCAGCCGCCGCTTTCGACGCGGCAGCAGGCGGCGATCCGCGCGGCGGCGGTCGCCGTGCAGCGCTGTCAGCCGTTTCGATTGCCGCCGGGGAAGTACGGCTACTGGCAGGAAATCCGCGTGACGTTCGATCCGCTGCAAGGCGTTCTCACGCAATAATCGCCTCGTCTGACGAAAGCGGGCGCCAAAAATCGTGTTAGCGGAGCGCTTGAAGTCTCAGGAAATCGGCTTTGGCCCTTTCTTCGCCGCTTTGCCGGGCATAGGGTGCCGGCGAAACAATGATTTACCATACCGCCACGTGCGGATCCGAGCTTTGACGGAGTTCGCCTGATGATCAAATCCCTGGTGTCAGACTGGCCGAAGCCGGCCCTGGTCGTGGCGGGTCTCACCCTCGCGTTGATCGCGGGGCCTCAGGCGGCGGCTCAGACTGGGAGCGCGGTCGACCCGAATGCAGGTCAGGACGGGACACTGGGCGTTCAGACGCAGGGCGACGCCGGCGTGTTCGGCTCAGGCGGCGGAGAAGGCGCCGGTCCGTTGGACGTGACGGTTTCAGGCGGAGAGTTCGACCCTATACCGATCGCCGTGCCGCCGTTCCGCGGGGCGGAGCCGGAAGTCGCGGATCTGGGCATGCGCATCGCGCAGGTGGTGGCCGCGGATCTGGAGCGTTCCGGATTGTTCGCCCCGACGCCGCCCGGCGGACCGCTTGACACCATCGACGTGCAGCCGGTTTTCGGCGACTGGTCCGCTCAAGGGGCCGACGCCCTGATCGCAGGGGAGGTCGGTTACGAGCCCGACGGCCGGATCGGCGTACGCTTCCGCCTTTGGGACACGGCGCTCGGGCAGCAGCTTCAACAGTTGAAGTTCCTGGCCGATCCAGCCGGATGGCGCAGGGTCGCGCACAAGGTCGCCGATGTCGTTTACTCCGAACTGACCGGTGAGGAGGGGTATTTCGACAGTCGCATCGTCTTTGTCGAAGAGCGGGGGCCGAAGGATCAGCGCCGCAAACGGTTGGCGATAATGGACAGCGACGGCGCAAATGTCGCCTATCTGACCTCGGACCAAGATCTGGTTCTCACACCGAGGTTTTCGCCAGTCGACCAAGAGATCACGTTCATCTCCTATGCTGGCGGCGAGCCGCAGGTGTATCTTCTGAACCTCCGCACAGAGCGTCAGGAACTGCTTGGGAATTTCCCGGGCATGACGTTCGCGCCGCGGTTCTCACCCGATGGAAACCGTGTCGTCATGAGCCTCACGCGCGGCGGCGACACCGACATTTATCTGATGGATCTGGCGACCCGACGCACGCGCCAGCTGACGCGCAGTCCGGGCATCGACACCGGGCCCAGTTTCTCGCCCGACGGCGGGCAGATCGTGTTCGAGTCGGATCGGGGCGCCAGTCAGCAGCTTTACGTCATGAGTTCGGACGGCTCCAACCAACGCCGGATCAGTTTCAATGGCGGTCGTTACGGCACGCCGGTCTGGTCGCCGCGCGGCGATCTGATCGCCTTCACGAAGATTCTCAACGGGCGTTTCCATATCGGTGTGATGCGCCCGGACGGCTCGGAGGAGAGGTTGCTGACGACAAGCTTTCTCGACGAAGGGCCGACTTGGGCTCCCAATGGGCGCGTGTTGATGTTCTTCCGGGAAACGCCTGGAGCGGCCGGCCGGCCTCAGATCTACACCATCGACGTCACGGGGCGGAACGAGCGCCGTTTGGAGACGCCTGCAGGCGGCTCTGACCCGGCGTGGTCGCCGCTCATTCGTCCATAGCGGAACCGCTGTCACAAGGCTTGAGGGGCGCGCCCCGTTGAAAGCCCGGGACGGCGCAAGGTAAGAAGCGGCGTTCGCGCCGAAAGCGTAACTTGCGGCCGCGATTGGCGGTCGACCGATTAGGAGGGTTTCATGCGTCAGATCTCAGTCCGAAAAGGGGTGGTCGCCGCGCTTGCAGTCGTTGTGCTGGCGGTTGCGGGCTGCTCCAGCAAACAGGAAGCGCCGGCGAACGCATCGACCGTCGGAGCAAATGCGTCGTCGGCCGGCGGTTCAGGATCGCTGAACCCGGCCAGCGTCGAGTACTTCCGCGTCAGCGTCGGCGACCGGGTCTTCTTCGAAACGGACCAGTCGACTCTGACCGGCGCTGGACGCGCAACGCTCGATAATCAGGCGCGCTGGCTGCAGCTCAACCCGCAGACCAGCATTGTGATCGAGGGTCACGCCGACGAACGCGGAACCCGCGAATACAACCTCGCGCTGGGCGCGCGGCGCTCGAATGCGGTGAAGACATATCTGGAAAGCAAGGGCGTCTCGCCGCAGCGCATGCGCACGATCAGCTATGGCAAAGAGCGCCCGGTCAAACCTTGTTCTCAGCCAGGTTGTTGGGATGAGAACCGCCGGGCCGTCACCATTGTTCAGGGCGCGCCGCTGAGCTGAGCGGCGGGTTCCCAGATTGTCTGGCGAGAGTCGAATTTTCGCCAGATTGGGAGACTTTATGATCACCGAGCCGAGCCCAACCAAGGGTGACAAGGCGCGCCAGAGTGCTGGCGCGCCATTGACTTTAAACGAGGCCGTTATGTCCGAGCGCTCCGTTCTTAAGCGATCAATCGATGTTTTCCGCGCAGTCCATCGGGTCGCGCTTGGCGTGGTCGTCGCCGCGCCTTTGATGACTTCGGCGCAGGTCGCTGTCGCGCAGCAAGGCGAATGGCTGAACCCCGATGTGATCGCCCTGCGGGATGAGGTGGCGCGTCTGCAAGCAGAGGTTGCGGCGCTTCGAGGCGGCGGCGCTCTGGGCGGCGGCGCCTTGGGAGACGCTGGCGGCGCGTCTGTCGGCGGCGACGTGTATTTCCGCCTCGGCCAAATCGAAAACGAGCTGCGGACGATGACCGGCCGCATCGAAGAGCTTGAGTTTCGCCTGACCCAAGGACAGCTGCAGCAGTCTCGTCAGATCGAGAACCTGAGGTTTCGAATGGATGCGATCGAAGGCGGCGCTCCGGTCGCGGGAGCGGCGGGGATCGGCGCCGCTGGATTGGGAGGGGTCAATCCGGGCGGCGTAAACGCTGGCGGCGTGAACACAGGCGGCGGTGATCTCGGCGTGGACATTGGCGGCGGTCAGACCGCAACTCTCAATCAGGGCGATCTTGGCGTTGACATCGGCGGCGCTCCCGCCGCGGGAGGCGCTGCTGTCCTCGATCCGACGCCCGGCCGAGGGGCGCCGCCGCAGATCCTCGGAACCATTCCTGGAGATGCGGGCGGCGCGGCGGCTCCGCGCACCAACGATCAAATCGCGGCTGCGGGCGGACAAGTCGGCGGCGCGCAGATCGGCGCGGGTCAAGTCGGCGCCGGACAGATCGGCGCCGGAGCAGCTGTCCCCATCGGCGATCCGCAACAGGTCTATCAACGCGCAGTGGACACTTTGCGGTCTGGTGATTTTCTGAACGCGCGGTCGCAGCTGAAGACCTTCATAACGGCCTATCCGCAAGATCCTCTGGCCGGCGATGCGAACTACTGGCTTGGCGAGACCTTCTATGTGCGCGGTCAGTACGATGAAGCGGCGCAGACGTTCTCGTCTGGCGTTCAGAACTATCCAGAGGCGCGGAAGGCGCCGGACAACTTGATGAAGCTGGGCATGACGCTGGCGCAACTGGGCGAGGCCGGGCAAGCCTGTCTGACCTTCAGCGAGGTTCCCGCCCGATATCCCAATGCGGATCAATCGGTTCTTCGTCGGACCGAAATCGAGGCCCGCCGCGCTGGGTGCCGGTGAGCGAACGCGACCCGTTCGGCGCAGAGGTTCGCCGGGATCTCTCAGCTGAGGCGTTCGCCGACAGGCTGGCTCCGCTGATCACCGGTCGAAAGCTCGCCATCGGCGTGTCCGGCGGATCCGACAGCCTCGCGCTCTTGCTGTTGGCCGTCGAGGCGAGGGCGGCTCTCGGCCTCGAACTCCATGCGTTGACCGTCGATCATGGACTGCGGCCTGAAAGCGGCGCAGAGGCGCGGCGCGTCGGCGAGATCTGTGCGCGCCTCTCGGTCCCGCACGCTGTCCTGCCCTGGCTTGGGGCCAAGCCGAGCTCAAACCTCCAGGCGGCGGCGAGAGAAGCCCGCTACAGGCTGATGCGCGATTGGAGGCAGGCGAACGGAGTGCCCTCGCTGGCCGTGGCGCATACGCAGGACGACGTCGCCGAGACCTTCTTGCTCCGGTTGGCGCGGGGTTCGGGCGTCGATGGGCTCGCGGCCATGTCCGATCAGCTCGACGAGGGCGATGGCTTTTATCTCATTCGACCATTGCTTGAGGCCTCTCGCGAGGAGCTTCAGGCCGTGTGCGCCGCTCGGAAACAACAGTGGATCGACGATCCTTCGAACGACGACCTGCGATTTGATCGCGTGAAGGCGCGCATGGCGTTGTCCCAGCTCGCGCCGTTGGGATTGAGCCGCGAGCGATTGGCCAAAACGGCTCGAAGCATGGGACGCGCGCGCCGCGCGCTGGAG
The DNA here is from genome assembly GCA_937911325.1 of uncultured Neomegalonema sp. GTDB lineage: Bacteria > Pseudomonadota > Alphaproteobacteria > Rhodobacterales > Rhodobacteraceae > CALDSD01. Next base: position 5,917 of record CALDSD010000032.1, read on the forward strand.
ACGGCGACGTCCGAACTTCTTGTCGAAGCCGTGCGGGCCGAACCGAAACTGGGCGTGCTGCGTTATGACGTTGAGCGGTTTGCGCGCGCGCCGAGAGAAATCGGTTTGCGGGCCTTGGCGGCGGGCCTGAACTGGGTTGCGGCGGCGCTCTATCCACCGCGTCTGGACAGCCTTGAGGCGGCGTTCGACGCCGTTCTTAGCCAGGTTGAGGGGGGGCGAACGCTGCACGGCTGCATCCTCGCCTGGGAGCGAGGGGGGTTGACGATCTGTCGCGAACCGGCGGCTTTGCCGGAGCTCTCATTGCTCGAAACCGGCGTCGAAGCGGTTTGGGATGGGGCGCTTGGGATCCGTGCGGCCGTCGACGGTCTTTGGATGGGGGCCTTGGGCGCATCCGGCGTGACCGAACTTCACCGCCGCGCCGACGAGCAGGTTTTCGCTCTGCCGGAGTTTTGGCGGAACGCTCCAGCGCCGGCCAGAGAGGCCGCGCTGGCGCTTTGGACGATCGATGAAGGCGGCGAACAGAAGACGCTGCAAGCGGTCCCGATCCTTGACTGGTCCGTTCCCGAGCTCGCAAATGGCGGCTCGTCGGCTATATTTTCTGTTAACGCCGTTGGGTCGCGTCGCGCGCCGTTTGACGCAGATCCCATCTTATGCGGTTGAACCCTGCGCGTGGGCTCTTATTTTGCACAGAGCTCGGCGCGAAGCTTAAATCGTGGCTCTGAAGGCGTGGTTGCGCCAATTTCGGGAGACCGTCTGTGGGTAATATGAAGAACCTCGTGCTGTGGGCGGCGATTTTGCTGCTGCTGATCGCCCTCTTTAACGTTTTCAAACAACCGACAGCCGGGACGCAGACGCGCGAAGTCGCCTTCTCGGACTTCATGAGTCGGGTCGAGCAGCAAGGCGTGCGCGACGTCACGATCGACGGCGAGCGCATCTCAGGCACCTACACCGACGGCAGCGCCTTCTTCACGTACCAGCCGCCGGGCGCGGAGATCGTGTCAGACCTGCGGGGCGCTGGTGTTCAGATCAACGTCGAGCCGCAGCAGCAAAGCGGTCTGATGGCGACGCTTCTGACGTGGTTGCCGTTGATCATTCTGGTGGGCATCTGGATCTTCTTCCTGAACCGAATGCAGTCGAACGGCCGCAGCGCGATGGGCTTTGGAAAAAGCCGGGCGAAGCTTTTGACCGAGAACACGACGCGCGTCACCTTCGACGATGTCGCCGGGATCGATGAAGCCAAGGAAGAACTCGAGGAGATCGTCGAGTTCCTCAAGTCGCCGCAAAAGTACACGGCTCTGGGCGGCAAGATCCCGAAAGGGGCGCTGCTCGTCGGCCCTCCGGGCACCGGTAAGACGCTGCTGGCGCGCGCGATCGCGGGCGAGGCAGGCGTTCCGTTCTTTTCGATCTCGGGCTCTGATTTCGTTGAAATGTTTGTCGGCGTCGGCGCCAGCCGTGTCCGCGACATGTTCGAGCAGGCGAAGAAGAACGCGCCCTGTATTGTGTTCATCGACGAGATCGACGCGGTCGGGCGTCACCGCGGCGCCGGCTATGGCGGCGGTAACGACGAGCGCGAACAGACCCTCAACCAGCTGCTGGTCGAGATGGACGGATTTGAGGCGAACGAAGGCGTGATCCTCGTCGCCGCGACCAACCGACCGGACGTTCTGGACCCGGCCCTATTGCGTCCTGGCCGGTTCGACCGTCAGGTCCAGGTTCCGAATCCGGATGTCAACGGCCGGTACAAGATCCTTCAGGTCCATGCGCGCAAGGCGCCCTTGGGGCCGGATGTCGATTTGCACGTCATCGCTCGTGGAACGCCTGGGTTCTCCGGGGCGGATCTTGCGAACCTCGTCAATGAGGCGGCGTTGATGGCCGCGCGAGCGAACAAACGGCTCGTGACGATGTCGGATTTCGAGTCGGCCAAAGACAAGGTCATGATGGGCGCCGAGCGGCGGTCTCTGGCCATGACCGAAAAAGAAAAGAAGCTCACCGCCTACCACGAGGCGGGCCATGCGGTGGTCGGTCTGAACGTGCCGAGCCACGACCCGATCCACAAGGCGACGATCATTCCGCGCGGTCGCGCCCTTGGTCTGGTGCTGTCGCTGCCGGAGCGCGACCATCTTAGCCAGACCTACGAACAGCTGACCTCGAAAATCGCCATGGCGATGGGCGGCCGCGTCGCGGAAGAGATCATCTTCGGCGAAGAACAGGTGACCAACGGCGCCGCGTCCGACATTCAGCAGGTCACCCGGATCGCGCGTGCGATGGTCACGCAGTTCGGGATGTCCGAAAAGCTCGGCAACATCGACTACGCCGAGAACCGCGAAACCTATCTGGGCATGCAACAAGGCGGGGCCAGCGTGTCGCCGGACACCCAGCAGACGATCGATGAAGAAGTCCGCCGGTTCGTTGACGAAGGCTACCAGGAAGCAAAGCGCATCCTGACTGAAAAGATCGATGACCTGCACCGCCTGGCGCAGGGCCTGCTCGAGTACGAGACGCTCACCGGCGAAGAGATCAACAAGGTCTTGCGCGGCGAGACAATCACTCGCGACGACGGCGATCAGGACACCCGCCCGGGCGCGCCATCCTCGGGCGTCGGGGTGCCTAAGACCAAACCGAAGCGCCCGCCGGAGACGGATGGCGGCATGGAGCCTGCGCCCACGACCTGATCGAGCGGCGTCGCCCTCGAAACGTACCGTAACGAGATTTGCGCGCCCCGCCTGTGATGGCGGGGCGTTTTCGCATCTTCAGCTCTTGTCGCCAGGCCGAACAAAGCGATAAGCGAGGCGGATGTCCGAACGGATCTATCTTCGTCCGATTCCCCATGGCGACGCGGCGCAGACCGCCTTCGCAGATTGGAACGCCGAGACCGGTCTCGAACCGGACGGATACGCGCGTTGGCTCGCAGGCGGACCCGAGAGGTTCGACAGGGTCGAGCCAATCACACGCGATCTGCGCTCCGGGTCCGTCTATCGCGGCCCCCTCATCGCGCCGGACGCTCTGCCAGCGCCGCCTGAAGAGCAAGCCGAGCGCGTGCGCCTCATCCGACGACGCCTTGAGACCGAACGCGCGCCGGCGGCGGGGGTACGCTTTGAGCGGCCGTTGGTCATGGGCGTGGTCAATGTGACGCCGGACAGTTTTTCGGATGGCGGCCGCAATCTCGACCCGACCGCTGCGATCGCCTCGGCCCTGCAGATGGTCGAGGACGGCGCGGACATTCTCGACATCGGAGGCGAGTCGACCCGGCCCGGCGCGCCGCTGATCCCGGCGGCGGAAGAATGGGCGCGCGTCGGTCCTGTGATCGAAGGGTTGAAAGAGGCGGGTTGCCGCGCGCCGATCTCGATCGACACCCGCAAGGCCAGCGTCGCGCAATCCGCCCTCAAGGCCGGCGCACGTTTGCTCAACGACGTTTCAGCGCTGACATTCGATCCCGAGAGCATGTCGGTCGCCGGCGAGTTTATCGCGAAAGGCGGCGCCGTGTGCCTGATGCATGCGCTTGGCGATCCGAAGACCATGCAAGACAACCCGCGCTATGACGATGTCGTCCTGGATATCTACGACTACCTCGAACGACGCGTCGCGGCCTGCGAGGCGGCTGGGCTCGTCCGCGACTGCCTGATCGTCGACCCGGGCATCGGTTTTGGAAAGACGCTCGGGCACAACGTCGCTTTGCTGCGGTCGTTGTCCCTGTTTCAGGGACTCGGCTGCCCCGTCTTGCTGGGGGCGTCGCGCAAACGATTTGTCGGAACCTTGACGGAAGAGCCCGAGGCGCTGCGGCGCGCGCCGGGGTCGGTGGCTGTCGCGCTTATGGGCGCTGTTCAGGGCGCCCAGATCTTGCGGGTCCACGACGTTCGCGAAACCGCACAGGCCTTGCGTATGCAGCATGCACTGCGACATGGGCGCTTCGATTGATTGACGCGAGAGCGGCGCGGATCAGGGAGGGTCGGCGCCGTCACGGCGAAATGGGGACAGGTTGAGCTGAAATGAGCAGAAAACTTTTTGGGACCGATGGCGTGCGGGGGCGCGCGAACCAACCCCCGATGACAGCCGAAACGGCGCTTTTGCTCGGAATGGCGGCTGGGCGCTACTTTCGAAACGGCGAGGCGCCGCATCGTGTTGTGATCGGTAAGGACACACGGCTCTCCGGCTACATGATCGAGACGGCGTTGATGTCGGGGTTTGTCAGCATGGGCGTGGACGTCTATACGCTCGGCCCGGTCCCAACGCCGGCCGTGGGCATGTTGACGCGCAGCCTCCGGGCGGACGCCGGCGTCATGATCTCCGCCTCTCACAATCCTTATTACGACAATGGAATAAAGTTCTTCGGGCCCGACGGATACAAGCTTTCGGACCAAGCCGAGGCCACGATCGAGGCCTACATGGCCAACGGTCTGAGCAAGCATCTAGCAGGCGATCGCGAGTTGGGCCGCGCCAATCGTCTGGAAGATGGCCGGGCCCGCTACATCGAGTTCGCGAAAGCCAGTTTCCCGCGCGAGTTGACGCTCGATGGTCTGAAAGTCGTCGTCGATTGCGCCAACGGCGCCGCGTATCGCACCGCGCCGCTGATCCTTTGGGAACTGGGCGCCGACGTCATCGAAATCGGCACGACGCCAAATGGTCTCAACATCAACGACGGCGTCGGCTCGACCTCGCCCGAAGAGTGCCAAAGGGCGGTCCTTGAACATGGCGCGGATCTCGGCATCGCTCTCGACGGCGACGCGGATCGGTTGCATCTGATCGATGAAAAGGGGCAAACCGTCGACGGTGATCAACTCATGGCGCTTGTCGCAACCAGTTGGGCGCAGGAGGGCCGGCTTCTTGGCGGCGGACTGGTCGCCACGGTGATGTCCAACCTTGGTCTGGAGAAACGGCTTGAGGCTGACGGACTGAAGCTCGTCCGCACAAAGGTCGGCGACCGCTATGTCGTCGAGGAAATGCGCCGCAGCGGTTTCAACGTCGGTGGCGAGCAGTCGGGCCATATCGTTCTGAGCGACTTCGTCACCACAGGCGACGGCTGCGTCGCTGCTTTGCAAGTGCTGGCCGAACTCATTCGCACGGGGCGACCTGCCAGCGAGGTTTGCAACCTCTTTGATCCTTACCCGCAGCTGCTGAAGAATGTGCGCTTTGAAGAGGGGTCGGCTCCGCTCGAGACGGAACAGGTGAGGGCTGCGATCGCGGCCGGCGAGGAACGGCTCGGCGGAACCGGACGCCTGCTCATCCGCAAATCAGGCACCGAACCGTTGATCCGTGTCATGGGCGAAGGCGAGAACGCCGCTCTGGTCGAGGAGATCGTCGACGAAATCTGCGGCGCCGTTGAACGCGCCGCTTGATTGGGATCACAGGCTGGGTTCGGGTGCTTTTCGGACCAGGCGATTGAGCAGACCCTGACTAAGCGCGACCCCTAACAGGATCAACAACAGGGCGATCGGGGCGCGCCCGTGGACCGTCTCGCCGAGCAGAACGACGCCGAAGATGAGCGCCCAGATCGGCACCTGGTAGTTCACAAGGCTTAGAAAGGTGGGGCCGGTGCGCTGAACGACGATCACCAGCAGCACCATGGCGAGCCCGGTCGGAACGAGGCCCAACCAGGTTACGGCGAGCGCCCCTGACAGCGTCCAGTCCAGAGCGAACGGCTGCTCCAGCAAGAGCGTTGGCGGCGCCATCATCAACGCGGCGAGCAGCATCGTCGCCGCGCCGTAAGACACTGGATGGCAGGGCGGCATTCGTTTCGCGATGATCGACCCAACCGCATAACCGGTGGCTGCGCCGAGGCACGCCAGTTGCGCCAACACATGTGTCGAGTCTCCGCCCAGCTCGAACAAGACGGACGGGCCGATGAGAACCACAACGCCGGCAAAGCCGACCAGAAATCCGATCGTTTTCCGCCAGCTCATGCCCTCGCCCGGGATGAGGAAGTGCGCCATCGGCAACACGATGAGCGGCAGCGAGGCCATGAACACGCCAGCGAGCCCGCTTGAAACGTGGTTCTGCGCCCAGGACAACAACACAAACGGAATAGCGTTGGCTGCGAGCGCGGCGCCGACGGCGCTGCCCCATACGGCTCGGTCGCGCGGCAAGCCGTCGCCGAAGGCGTAGGCGAGGGGCACGAGGACGATCGCGCCGACGAGCAGACGGCTGGCTGCGATGGTGAGAGGCGGCAAGTCCTGAACGGCGACGCTGGTCGTTGTGAACGCGCCGCCCCAGATCACGCCGAGGCTGGCCAGCAAAGCCCAGTTTCGCCAGTCAGAGGCGCCAGTCATGCAGGTGCTTTCTCTCTTGAGCGCCGGCGAGAATGCGCTGGCGAGTGAGGGTAGTTAGCGCGCCTAGGCGACGGCGTCGACGGGCAGCGGGTCAGACGAGAGCAGCCGCGCGAGGACGGCCGCGCCAGTCGACACTTCGGCGCGCTCAGGCGCGTTGCCAAACCCTATGCGGATCGCGTGAGGCGCAGGCGCGCGCCCGACGGCAAAAATCTCGGCGGGCGACACCAGGACGTTTGCGGCTTCCGCGCCGACGGCGAAATCGCTGGCCCGCCACGGCTCGGGCAACCCCAACCAGGCCATGCTCGTGTGGTCGTCGGTTTGCAGAAGCGCTCCGTCGGAACCGCCGGCCAAAGCGTCCCGCAGAATCTGCGCGCGGGCTGCCGTCTCGTCGCTCACCTGCCGGATGATCCGTTCCGCATCGCCGGAGCGGACAATCTCCGCCGCCAAGGCCGAGATGAGCCAGGAGACGTGCTGAGTGTAGCTCTGCAGGATCCGGGCGGCGCGCGGGGTCTCGCCGGGCGGGCACAGCACATAGCCCGCGCGAATTCCCGCCGCCACACATTTGGAGAGGCTGGCGACATACCAGGTGAGCTCCGGCGCAAGCGATGGAAAACTCGGCAACCGTTGAGGTTTGAGCCAGCCGTAGACGTCATCCTCGATCAAGGAGACCCGGCGTCTGCGAACGACTTCAGCGATGGCTTCGCGGCGCTTCAAGGGCATTGTCGTCAGCATCGGGTTCTGGCAGTTCGCCGAAAGGATGATCGCGCCCGGCCGATAGCGAGCGCATGCGGCGTCCAGCGCGTCCGGCTCAAGTCCGTCAGCGTCGCAAGCCACGGGTTCGAGCCGCATGCCGAGCGCGCGCGCGCAGTCTTTGAGGCCCGGATGGATCAGGGCCTCGGTCAAGACGACGGCGTCCCCGCCGCCGCAGGTGGCGGCGAGGGCGGTGAGCATGCCGTGCTGGGCGCCCGAACACACGACCATGTGGGCGGGATCCGCGGGCACGCCGCCGGAACGCAGCCATTCCGCCCCCGCTTCGCGTTCCGAGATGTCTTCGCCAAAGCGGTGGTAGTCCGTCAGCGGCAACGCGCCATGACGGGCGATAACGCGTTCGAGCGCCGCGGTGATGATCACGTCTTGGCCGATATCGACCGCCCGGTTGAGGCGGAAGTCGATCACGCCGTCGGCCGGCGCGGCCAGGGACACCGGGCTCGCCAGCGGGCCTTCCGGCTCTGCGCCTTTCACATACGTGCCACGGCCGACCTGACCTTCGAGCAGCCCGCGCTGTTCCGCCAGCTGATAAGCGCGCGCGACCGTTCCGGGCGTCACCTTCAGGTCCCAGGCGAGGTCGCGGACGGGCGGTAGTTTCACGCCGGCGCGCAATTGCCCTTCTTCGACCGCGCGCGCGATCTCATCCGCCAGCGCACGGTAACGGGGGCCTTCTGGACTGAGCGTGGGAAGCCAAGTTGTGCGGGTCACAATAAAACAATTCCATCACAGCGTGTACGACACTACCTAATCGTATCAACACAATGAATCGATTGTGTCAACGGTTTGAGCGGTAATTGTACTCATTACAGGAGGCGTAAGATGGAGACGGTGTCCAAGCACGCGCCCGTACGTCGGGCCGAACTCTCGGGGACGAAAACCGGACGCGAGGGCGGTTGGAGAAGGCTGCCATCGCTCCTCTGGGCGCTGTATGTCCAGTGGGATCAAACAGCGCGCAGCCGCCGAGCGCTCCGCGAGATGTCGCCAGAACAGTTGAAAGATATTGGCCTAGATCAAAGCGCGGCGCGTCGAGAATCGGCAAAAGGGTCATGGCGCTTCTAGATCGAAGCGCCAGCTTCTTCCCCGTGATACTGGGCGCCAGTCGGCAAGACTTGGCGCTTTCTTTTTTGGGGCGGCGTCAGGGCTTCGACTTGAAGCGTTCTTCCGCGAGCAGGTCGGCTGTTTCGGCCATGGACGCCTGATCCGCGTCAGATCTTTTGCCGACGGTCTCCAACGTGTCCGGCAGCGCGCGCAGCTTGGCCTCGGCGCCCGCGTCGCTAAGCGGGATCGCTTCACGAGCCACCGAGATCAACCCGCCGGCGTTCACCAGATAATCGGGACAATAGAGGATCCCGCGCGCGGCCAGACGGGCGCCGTCCTCGGGTGTGGCCAGTTGATTGTTCGCAGCACCACAGATGATTTCGGCCTTGATTGTATCGATTGTCCTGGCGTCGAGCTCGCCGCCGAGCGCGCAGGGCGCATAGACGTCGACGTTCAGCGATGTCGCCTCGTCGACGCCGACCACGGTCGCCCCTGTTTCCGCGGCGATCGTCATGGCCGCGTCGTCGCGGATATCGGCGATGAAGAGCGTCGCGCCCGCCTGCGCCAGTTTTCGAACCAGCTTCCCGCCAACCGCACCGAGGCCCTTCACGGCGACACGGACGCCGGACAGGTCGGTGTTTCGTCGATGCTGTACGGCGCGTTCCAAGCAAAGATAGACGCCTTCCGCGGTCCAGGGCGATGGATCGCCGACCCCATTCGAGCGGCCCGAGACGTAGGTCGTCTGTGTGGCGATCGCGTCCATGTCGGCAGGCGTGGCGCCGACATCCTCGGCGACGATGTACCGACCGCCGAGTCGTTCGACGGCGACGCCCATGGCGCGCATCATGTCGGGCGTCTTTTGCGTTTTGGCGTCCGCAAGGATCACGGATTTGCCGCCGCCGAGATCCAGCCCCGCGAGGGCGGCCTTGTAGGTCATGCCGCGCGCCAGTCGCAGCACGTCGGTCACGGCGTCGGCTTCGCTGTCGTAAGGCCAGATCCGGCACCCGCCCAGACCAGGGCCGCGGTTCGTGTTGTGTACGGAAATGATCGCGCGCAGGCCCGAGCCCTCGTCGGTCGCGAAGACGACCTGCTCATGCGCGTCGAAATCAGGATGAGCGAAAATGTCCACAGGCAGCCTCCGCAACGGGTCTCCCAACGTGGCCAGCATGGGGCTGAGCACTTTGAAATTGCAATCAACTCGACGCGCGTTCGCGTGCGACGGTCTGAAGATTGATGATCGCCGCCAGATCCTCCGAGGAGGCGCCGTTGGTGAACGGCGTCGGAATGCTGAACAGCATCGCATCGGGGTCCTCCGCCAGAACCAAGCGCGCGTTCTCAAGCCAACGGGTAATGTCTTCCAACGTTTCCTCGCCCGCGCCAGAGAGTGTCAGCAACCCCGCGAGGCCCCATTCGACGCCGCCCTCCGGCCTCGTCGCCGAGGCTCGTCTCGCCAGCTCGATCAAACCACGTCCGACAAAATCAGCGCGCGCCTTGTGGGCCTTGGCGTTCCTGAGGACGTAACAGACTTCCTCAGTTTTCTGACGACCGTGACGGGTCGAATGAACCCAAGCTGGGCCGAGGTCTCGCCATGGAAGCTGCAGGCCGATATGTGCGAGATAAAGGCCGTCCGGGTTCATCTCGATGAGCCCGCGTCGGCGGGACCGCCAGAGCGCGACGCCGATCGCCAGAAGCGCGACGCCAAAGAACACCAACCCGAATGCGCCGACAAGGACCCCAAAGACGCCGCCGCGCGTCACCGCGACGTAACAACCCGCGATCAGGAGCGGACCACCGAGCCAGAACAGCAGCACGAGCTTCCACCCCGCTTCGATGCGGATCGGCGGTGTGAAGCCGCTGTCATGGTATTGCTGAAGCGTGCTGAACTGCGCCATCGCGGCGTTTCCCTGGAGCTGTACGAACCGTCGTGAGCGACAGCTTATCACCGAACCGCGACACAATCGCTGTTGACGGAGCGCGGCCAATCCGGAATACGGCGCGTGGGCGTTCGCTCCGATAGGGCGAGTGGGGCGGCGCTCAGCGATGCTCGCCCCGACATGGAGATGGTCCATGAACTCCCTCGTGGAGCCTTCGGCAGTTCCGCCGAAGCCGCAGGCTATGCCTGTGCAGCCTTCGTTTTCTTCAGGCCCCTGTCCCAAGTTTCCCGACTGGTCGATCGACCAGGTCGTCGCGCGCGCGCAGCTTGGCCGTTCGCACCGCGCCAAGGGGCCCAAGGCGCAACTCAAGGAAGCGATCGACAAGACCGCGCAGATCCTGGGCGTGCCCGACGACTACCTCGTGGGGATCGCGCCGGCTTCCGACACCGGCGCTTTCGAAATGGCGATGTGGTCGATGCTGGGCGCGCGTCCGGTCGACATGCTCGTTTGGGAAAGCTTTGGCGCCGGTTGGGCGAGCGACGCGACAAAGCAGCTCAAACTGGAGGACTGCCGTATCCTGAAGGCGGACTATGGCGCTCTGCCGGATCTGCGCGACGTTAGAAAAGACGCTGACATCTGCTTCACCCAGAACGGCACCACCTCAGGAGCCAGGATCGCAGACTTCGACTGGATCCCGGACGACCGGGAAGGCCTGACCTTCAACGACGCCACATCGGCGGCCTTCGCGCAGCCGATCGACTGGGCCAAGTGCGACGTCACGACCTTCTCCTGGCAGAAGGTGATGGGCGGGGAAGCTGCGCATGGGATGCTCATCCTCAGCCCACGCGCGGTCGAACGGCTCGAGACCTTTGTCCCGGATCGTCCGCTTCCGAAGATCTTCCGGCTGACCAAAGGCGGAAAGCTGATCAAAGACGTCTTTGCAGGGGCGACGATCAATACGCCGTCAATGCTCTGCGTGGCGGATTATCTGACGGCGCTCGATTGGGCGATCGCCAACGGCGGCGGCCAGGGGATGTTCGCCCGCGCGGATCGCAACGCGGCCGTGCTGACCGAGTGGATGAGCGGCCGCGACTGGGTGGAGAACCTGGTCTCGGCTCAGGCCAACCAGTCCAACACCAGCGTCTGCTTGAAGATCACTGATCCCGCGATCGCCGCGTTGAGCGAGGAGGCGCAGGCGGCTTTCGCCAAGCGGATCGCTGCGCTGTTGGATACGGAAGGCGCCGCCTATGACATCGGCGGGTATCGCGACGCGCCGCCGGGACTTCGGGTCTGGTGCGGCGCGACGGTCGAAGCTTCGGATCTTGAGATCCTGACGCAGTGGCTCGACTGGGCCTTCGCCGCCGCTCGAGCCGAGATCGCTGCAAAAGCGGCTTAGCTTAAAGGCCATCGCCATAACTCGGTCCTTTCCCGTCAAAGGGGAGGGCCGCGCATCGCGTCGACGACCAGGTGTGTCGCCACGCGAAACAAAGGACTAGCCCCATGCCCAAGGTTCTGATTTCCGATAAACTTTCCGAAGAGGCTGTTCAGATCTTCCGCGACCGCGGGATCGAGGCCGACTTCATGCCGGATCTCGGCAAAGACCCTGAAACACTTGCTCAGGTGATCGGCGAGTATGACGGTCTCGCCGTTCGCTCCGCCACCAAGGTCACCGCAGAGCTGATTGCGAAAGCCGATCGTCTCAAGGTTGTCGGCCGCGCTGGGATCGGCGTCGACAATGTCGACATCCCCGCCGCCAGCGGCAAAGGGATCGTGGTGATGAACACGCCGTTCGGCAACTCGATCACGACCGCCGAGCACGCGATCGCCATGCTGATGGCCTGCGCCCGCCGCATCCCGGAGGCGGACGCCTCCACCCATGCCGGCAAATGGGAGAAGTCGAAATTCATGGGGACGGAGATCACGGGCAAGACCCTTGGCGTCCTAGGCTGCGGGAACATCGGCTCGGTCGTAGCGGCGCGCGCGATCGGGCTGAAGATGAGGGTGATCGCCTATGATCCGTTCCTCACCGAGAAGCGCGCGGTCGAACTCGGCGTCGAAAAAGTCGAGCTGGAAGACCTTTTGGCGCGCGCCGATTTTGTGACCCTGCACATGCCGCGCACCGAGCAGACCGCGAACATTCTCAACGCCGAGCGTGTTTCGCAAATGAAGAAAGGCGCTCGTCTGATCAATTGCGCGCGCGGTGGGCTGGTCGATGAAGCGGCCGTGGCGGAAGCGATCAAGTCGGGCGATCTCGCTGGTGCGGCGTTTGACGTCTTCGCCGAGGAGCCCGCGAAGGACAACCCGCTGTTCGGGCTCGACCGCGTGGTCGTCACTCCGCATCTCGGCGCCTCGACCGCAGAGGCGCAGGAGAACGTCGCCCTGCAAGTCGCCGAGCAGATGAGCGACTATCTGGTCACGGGCGCGATCTCCAACGCTCTGAACGCCCCGTCCGTCACGGCCGAGGAAGCGCCGATCCTGAAGCCGTGGATCGCCGTGTGCGAGGCGATCGGCTCTTTCGCCGGGCAGGTGACCGAAAGCCCGATCACCGAGGTCGAGATCGAGTTCGTCGGCACGGTCGCCGATGTGAACGTGCGCCCTCTCACCGCCGCAACGCTGGCGGCGATGCTCAAGCCGCTGATGGGAGAGAACGTCAACATGGTCTCCGCTCCCGTCATCGCCAAGCAACGAGATCTGAAGGTCGCCGAGACCCGCAAAGACCGGCAAGGCGCGTACGAGGGTTATGTGCGGTTGATCGTCACCACGGAAAACCAAACGCGGTCGGTCGCCGGCACCGTCTACTCAGACGGTCACCCTCGGATCATTCAGATCAAGGGCGTGAATCTGGAGGCAGAGCCCTATCGGAACATGCTCTACACGACGAATACGGATCAGCCTGGCTTTGTCGGCGAGCTCGGAACGGCCTTGGGATCCGAAGGGGTCAACATCGCCACCTTCGCCATGGGCCGCGACGCCCAAGGCGGAGAGGCGATTACGCTGATCGGGCTCGACAGCGCCTTGACGGAGCCGCAGCTGCGGAAAGTGCGCGCCTGCGCGGCGGTGCGGCAGGCCAAACTGGTCGCCTTCGCCGCCTAGCCCGACGTCGCGCGCCGGAGGAATAGCGCCTCGATCTGATCGGTTAGGCGATCGCGGTGCGGCCACAGGTAAGGGAAGCGCCGCGCCAGTTGCACACTGGTGAACGACATTGCAGCGTTCACCTCGAAGACGACGATCGCGCCGTCGCTGCGGCGGCGCCCAAAATCGATGCCGTAGATGTCGAGCTTGGTTCGCTCGAGCACGGAGGCGAAGACGATTTCCGGCGCGCCGCCCAACAAGGCCTCGGGCTCGGAGAGGAGCGCTTCCTCCTCCATCCGCAAGCCGGTCGCGTCCCAATCGTAAGCGTCGCGCTCGGAGCCGTGGACGTTCCAGTTGGAGGCGACATGCATGTTTTGCGGACTGATCTGTTCGCCGATCACCGCCATTCGATAGCGACGGAAGATGCCGTCGGCAGAGCTGCAGTCGATGTACTGGATCGCGTAGAGATCAACGTCGTGCAGCGTCGCCAGCGCAGCGTCGAACGCGGCCTCGCTTTCGACGACCCGCGCCCCGGCGCCGCGATGGGTTGAGAGCGGGCGTAGGATAAACGGGGGGCGCATTTTCGCGAAGATGGTCTCCCGGCGGACATCTTCTGCGCCGTCGCTCGACGCGGGGACCATGATTGTTTCGGGGAACAGGAACCGCGTTTCGTCCGCGTAGGCGCGCGCGTTGGCCTCGCGCGTCGTCTCCGCCACGTCTTCGGGCGCGTTGATCACCGGTGGGCCAGGTCTCGCCGACGCCAGGAACTCGCGCAGGGGCGCGCCCGCATCGCTTCGCCGCATGGCTTCGGCGTTCGCCCAGTTGTTGTAGATCACGCCAACCTCCCCAAGCATCGCCTTCGCCGCATCGACCGAGGGGTCGCGGTCGATGAACGCGTGTGCGTAGGCGATCCGGCCCGCCGGAGCCTGACCGATGAAGTTGGCGCCCGCGTGCGGGTGAAGGGTCGGCTGAAGATCACCAAACCCGCGCTCGCCGAAGCGCTCCAGCACGAGAACCGTCACTTCGGAGGCGCCTGCGCGACGCATTCCAACGGGAGCCCGTCGAAGGAGCTGGTCGGCGGCCGCCTCAGCGGCCGAGGCGTCGCCAAGGCGGCGTTCGACTTCGACCAGAGCCGCGCCTGGGTACAAAGCCTTTGGATCAATTTCAGTGGCGGTCGCAAGAGACGTTCTGGCCGCCGCGAGATCGCCCAGCGCGATCTGCGCGCGTCCCAGCGCGATGTGCGCACGCCCGCTTTGTTCGCCCAACTCAATCGCTCTTTGCGCGGCTGTTAGGGCGGCGGATGGCTGCTTGAGCTTGAGATGGGCTTCGGCCAGCGACGCGTGAAAATCGCCGACTTTCGGCGCGATTGAGATTGCAGCTTCCAGATCGGCGCAGGCCGCCTTGGGGCGTCCGATCTCGGTCAGCACACGGCCGCGGTCGTGCAACGTCCGCAGGTCATTTGGCGTCTTTGCAATTTGCTGGTCGAAGATCTCCAGCGCGGCCTCGAGCTTTCCGGTGTTCGTGAGCAAAGACGCCAGGTTCAAGGCGAGCCGCGGATCGCCCGGACGGAGCGCCGCCGCGCGCTGAGCAAAGGGAAGCGCATCCCTGAACGAACCTTGCATCGACAGAAGAGCCACCCGCAGGTTGAGCGCGTCCGCGTCGTCGGGCCGCGCGTCAAGGATCTGGTCGATCTGGGATTGAGCGTCACCGATCTTGCCGGCGCGCAGCGCGACCGCAGCAGCTTGAACGTCAGGCGCATAGGAGGGGGGCGTATCGGTCATGTCGGAAGCTCTTTCAGAGGTGTTAACAGACCGTTAGGACATTTGATCTCCTCGGACCAGCGAATGGGCCGTGGGCCTGATTGGGGCGTTGACTTTCGACTGAGTGTCAAAGCTGGGCGCGAGCACGCTAACTGATTGGGCGTGCGTCAGCCATTGGAGGTCTGCGGGTCTGAAGCCCGGAAAACCGCGCCAAAAGCCCCCTATCCAGTCGAGGTGGAGGAAGGAAAGACCTGTTTCTGGTGCTCCTGTGGGCCGTCGGCACACAAGCCGTTCTGCGACGAAAGCCAGAAGGACACCGAGTTCACGCCGTTGAAATACGTGGCGGAACAGGCGGGAAAGGTCTTCCTTTGCGGCTGCAAGGCCACGGCGAAAACGACGCTCTGCGACGGATGGCGTTCGAAGCTATAGGCCGGACTCGCTTTTCCGGCCCGACCGGCTCTTCACGGCGCAGTCGTCCCTGCTATAAGGAGCGGCCGCGCACGCAGTTACAGGGTTTCGCGCGGGATCGAGAGGTACCTCATGGCCAATGTGGTGGTCGTCGGCGCCCAGTGGGGCGACGAGGGCAAAGGAAAGATCGTCGACTGGCTGAGCGAACGCGCCGACGTGATCGTGCGCTTTCAGGGTGGTCACAACGCCGGGCACACGCTGGTTATCGGGGACACGACCTACAAACTTTCCTTGCTGCCGTCCGGCATCGTCCGCACCGGAAAGCTGTCGGTCATCGGCAACGGCGTCGTTTTGGACCCCTGGGCGTTGGTCGAAGAGATTGAGCGCGTCCGCGGGCAGGATGTCGCCGTCACTCCTGACAACCTCATAATCGCCGAGAACGCGCCCCTGATCTTGCCGCTGCACCGAGATCTCGACCGCTTGCGGGAAGAAGCCGCCGGCGCAGCGAAGATCGGAACAACCGGTCGCGGCATCGGGCCGGCCTACGAAGACAAGGTCGGTCGCCGAGCCGTCCGTCTTTCCGATCTCGCCGATCCCGATACTGTGGCCGCGCGCCTTGATCGGCTTCTGCCGCACCACAACGCGCTTCGGCGCGGGCTGGGCGAGCCGGAAGTCGACCGCAACGCCCTGCAATCCGCGCTTGAAGAGATCGCTCCGAAGATCTTGCCCTACGCCGGTCCGGTCTGGCGGATCCTCGATCAGCGCCGCAAGGCTGGCGCGCGGATACTGTTCGAGGGCGCTCAGGGCGCCTTGCTCGATGTGGATTACGGCACGTATCCGTTCGTGACCTCGTCGAACACCGTCGCGGGCATGGCCTCGGCCGGAGCGGGGGTTGGTCCGGGGCGGCTCAACTATGTGCTGGGCATCGTAAAAGCGTACACGACGCGCGTTGGATCAGGCCCATTTCCGACGGAGCTGATGGATGAGAATGGGCGTCGCCTCGGCGAGCGGGGCCGTGAATTTGGCACGGTGACGGGTCGGGAGCGACGCTGCGGCTGGTTCGACGCCGCTCTGGTGCGCCAGACCTGCATCACCTCCGGCGTCCATGGCGTGGCGCTCACGAAACTGGACGTTCTTGACGGGTTTGACGAACTCAAGATCTGCGTCGGATACGAACTGGACGGAGAGCGGCTGGATTATCTGCCGACAGCGGCTGCGCGACAGGCGCGGGTGACGCCGATTTACGAGACCTGGCCCGGTTGGTCCGAGAGCACGGTCGGCGCCCGAGCGTTCGCGGATCTGCCGCCCGCGGCGATCAAGTATGTGGTGCGGGTTGAGGAGTTGATCGGCCGACCGGTCGCGCTGTTGTCGACGAGTCCGGAGCGCGACGACACCATTCTCATGCGCGATCCCTATGCTGAATAGCCGCAGTGGCCAGCGCGCGCCGGTGGCCTAGATCGCTGAGCATGGCAAAGAAACCGCATCCTCCGGTCGACCACGACGCGCCCGAAGAAAAGGCGCGCCGCCGGCGCGTGCTCTGGCTGACGCTGCTGTTGCTCGTCGGACTGCCGCTCTACCTGATCGTGGCGAGTTTCCTCGTGGCCGCGCTGCCGCGTCCGCACTGGTTCCTCGAAATGATCATCTATGTGCTGCTGGGGCTGGTTTGGGCGTTTCCCTTGAAGCGCCTCGTCATCGGAGCGGGACGCGCGGCGCCGCCGTCGAGTTAAAGGCGGCGAGCGTTACTGAACGACGGCGCGATAGAGCAATCGGAAACTCGGATCCCCGAGATTTGAGGAGCTGAACGCGCCACCCGGCGTGAAGCGAATATGCGTGATGAGACTGTCAGCGCCATCCCCATCAGCGGTGGGCGTATAGTTGAAGTTCACGCCATCGATTGAAAACGCCACGTCATCTGTCGCCGAACCGACGCCGCCGTAAGTGAAGCTCATTCCGCTCGCGATCACGCCGTCCTCGAAGGTGAAGCTATCGGCGGGCCCTACGACGATCTTCAATCCGGCGGGAACTGCGTCGGTGAGAACGAGACTGCCGTCATCGGCTTCCGTCGAGCCGCTGTTGGTCGTCTGGACCGTGTAGCGCATCACTGCGCCCGGGATCGCCGCCGGGTCCGTGCCGCCGTTGATTGGATCGGAGACAAGCTCAACCGTTTTCGAAACCCCGATCTGCGCCCCGCAGGCCTGGATTGAAACGCGGGTTGCGACGACTTCCGCCGCTTCGCAACTGACGATCTCCATCTCTGTCCGAGAGGATCCGCTGGCGCCGTCGTCCAACAACACAAGCCCGGTGTTGGGCTTGTCCACGTAGATAGCGCCGGGACCGTCACAACACTGCTCGTAGACGAAGACCTGCAAAAGGTGCCACCCCTGTTCCAGCGTCACGTCGGCGACCAGACCTTCGGTGAGGTTGTTCGCGTTCCCGCCCCACCAAAGGTCGTCGTTCCACTCGCTGTCGACGGTCACCCCGTTGACCCGCATGTCGCCGCCTTCGCCTGCGTCGAGGAAAGCCCGGATGTCCCAGGTCCCGACCTCGTTGCTCTCCACTTCGAACAGCGTGCAGATCTTCATAGCGAAAGAGGTGTCGTCATTGCCTGGGACGTCGTTTCCGTCGATGCTCTCGGCCGCTCGCTTGGTGACGATTCCGTAGCCGGATTGGCCATCGGCAGTGGCGTCCCAGGCGGCTTGAGCTTCTGCGAAGGACGTCGGATCAACACCGCCAGAGGCGTTGCGTGTGTGGATCTCCAAACCATCGCCACGGTCGAACGTCGAGTTGCGTCGGCTGTTTGCGCCGTCTCCGCCATGGTAGACGTAGAGCGTCTGTGCGCCCCCGCTGCTCAGCTCGGCCCAGATCGTTCCCGTCCGAGCCGTCTGGTCCCACAAGGCGACGAAGTGCGAAAGCTGGTTGCCGGAGGCGTCTGTCACCAGAATATCGTCGCCGTCGTTCGACCAGCTGTAGCTTGGGTGCATGTCCGCTGCGGTCAAAGGAATGCGCACCGGCTGCCCTGCGCTGGCGCCCGCGCTGATCTGAAACTCCGTGCGATATGGGTTTTGGCAGCTCGAACCGTAGGCGTCTTGCGCAGACGCGGACGGCCCTGTCGTGAGCGCAACGACGATCCCAATAATTGGCGCACAGAGCGCTGTTATGATTGTTGTGCAGCGCATCGACTTCTCTCGTTTGGCGCGAATTTTCGGCAAATTTTGCTAAAATCTGATTTACAGCTCGCGTCTTTGGCGAGTGATATATCCCGCGCAAAAGACGCCTTCGGGCTTTGGGGCTTTGAGCCTTTCCTGCGACGACGCAGGGAGCTATTCAGAGGCAGGTTTTGCGGTTCGAGCACCGCCAGACGACACAGCTGATAAGGGGGATCGGAGTGAACAGGCGTCGGATCTTGCTTGCGATCGCTGCGCTCGGCGTGGCGGCGCCCTTGGCGCGCTGGGGATGGTTGTCGATGTTGAATGCGCCGTTGCGACCCGTTGAGGAGCCTGAACTCGAACTCACGGGCCCCTGGCTGCTCGAGGCGGGCGACGTGGCCAGCGGGAACGATCAAGGATGATCCTTGACTTCAAACAAGCCCCGGCGGAGGCCCTGTCCGGCCGTTTCGACATCGCCGTCGCCGGAGCGGGGCCGGCTGGCCAGGTCGTGGCCCGCAGGTGCGCAGAGGCTGGAAAGCGCGTCGTTCTGCTTGAGGGCGGCGCGCTCGAATACACCGGCGAGAGCCAGGAGCTATACATCGGGGAAGAGCTGGGCGTCGGGTATCGCGGGCTCAGCGGCTCTCGGCTGCGCTACTTCGGAGGCTCGACAAACCACTGGGGCGGGCGCTGCCGTCCGCTTGACCGTCATGACTTCGATGTGCGCGAGGACGTGGCGCTGACGGGCTGGCCGATCTCGTATGAAGAGGTCGCGCAGTATCTGCCCGAGGCCTGCGACATCCTCAACATCGGTCTCTTCAACGAGGATCGAACGCCGGTTGAAGGCAGCGAGACCTTGGTGGAATCCTACTTCCGCTGGAGCCTCGAGGCGCCATTTGCGCAGATGTTCGACGGCGCGCCGGTGCGGTTCGACCTCGTGTGGCGCGACTGGTTCGAGGCGAGCGACGCCGTCACGACGGTTGTGAACGCCAATGTCACCGCGGTCGAAATGGACGCCGGCGCCGATCGGGTCACAGGCTTCGTGGTGCAAGGATATGACGGGCGGCGGGTCGAGATCGCGGCGGACCATTACGTTGTCGCGATGGGCGGCGTCGAGAATGTGCGCCTGCTCCTGAACGAGAACCGCCGTCATCAAGACCGGCTGGGCAATCAGGGCGGCATGGTGGGGCGGTGCTGGATGGAGCATCCGCACCAGAACGGCGGCGTTTACGTCATCACCGAGCGCCTGCACTCGCATCTCGATCGCTGGGACCTGATGGTCGACTCGATCTACGCGCGGCAAAAGAACGAGTCCATCGTGGCGCCGACGACGGCGTTCATGCGAGACGCCAACATCATGAGCGCCGGTCTGCGCCTGCGCCGCCCCAATCGGCGGCCGCTTTCCGAGGAGGAGATCGCCGGCGCGCCCTTTATTCGGGATCTCAAATTCGAAGAGGATTATTACCGCGTCGGCGTCATCTACATGGCGTGGGAGCAGGCCCCGAACCCGGACAGCAAGCTCGTCCTGACCGAGGAGAAGGACGCTCTCGGCATGTATCGGGTCGGGCATGACTGGCGTTTGTTGGACATCGACTTCCGCACGCCGCGCGCTTGCCTGCGCGAGGTCGCGAAGATGCTGATCCGGACCGGTTTGGGGCGTCTGCGTCTCGATGACGAGATGCTGGTGCCGGGGTTGCCAGATGATGGCGGAATGAACGGCGGCAACCACCATATGGGCGGCGCGCGGATGTCGGCGACGCCGGAGACGGGCGTGGTCGACGGCGACTGCAAAGTGCACGGCGTCGACAATCTCTACGTCGCGGGCTCGGCGGTCTACCCGACCGGTGGGCACGCGAACCCGACGGTGAACATCGTGCAGCTGGCGTTGCGTCTGGCCAAGCACCTTACCGCCTAGACGCCAAAAACCCTCTCCCATCGCGGGGAGAGGGTTGAGCGTGCGCGTGATCGCGCGCTTCGCTTAGTGTCCGCAGGTCTTGTTGCCCGGGATCAGGACCTTGTCGACGACATGGATGACGCCGTTGTCCGCCTGAATGTCGGCGATGATCACGTTGGCGACCTGATCGGTGCTGTCGCCGATGGTCACGCCGCCGGCCGACTTGGTGATGCACAGCTTGTCGGCCGCCAGGATCGGACGGACCGGGATCGTGCGGCCCGGCAGGTCGTGCGAGGCGAGTTTGCGGTCATCCACGTGGTAGAGCAGGATGTCCGTCAGCTGGCCTTTGTTCTCCGGCTTGACCAGGGTCTCGACGGTGCCTTCCGGAAGCGCTGCGAACGCGTCGTCGGTCGGCGCGAAAACGGTGAACGGGCCTGGGCCCGAGAGGGTCTCGGCCAGATCGGCGGCGGTGACGGCGGCCACCAGGGTCTCGAAACGGTCGTCGCCGGCGGCGATCTCGACGATGTTGGCGGCGTTGGCGGCGGTCGCGCCAGCGAAGGTCAGGGCCGCGGCGGCTGCGAGGGTCTTGAGTGCGTTCATTGTCTACTCCCAAATTCGTGTTTTGCTCGGTCGAGCCCGCCGGGAGATAGATGGCGCATCAGGTTCGGCCCGTTTTCAGACCTCACATCCGCTGATCGCAACGTGATGACGGTTCTGTGATCCGTTTCGGAAAGCCACTGCTACGGTCGTAGCCGCGCATTGGATCAGTCGGCTTTCGCAGTGTCTTCGGTTCGAAAACGCACACCATAAACATAGCATTACGGTCAAGATGTAGTACCGGCCCAAGAAGCTACCCATAGCTCTTGACAGGTCATAATCAAATCACGATCTAGGATACCAGCGTAGGGAGACACTAAATATAGGGGTATATCCCAATGAATGGTATCTACGCAATGTTCTTCACCGGTGCGTCCGGTATGGGGAATGCCGTGTTTGTGATGAAGGCTGGTGTGATTGCCGGAGCGGATGTCGTCGGCGGAATTCTCGACGGTAGTTATCGGACCAACGAACAAGGTGGTTACGATGTCGCAGTAACGATGAAGTTTCCAGCAGGAACTATGTTGGTGACCGGCGCCACTGCAGGTCAGTCACCTATGACCCAAGAGATCAAAACAAAACTTCCAGGTGATTTTTCGAATGGGCAACCGCTTATGGTTGATACCCCAACGGGTCCGGTAAACGTCGCCTTTCGTCGCCTAAGAGATATGATCAGCTGAACTCGGAGACGCTGACAAATGGCGAAGTACTGACCCCAGACTTTTGGATGGGCATAGCTACAATCATAGCAGTTCTTATCGGGCCCGTCGTTGCAGTTATCGTAACAAGAATTGTAGATGACCGTCGGGCGGACCGTGCCCTGAAGCTAGACCTTTTTAGAACATTGATGAGAACGAGGAAGATGCCGATCCATGTAGATCACGTTGGGGCACTTAATCTAGTCGAGATTGAGTTTGTAAAGTATCCAATGGTGATCAACGCATGGAAAGCCTACCTAGCTAACCTAGGAGAAAAGCTTCCGCCCAGTGAACAACGTGAGAAATATGAAGTGGCTATCAAGCGGCGAGACTCGCTCTTAACTAAGCTCATATCTGAAATCGCGGTGGCCTTGAGAGTTCAAGTTGAGCAGCTTGATATTTTGGAAGGTAACTACATTCCGCAGGGATGGACTGACGATGATTGGGACAATCGACAGATTAGGAAAGGGCTGATTAACCTGCTCCACGGACGGTCCGCGCTATTGACACAAGTGCACATTCCGTCTGAAGCGATTGGACCTTACCCTCCAGCACCATCACAGAAAAAAAGTGCTCCATCACTTGCCTCGGTGAACGGCTAAGTTTTTTTGGCATTTTTCACCCCGCCCGCCGTTTCTTTCGCTTCACGCCGCCGCGCTGGCCAGGGCGGCCGGCGGTTGAGCGGCCGGAGGCGGGGACGGCGGCCTCGACCGCTTCCTCGATCGCGCTCTGGCGGGCCATGGGGTCGTCGGCGACCAGCAGATCCACCGTCTCCAGCCGTTTGATCTCGTCGCGCAGGTTCGCCGCGGTCTCGAACTCCAGGTTCTCCGCCGCCTTCATCATCTCCTTGCGCAGATGCTCCAGATGCGCCTGCAGATTGCCGCCGACATTGTCGTCCTTGCCCGCGGTCTTCTTCTTGTCGAGCTTGGCGGTGACATAGGCGTTGTCGAGGCTGTCGATGATGTCGCCAACCTCCTTCTTGATCGTCTTCGGCGTGATCCCGTGCGCTTCATTGTAGGCGACCTGCTTGTCGCGGCGGCGCGTGGTCTCGGCCATCGCGCGCTCCATCGAGCCGGTCACCCGATCCGCATAGAGCACCACCTTGCTGTCGGCGTTTCGCGCCGCACGGCCGATGGTCTGAATGAGCGAGGTTTCCGACCGCAGAAAGCCCTCCTTATCCGCGTCGAGGATCGCCACCAGCGCCACTTCAGGGATGTCCAGCCCCTCGCGCAGCAGGTTGATGCCGACCAGCACGTCGAACGCGCCCAAGCGCAGGTCGCGGATGATCTCGATACGCTCGATCGTGTCGATGTCCGAGTGCATGTAGCGGACCTTGATCCCCTGCTCGTGCAGGTATTCGGTCAGATCCTCCGCCATACGTTTGGTCAATGTGGTCACCAGCGTGCGGAAGCCGTTGGCGGTGACCTTGCGGATTTCATCCAATAGATCATCAACCTGGTGGGCGACGGGCCGCACCTCGACGGGGGGGTCGATCAGGCCGGTGGGGCGGATGACCTGCTCGGTGAAGACGCCGCCCGAGCGCTCCATCTCCCATGACCCGGGCGTGGCGGAGACGAACACCGATTGCGGCCGCATCGCGTCCCACTCCTCGAATTTGAGGGGGCGGTTGTCCATGCAGGAGGGCAGGCGGAAGCCGTGCTCGGCCAGGGTGAACTTGCGGCGGTAATCGCCCTTGTACATGCCTCCGATCTGCGGGACCGAGACATGGCTTTCGTCGGCGAAGACGAGCGCGTTGTCGGGGATGTACTCGAACAGGGTCGGGGGCGGTTCGCCGGGGCCGCGCCCCGTCAGGTAGCGCGAGTAGTTCTCGATGCCGTTGCACACGCCCGTCGCCTCGAGCATTTCGAGGTCGTAATTGGTGCGCTGCTCCAGACGCTGCGCCTCCAGCAGGCGGCCTTCCTGGATGAGTTGGTCAAGGCGCAGCGTCAGCTCGGCTTTGATGCCCTTGATCGCCTGCTGCATGGTCGGGCGCGGCGTGACGTAGTGCGAGTTCGCGTAGACGCGGATCTTCTCGATGCCGCCCTGCCGTTCGCCGGTCAGCGGGTCGAATTCGTCGATCTTCTCGAGGTCCTCGCCAAAGAAGGACAGTCGCCAGGCGCGGTCTTCCAGATGGGCAGGCCAGATCTCGAGCGCGTCGCCGCGCACCCGGAACATGCCGCGCGCAAACCCGGCGTCGTTGCGCTTGTATTGCTGGGCGACAAGCTCCTGCATCACCTGGCGCTGGTCGTACATCTGCCCGGCGACGAGGTCCTGGGTCATCGCGCCGTAGGTCTCGACCGCGCCGATGCCGTAGATGCAGGAGACGGAGGCGACGATCACCACGTCGTCGCGTTCGAGCAGCGCCCGGGTGGCCGAGTGGCGCATCCGGTCGATCTGCTCGTTAATCTGGCTCTCTTTCTCGATATAGGTGTCCGAGCGCGGCACGTAGGCCTCGGGCTGGTAGTAGTCGTAGTAAGAGACGAAGTACTCGACCGCGTTGTTCGGAAAAAAGCCCTTGAACTCGCCGTAGAGCTGGGCGGCGAGCGTCTTGTTCGGCGCGAGGATGATGGCCGGGCGCTGGGTGGCTTCGATCACCTTGGCCATAGTGAAGGTCTTGCCGGTGCCGGTGGCGCCCAGCAGCACCTGGTCCCGCTCGCCCTCGTTGACGCCCGCCGCCAGTTCCTTGATGGCGGTGGGCTGGTCGCCGGCGGGCGTGTAGTCGGTGACCATCTCCAGTCGGACGCCGCCTTCGAGCTTGTCGCGCTTGAGGGCTTCGCGGTCGGGCTTTTGCGGGACGGTCACAAGGCTGTCGACGGTCATGATCTTCGGGCCTGCGCAAGGAATGCTTAAGGATTCGAACAGGCTAAGAACATTGCGTCATCGGCGCTTCGCTTCAAGGAGCGCTGTTGCGGAAGGCGCGATCACCGACCTGTGAGAAATTTGTTGGTCTGATCACGCGGTTTTCTCTTGCGTTGTGTGATGCGCAACACAATCTTAACGGCATGGGCCCAGTCGCCGTCCGGAAACGCCCCTTTCCCCCTCGCTCCCTCGCGTCCCGGACGGCGACCCTTTATCCTCTTCCCCTCGATTGCAGCTCGCGCTAAGCGATAGCAGACAGCAACTTTGGAGCGTTTGAGCATGCAGGCGCGCATTTATCAGCCAGCGAAAACAGCGATGCAGTCCGGCCGCGCCAAGCACGAATGGGTGCTGGAGTATCTGCCGAGCGAGCGCAAGCAGATCGACCCGCTGATGGGATGGACCGGATCAGGCGACATGAACCGGCAGGTGCGGCTGACGTTCGAAACGAAAGAAGCGGCGCTCGCGTATGCGAAAAAGCACGGCATCGCCGCGCAGGTGTCGGAGCCTGCCGCGCGCAAAGCGATCAAGCGCCCGATGGGATATGGCGGCAACTTCGCTGCCAAACGCCGGGTGCCTTGGTCGCACTGAGCACGTGTTGACGGCTCACTGAGTCTTCGCGGTCTCATCCACACTTTGACTACGCTCGCGGTCTTGGCGTGTCGCGCAGATGCGCGTATTTAACCGGCCCAGCGGTCCCATAGCTCAACTGGATAGAGCAGCTGACTTCTAATCAGCAGGTTCGGGGTTCGAGTC
>CALDSD010000033.1 GCA_937911325.1 uncultured Neomegalonema sp.
CCTTGGTTATCTCGACGCTCTCTTCAGCCTAGGCCTTATCCACTATTCCAGTTGGACAACTTGCGTTGCGGAAGGAACCTCACAGTCGATCTGGTGTCCTTATGGGGGGATACATAGCCCCAAAAAGGTTAGAAGTCAATAAATACAGGGAACCGCGCGACTGCTGCCTCAGCGGATGGCAGATTGTTTACAGGCAAAAATATGGGCAAGTCAAACACGACCATGTGCTCAAGACTTGTGCCGTGAAGCTCGTTATCCGAAGGGTTGCGCACCAAAATCAATGCCGCAACCCCCGCTCCGCATGCGCCTCGTGGCTATCTAGCTGTCCCTCAACCTCTCGGCGGCGGCCCTCGCTAAGGTCAAGCTCTGCTGCAAGCTCTCGTCCAGCGTCTTGTAGCTCGCCTCGTCGTTCAGCAATCCGCTCAAGGCCTTCATGGATGCGGCTTGTGAACGAATGAGCAAGGTCACGCAGTCTTTCAAGCCAGCCAGTTCCGTCTCGATCCTGCCGGTCGAGCGTGTCTCCAAGGCGGTCAAGTCCTTCGCGGAGGCCTCTGAGGCCGTCACCAACCGCTCGACGCAGGCGAGCAAGTCGCGTTCCAAGGCTGTCAGTTGGGTCATCTAGTCCTCCTCGATCCGAATGCAGGTCACGTGTCGCTCGCCCATCGTGCAGGTCCTGAGCCGCGTCTTCGATGGGTCCAGGATCAGCCAGGTCCCCTCGGGCCGCTCGATCCGTGTCAGGCCCAGTTCCGTCAGCTCCGAGCGAGTCAGGTGCGCCGTCCAGAAGAAGCTCGCGGCCATCATCAAGGCGATCCCCGTCAGCACCATCGCCGCGATCAGCCAAGGCGAGATCGTCAGCCAGAGGCGGATCGAGTTCAGCCGCGTCTCGAACATGGTCGCCGTCTCGCTCTGAAAGCGGCGCGTATCGCTCGCGATGGTATGCTGCGCGGCGCCCACAATGTTCTTCAAATCGATCCTGAAGCTCTTGAGCTGGGACGAGATCGAGGCGACGTGTTCGGCCCGGATCGTGTCGAGCTCCGCGTTCAGCTTCTCGCTCAACCGGGTCGGCTTGCCAGTTTTCATGGAAAATCTCTCCTTTCAACCGCCAGCGCTCGCCCGTGTCGGGATCGCGGGCGGTGATGTAGGCCTTGCCGGTGCGCGGCAGGTCGAAGCCTGCATCGGTGAGGGCGTCGACCATGGTGGCGCGGTCGGTGATCAGACCCAAATCGATCTGGTCCTGTAACCAAGCGTACAGCTCGTCCCGGCCCTGGGCACGGGTCGGGGCCTCGACGGTCTCGCGGACCTCCTGCGCGCGGTCCACGTCCATCGGATCGGCCCAGCCGTGGCGCTGGTTCATCACGTCGCGCAGGCTGTCATAGGCGTCCTGGTAGCCCGGCGGGGCGATGTTGAGGCTCCTGCCGGTGGTCAGTTCCAGGCGCGGCGTGCAGAAATGAAGCTCGACCCGGCCTTCGTGGCGATGGCGGACCCAGAGCACCTCATATTGCTCGGGGTCCAGCCCCGCGAAGGCCAGCCGCTCGAACCCATCCATGACCTCGGCCTGCTGATCCTCGGTCGGGTCGTCGCTGTCCGCAAAGCTGATCACTCCCGCGCGGTAGGTCCATTGATGGCGGCTGGCGTCGATCAGGGCCTCGGTGCGCTCGAGGTTGCCGCGTAAAACCTCGGGCAGCGGATCGCGGGCGGCGGTAACAGGCTGGCCGTTGGCATCGCGGATCAGGTCGCGGTTGCCGTCATAGGCCAGCACGCGCTCGGCAACGAGGTAGCCGACCGGACCGGCTCCCGCGCCTTTGCCATTGGGGAAGAACTTGATCAGCACCGCCGCGCCTCATCGACGAGCGCGGCAAGCTGGCGTTCGATCACCACAAGGTGGCGGGCGACGGTGAGCGTGTCGAGGTCCGTGCGCCCGACCTTCATGGCGTGGTTCAGCCAGCGGGCGATCTGGTTGAGGTTGCCGCCGATCCGCCCGACGGCCAGCACGAGCGCGGGGTCAACGCGGGGGATGGGCTTGCGGCGTCGGGCCTCTGTGAGACCAAGCGCCTCACGCAAAAGCGTCGAGGCAGGCAGGCCAGCGGCCTCAGCTTTGGCGCGCAGCCGGGCCTTCTCAGAGGCGGTGCAGCGGAAGACGAAGGTCTCGGTCAGCGGCTCTTTGGCGGGGGCTTTGCCCGCGCCGGTGGGGTTCGAAGGGGAGGCGTGCCGCCCCTCGCAAGGTCCCGTGTCATCGGCGCAGCCGTATGACATGGGTCGCCTTGCTGTTTGCGCTTCGGTGGGATCGGTGATGCTCATGATCTGAGGCCCGCCGCTTGGATTTGGGCCTGCGTGACCAGCTCGGCGGCCAAGAGCGCGTCAACTTGGCCCGGCGTAATGTGGCGGCAGAGCGGGTGGCGATCCGTAACCCAATTCGCCAAGCCAGCGAGCATCTCGGCTTCCTTCGCCTTTGTCGTTTCTCGGCCCTGGGCGATGTCCTCGACGTAGGTGCGCCACCGCCCTGACTTGAACCAGTTGTCCGAGAAACAGACCTTCGAGCGGGTGAAGCCCGCGCTCTCAGTCGCGTAGGCCTTCACTGCCTGCGACAGGTCCTCGATCTCTGTTCCGGCATCGAGGATGTCCCTGATCCGCCCGAGACACTCCGCCTTTCCACGCAGACGGTCAGGTGGATAGGCAGCCAATACCTTCTTGGCTTCTTCATCCTCCACTGCCACGCGCTCGCGCGTAGGTGGTTTATGGATGGTTTTAGAATGGTTTGGGGGCCGTGGCGGCCCCGGTACCCCGGCCACTGTGGCCCCCGTTCCGGGTCCGGTCTGGAC
>CALDSD010000034.1 GCA_937911325.1 uncultured Neomegalonema sp.
GGATACGATCTCATTTCTGATCTTTTTGCCTGATGTCTGCATTGTCTCCAAAAGCTCGCTTCTAAAGATCCCGATCTTTGGATGGTACGTTCAGCACTCGCCGATGGTTCTGATCGATCGGGAGGACAAGTTGAGCAGCTTGCGACAGGTGACGAGAGAGGCGCAGGACGCCGTTGCGCAGGGCCGTTCGGTGCTGATCTTCCCGGAGGGCACGCGGCGCGAACTGTTTTCTCAGCAACCGATGGAGAAGGGCGTTTCGATCCTGTACCAGCGGCTTCAGATACCCGTTGTCCCGATCGTTCATAACTCGGGCGTTTTTCAGGGAACGGGAGATGCGCGCAACCGTGGCGGGGTCATTCGTGTCGAATATCATGAAGAGATTGCGACGGGGCTCGACCGGGAGAGTTTTCAGGAAAGACTGCAGTCGACGCTGTCCGACGAGAAAGACCGTCTTGCGCGCGACCATGGGGCGGCCGCCTCTGACGGAATGGCGGACTGACATGCGACATGGGCCTCAATCCAGATGGTCGTGAAGGACGACGAGAACGCCATCGCGTTGGTGTGCAGCGATGGCGCGCTGCAAGGCGGTTTCATCGCCGGCGCCATTATCGAGCTCTACAGCTGTTTTCCCGAAATCTGGGACAGGATCGACTTGCTCACGGCGAGCTCCGCCAGCGTCGGCAACGCGCTCTATTATCTGTCGCATGGTCAGAAAAACCCCGGGGAGGAGCTTTGGACCAAGACGTTCACTGACCAGAAGTTCGTCGACATGAGCAAAGCGTTGCGTCCTGAGCCAGCCTTTGACATCGGCTATCTCGTCGAGAACGTTCTCAAGAAGCGCTTCCCGCTGTCCGCCGAAAACATTGTCAACAACGAGATCAAGGTAGCGATTGCTGTCTTGAACCACAGCAGTTGTCGCGTTGAAATCTTCACGACCTCGGAAGAGGTGATGAAAGCGAAGAGTAAGTACAAAATCAACAGCTTCTCGGGGCTCGATATTCACAACATTCTCCATGCTGCGATGTCGATCACAATTCTCTACGACAAGAAAGTCGAGCTGAACGGATCCGAGTATGTCGATGCCGGGATGGTGATCCCCTATGTGATCGACGAGGGCATTGTGGGCGCGCGAAAGAAGATCCTGGTCGCCAATCGAACGACGATGTCGACAAAGCAGAAGATCTCATACGCAGCGACGGCGCTGCTGTGGGAGATCGGGTCGACGCTTTTTCGGCGGCGGTTGCGGCGTGAAGTGTATCTGAGCATCGCGACAAAGCATGCGAGATACCGAGAACTGCTTGAGATCGTCGATCACGAGCAAAAGCTTGGACGCCTCCTGTTGATCACCCCGGACGAGAAGCTGGGACGGAGCTTTGACAACAGTCCCGAGGCGCTCAGGGCGAATTTTGATCTGGGAAAGAAAGCGGTTCGAGGGGCCGCGCCCCTTCTGTCGACATTTTAACGCCTCTCCCGTCATCGACCGCCGTGCTGTCGCTGTGGCGGGTTGCCATCGGCCCGGCCAATCATCCAAGATGCGGTTCAGAGGGTGGGCCGCTTGGCATGTGAACTGGTCACGACTGCGATCCATGCCCTGTGCGCGTGAGGGGGCGTCGGCATGCGGAAAAGTGGAAACGCTTTGTACTTGATCGCGGGCTTTCTGCTCTACGCTGCTATCCTCATCTATTTTTCGTCAGCTGGGGAGCTTGGCAAGAGTTCGGCCTACTTGCTCGTGCTCGTCCTGATCCCTCTGACGATCTTTTGCATCGCGGTGGTCCCGGCGATGCGCGAGCTCCGTCGCACGCAGCGAGCGGAGACGCGCGCTTACCGATTTGCATTCGGCGGGCTGACTTTTCCTCTCGTGGTGACGAGCACGCTCGGGTCTCTGCTGACCACGGGCACATTCCTGAACGCCACGCTGGTGACCGTGACGTTCGGCGGCGCGTCCGCAGTGGTGGGCTGGGCTCTGGCGGCGATTACAGCGCCTTTGGTGCTGTATTTCCTCTTAACGTCGTCCTCGGCGCAAAAGTTCTACAGCGGCGTGCTTCAGCACGAAAACCGACCCGTGACGATCGTCGGCTTCATGTCGAGCGAGTACGGCCCGAGGGCTCATCGCATCATTTCATGGTTCTACGTCGTTGGACTGTCGATGATCTTGCTCTTCGAGATCGCCGCGGCCGTTTATTGGTCGGAACAGATCTTCTGGTCGCGGTTTCAAGAGCATTGGTTGTTGGTGATGTTCTGGTGCATCGTGTGCACCTCGTATGTGTTCTTTGGCGGATATCGCCAAGTTCTCAAAACAGATTACATCCAGTTTTGGATTTTGATTTATACGTTTATTATCTTCATGGGGTCGATAATATTCGTATTCTACGACGATATTTTATTAGGTTTTTCCACATTCACCGACATCGACTGGTTCCTCAGTCAGGAGCGCTTTGACGCCCGTCGAGAGAAGTATAGCGACCTGATCTCAAGCAATCCCAGCCTCTTCCACATCAACGGGTTCGTCGTGCTGGGGGTCTGGTTCATGGGCGGCTTTTGGCTCATCGCGACGCCGGACGTCTGGAACCGCTTTTCGCATTACTTCTTGATCCAACGCCCCCAGGCTCTGGCTCGCAGCGGTTCCAGCGGTGAACGACAAGTTCGACGAGAGCTCGCGTCTGCGCTGATGATCATCAGCGTGATGTATATCGTCATCTACCTGCCGTTGGCCGGTCTGGGGCTGTTCGCCTTCGCCCAGAACTGGGAGCAGGACATCGTCGGAGACGTCTTCTTCGCCCCGTTCGAGATCGTGACGCGAACGATCGTTTCGCTGTCGCCGAGCAGCGCGGAAGGCGTTGGGTTCCAGGTGTCGCTGGGTGGTTTGGACTTCCTCATGGACCTCAGCGTCCTGTTCTCGATCATGCTGCTGTCCGGCGTGCTCATTCTGATCATGACGACGCTCGACACGGTCATAATCACCGTTGTGCAGATTTTCAGCGACCGCGCCCCTCAGGCGGACGGGTCGACGTCTCGGCCCCGACTGGCCGAGAGCATGCAAGACATCATTCTGGTGTTCACGCTGATCATCTTGATCGTCGCCTTTGTTTGGGAGGCTCAGATCCCCAAGGAGGATGGGTATCAGTGGTTGGTGTTCCTGTCTGCTTTCGCGGGCGCCTCGATCGCGATCTCGATGTCGATGGCCTTGTTTTTTCGAACATGGGCGCCCGGTTTCTTCGGCGCCGAGAAGAACGATTTCCCGATTGTTTTCGCGATCAGCTTCGTCATCGGCAAGATACTGTGGGCGGGGTGTTCCGCAGGTGAGATCGTTTTAGGCCCTCTCAACTTCGAGAAGCGCGTGGGAACAGCGATCCCAAGCGGCTTCATCGTCGACATCCTGTCCTATGTCGTCGTCATATTCTTGTACTGGTGTTTCTTCCGGCGCCGATCGGCGCAGCCCGAGAAAGTCGACGCCTAGACTTGGTTGGAAGTCCTGAATTTGGAAGCGGAGTTCAGCGATGAAAGTCTTCTTCAGCCATGTGAATGCCGACAAGCCGCGCTTGACGCCATTGCTGCGCTATCTCGTCCGCAACGACGATCTCGTCGAGGCGTTTCTCGATCGACCCTCTGAACTGCCGGCGGGGCCGATCGATGCGATCCGAGACAGGATCGTCGGCATCCGCCCCGGCTCCAGTTTTCGCGATGGCTTGTCGTCGGAGCTCCGCTCGTCCGACGTTGTCTTGGCCGTCTTGTCAGACAGGGTTCTGGACGGGGAGGCGAAGCGGGACATCCTGGCGGAGGAGATCGAATTCGGCCTGCTGCGCGAAAAGCTGATCGTCGTCTATTTGACCGACGGCGGAGCGAACAGAAAGGTCGAAGTTCTCGAGGCTTACGGAATAGGCGAAGTCCAGGCGATCGATCTGGATTCCGCCGCGCTCGGAGCTGGTCTAGAGCTTGAGGGACACCAAGATGTCGGAGCGGAGAGAGCGTCGGTCGCGCTCGACGTCGGTCGGCGGATATGGGAAGCGCTGGAAGCCAGGCAGGATGTTCTGGGCCGCGCATCCGGGTTCCGTCGGGTGTTGTCCGCCGCCGTTTTTTGCGCCATCTCCGCGTTGGCGTACTTCGCCGTTCCCGCGGACTACAACGCCGAGCGGGTGTCGCTCGCAAGCCTTCCTTACGCGTTCAGCACCGGTCAGATCGGGTCTTCGGATTGGACGGTCGATCGCACGAGCTTCGCGCCGCCGCCTGTGCATCTGGACGCTCAACGACAGCTTGTCGATCCCTGTCTTCCGACATCCGCGGCGCGGCTGGATTTCGACATCAAGGTGCCGCTGCAGATGCGTCCCGGCGCGGACTCAAACGTTCTGGTCTACTGCGAGGACTCTCTCGAACGCCCGGTGCCGTTCTATGGCGAATGTCTTGGCATCGATGGGCCGCAATTGACCCCAGGCGCCGAGGCGCAGGCGGCGACGGCGCCGCGCATCTCCTCCGATCAGCTCGAAGTCCTGCTGACTGTCCCTGGCCAACATCGGTTTCTGACAGATCGATCCGATATGACCTGCACGGTTCAGGTCGTCGCTGACGGCGTTATCGAGATGGCCGACCCGAACACGCACTCGGTCGCTTCCGCCGGCTCGGCGACCCTGGCGTTTTTTCTCTTTGTTTTCTGCGGCGTCGTGGCCGCGGCGATCGTCGGCTGGACGGCGCTCGCGGCGTTCAAGGCGCAGCGAGACGGTCCAAACATCTAATCGCCGCAGTCCGCTGGCCGCCGGATCAGGGGGCAGGGATCATCTAGGCCAAACGGGTGGGCGGAGCGGTCCGAGGGCGGAAGGGCGGCGCCATTTCGCCAGAGCGTGAACCGCTGTGATTTGAGCTGTGCTGGTGGATGCGCCACCTATTCAACCGAACCTTTTGAAGAGGATCGGTGCTTATGCGTCTCTCATTGCAGTTCAGTCGGCTTGGCCGCGTCGCGGCGGTTCTGGGCATGCTGTTGGTCTTGCCTGGTCTTGGCGGCGTAGAGCGCCTGTTCGCGCCGAACGCGGAGCTTTGGCCGCGTTGGGAAGCGCATGATGCCGCGAGCCGACAGACGATCGACCACGGGCTGTGGGGGAAGTTCCTGAGCGCGCATGTGATCGAGGATCGAAACGGGCCGAACCTTGTGAGCTACGCCGCTGTCTCGCCAGCGGAGAGTTCGGCGCTGGATCAGTATCTCGGGGCTATGGCGGCTGTTCCCATCAGCGCGTTTTCGCGCGACGAGCAAATGGCGTATTGGGTCAATCTGTACAACGCCCTCACGGTTCGCGTGATTTTGGACCACCCGGCCGCTGAGAGCATCCGAGACATCGATATCTCGCCCGGGCTCTTCAGCGACGGGCCATGGGACAAGAAACTCATCGAGGTGGAGGGCGAACAGCTTTCGCTCAACGATATCGAGCATCGGATCTTGCGGCCGATTTGGAAGGACCCGCGCATCCACTACGCCGTCAACTGCGCGTCGATCGGATGTCCGGATCTGCAGGCTCAACCCTTCACAGGCGGGGCGCTGAACGCACAGCTCGAGGCGGCGGCGCGGGCCTATGTCAATGATCCAAGGGGCGTCACGGTCGTCGGCGACGAGATCATCGTCTCGAAGATCTATGGCTGGTTCATCGAAGACTTTGGCGATGATCAGACCGGCGTGCTGGCGCATTTGCAGCGCTATGCCGAACCGGAGTTGAAGAAAGAGCTGTCGCGGATCGGCGAGATTGCAGACGTGGCCTATGACTGGTCGCTCAACGGCGGCTCAAGGTGACGAGCGCAGTGATGGCTCGCCGGATGGCGCCGTGCTTTGCCCCGACCTGGCGCCGCGCGCTGTTTGCGGCGTTCGCCGTTGTCGGGGCGCTGGTCCCGGCGCCGACCCTTTGGGCGGCGGATCTGTTGCGCGACGCCTCCGCCTGGCGGTTCGTCGGCGCTCCGGGGACGCCGGCGGCGGAGTTCGACTTCGAAGACGGCGGGTTGTCCGTTAAGGCGGAGAACGCCGTGGGCTTCCTCTATCGACCGGTTTCCGATGCGACGACGCTGGTCTGGCGGTGGCGCGTGGACCAGCCGATACCGCCCAGCGATCAAGCGGAGAAAGGGGCCGACGATCGGGCCGTCGCAGTCCATCTTTGGTTCAATACCGGGCGGTCGGAGGATCTGGTTTTTGGCCCGTTGACGCGCGCCTATGGCTATCCCCGGATCACGCATCTGATCACCTATGTCTGGGGCGGGTCTCGCCCGCGAGGATCCGTCGTCGTCAATCCGTACTACGATCGGGGCGTTGTGGTCGTGTTGCGGCCCGGCGAAACGCCGCTGCGGGCATGGACGATGGAGCGTCGGGACATTCAAGCCGATCTTCTCGAAGCCTTTGGCGGCGCCGTTCGACTGGATGACCTCGCGTTCGTGGCTGTGTCCGCCGACACGGATCACTTGCGCGAGCGCGCAGCGGCTCGCGTCGCCGACCTGCGGCTGGAGGCCGAGTGAATGACGGATGCGACGCGAGATCCGATCGCAGAGCTCTTGCGGAAAGGGCGGCTTGCGCAGGACCAGTCGGAGGAGGACGTCGATTGGAGCCGCCGGCCCCGGCGCCCGATCTGGATGTCCTCGAACGCCGCGATCTGGGCTGTCAGTCAACTGCGCCACGGCGAGCTGCGAACCGCCGCGATGTGCCGCGCCGTCGCGCCGTCGGTCGACGGTCGGACCGCGGCGGAGTTCCTCGACACTCAAGCTCTGGATGAGATGCGCCACTCGCGCCTGTACATGCGCTATCTGGAGAAGCTGAACGCTGCGTCGGTCAAGCCGCCGGCCGGCGCGCTCGACCGCGCCTATGAAGAGGCGCTTGGATGGCGGGGCGCGCCCGAAGCGATCCTGCTCGCCTATTCGGTGATCCTCGAGGGCGAGGCTCTGCGCATCCAGAGGTCGGCGGAGACCTGGCTTCCCTGTCCTGTGTTTCGCGATCTCTCGGCAATTGTCGCGCGCGACGAAGCGCGCCACGTCGCCTTCGGCAAGCACTACTTGCGGACCCGGCTTCCAGTGCTGGCGCAATCGGAGCGGCTTCGAATGTATGTCTGGGCGCGCGACCTGTGGTTCGACGCCGCGCGAGGGGTGACCAATGAGATCACGCCGCCGCTCTTGCGGGCGTCCGGATTGGGGGCCGAGCGCTGGCTGGCGACGAAGTGGCGGGAGCGGATGGCGGATCTGCAGGCGGCTGGGCTCTTCACAGCGGAAGAACGCCCCATGTTTGAGGCGGCTTAGGCGATGCGCGCCGTCAGCCGCCGTGGAGGTGGGCGGCATGAGGATTAGCGTCGTTGTTCCCACCTTGAACGAGGCGTCGAATGTCTCGGCGCTGCTTGCTCATCCTGAGTTCGCGCGCGACGACGTTGAAGTGATCATCGTCGACGGCGGCAGCCGCGACCGCACGGTTGCGATGGCGACAGACCGCGGCGCCAGCGTCTTGCACGCGCCAAAGGGGCGTGGCGCGCAGCTTCGGGCAGGGGCGGAGGCCGCAAGCGGCGACGTGATCGTGCTGCTCCATGCGGACACAAGGCTGGGTGAGGGCGCGCTGCAGGCTGTCAAAGACGCGATGAAGGATCCGCACCTCGTCGGCGGGAACTTTCGTCTGGAGTTTGACGGCGACAGCCGGTTCGCGCGTTGGACGACGCGGTTTTACGCCTGGTTGCGACGCCGTGGGGTCTATTACGGCGACAGCGCGATCTTTGTACGGGCGGATGTTCTGAAAGATCTCGGCGGCGTGCCGGCGATCGAGATTATGGAAGACTTCGCGCTCGTCTCGAAACTGCAGCGCGCGGGGCCCACGGTCTGCGTCGAGACCCCGCCGGCGCGGACCTCGTCGAGACGTTTCGAAGGCCGGTCCGCCGCCATGATCGTTTTCGGTTGGATCAAGATCCATCTGCTTTACTCGCTTGGAGTATCGCCGCAGAAGCTTGCGACCCTTTATCGATCCGAGGAGCAGCGTCCCGGCGTCGAGACTAGAACGGCGCCGCGGATCACGGGCGGCGACACTCGTCCCTAGGAGCGAACAGCCTTCCGACTCGGAAAACTGACGACAAAGTGACGATTGCGCCGGTTGCGGGAATTCTCTTAGCCCGTTGAGCCTGCGGACGTTTTCACAGGCATCGCGGCCAAGCGCTCGAAAGGTGATGAAAGCGGGTCTTGTCGCAACGCCATCTATCCTAGATCCTCCGTAAAGGCGCATTTGAGATCGTCTGGATCAGGAGACACGAGATGACATGGACCCCCCCGAGGATTGAAGAGATCGCGTGCGGCATGGAGATCAACATGTACGCCTCCGCTGAGAACGACAGCATCCGCTTCTGACACGAGGGCGCGGGCTACGCATGACGCTTCGAGCGCTTATCGTCGGTGCGGCGGCTGGCGGCGGCCTTCCCCAATGGAATTGCAACGCGCGCAACTCGGCGGCGTATTGGCGGGAGGGCGCGGGCGCGCCCAGCGCCACCCAGTCATCGCTTGCGGTTTCGTCCGAGGGGGCGAACTGGGCGCTCATCAACGCCTCCCCTGATATTCGCGCGCAGATCATGGCGCGATCGCAGCTGCAGCCGCGCTCGGATCAAGGGCTGCGGGACACGCCTATTGTTTCCGTTCTCCTCACCAACGCGGATATCGACCATATCGGCGGATTGCTGACCTTGCGCGAACGGCAGGCTTTCCAGCTGATCACAACGGCCGAGGTCGCCGAGGTTCTTGCGGCCAACCCGATTTTCAATGCGCTCGACCCAGCCTTGGTGACCCGTCGCGTCATCGGCTTGGAGGATCCCTTCGACCTTGCGCCAGGGGTGCGCGCGTCGCTTTTCTCTGTCCCTGGGAAAACGCCGCTGTATCTTGAAGGAGAGACTGTGGAAACCGAGGTGCTCGGCGAGCAGACGGTTGGCGTCGAGCTGTCTGACGGGGCGTCCTCTTTTTTCTACATTCCCGGCTGCGCGGCGATGCCGGCGGCGCTTGCGGACCGGCTCGGCGGCGCGGCCCTCGTCTTCTTCGACGGAACGCTGTGGGAGGACGACGAGATGATCAAGCAGGGCGTCGGTCAGAAGACTGGTCGCCGGATGGGGCATATGCCGATGTCCGGCGAGGGCGGATCGTTGGCCGCGTTCTCTGACCTGGGCGTCGCGCGCAAGGTCTACGTGCATATGAACAACACCAATCCGGTCTGGCGTTCGGGTCCAGAGCGCGAGCGCGCCGAGGCGGCGGGTTGGGAGATCGGCTATGACGGAATGGAGATCACGCTGTGAAATCGTCGGAGGAGGTTGAGGCTCTCGCAGCGTCTTCGACCGGGTCGCTATCTGCGATGATCGTCCAAGGACGGCCTTGCGTTTGCGGCCGAACGAAGAGCCGGTTGGATGCCGGACCTTTTTCGATCCTGTAAGGGAATGACGCGCGACTGGGGCGGGCGCGCGCATGTTTGCGGCCTATTTTTTTGCGCGCGAAGTCGGCTCCCGCGCCCAGGCGACGGCCTGGCTCTAAGGCCTGCTTCGGTCTTCCCTGCCGGAGCCGCGGCCACGTCGTCCGCACCGCCGCAATCCGTTCGATTCGGCGCAAAAATGTGCGCCTGTTGTGTTCTGCTTAATTTCCAGCCGAAAAATGCTTTCATCGCCCAAAATGCGTTCAGAATTCGCGGTTTATCTTGATCGATCCCGAGAGAATCCGTGTAGGGTCTCATGAAGAAACGAAACGCAGAGATCCGAGGCGGGAGTTGCGAGTGGCGCGGCATTTGGAAGGGCAGGCGATCGGCGTAGTGGTGGACGTGCTTCCGCCTCGATCCGAAGGCGAAGCCTGTCTTGCGGCCGCCGCGCGCGATGGGCGGACGTGTTTGACACGCCTGCGCCAACGCGGTTCCGCCAAGATTTTTCTGCCGGAAGGCGGCGCGCCGTACGGCGCGTTGGACGCCGTCCTGCTCAACACATCCGGAGGCGTGACCGGCGGCGATCGGTTCGTCTATGGGGCGACTGCCGAGCAAGGCGGATGGCTACGCTGCGCCACCCAGACCGCCGAGCGCGCTTATCGCGCCCAGCCCGGCGAAACCGGCTCGATCTCCGTGAATTTGCGTGCAGCGTCCGGGGCTCGACTGGATTGGCTGCCGCAAGAAACGATTCTGTTCGACCAGTCTTCGTTGCAGCGCCGACTGACCGCCGACCTCGCGCCCGACGCCACGTTTTTCGCCGTAGAGCCGCTTGTGTTCGGACGGGCGGCGATGGGGGAGCGGTTGGCGTCGATCCAGTTCAGCGATCAGTGGCGCGTCCGCCGTGGGGGGGAGTTGGTCTATGCCGACGCCCTGAGATTGAGTGGACGCGTCGACGAGGTGCTGCCGCGCCGCGCGCTGTTGGCCGGGGCCGGGGCGATGGCGAGCGTGCTTTACGTGGGAGATGACGCGGAGACGCATTTGAAGCCGGTGCGGGAGGCCCTCTCCGCAACCGCGGGCGCGAGCCTTTTGCGCTCGGAGGTTCTGTGCGTGCGCGTGCTGGCGCAAAGCGGTTTCGAACTGCGCAAAACCCTGATCCCTATTCTCAGCGCGTTGGGGCGCGCGCCTTTGCCAAAAGTCTGGACCCTTTGAAAAAGCGATGTTCGTAAGATGCAACTGACGCCACGAGAAAAAGACAAGCTGCTGGTCTCGGTCGCCGCGATGGTGGCCCGCGGTCGCCTTGCGCGCGGGGTGAAACTCAACCATCCCGAAGCGATCGCTCTGATCACCGATTTCGTGGTGGAGGGCGCGCGCGATGGACGAACCGTCTCGGATCTGATGGAGGCCGGCGCCCAGGTCGTCGCCCGCGATCAATGCATGGCGGGCGTGCCCGAGATGATCCACGACGTTCAGGTCGAGGCCACCTTTCCCGACGGCACCAAGCTCGTCACCGTCCACCATCCGATCCGCTGAGGAGGCGCGTATGATCCCCGGAGAAATCATCTGCGCCGACGGCGACATCACGTTGAACGATGGTCGCGAGGCCATAACCTTGATGGTTGCGAACACCGGTGATCGGCCGGTTCAGGTCGGCAGCCACTACCATTTCGCCGAGACCAACAGCGGGCTCGACTTCGATCGGGTCGCCGCCAGGGGCATGCGTCTCGACATTCCCGCCGGCACCGCCGTGCGGTTCGAGCCGGGCCAGAGCCGCGAGGTGCGGCTGATCCCTTATGCCGGCGCCCGAAAGGTCTATGGGTTCAATCAACACGTGATGGGAGATCTCTGATGGCGACGTCGATCCC
The DNA here is from genome assembly GCA_937911325.1 of uncultured Neomegalonema sp. Taxonomy (GTDB): domain Bacteria; phylum Pseudomonadota; class Alphaproteobacteria; order Rhodobacterales; family Rhodobacteraceae; genus CALDSD01. The sequence goes on from CALDSD010000034.1 coordinate 11,236, forward strand.
GCGATCCTCCTATGCCGCCATGTTCGGCCCCACGACGGGAGACAAGGTGCGGCTTGCCGACACCGAACTCTTCATCGAGGTCGAGAAGGACCTCACCACCTATGGCGAGGAGGTGAAGTTCGGCGGCGGCAAGGTCATCCGCGATGGGATGGGTCAGTCGCAGGCGACCCGCGCGCAGGGCTCTGTCGACACGGTGATCACCAACGCGCTGATCGTCGATTGGACCGGCGTCTACAAGGCGGATGTCGGCCTCAGGGACGGACGCATCGCCAAGATCGGCAAGGCCGGCAATCCCGATACGCAGCCCGGCGTCGACATTGTCGTGGGACCGGGCACCGAGGCGATCGCCGGAGAAGGCAAGATCCTCACCGCCGGCGGCTTCGACGCGCATATCCATTTCATCTGTCCGCAGCAGATCGAAGACGCCCTGCATTCGGGCGTGACGACGATGCTTGGCGGCGGGACCGGACCGGCGCATGGCACGTTGGCGACCACCTGTACGCCTGGTCCTTGGCATATCGGTCGGATGTTGCAGGCGCTCGACGCCTTTCCGATGAACTTCGGCCTGTCCTGCAAGGGCAACGCCTCGCAACCCGCGGCCCTTGTCGAGATGGTGGAAGGCGGCGCATGCGCGATGAAGCTCCACGAAGACTGGGGCACGACGCCCGGCGCGATCGACTGCTGCTTGTCCGTCGCTGACGACATGGACGTGCAGGTGATGATCCATACCGACACGCTCAACGAGTCTGGCTTTGTCGAGAACACCGTCGCCGCCATGAAGGGGCGGACGATCCATGCCTTTCACACGGAAGGCGCCGGCGGTGGGCACGCGCCGGACATCATCAAGGGCTGCGGCGAAAGCCATGTTCTGCCGAGCTCGACCAACCCGACGCGGCCCTTCACGGTCAACACGATTGACGAGCAGCTCGACATGCTCATGGTCTGCCATCACCTCGACAAGTCGATCCCAGAGGACGTGGCCTTCGCCGAGAGCCGCATACGTCGAGAGACGATCGCGGCCGAGGACATCCTGCACGACATGGGCGCTTTCTCGATCATCGCCTCTGACAGCCAGGCGATGGGACGGGTCGGCGAGGTTCTTTTGCGGACCTGGCAGACCGCGCACAAGATGAAGGTGCAGCGCGGGCGCCTGCCGGAGGAGACCGGGGACAACGACAACCTGCGTGTCCGCCGCTACATCGCGAAGTACACGATCAACCCGGCCATCGCCCACGGGATCAGCAGCCATATCGGCTCGATCGAAGAGGGCAAGCGCGCGGATCTCTGCCTCTGGAACACCGCGTTCTTCGGCGTGAAGCCGGAGATGGTGCTGATCGGCGGCACCATCGCCTGCGCGCAGATGGGCGATCCCAACGCCTCGATCCCGACGCCGCAACCGGTTTACACCCGGCCCATGTTCGGGTCGATGGGCCGGTCGCTGGAGGCGTCTTCGGTGCATTTCGTAAGCGGGGCCGCCCACGATGCGGACATCGGCGCGTCGCTGGGACTCGCGAAGGGCACCTTGCCGGTTGCCAACACACGGGGCGGGATCTCGAAAGCGTCGATGAAGCTCAACGACGCGCTGCCCCACGTTGAGGTCGATCCGGAGACCTACGAGGTCCGCGCGAACGGGGAGCTTCTCACGTGCGAGCCTGCAGATGTCCTCCCGATGGCGCAGCGCTACTTCATGTTCTGACAGGAGCGGCAGCTTCGGCAGGCTGTGGTTTCGGGAGGGGGTGCGGAGCGCCGACTGCACAGTTGCGTCGTTGGCCGATGTGACCGGATCATGGGCACGACCGTTAGCCGGAATTGTAGCCATTGGAAACCAGAGGCCCATCGAGCATCGCTGCTTCGGTCGTGATACTCACCACCCTTTACCCTCACCTCCATATGAGTCTGGATGGATGCATTGACTTTTCGTAAGTTGTGGCTTACGCGTAAGTGATGGCTTACGAAATGATAAACACGGCGCTGGCCGCAGCAACCCGGCGGGCG
>CALDSD010000035.1 GCA_937911325.1 uncultured Neomegalonema sp.
ACTCCCTTGGGGAACGGATCGTCCATGCGGTCTCGTTGATGGGCGCGGAAAGCTTCCAGCCCGTCAACTTCGAAAACCCGATTGGATTCGCTCAGATCGAAGAGCGCCGAGGACGCGACGCCAATGACGAGACGCTGACGCAGATCTATGCCCACCGCAGATTGCTCCAGAGCGACGCCACGCTAGTGCAATCCTCGCAGCCAACGCGCGATCGCTTCGCCAATCTCGGGCCCAGAGTCTTCCTGGATGAAATGGGACCCCTTCACCGTAAGCTCGGTCTGGTTTGGAAACAGTCGCGCCGTCTCCAGCGGCCCACCAATGAGGATCGCGCCGGGATCCGCGTTGATGAGCAGCTTTGGTGTCTCGCACTGACGAAGCCAGTCGTAATAGGCGGTCGCGATCGCGTGCACGTCCAGCGGCTCTCCGTCGAATGGGATCTGACGCGGCCATGTGAGCGTCGGTCTTCGCGCCTCGCCGGAATCCGCGAAAGGCCGCCGATACTCGTTCATCTCATCCTCGGACAACGTCCGCAGAACCGAACCGGGGAGGACCTTTTCAACGAAAACGTTCTTCTCGAGGATCATCTGTTCGCCCGCGTCCGAACGCAGGGCGGAGAACAAAGGCTGGATCACCTCTGGCCATTCGCCCCAGGCGATGGGGCGGACGATCCCTTCCATGTAGGCGATCGCCTTGACGCGATGTTCGTTGCGCCGCGCCCAATCAAATCCAAGGGCGGAGCCCCAATCATGTATCACCAGGGTGACGGGACCCTCGGGGATCACGGCATCGATGAGCGCGTCGAGATATGAGCGGTGTTCGACGAAGCGGTAGCTGTCTGCCCCGGGGTCGGGAAGTTTGTCGCTGTCGCCCATGCCTATGAGGTCGGGCGCGATGCAACGTCCAAGCTCCTCCAGAGACGGCATCACGTCACGCCACAAGAAGGACGATGTCGGATTGCCGTGAAGGAAGAGGATCGCCGGCTTTTCGAGGTTTCCTCGTTCAACATAGGCCATGCGACGTCCGAGCACGTCGACGAACTGCTTCTGGTCTCGCCACGCGCTCGGCGTCGTCATGTCTACCTCCGGGGTCTAGAACGGGATTTCATCATCGAGGTCGTTGTCGAAACCGCCACGATCGGCTGGGCCAGACTGATCTCGAGCGCCGCCGCCCGAGCCCCCGCCAGAACCGCCGCCGTAGCCTCCGCCGCCACCGTAGTCGTCGCCGCCGCCGCCCGAGGGGCCGTCGCGGCCGTCGAGCATCGTCAGCTCTGAGCGGTAGGGCCGAAGCACAACCTCTGTACTATACCGATCCTGCCCATTCTGATCTTGCCACTTGCGGGTCTCAAGCTGCCCTACGATGTAGGACTTCGACCACTTGCGCTGGTATCGCTCGGCGACATTCGCCAGCCGCTCGGAGAAACTCGCCACCGCGAGCCACTCGGTTCGTTCTTTTCGCTCGCCTGAGCCTCGGTCTTTCCAGGTTTCCGAAGTGGCGATCCGCAAGTTGCAGACTTTGCCGCCATTTTGAAAAGTTCGCACCTCAGGGTCGCGCCCGAGGTTGCCGATTAAAATGACTTTGTTCACGCTGCCGGCCATCCGGCGCCTCCATTTCCGTCGATTCTC
>CALDSD010000036.1 GCA_937911325.1 uncultured Neomegalonema sp.
GTTCTTCGTCCGGATAGCGGAACTGCACGACATAGAAGGTCGGGTTCGACGCCTCCTGGACGTTGAAATAGTAGCTCCGGCGGTTCGTATAGACAGTGACATTGGTATGGACACCGCGCGCAAGCGGTTTGATCGCAAAGGCCCGCCCGCCCGGTACGCCGTCGATCTCAAAACCCTCTGTGTCGCCGGCGATGATCGACCGGATGCTCTCGCCTTCGCCGAACTCAATCGTCGTGACATGGGTGAGTGAGACACTGAGCCGATAGACCTGCCCCACTTGATAGGTCGCGATCCGCACGCGGCTGTCGTTGGGGCCACCTCGCGGGACGGCTTCCGCCAAGGCAGGGCTAAAAGGCATCAGAAGAACCAAAAAGGCGACCAAGAAACGAAACAAGTCAGTTCTCCAATCTATCAGAGCGGATGGCGTATTCGACGACCGTGAAGCCGAACGGATTGGTCCAGACCTCGTCAATCGAGCGGCGCTCCTCGGGGCGGAACTCAAAAAGGAGCGTTGCGGTAAAGAGGCCGGTCTGGACGCCGTTGATTGAGGTCAGGCGCTTGCGCAGACGCACTGTCGCACGATTGGTCCCGATCCGGTTGATGCTGAGGATCTCGACCTCAAGCCGCGCATTTGGTCCATAGACAGTCGGTGGATATTCCGCATTGGCGGAGTTCCAGATCTGCCGAAGCGAGGCGGCCGCTGCGCCATCTGAGCTTGCCAACACCCGCCGGATGCGGACGTCATTGTCGAGCTGATTGTAGACCTCGCGCTCGGTCACATAACGGAAGACCTCCGCCTCAATGATGGCCTGATTTTCGGTGACGGTAGTGGCCCCGACTGATGCTTCCGGAAGGGCGAAGCCGCTCTCAGGATCATAGGGCACGACGATTGGCGGTGGATCGGCATCGAGGATCGCGACGGCTGCCGCACTGAGGCATCCAACGATGCCGAAGATGAGACCAATCAGGCCAAGGCGTTGCCAGAGCCGTTCCCGTCTCAGCGCGCCGTAAACCAGCTCCTCCTCGATGATCGCCTGTTCTTCGTCCAACGCTTCAACCTCTCAGCGTTTCGAATTCAATTGAAACGGTTGTTCGCTGCCTCTCGCTGCGCTCGAACGCGAAAACCGATGTCTCTGTTCTCTGGTCAAATTCGAAACGCCTTACTCCGCTCTCAGCTCTGGAAGGGTGAATTCCATGAAGCGCTGTTCTTCGGCGATAGTCGCGGCATCAATCACACCGCCTGTGCCGTCGCCGACGGTCTGCACCGCTTCAAGCTGCCACATCGCGACAAGCGCGATCGCAAGCTCGGCTGTCACGCGTGTGTTCAGATCGACGCTCTCTTTGAGTTCGTCCATGTCATCGATCAGCCCGACGAGGCGTTCTACGCGTTCGAGGCTTTGCCCGGCATCGTCATAGCTGTTCTGTGCTGCTGCAGAAACGAGCGCGCCTGTGGTTGCCTGAGTGGCGATGCGCTCGGCACCCGGATTGCCGCTGCGCGCCATTTCCGCGAGCGTGTCCTCGTCGAAGCCGAGATCAGCCAAGACACGGTCCATCTGGGTTTCGATCTCGCTGGCGCCTGAGCCCGTCAACCCAGAGAAATCGCCCGTTCGGATCGCCTCAATGGTTGCGATGATGTCTTCGAATTCCTGATCCAGAAGACCGTTGAGCTCTTCCTCCATCTCCGTGCGGATGATCTCGGGAAGTTCGGCAAGCCGGGTCAGGGCCTCATAGGTGCGCTGCAACTCCGCAAGCTGGTCCGTGAGGGTGGCGAGTTGCTCGCGGAGTTGCAGCAACTGCTCGTTTTGCAGAAGCTCGTCTTCGATCATCTGCCGAAGTTGCTGGATGTTTTGCGCGATGTTCTGCGCATCGACGGTCGGAACGCCCTGGGCGACGGCAGGAGTGCTGACCGGGCTCG